>NZ_JBDZDS010000001.1:0-884980 GCF_040045035.1 Mesorhizobium sp. KR1-2 | reverse complement strand
GGTGCGGCCGACCTTATCCGGCGCAATTAATACCCCGGATAATATCCCGGATAGCAGGCGCCGTAGTAGCCGTAGTAGCCGGTGGCATAGTAGGGGTTGCAGTAATACAACAACGGCAGGCCTCGACCGAAGAAGAACGCGTTGCCGCTGCCGTTGAAGAAACGACGGTGGAAGAAGCGGCCATCACGGAAGCCGTGGAAACTGCGGAATCCGTGCATACCATGGAAGCCGCCGAAGCGATGGAAGCCGCCAAAGCCGCGCATGCCAGGGAAGCCGCCAAAGAACGTTCACGACGTCTTTCGCCGCTTCGCACAGTCGATGCTTCATGATGACCGGCGCAACTCGCTGCTGTTCCAGCGCATGGCCGACAAGTCTGGGATCGAGCACCGCTACTCGTGCCTCGCGCCATGATGCATGGGCGCTGTTGGCAGCGTTCGCGTTGTTGGGCGTATTGGTCGTGCCATTTGCCTGGAGCCGGGCAACAGTATCGGCGATGAAGTCGAACTGAGGGACGACGCGAGTCGGAGAAAGCGCACTCCTTTTCCGTTTTGGCCTCCAAATCAACCAGATCCAGCTTGCGGTGAAGGTCCGCGACCTCCTGCGCCGCTACGTTCGGATGGAGCACGCTCTCTGATCTCGTTCAGCTTGTCACGCGCCGAGGACGCAGGAGGCGCGAACCTCCCGGGCGCCGAGCATAGGCGACTTCCCAGAACGGATACCGTGACTATCGCCACAGACGCCAGCGCGGTCATGATTGTGCTTTTGGCCAACTTGCAGGGGTAAGAGGAAATACGCTCACCGGCCGGATGGTTCCGGCCGCCGCCGTGACATCCACTGCCGGCAAGTGACTAAGCGAAGCGCAATGCCTCAATCGGATCGAGCCGTGCGGCCCGATGGGCCGGATAGACGCCAAATGAAATCCCAATGAGCCCCGAAAATCCACAAGCCAGGACAACGGCCCAGGGGCTGATCAGGATCGGCCAGCCAGCCTCCCATGCGATTGCAACCGCCGCCGCCGCTCCGAGCACCGCCCCGACAAGCCCGCCCAGCAGTGCCAGGATCAAGGCCTCGATCAGGAACTGCCATCGGATATCGCGGCGACTAGCCCCGACAGCCATGCGCAAACCTATTTCGCGGGTCCGTTCGGTCACAGAAACCAGCATGATGTTCATGACACTGATGCCGCCAACGACCAGCGAGACTGATGCCACCGCAATCAACAGAATGCCGAGGAGCCGCACTGCGGCCCCACGTGCAGTGAGGACATCCGCCGGATTCTCGATTCTGAAGTCGCTGGGAGCATCCCCGCGAATGCGGTGTCGTTGCCGGAGCAACGCTTCGATCTCTTGTTGCGTCTCCGACATCGCGGCCGCATCCGACACCTTGACCGAGACGAAATCCAACGCCTCGCGGGTTGTGCCACGCACGGCCCCGACCACGCGGCTTTTCGCTGTCAACAGCGGAATGAACACGACATCGTCTTGACTTCGGCCTGCCGCCCCCAATCCCTTTTTGTCGAGCACACCGATCACGGTGAACGGTACGTTGCCAATCCGAAGCGTTTCACCGACGCCGGCGCGTCCGTCGAAGAGTTCCTCGACAATAACCGACCCGACAATGGCCACTTTGGCTCCAGATGCGACCTCTTCGTCTGTGAAGGATCGACCGTCGACAACTTGCCACTCGCGCGCCACCAGGTAGTCGGCGTTGATCCCGGCGACCAGCGTCACCCAGTTCTTGTTTGCGGCGACCAGGGGCATGGGGCGCGATAACAGCGGGGCGGCCACCTGTACGTCCGCCAGTTCGCGGCGAATGGCTGCCGCGTCCTCTTCCGTCAGTGTGGGCTGTGTTCCGGCTTGGAGCTTGGCCCCATTGGAATTCTGGGCTCCGGGCAAGACCAGCAGGAGATTGGCACCAAGCGTGCGGATCTTCTCCGAGACCTCCGCCTGAGCGCCCGCTCCGATCGATATCATGCAGACCACAGCGGCGACGCCAACGACGATCCCCAGCACGGTCAAGGCGCTCCGCAGTTTATTTGCGCCAAGCGCTCGAGTGGCGATTCGCATGCTCTCCAAAGGGCTCATTCCGGGAAGTCCGCAAGCGAGTTCTGAGCTGATGTCCCTTCAACTTTAAGAATCCGTCCATCGTGTAAGGTGATCTGGCATTGCGCCCGATCGGCGACATTGGTGGCATGCGTAACCATGATGATCGTGCGACCATCACGGTGAAGGCCCTCGAACAGGGACAGAATCTCGTCGCTGGTGCGACTGTCCAGCGCGCCCGTCGGCTCGTCGGCCAGGATCAGAACAGGATCATTCACGATTGCCCGGGCAATGACGACCCGCTGCTGCTCTCCTCCCGAGAGTTGACTCGGCCAATGGTGACCGCGGTTGGCAAGGCCTACGCGGTCAAGCGCATCCTTGGCCCTGCGACGCCGCTTTGAGCGAGGAACACCCGCATAGATGAGCGGCAGTTCGACATTTTCCAGCGCGGTTGCTCGCGGCAGTAGGACCGGCAATTGGAATATGAAGCCGATGGCTTGGCGCCTGAGGGCGGCGCGCTTGTCCTCGCTAAGCTCTGCAACCGCCTGACCCTGCAGCGAATATTCGCCGGAATCCGGCCGCTCCAAAAGACCCAGGAGGTTCAGCAAGGTCGACTTGCCCGAACCCGAGCGGCCGCGGATCGCAACAAATTCGCCGTGGTTGATCAACAGCGACACGCCGGATACCGCCCGAATGATGGTCTCGCCGGAAGGGTAGGATTTTGAGATTCCTACGGTCTGGAGGAGGGGTTGCATCTCAAAAACCCAGGCGAATGCCGAAGTAGCCCTTCTGGCTCTGTGAATTGGCAACCCCGACGATTACTTGCTGGCCCACTGTAAGCGGTCCCTCAAGCAGCTCTGCGCCGCTGTCGTCGCTCGCCCCGAGCTTGACGGCGATCGGGCTTGGTTGCCCGTCACCGCCGACCACCCACACCGTCGCAGCCGCCCCAGAGGAGGTGCTCAGGTGACCGGGCGGGGATTCGGCGCCGCTCGGCCGGAAGCGCAGCGCTTGGCTGGGAATTTTGAGGATCTCGCCGGTATCACTGACAACGATTTGAAGCTGCGCAGTCATTCCCGGCATCAACAGAAGGTCCGGATTGGGGGCGGAAACGATGGTGGTATAAGTCACGACGTTTTGCACGACCTCGGGCGCCTTGCGGATCTGCAGAATCCGCCCGTCGAAGGTTCGATCGGGGTAGGCGTCCACTCTGAACAGGACCGCCTGGCCAATATGCAGTTGTCCAATATCGGCCTCATCGATCTTTCCGTGGACCTCCATCTGTCGCAGATCGTTCGCGATCTTGAACAGTGTTTTGGCTTCCAGGCTGACGGCGACCGTCTGTCCTGGATTGACATCCCGGCTGATGATGATCCCGTTAATCGGAGCGCGCAGTACGGTGCGATCCAGATCAAGTCGCGCCTGGTCCAGAGTCGCCTGCCTCTGTTCGACAACAGCCTGAGCATTCTCGATTTCGGCCTCGGCCATCAGCTTTTCTGCTTCGGCCATCGCAATGGCCTCCGCCTTCATCTGAACCTGATCCACGGAGGCGCGCAGGTCGGCGGCCCCTGAGTCACGCATAGCTCTGGCCTGGCTTAGGTCGCGCTCGGTCCCGCTGCCGGTGCGTGCCAATTGAACCTTTCGCACGAGATCTCGCTCCGCTTCATCCTGCCTGGACTTGATTGCCGCCGATTGAGCCTCCGCCAATTCCTTGGCGGTCTGCGCATTCGTCACCGCGACCTTCGCTCTTTCCAGCGCCGCCCTTGCGGTTTGGGCGGCAGCCCTTGCCACGCCCAGGGCGGCCTTCCCCTCATTGACCCGGGCGACAAAGATCTCCGGATCGATCTGGGCGATCGGCTGACCAGCCTTTACAGCATCATTGAAATTGACGAACACCGCCGCAATCTGGCCGGACAGTTGTGAGCTGACGTCAACGCTCGCGGCGGCCTCGACGGTCCCATTTGCCTTCACCAGAGTAGAAATGTGACCGCGCTCGACCGGGGCTGTGAGGAAGATCGGGATCGTGCGCTCTTGACTGTAGGTGTAGCCTAAGCCGACCGCCACCGCACAAAGGAAGCCGGCCACAACGACGAGACGCATGCAACTGTCATTCTATTCCAGTGTCCGGCGTTTTGCCCAAAACTCCAAATAACCCTGCACGCCGGAACGAGTCGGTCGATTCAAACCGATCACGTGTTTTAGTAGGCGCAGATGCGCCTACTATGGCATCTGCTTCATCTCCCTTGTCGTGGCGTTCCGGCAAGCAACGTCGTACTGGGAAACCGCATTGGCACTTGCTTGCCCGTTCGTTGTAGTTGGGTTGCCTGGGTTTCCGGCATATCCCTTCGTTACTGACTGGTTGAACGGCGAACCATTGGTGCCTGCCGGGTTACCCGCGTTAGCCGCGTTGCCGGGGGTGTCGAGGGCAGCGGTACTAACCGTGCACGCCAAGCCCGCGCCAGCGCCGGGTTGGCCCGTAGCAAATGCGGCCCCGGTTGGCAGAAGTACCAAGCATAGGCCGGCGGTGAGAGAGACGAATAGGTGTTTCATCTCTTCGCTCCTTCCAAAGCTGTGTTGCAGATCGAAAACGGTCAAATTTGAGTCGTCGCTTCGAGGCGCGTCACGCCTTCAAACCCGGACCATCGATGTGGGGCTGGGACTTGACCGTTAACTGGGAAGAACACCGGAAGGGGGTAAAAGTTCCCGAACAATCCCAGATTTTTTTAAGCCGCCTGTTCGACCCTGCCTCGAGCTAAGTCTGCTCTTCAGGTGGCTTGACGTGACGAAACTGAGCCAGGACCAACAGATCGTAGCTGATCTTCAGCGCTCCACAGATGAAGAGCGGCCACGCTTGGAGGGAGGCGGCAAATAGCAGCCCTGCAAATGTCGGACTGATCGCCGCGGCGAGACTGCGGGGCACCGACGTAAAGCTGGCTGCGGCGGCACGCTCGGGCTCGGTCACGACCGCCATGACATAGGACGAGCGCGTCGGCACATCCATCTGCGACAACGCTGCCCGTAGCAGCAGCAAAGCGAGCGCCACAGGCAACGTCGGTGCAACAGCGGCCAGCATCAAGGCGACGCTGGATGGGATGTGCGTAAACACCATCGTGTTGATGAGCCCTATGCGTCGCGATAGCCGTGCGGCGACCAGATAGGAGGCCGCCGAGAGCAGGCCGGACCAGAAGAAGAACGTGGCCGCCTGGGAGAGCGACAGGTTGAACCGCTCGAACAGCCACAAAGCCAGCAGGGACTGAACGACGAAGCCACCGGCGAACGCGTCGAGGCTGAACAGTGCTGCCAGCTTGAAGACAACGTGACGAGAGGGCCCAAGCGCGGCCGTTGGCTTGGTTTTCGGGACTGTTTCACGCGCGGGGATGCGAGCGTAAAGGCTGCCTCCCAGCACGCCCAGCAACGCATAAAGGACGAACATGACCCTTATGCCGCCGAGGCGATCGAGACCGAACATCGCCAGATGATCCGGAATTGCCGCTGCAAGGCCACCAAACGCCGCGGCGATGGCTCCCACGAAGCTGTAGCGTGCGAACATCCTGGTGCGGGCAGAGGCTGCAACTTCGCGCGCGAGCACGGCGTGTTCCAATGGCACAAAAATGCTGACGCTGCCGGCGGATGGGTTGATCGTGCCGGCGAACGCAACGAGCAAAAGCAGCGCATAATCATGAAGGAAAACGAACGCCGCGCCGGTTGCACACATCAGGCCGGCGGCGGCAAGCAAAAGCCGGCGATGATCGTGGCGCGCGCCGAGGAAACCAATGCCAATGGTGAGCGATGCCGATCCCAGAAGCGATGCGGTCGCAACAACCCCGACTTGCAGCGGCGTGAAGCCGAGAGCGAGCAGATAGACCGGCAACAACACCGCCACGAAGGCGTCACCGAAGTCACGCAGGGCACGCGCCGCAAACAGATAACTTGCGGGTTGGAATCGCATTTGTTCCGCCAGCCGAAATCGACGCAAGCAGAGGTAGACTACTCCATTTCCAAGATCCGTATCGAGTGCCGAGGCGTCGAAGACCCGTCTCACCTGCGGGGGGGCGTTTTGCATACGCCGAAGGTCGTCAAAGGGTCGGACGCATTGGCGCAGCTCTGCCTGGCATGCGCGAGCGCCATTGGGGACGTGTTCTGCTGGTGACAGCGATCGCTGCCAAGCGGGCGGACCTGTATCGCAGCCGGCCAGTATGGTCACCCGCGATGTCTGCTTCCGGGCGGAGGCAAGAATTGCCTCTATGGCCCATATCGGGCGCGTAGCTGACTGGCAGGTTTTGGGGCACGTTACCGGACCGGCAGCTTCTGGCGTCCGGATCGCAGCAACAGACATTCAGCGAGTCTCCCACGAATGCCCGTTCATGAATGCCACCTGCCTGCCGTGGATGGCGGACTGAGCGTCCGGCAGCATCCGGCCTGAACGGGCAAAGGCACGGCCTGCCCTGCCAGACATAAAGTGGGAAGACTGCGCCTCGGGTCTTGTGCGCCGACTTCCCGGCTTCTACATGAGCCACCGTCCGGGCCATTCCGGGCAGCCACCGCATCCGCTCGTCAACGCCGCCATGGCGTGACGCCGAGCCTGGGGGCGACCGCACGCATCCGGGAGAGACCAGTTATGTCCAGGTCACGTCGCGCCAAGATCCTTGCCATGTTCACGGGCCTGATCGTGGCCTTCTCCATGGTCTCGCTGGACTATGCCGAGGCACGGCGCGGCGGCAGTTTCGGCAGCCGCGGCGCCCGCACTCATCAGAACGTGCCAGCCACCCGTACCGCGCCGAGCCAGGCTGCGCCGGTGAAGCGGTCAATGACGCCGAACACCGCTCCCAACGCCGCCCGCCAGCCATCCGCCGCCCAGCAAAGGTCGGGCTTCATGAATGGGCTCGGCGGCTCGCTGCTGCGCGGCCTGTTGCTTGGTGGCCTCATTGGTCTGCTGCTCGGACAGGGCCTCGGCGGTCTGGCCGGCTTCCTCGGCCTCTTGCTGCAAGGTCTGCTGATCGCCGCCGTCGTCATGCTGGCGCTGCGCTTCTTCCGCGGTCAAAAGACGCAGCAACCGGCCATGGCCGGCGCCGGAAACGCACCCCGTGACACCGGCTCCGAAGCGCATTCGGGCATGGGCAAGGCCGGCGGCTTCACCATTCCCAGCTTTGGCAGCCCGGCCGACGCTCCCCGGTCTCAGCCGCTCTCATCCGGTTTGGCTCTCGAACAGGCCGATCTCAGCCGCTTCGAGGCTCTACTGAGCGAAGTGCAAAACGCCTTTGCCCGTGAGGACCATGACGCGCTGCGCCAGCTTGTGACCCCGGAAATGGTCTCTTACCTGTCGGAAGAGCTGGCGCAAAATGCCCATAGGGGCCTGCACAACGAGGTTAGCGACGTCAAGCTTCTGGAAGCCGACATTGCCGAAAGTTGGAGCGAAGGTGCGCGCGATTACGCGACGGCGGCGCTGCGCTACGAGGCGCTGGACGTGATGCGCGACCGCGCCACCGGCAAGATCGTCGAAGGCGACGCCGATGCGCCCAGCCAGACCACTGAGATCTGGACCTTCGTGCGCGAGAACGGCGGCGACTGGAAGCTCTCCGCCATCCAGCAGCCCAACTGACCGCCCTCCCCTTTCCGGATTTGCCGGGCCACCTTGACGGCCCGGCGGTTCTTTGAAGCCTGCAGAGGGCGTTCGAGAATTAACGTCTAGCGAGCCGATTGAGCATGAGGCGAGTGGTTGCGATATCGATCATCGTCTCGGATGTCTGGACGCGAGACTCATGATCCTTGACCGCTTGGCGCGGCGGACAATAGTGAACCGCAGCGCCTATTTCTTGAAAAATCCCACTGCCGTGCCGGAGGCTATCGCAGCCCCTCGCCGTTTCCGAGTTGGCCCAAGAACTCCGTGATGATCTCGGAAACCTCCGACGGCCGCTCCTGCGGCAGCCAGTGCCCCGCGCCAGGCAGGATGTGCGTTCCGCGCAGGTGCGGAACAAGGCTGGGCATGGCCGCGATGATCTGGTCCATGCCGGGAATTTCCAGGCCGGTGTCGCGCTCGCCGATCAAGAACAGGGCCGGAATGGCGATCTTCGCCCCGGCCATGGCCTGTTGAAGCTCCCAGTTTCGATCCAAATTGCGGTAATAGTTCAGGCCGCCGCTGAAGCCCGACATCCGGAAGGCATCCACGAGGCGATCGAAGTCTGCCGCCGGGAGCCAGCCGGGCAGCGCTGCCGGATCGGGCAGGCTCGCCAGCAATCCTGTGCTGCGGTTGACCATGCCGAAAGGATTGGGCGTTCCGTCTCCGGGCTTCCGCTGTCCCGCCTCGCCGCTGGCGGCAAAGAGCAGTTTCCGCAGCGTGCGGCGCGGGTCGGCCTCGAACTCGGCCTCCGCGACCCCGGGTGCCTGGAAGTACAGGGCGTAGAACAGCGCCGCGTCGGTCTGGGGGAAGAGTTTCGTCGGCGGCACCGGAGGCTGGCCCATCATCGGCACGCTTAGCGCTGCGACAGCCCGAAATCGGTCGGGGCGGAGCAGTGCTGCCTGCCAGGCGATCGTGGCTCCCCAGTCATGCCCGACAATGACGGCCCTTTCCTCGCCCAAGGTGTCCAGGAGCGCAATCATGTCGCCGACGCCGTGATAGACCGTATATTGGTCGACATGTGCCGGGACATCCGTCTTGCCGTAGCCTCGCATGTCCGGCGCGACGGCGCGGTAGCCCGCCGCTGCGAGAGCGGCGATCTGGTGTCGCCATGCCTGTTTCGTTTCCGGAAAGCCGTGGCAGAGCAACACCAGAGGGCCAGCCCCCTCGTCTAGGACGCTCATGGCGAGCGTCCGCGTCTGGATAATCTTTTCGTTCATGACGGTCTCCTGAGGAAAGGCGCCGACCTGTGGGGCGGAAAGGGCCAAAGCCGCCGCAGCGAACAGAAATTGGCGACGCCGCATGGATGTTCCTTTCCATGTGTAACAATGCATGTTACGGAAAAGGACGAAAGTCAAGATCGCGTAACTTTAGTTGTTGCGGAAAGGCCTGAGAATGAGAAGCGACGGTCGGTTGGCGCGGATGCTGCATGTGCTCGTCCACATGGCGTTGCTCGGCGGCAAGGAAACATCCGAGCGGATCGCGCAGATGCTCAACACCAATCCGGTTGTTGTCCGCCGGACGCTGGGCGCGTTGCGTGACCACGGGATCGTCGAGTCCGAAGGCGGCCGCGGTGGCGGTTGGAGGATGTCCAGGACATTGGACGACATCACCGTCCTGGATGTCCAGCGCGCCCTGCACAAGGGAACGATCCTGTTGCCGGGAGTTTCAAGCGACCATCCCTCCTGCCCTGTCGAGCGGGCGTCAAATTCGGTTCTCGAAGCGGCCCACGCCGCCGCCGAAGCCAAGCTGCTGGAAATCTACGCCACCACCACACTGGCGGAGATTGCCCGGATCGCACTCGCCTCCAACGGCGAACAGGCGGCCAACTAGGAAAGACAGCGTCAGTGGTGAGACGAATTCACCACGTCAGTTATTGGCGCAATACCGCCCGGCAGTTTGGGAGCCGACAGAGGACTGGCAGCTTTTGGCGTAGAAGGCCAAAAAGCGGACGTTTTGGATCATAAGACGTCATGTCCGAGGCTCTCCCCTTCCGAACATGGAGCCTATTCGACGATTGAGAGAGTTCGATGGAACGAACGGCAGTGTCGCCATAGTCGGCGAGCCCGGCGGGGAGCGTGACGCCGTGGGTTCCGTTGTATGTCTTACCGTGTGTCCTGCCACCTACCGCGCGACCATTATGGCTGAAATTCGTGGACTCGGACGACGACTTCGACGATGATGAGTTGGATGGCGGCCGTGACTGATTGTGACGTGAGCCGAGCCAGCTAGGTGCATTTCCAATGCCCAACCTCGACGAAAACACCCTGCGAATAGTGCGCCGTAACAAGCTCCTTGGGATGTGGGCGGCAGAAAAATTGGGGCTTGTGGGCGAAAGCGCTGACGCCTATTCGACCGATCTCGGCATGCGCGCGTTTGATTACTGCGACGTGGCTAGCAAAATTCGCGAAGATTTCAACGCTGCGGGCGTGGTCGAATCCGACGAGGAAATTCGACGCATCATGAATGAGTCCTGGCTCCAAGCGTCGAGCGGCAAACGAACAGGAGATGCTCGCGACGGCGCTATGGTACAGATCGTGCGCAATCTTGTGCTGAAATGACAACCTCACCGAGGTGCGTTCTCAATCCGGGTCCCTTTCTCCAAGGTTGTCAGGGAATTTTGCTCAGCTATCCATTTTGATTACGATGCATCCATGCTCGCCGGCATAGCTTCGTTTGACATCCGCCATAAATGTCCAATGTCCAGATCCGCTCAGAAATGAGAGCGCCCGATGGAAGACCATCTGCAAGCCATCGTCACCCTCTTCTCGCTGGTCAATCCCATGGTCTGCGCGATGATGTTCGCTGGCCTGACCGCCGGGCGGACGGGGGCGCGGCGCGTTTCGGATGCGACAAGGGCGATCCTGACCATCGCCGTGGTCCTGATCATCGCGGCGCTTGCGGGCGCTCGAATACTCGACATCTTCGGCATACCACTGGATGTGTTTTCCGTGGCTGGCGGGATCGTCCTGTCCTTCATCGGTTTCACCATGCTGTCCGGCTCCAGGCCGGCCAACGAGCCCGATCCCGCAACTCAGAATCCCGATCCATCTGCTGCGGGTGCGGCGCTGGCGCCGATGATCCTGTTCGCGGCCAGCCCCGGCACCATCACCGGGGTCATCACCATCGCGGCGGCGCATTCGCGCGCAGGCATCCCTCTTCCAGCGCTAACCGGAATATGCGTGGTCCTGGTCATCACCTGGGTACTGCTGATGCTTGTTGCACGCGGATCGAAAGAGCCCAAAAAGCCGAGTCTGGCACATGATATGGCGACCCGATACATGGGCTTGATCGTGATAGCGATGGGGATCAAATTCGCCCTGACCGGATACAAGGCATTCATGGCTGGTTGAGGCCAGCCATCGACAGAGCCAATCTGTCCGACCAGCGGCATGGCTCGGACCGTCTCCCATTTCGAAGCTCAAGGCGACCTACCGACCTGAATCGCGCGCGTCTGTCGTGTCAATATCAGCAGGCCGCGGTTTCTTCTCGGCACGGAACGAGCCCAGACTTGTTCTCAAATGCTGAACTACCTGAATGGTGGGCCGGAAGCCAACCGTCAGCTATCGGGAGGCATTTGGCTGAAGTGGTCGCTCCGCTCACGACGCCAAGTAAGTCGTTCGGGCTTTAGCGTCCAAATCCGGAGGCTGAATTTCGCGAAGCGTGAAATAGCGGCTTCGGGCTCCGCCGCCGGGGCTAGAGCCGAAAGAAGGGGAGCGCGAGGTAGACACATGCGACAATTGCCAGCACCGGCGTCAGGCAAATCCATGCCTGTCCGAAAAACCGCGTCGATCGGCCGGGAAGCGACACGGTAAGGAGGCCTATTATGAGCGCGCCAGTCGCCGCCGTCGCGGTCCAACCGTACCAGTAGATTGCCAGCGCCAAGAAACCGACGGCAGGATCCGCGACATCCTGGGAATGGTGCGTGCCGAAAAGGACGATGCCAAGCGAGGGGTATACCGTGAACAGCGCCACGTCTCTCGCCAGCGCGATCACGTAAAGGACTGGGAACGTTGCGCCATACGCCAAGACGAATCTGCGAAACGTAAGACCAGACGTCATTGACTGAAGCCCATGATGTCATTCATGACATGGCCGACCAAGAAGGCCCACCAGACGATGAAGGCAAGAATTGCGGTCAAGATGGCACGCATTCGGCGGGTGTCTTCTGCGGCTGGCCGTCGCCAGAAGAGCCAATAGGCCGGCAAAATCCCCAATCCGATCGAAATGAAGTGCTCCTTGAGGTCGAACAACCCAAGAGCCTGCCAATGTCCGCTGCGCTCCAGTGCAGGCCTGACATCGACACGGAAATACAAATATAGGCTCGCGCCCAGCAAAGCGGCGGCAAGGTACAAAGCGACGATGGCGTTGGCGAAGGACGCGGGAGGGATGGACCGGAAGCGCGCGAAGAAGGAATTTTGGCGAGGGACAGCCGGAGCCCATGCCGCCAGCGTCTGATGAGTGATCGCCCCAAGCAGCGCGACCGCCACCAGGCCATGAATGATCATCAGCGCGCTCGTCACCTCCATCTGCACTCGCAACTCGCTAGGTAAACAAATCCACACTGGCGAACGGTTCTGCCGCCCACGGCCGGAAGCGATTGAGTGTGAATTTGGTCTTCTGCCCCGGTTCAACATCGACCAAGACGTAATTGTATTCCTCTTTGGGTGGCTGGCCTTTCCAATACAAGTCGAGTGGATAGTCCGCCGGCACCTTTATGTTCGTCCGCCCCGGCAGGATGGGATCCTGCTCCGCGCCACCGCCGCCAAGCATCAGGTATTTCACGCCGTCAACCTCGTAGAGCTCGGTCGTGTGGACATGCCCGTTGAATACGACCAGTTCGATATCGTTGGCGTAAGACGCGATGATCTTATGGGGATTGTCGGGCTCAGGAATAGGGCCCAGGCCCGAGCGCGCGAAGACCGGGTAGTGGAAGATGATGAATGCCTTGCGGATGCCTTTGGCCTTGGCGTCGTCCAGCCACTGCTGGAGCTGCGTCATCTGCGCGGCATATTTCGGCCGATCGGCATCCCAGAGCGACGGGGAGCGATAGTCGTACTTCCCGCTCCACAGGAAAATGAAGCGAACATTCTTGAAATCGAACTTGTAGATGAGCCGATCCGGCGTCACGCCCAGTTCCTTCAAATAGGGCACGGCGGACAGGACCCCGGCGATCTGCGGATCGCCCCACACTTCATGATTGCCCACGCTGATGAACCAACGTCCCTCGAGGCCCGCCGCGCGCATCTCATCATCAGGCGGCGGCAGTTGCCTGAGCATCGTATCGTTCACCCGCTGCCAATAGGGGCTCTGCTCGACCGTGAGCCCCTGATTTCCCCACCAGACAACGTCGCCGCTGTTGACCACGAACCTCGCACGCCCGGATCGAACGTCTCTGACGATCTCGCGGCTGACCCATTCGCCGCCGCTCAGCCGGAACATGGTTCGATGCACGCCGGGAAGCAGTTTGACGTCCTCGACCGAGGCTTCCGTGACCCAGCCTCGATCCACGCTCAACGTCATGACCTCGCTGCGGCTTTCAAAGGGCATGACGACCTGAATGAGCTGGCCGGTCACCGGGTCGAAGGTCATCTTCACATCGCGCTTGACGACCGCTTCCGCGACCTTTTCGGGCAAGACCAGTCCAAACATCTCGACGAACAACTTCACGAGGTCCGGTTGGCCATCCTTGTTCGGCAGATACATCATCGGGCGCGTGTCGCCGACCGCGGCGAATGAAAACCCATTTCCCGTTGCCGCGCTTTGGGCGCTTGCCATATTGGAGAGCAGCGTCCCGGACAGAACCGGCATCATCCAAAAGCCTGCCAGCAAAACTCTTCGGTCGACTTGGAGCTTGCGATCGCGATCCCTGCGGTCGGAAAACCGAGCTTTGTGCATGACCTGCCTCCATCACAGATGTTGGCGCCCCGGCAAATCATGCCCGGGCAACATCTGAAAACCTCCGAAAGCCCCGACAAGAGAGGCGCACATGCTGAAAGATAAGGCATCCCGCAATTAGGGCGAGCCGGGTCGTGATGTAGATCGGCTTGCAGCGTGGTCAAGGGCGCTCGGCAAGGCAAGCTATTGTCCGAAATCGACGGATATCCGAGAGTTCGCTCCTGCCGCTCTGCCGCCGCCATGGACCGGCAACTTCGAGGCACGGATTTTCAGAAGCAGACCTTCTGACCCCGGGCGGGCATCGACGTGAGTTGACCCGTCGCTGGCACTCCCGAGCAGGGTTTCCTTCCCGAAAGCTGACATAGCAGGAGCCGTTCAGACAACCCAGTATTTGCTCTCGCATAGACTTGATCGCTTCGCATCAGCGAAATGGCAGTCGTGAAATCCCCGACATGCGCGCCAACCTCTTTCGGGCTTATGCTCTCAATCCATGGTCCGATCGTGCGCTGGTCGGAGTATGCTCGAAGAAGAAGCTAAGGGCTTTGTTCCTCGAGGTGTTCGGCAACTATTCCCATTTGCACACCCGCTCTAACTACTTGCTGTCATTGCCAGAAAACCAGTCGTATTTGCCTTAATACTGGCGACATTCGGTCAACCGAAGAGGTTCGGGTACGTGGAACGGTGAGCCGCGGAACAGGGAGTTCCAACAGGCAAAGCAATCGCGCATTTCGATCGAAATAGGGGTGCCCAGGAGAGGGAGCATGTCTGCCAACTCGAATTGGCGATCTCAATCGAAGGAGCGTGCAATGACAGACAAGCCAGGAGATGACCGCAACACCGAGGCAACCGACGTTGTTGGAAGTGCGTCGTGTGCATCGGGCGGTTCTGCAGAATATTCCCATTCCATCCTACGACGGGGCATTGAGGTTTGCTCCAAGACGATCGCGCTGTGCTCGTTCGGCGCGCTTGCGGCCGGGGTGTTCATCGTCGGGCTGCCCGCGCTCTCGGGCCCGGCGCAGGCGCAGGAAAAGCGTCCCAACATCGTCATGCTGATGACCGACGACACCGGCTGGAGTGACTTCGGTGCCTATTCCGGAGGCGGTGCGGGCCTCGGCCATCCCACGCCAAACATCGATCAGATCGCCAAGGAAGGTGCCGTCTTCACCAACTGGTATGGACAGGCGAGCTGCACGGCCGGCCGCGCTTCGTTCATCACCGGCCGCGTTCCGATCCGCTCGGCGCTTTCAATCGTGGTCGCGCCAGGCGATGAAAACCGTATCCGCAAGGAGACGCCGACAATCGCGGAATTCTTCCAGAAGAACGGCTACTCCACCTATTTCTCCGGCAAATGGCATCTGGGCGACAAGCCAGACGCCTATCCGACCGAGCATGGCTTCGACCAGATGAAGCACTTCGCGGCCTATTATGCCGGCGTCTATGCCTATAACGACACCGCCAGCAACTTCCATCCCTGGTTCCCGTCCTACAATCGTGAATTCAACAAGATGTATGATGACATCGTCAATCTGGGCGAATGGGAAGGAACCGCGGGCCAGCAGGCCAGGATGGTCGGAACGATAACCTACGACTCGCTGGCGGAGTTCGACATCCGGCAAACCGACTCGGCGATCGACTACATCAAGCAGCACGCCAAGGGCGGCAAGCCCTTCTTCATGGACGTCAACTTCATCAAGATGCACAACCCGACGAACCCGGCGCCAGAGTTCAGGGGCAGAACCAAACTCGGCAATTATTCGGATTCATTGTTGGAAATGGATACCGACATCGGCCGCATCATGGACGCGATCCGGGCTGAGGCCCCCAACACGATCGTTATCGTGACAGCCGACAACGGTGCCTGGCTCGATGCCTATCCGGACGCCGGAACGACACCCTTCCGAGGCGAAAAGGGATCGGCTTTCGAAGGTGGCTGGCGCGTGCCTGGCATCATGTGGTGGCCCGGTCATGTGCCGGCCGGCGTCCAGGACCATGAAATGATGTCACACATCGACTGCTGGGCGACGCTGGCTTCTATGGTAGGCCTCACCCCGCCCCCGCACGATTGGGTCGGCAATGACGGCAAACCGATCTACTTCGACAGCATCGACAACAGCGCATACATCCTCGGCAAGGCCCAGCATTCCGCGCGCAGATCGTGGGTGTATATCGACGGTGAGAATTTCATGGGCGTGCGAGCGGATATCGGCGACGACCCCAAGGAACCCTGGGTCAACATCGCCTGGAAATACCTCTGGACGGCGAAGGACTCCTGGCTTGGCGCGACTGCCAATCTGGGCTCGATCGGTGCCCTCTACAACCTGACCATGGACCCTTATGAGAAATACGACATGATCTTCAACGGGGCGGCTCCGGCGCGCGTGCTCACGAGCTCGCCAGGACGTTTCTCCGGAGAGGACAATGGCTGGGCCCTCTCGCTGATCTATCCGGTAGTCATCGATTTCGACAAGTCGATCATGCAATATCCCAGCATCAGGCGCTATGTTGGCGGCGCGTCAAATGACCTGGTGCCCAACCTTCAGCGCCCGGACGATCCGGTCCCGCTTCTGAAGCAGCAATTGATGGAACAGAAGGAACCGCATATCGGCGGTGGTGGCGGCTAAGCCGTTTGCCCCACAGGATGTCAACGCAGCCAGTGCCGTTGGCCTGGCTGCGTTGACGTCTTGGAGGGCCCTTCGGGAATAGATACCGCTCATATCCTCAACGGAAGCTGCGAAAGCAGACCTTGCTTGAGTGTCATCTCGCAATGGGCACCCAATCTGCTTCCGCGAACAGCGCTATACGCCCAGGGTCAAAAATGGATGCCGAGGCTCAGATATGGCCCGTATTCGGTCGTCTTGTAGAGGAAGTTATCCTTGTCATAATCGGTGTAGAGGACCCGATATCCGAGCGCGGTCGAGATCTTCTCGTTCCAATTGTATCCGACCGCACCGAATGCCTGCGCCGAAATTTTCGAGCCGGCACCAAAGCCGCCAATGTCGGCAAGGCCATTGGCGAACCAGCGGTCATTGAAGTCGTAGTGCGCGAAGAGCCCGACGGTCGGATCGACCCAGTCGCGCTTGCCCTCGCGGCTGATGCCTGGCAAAACTGTCGGGGCAATATCGAGGTCTGCCTTGAGATAGTTGTACCTGATGCCCGCCGTCGCGCTCAGATCGAGATTGGGGACGTTGACCGGCAGCGCGTAGCCAATGATGCCGGAAGCGATGACCTGGGTCTGCACCAAGTCGACCGTGCCGACGATCGGGCCGGTCGCTTCGAACGCGGTCTTGGCCCAGATCAGGTCGCCCAGGAACATCCATTCCCCGTCGGTGCCGTAAATCGAGCCCATGAACACGCCGTGAAGATGCCGGAGAATATCGGCGAAGGACACGTCGGCGTGGACGACCGGCAAATCTCGGACACCGATGTCGCCGGTCAGAGACGTCGCCCAGCCGTAAAGGGTCAGTTGGTATTTCCAGCCGCCAGCCTCGATCGGAACCGGCTCGGGTTGAGTCACGTCCGCCGCGGCAACCGGACCCGACAAGGACAAGGATACGATCATTCCAAGCAGCACAGTCCGCATTGCAGCCATCCCCACTTGCTTCGTCCAAGACACCGGAACAATAGTCAAAGACAATCGGCAAACAAACAGATTTCCCTAGTTAGACTCAATATCTATTTGGACTGTTGCGACATTGGCTCACCTTTCCAATAAAGGAGCGACCGAGCAACTGCGCTTTCGGCGCAGGCAACGGCTCGGATACATGTGGGACGAAAATATCTCGTTCACGCTCAGTCGCAATACGATGAATTTTGGGTGGCATTTGAGTCAACATTGACGACCGGAGGCCCCGCCCTAGAACTCCCCAAGATCAGTCTTCATCAGCGCAAAGGAAGGGGTGCCGAGTTCAATGGCTGTTGCTTTGGATTCGCCGACTGCTGGGGGCGCCCGAAGTAAAACGCCAAGTCCCGGCATGATTTGGATTCCGGGCGGTACGTTCCGCATGGGATCGGAGCAGCACTATCCTGAGGAAGCCCCGATCCACCGCGTCGTTGTCGACGGCTTTTGGATGGACCGGACGCCTGTAACCAACCGCCAATTCCGCGCCTTCGTCCGTGCCACCAGGCACGTCACCGTGGCGGAGAGAAAGCCAGACCCCAAGGATTATCCTTTCGCGCTGCCGCACATGCTGAACGCCGGGTCACTTGTGTTCAGCCCACCGGATCACCCAGTGCCCCTCAACGACTACAGTTGGTGGTGGACCTTCAAATTCGGCGCGAACTGGCGCAGTCCTTACGGCCCGGGCTCCTCGATCAAGGGTCTGGAAGATCACCCGGTGGTGCACATCGCCTGCCTCGATGCGGAGGCTTATGCGCGCTGGGCCAACAAGGACCTGCCAACCGAGGCGGAGTGGGAATACGCGGCGCGCGGCGGGCTCGACCAGGCAGAGTTCGCCTGGGGCGACGAGTTGATCCCCGATGGTCGACATATGGCCAACACCTGGCAGGGCCAGTTCCCCTGGCAGAACCTCGCACAGGACGGTTTCGAGCGCACGTCGCCCGTCATGTCGTTCCCGGCCAACGGCTACGGGCTTTACGACATGATCGGCAATGTCTGGGAATGGACGAGCGACTGGTACATGCCGAAACACCCGGCCGATGCGGCGAAGTCGTGCTGCATTCCACAGAATCCGCGGGGTGCGCAGGAGGAGCAGAGCTATGACCCCCGCCAGCCGCAGGAGAAGATTCCCCGACGGGTGCTGAAGGGCGGTTCGCATCTGTGCGCGCCAAACTATTGCCGACGCTACCGTCCGGCCGCGCGTCACCCTCAGCCTGTCGACACGTCCATGAGCCACGTCGGGTTCCGCTGCATCATCAGAAAGAGGAGCACTCCATGAGTGATGTTCGTGCGTTCTCAGAGACTACAGACGGAAGGCCCTGCCTCAGGCGTCTATGGACAAAAACGGCTTTGATCGGGGGCACGGCCTTGCTCTCGGCTGTGACCGCCGCCGCGTCCTTCGCCCAAGCGCAGCAACAGCCACCTCAACCGCAGCCGCAGCGACCGAACATCATGTTCATCATGGGCGACGACATCGGCTGGATGCAGCCGAGCATCTACCATCGCGGCGTGATGGTCGGCGAAACGCCAAACATCGACCGCATCGGCAAGGACGGTGCGATGTTCACCGACTATGTGGCCATGCAGAGCTGCACCTCCGGCCGCAACGCCTTCTTCACCGGCATGTATCCGCTGCGCACAGGCATGATCCCGCCACAGTTGCCCGGCAGCCCATCCTATCTGCAGCCTGGCACGCCGGCGCTGGCCAAGTTCCTGCTCGACCTTGGCTACACCACCGGCGAATTCGGCAAGAACCATCTGGGCGATCACACCGCATCGCTTCCAACCGCACACGGTTTCCAGGAATACTGGGGCTATCTCTATCACCTCGATGCCATGCAGCAGGTGAGCTTCCCGGACATCAACAAGAATCCGAGCACTCAGACCGTCGCGCCACCTTGCCGCAACACGCCGATCCCCGGCATTGCGGAGGTGCCGGGCGCGGTCGACCCCACGACGACGACCTGTCTCACGCCGCCGCGGAACGTGCTGTCGTGCAAATCCCCCGACGGCACGGAGCAAAAGCAGATGTGTTCCGACGAGGGGCCGCTGACGCTTGAGCGCTCCAAGACGGTGGACGAGGAAATCTCGGACAAGGTCGTCGACTTCCTCGACCGCAACGACCCGAAGAAGACCAACAAGCCCTTCTTCGTCTGGTACAACCCCGCCCGCATGCATGTCGTGACCGTTCTGTCGCCGAAATACGAAGCCATGGTCGGCGAGCGCGGCGGCAAGGACTGGGGCGTGAATGAAGCTGGCATGAAGCAGCTCGACGACAATGTCGGCGTCGTCCTCAAGAAGCTGGAGGATATGGGCCAGCTCGACAACACCATCGTGGTCTTCACCACAGATAACGGCGCTGAGGCAATCACTTTCCCGGATGGCGGCATTACCCCCTTCAAGGGCCAGAAGGGCGAGGCTTGGGAGGGCGGTTATCGCGCGCCTATGGTGATCCGCTGGCCGGGCGTGATCAAGCCAGGCACAATCAACAACCAGTTGTTCGCAGCCCTTGACTGGGTGCCGACGCTGGTCGACATCGCCGGCGGCCCCAAGGGTGACGGGCTGAAGCAGCAAATCGAGGCGGGGCAGTATCCAGGCATCGTCAAGACGACACTTGATGGCTTCGACCAGACCGACATGCTCGAAGGTAAGTCCACGAAATCGGCACGTGACTACTTCTTCTACTATTCAGGAGCGACGCCGTCCGCGGTACGCTACAAGAACTGGAAGATGTACTACACCATGTCCCAACCGGGGCCGTCCGGCTGGATTCTGCCGCTCGTCCCATTCCACTTCACCCTGGTGCAGAACATCAAGCGTGACCCCTTCGAGCAGGCGGTCGGCATCGATCAGAAGACGGCCTTGAGCATTGGCGGCGCGTTGGGCGCTCCGGCGACCGCGTTCCAGTACGATTGGAACTTGCTGCCGATCGGACAGCAGTTGTGGCTGCGACACCTCGAGACCTACGAAAAATTCCCGCCGCTGCAAGCCCCCGAAAGCTACAATCTCAGCGGCATCCTCGATCAGGTCAAGAAGGCCTTGGCGAACCACCCGAGCGACTAGCCAACTCGTTAAATGAAGGCACCCGGTGCCCCTACCTCCCCGCTTATGGGGAGGCAGCGGCCGGGTGCCAGGCGGAGAAACTCGATGAGATTTGCGCAACCAGCCACGTTCTGGATTGCGGTCTCTGCTTTAGCTGTGGTTGCGCTGGTGCTGTTGCACCAAATCCTCTTGCCGTTCGTCGTCGGCGCATTGCTCGCCTATCTGCTCGTTCCGGCGGTCGACAGATTGGAGCGGTTTGGAATTGGCCGTTCCTTTGCAGCTCTCATCGTCTTCCTGCCGCTGTTTGCGGGTCTTGTCGCCGTTCTCTTGGTGATGCTCCCGGCCATCATTGGCGAACTCAGATTCTTTATCGAGGAATTTCCTCGCTATGTCGCACGGCTCCAGTCGCTGATGACCGATGCAAGCCGTCCCTGGCTGCACCGTATCATGGGTGATGAGCTTCATATCGAGCCATCCTCCGGCGGTGTCGCGGGCGCGATGGGCAGCGCTTGGCTCGATGGCTTCCTTCGCTCGGCATGGTCGGGCGGACTGGCCTTGATCCGCCTTCTTTCACTGCTCATCATCACGCCGATCATCGCCATTTATCTGGCAATTGACTGGCACCGAATGATTGCGACCGTCGACGGCTGGTTTCCCCCCGCGCACCGCGACCAGGTTCGGGCGCTTGGGCGCGAAATCCACGATACGGTTGCTGGCTTTGTGCGCGGGCAGCTCGTTATCTGTCTCGTTCTCGCCGTGCTCTACGCAACAGCGCTCAAGCTGACCGGCCTCAACCATGCCATTTTGATAGGTATCACCGCGGGCCTCATCAGTTTTGTGCCGTATTTCGGGGCCGCCACCGGCTTCTTCGTAGCCGTGTGTGTTGCGATAGCCCAGTTCTGGCCCAACTGGGCACCCGTCGCTGTTGTGGGGGGCATCTTCATCGTCGGAGAAATGCTTGCCGATTATGTCCTGTCGCCGCGTGTTATCGGTCCTCGCGTCAAACTCAACCCAGTCTGGATGATGTTTGCGCTGTTCGCCTTTGGATGGCTGTTCGGCTTCATCGGCTTGCTGTTGGCGATACCGGCCGCAGCGGCACTGGGCGTGATCCTGCGGTTCGCGAAGCGGCAGTCTCTGACAAGCTCGGGTGACGACGTCGATGGCAGCCTACCCGGCCCTGAATGATGGAGCGGCACTGAGCCGGGTCGCAGATCAAGCGTTGGCTATTCTCAATTCAAATCGACCACAAGGCACCGCCGTCGCAGGCAATCGCTTGCCCGGTGATGTAGCTTGCCCTGTCAGATGCCAGAAATGTGGCGAGGGCAGCAAACTCTTCCGGCTGGCCAATTCGCCCCATGGGGATCATCCCGGCGACCTTTTGGAGATCGAGCTTCGCCTCCGCCAGCCGCTCCGTCATGGTGTAACCCGGCATCAGGGCATTGACGGTAATGCCGTTGGCGGCAAATTCGCGACTCAAGGTCTTCGTCAATCCGTGCAGCCCGGCGCGCAAGGCGTTCGAGATAGTGAAATTGTTGATCGGCTCCTTGGCGGCGATCGACGTCACCAGCAGGATCCGGCCCCAGTTGCGCTCGCGCATGCCGGGGATCGCCGCCCCAATCGCATCGGTCGCGCTCATGAACAGTCCCTCGAAGGCACCGCGCCAGTCATCTGCGGAGATGTTTTCGAACGGCATCGTTGCCGGTCCGCCCGTGTTGACCACAAGGATATCGACCGCGCCGAGTGTCGCGGTCGCCTGCTCAACCAAGCGCCGCCCCGCTCCAGGCTGTCGCAAATCGCCGACCAGGGCGGTCGCCCCCAGCTTCTCCGCGGCCCCTTTGAGCCGAGCTTCATCCCGCGCGCAAATGGCGATGTTTACGCCCTCGGCGGCCAGTTCCCTGGCAACAGCAAAGCCAAGCCCTTTCGACGCGCCCATGACGAGGGCGGACCTACCGCTCAATCCAAAGTCCATCACATAGCCTCTTTCTTCAGTGCACCATTGAAGTCTGCCGCCGGGCAGACGGCCCTGCCGGCGTCAGGCCCCGCTGACCTCGACGCTGCCTATCCCGGAGACATCGAAGCGATAGTTGAAGGGGCCAGCCGGGAAGCGTGTGGTCACGATGCTGCCCGTCATGACGACATCGCCCTTGCGCAAGATCTGCCCGGAGGCCGCGAGATGGTTGGCGAGCCAAGCCAACGGCACGAACGGATGCCCGAGCGCATCCGCGCCACGGCCGCGCGCAATTTCGACGCCTTCCTGATAGGCGATACCCTCGGCCTCTTCCATGCGGCTCGGTGGCGACACGAACGGTCCGACCACGATCCCCGCATTCCAGGAATTGTCCGCCACCAACGTCTCGCAGTGGAGAACGCTGTAGTCGGCATGGCGGTCATCCACCAGTTCGATCGCGGCGGCGACCGCATCGACCGCAGCTCCCGCACTTTCGGGCGTGAACGGAACACCATCCGGCACCAGGTCATGACCGAGCCGGACGCAGATTTCGAATTCAAGGCCGAGATGGTGATAGTCTGCCAGCGACAGCTGGGCGCCGGATTCGACGACACGATTGGTGAAGATGGATCCCCTGATGGGCTGGTCGATGCCGCACATCTCCTGCATGCGCTTTGAAGTCAGGCCGATCTTGTAGCCCGCTGTTCCGTTGTCGCCGATGATCGCGGCGACGTAGGCATCCTGTACCCGATAGGCGTCGGCCAGGCCATTGATCCCGTCCAGCCTGTGGAATTTGGTGCCGTCGTTATGTTCGGCAACCAGCTTCTTGGCGATCTCGCCGATAGCCTGTGTCAAATCCTCATCCTCCGATTTCGATAAAATCGTTTTCAAGCGCCCAATAAAAACAGCCTCTAGATGGCGTCCGGAACGCTGAACACATCGAGCAAAGTCCTGCCCGCCGCCAGTTCCGCCGCCCATTGTTCTTCGAGGCGAACACGCTCCAGAGCCAAGGCGAGGAGGGCTTCTGCGTCTTCCGCTGGAACGATGGCAAGACCATCATTGTCACCCACAACGAGATCGCCGGGCTTCGCCGGAACGCCGCCGAAAACGATCGGCCCATTTACGAAACCGCGCTCCTTCGACAAGGGTCCGCGCGCCGTGGTGCCAAGACAATACACGGGAAAGTCGGGCCAGCTTGCGATCGTGTCGATGTCGCGGACGGAGCCGTTGACGATCAGGCCGGCAATCTTCTTTCGGCGAGCGGCACCGCACAGCAGTTCGCCGACATAGGCCGTGTCAATGCTGCCGCCAGCATCGATGACCACGATGTCGCCTTCCCCGGCGATGTCGATCGCATGCAGCGACGGTCCGAAGTCGGCGCGTTCGCACCAGGCCGTGACAGCCTGCCCGACCATCCGCGTGCCGAGCTCGAACGGGCGAAGCGGCCTTATCCGGCTATCCGTCAGCAGCCGGCCGCCAGTCACGTCTGACAAGATCGTCACCGGCACCGACGCCCAGCCTTGCAGAACGTCACGCGCCGAACTGTTCGGGCGTGTGCTGTGGATTTTTGTAGGCATCGGTTCTTCCTTGATTGCAGGCTGCCGGCAAAGGTCAGGCTTTGCGCCTAGCGGTCAGCAGCTTGCCGAGCGCGGTGATCCCCTTGACGATGACTTCGTCCGCTTGCGTGGAATAGCTGACCCGCGCGTGGTTGACCTCCTGCTCCAGCGGGAAAAACGTCGCGCCGGGGACGTAGGCAACCTTCGCCTCTGGCAACGCGTAATCAGCCATGAAGCGAGCGGTGTCAAAGCCGTCCGGAAAGGTCAGCCATGTGAAAAGGCCGCCGCTAGGTTCGGTGAACACAACGTCCTGCGGGAAGGTCCGCCTGATGGTTTCGAGCATCAGGTCCTTCTTGTGGCGATAGGTCTGGCGGATAGACGCAATGTGTGAATCGATGTCGTATTTTTCGAGAAACAGGGATACCGCCGCCATGTTCAGCGTGCTGCACTGGGTGTCGGCGGCAAGCTTCAGCAGCCCAAGCTGCTGGATGAGTTCCTCGGAGGCGACGGCCCAGCCCAACCGCAAACCGGGCGCGAGAATTTTGGAGAAGCTGCCGAGATAGATGACGCGGCCTCCGGTGTCGAAGCTCTTGATCGGCGGGATCGGCTCGCCCTGATAGCGGATTTCGCGATAGGGCGTGTCTTCGAGGACGACGAGATCGAACCTGTTCGCCAGTTCGACCAACTTCTTGCGGCGCTCCAGGCTCAGCGTCACGCCGGTCGGGTTCTGAAAGTCGGGCACGGTATAGATAAGCTTGGCCCCCGGATTGCGCTCAAGTGTCCGCTCAAGGTCGTCCATGTCCATGCCGTCATCGTCCATCCGCACGGCGGCATAGCGGGGTTCGCAGGGGTTGAAGGCGATGAGTGCGCCCAAGAAGGTGGGGTTTTCCGTGACGATGACGTCGCCCTTGTCGACCAGCATTTTTGCCACGAGATCCAGCCCCTGCTGGCCGCCCTGCAGGATCAATACGTTGTCGGCCCCACAGGCGATACCGTCGCGAGTCATTCGCGTGGCGATCTGCTCGCGCAGCTTCGGGCTGCCGTTGGAGACGGTGTATTGCAGCGCTTCC
The DNA here is from genome assembly GCF_040045035.1 of Mesorhizobium sp. KR1-2. Classification (NCBI taxonomy): domain Bacteria; kingdom Pseudomonadati; phylum Pseudomonadota; class Alphaproteobacteria; order Hyphomicrobiales; family Phyllobacteriaceae; genus Mesorhizobium; species Mesorhizobium sp. KR1-2. The sequence goes on along the minus strand of NZ_JBDZDS010000001.1, from coordinate 860,197 downwards.
CGCCCATTGCCAGCGATCGAAGCGCGGAAAACTGCCTCCAACTGTTCGAGCGGGAACAAGGAAGCGTCGGGGTAGCCCCCGCCAAAGGACATGATGCTGGGGTCCGCGCCGAGCCGCAAAAGCTCACGGATGGCGGATGGCTTAACTTGGGACATTCGGTTGGCAAGCCGGATGGTCATCGTCACACTCTCACTTCATCGGCAAGGGCCGGCGGCAATGTTGCCACGGGTACGTGCCTGCTTCTCGTCCGATCGCGGTCGCCTTGAGGGCTGGATAGTGTCGGCGCGACGGGTTCGAACCCGCCGCGCCGGCGTGGTTTATTTCATTTCGGTTTCGACTTCCCAGTCGTCGCCTGCGACCTTGAACAGGGCGTAGCTGCCTGGGACGTCGCCATTGGCGTCGAAGTTGAGTTCACCGGAAGCGCCCTTGTAGTCGATCGCCTTACCTCCAGCGATCAGTTCCTTGGCCTTCTTCCATTCGCCGGGAAGAATGGGCTCGCCCTCGCCGTTCGAAACGGCACGCAGCGATTCCGACAATTTGGACTTGTCGCCGCCGGCTTTCTCAATGGCCAGCGCCAGCAGGAACACGGCATCGTAAGAAGGACCGACATAGCTGGCGTTGATGTCGCCGCCAGCTTCGGCAAATGCCTTGTTGAAGATATCGAGAGCCTCGGACTTCGTGCTCACCGGCGCGGAGGCCATGAACGTCGTAAGATTGTCAGCGCCGATCGCCTTGATTGGAGCGGATGTCTTCATGCCCTCGGCACCAACGAACTTCTCGAAGAAGCCGTTTTCGATCGCCTCGCGCAGGACGGTCAGGCCGGACGTATCGCCATAGTCGAGCAGGACCAGCGTATCGGCACCGCCCTGGGCCAGTCCGGCAAGGTCGGCGCGGTAGGACGACTTGTTTTCCTCATGCGCCTCATAGCCGGAAATCTCTCCGCCCTTGGCTTCGTATTCCTTCTTGAACGCTTCGGCGATGCCCTTGCCGTAGTCGTTGTTGATGAAGGAAACGGCTACTTTCTTGGTGCCGCGGTCCAGCAGCGTCCGCGCCAGCGCCTGGCCCTGATATTCGTCCGACGGAATCGTCCGGAACACCAGGTCGTTGTCCTTGAGTGTCGTGATCTCGGGCGACGTCGCGGACTGCGAGATCAGGATGACACCGGCCGGGATCGTCGCCGAATTTGCAGCCGCCATCAGCGCTCCCGAGCACAACGGCCCGACCACGCCGATGACCTGGGAGACGTTGACGAGCTTGGTGGCCGCGTCGGCGGCGACCTGCGGGCTGCACCCGTCGTCGGCCATGATGCCGACCAGCTTTTCACCCTGCAGGACGCCGCCCTGTTCGTTTATCTGATCCACTGCGAACTGGAGCGACTTGGTTATTTCCGGCGCCATCGCAGCGGCGCCGCCGGTAATCCCGTTCAGCAGGCCGATATTGACGTCGGCAAGCGCCGGCGTCGCCAGGGCACTCGCCCCCAGCAACAGCGAGGCCAGTCCAAGGTGCTTTGCTTTCATTCCATCCTCCATCGTTGTCAGGTCGGCGATCCATTCGCCTTGCTGGGTAAACTCAATTGATGATGTTCCCGGTGGCCTGTGTGACGGAGTCTTGTTCCCCCACCCGCCGCTCCTCCCGGGGTTCTTTGCGCAACTTCTCCGGCAAGATCCCTTCGGGCCGGAAGCGAAGCACGAGTTGCAGCAGCAGCCCGATCAGGAACATGCGGCCGTATTTGGCTTTCAAGGCGTATTCCGACGGCAACTGATCGGTCACGATCTCGGATGTGGACCAAATGACCCAGACGATGATCGCGCCGAGGAGCACGCCACGGTTGTTTCCCGACCCGCCCAGAATGACCATGATCCAGACCAGGAATGTGATGAGCATCGGGTCGATGGCGTCCGGCGTGATGGTGCGGGCGAGATGGACATACAGCGCACCCGCCAGGCCCATCAACGCCGAACCCAGGATGAAGGCTTCGAGGCGGCGGTAAGGCACGTCCTTGCCCATGGCCTGAGCCGCGCTTTCGTTATCGCGGATAGCGCGCATCATCCGGCCCCAGGGCGAGACGGCCTGTCGCTGGACAAGCACATAGGCGACAAGCAGGATCAGTGCGGTGATGCCCAGATAGACCAGTTGCGCCTTGGCGTAAGGCAGGTCGCCGAAAGGCCGAGGGATGGCGCTGATTCCGCGCGCGGAATTGGTCAACCACTCCTCGGAGCGCGCAACGAGACGAATGCCTTCGGCCACGCCGATCGTCACGATAGCCAGATAGTCGGACCGGAAGCGCAGGCATATCTTGCCGATCGGCCATGCGAGCAGACCGGCCAGTAGCATCGCGCCGACGAGCCCCACGGGAAAGGGCAGGTCAAAGCCGCCGAGGCGGCCTTCGGCCCACGGCGATGTCAGGATCGCCGAGGTATAGGCGCCGATCGCGAAGAACCCCGCTACACCGGCATTGAAAAGGCCCGCATAGCCCCATTGAATGTTCAGCCCGATGGCGAGGCAGCCGTAAATGCAGATGAAGATCGCCAGATAGACCGGGTAGTTGAGGACGGTGATCCATTCCATGAGACGTCCTCCCTAAAGTACCTTGCCGCGGAACAGACCGGTCGGGCGGAAGAGCAGCACGAGAAGGAGTATCCCGAACGCGCTCATGACCTTGTATTCGCCGGGAATGACCAGGACGGAGAGTTCTTCCGCGATCCCTACGATCAACCCTCCGACGATCGCGCCTTCGATCCTCCCGACGCCGCCCAGAATGGCGGCGGCAAAGGTCGGCAACAGAATGTTCCAGCCCATCAGCGACTTGAGTTCGGTGTTGAGACCCAAGAAGAAGCCGGAAGCCGCGCAAAGACCGCCGGCGACGATCCAGGTGAGCGCGATGACCTTGTTGTTGTCGACGCCCGACAACAGCGCCAGGTCCGGGTTGTCAGACATGGCGCGCATTGCCTTCCCCCATTTGTTCCTTGTCAGGAACAGGTGCAGCGCAACGACCAGGGCAATTGCCACCAGCAGGGTCACCAACTCATGGCTCTTCACTCGGATCCCGAACCAGTTTTCCGGCCGGGTGATGCCGCGCGCATAGCTCGTTGTGTTCACCCCCCAGACGACCTGGACGAACGAGCGCAGCATCAGCGCGACACCGAAGGAGGCGATCGTCGTGATGATCTTGGGCATGGTGCGCAGATGCGCATAAAACAGCCGGTCTATGCCGATTGCAAAGACACCGGTCGCCAGCACTGCTAGCGGCAATGCGATGTAAGGCGACACGCCGAGCATTGTGGTGAAGGCCAGCGCGATAAAGGCGCCGAAGGTGGCGAGGTCGCCATGGGCGAAGTGGCCGTAGCGCATGATGGCGAAGACAAGGGTTATGCCTATCGCGCCCAGCGCGTAGATGGAGCCCTGCACGATGCCTGGAAGCAGGAAAAAATTGACGAAGCTGAGCATGTCCATTCCGATTGCCGCTTACCCGCCCAGAAACATTTCGGCGATATGACGGTCCGCCAGAAGAGCGGGACCTGGACCTTCATGTCGGTTGCGGCCGGCGGCGAGCACATAGCCGCGATCGGCAAAAGCCAGAGCCTGCTTTGCGTGCTGCTCAACGAGAAGGATCGCCACGCCGCTGTCGCGGACATCGCGGCTGATCTGGAAAATCTGCTCCATGTATTTTGGCGAAAGGCCGGCGGTCGGCTCGTCCAGCAGTAGAACCTGCGGGTCCAGCATCAATGCGCGCCCCATAGCGACCATCTGGCGCTGTCCGCCCGACAGGCTGCCGGCTGTCGTTTTCCGCTTCGTCCTGAGATCGGGGAAAAGGTCGTAAACACGATCAAGCGCAGCGCTGTAGTCGCCTTTGCGAAGAAAGGCCCCCATCTCGAAATTCTCATGAACGGTCATTTCGCTGAAGATATTCTTCACTTGCGGAACGTAGCAGATGCCGGCCTTAACGATGCGATTCGGAACCCAGCCGGTTATGTCGGTTTCGCCGATAGCAATCGATCCCGCGCGGATATCGAGCAGGCCGAAGATCGACTTCATGGCCGTGGACTTACCCGCCCCGTTCGGTCCGACGATGGCTACGATCTCGCCCTTGGCAACCTCGATGGAAAGGTCGAAAAGGATGTCCGCGTCCCCATACCCGGCGCGCAGATTCTTCATGGTCAGCAGGGCTGTCATGCGGCGGCTCCCTGCCTCTCTCCCAGATAGGCCTCGAGGACGCGCGGGTCGGAGCGCACCGTCTGGAAACTCCCCTCGATAAGCACCTTGCCCTCGGCCATGCAGATGACCGGCTCACACAACCGCTCGATCATCTCCATGTCATGCTCGATAAGGATGAAGGTGTAGCCGCGCTCCCGGTTGAGATACTCGATCTTCTCTTCCAGCTTCCTAAGCAGGGTGCGGTTGACGCCGGCGGCCGGCTCGTCGAGCAGGACCAGTTCCGCATCAGTCATGATGGTCCGCCCCAGTTCGAGAAGCTTCTTCTGGCCGCCCGATATCTGGCCCGCGCGCTGGTGTGCAACATGGGTCAGTTCCAAAAACTCCAACGCCTCCCATGCCCTCCGCGAGGTCTCCGCTTCGGCTTTCCTCACCTTCGCAGGGCTTATCCAGTTGTTTAGGAGCGACTCCCCCGACTGTGCCGGAGCCACCACCATCAGATTTTCGATGACGGAGAGATGATGGAATTCGTGGGGTATCTGAAAGGTGCGCACGGCCCCCTTGTGAAACCGCCGATCGGGAGCGAGCGCAGTAATATCCTCGCCGCGATACACGATCCGGCCGCTGCTCGGACGCAGGGCCCCGGCGATCATGTTGAAAACCGTGGTCTTGCCGGCACCATTGGGTCCGACAAGACCGGTTATGGAACCCTTCGCAACGGAAAATGAACAGGCGTCAACGGCCCGAAAAGAGCCGAAGTCAATTGTCAGATTCTCACAGGAAAGTATCGGAGATACGTTCGTCACAGTGCTTTGCCGGCTCCGCCAAATCGAGCTCGTCCGGCGAATGGACGGCAAATCGCACCGGCAGAGGCCCTTCTCCCGGTTCCAGGCCGGTTCAACGGCGAACCGCCCCCGATCAGGCAGTTTGCCCTCTCTGCATGCCGCGTCATCATGGTTTTATGTTTTCCCCCTCACACACCGGCACGCACAGTAGACGTCTGTCCGTTTACCGCCGATTTGCAAAAGGCACCATAAACTTTCTGTCCGCGGATTTTTTCTTTCAAAAGGCCAGAAATTTCACAGGCAGGCCACCGCGCAAAAGCCTAGCGGCCCTTAACCCCTTCCCGGTGTCAGCCCTAGGCATTGGCCCGCTCGACCAGATCGAGCGCCACATCCACGATCATGTCTTCCTGCCCGCCGATCAAACGCCGCCGGCCGATCTCGATCAGGATCGCACGTGGGTCGAGATCAAATTGCTCAGCAGCTTTCTCCGCGTGGCGCAGAAAGCTGGAATAGACGCTGCCGTAGCCGAGTGTGAGCGTCTCGCGATCCACGCGAACCGGGCGATCCTGGATCGGACGCACGAGGTCGTCGGCCGCATCCTGAAGCTTGAACAAATCGCAACCGTGTTCCCATCCATAGAGATTGGCCACGGCCACGAAAGCCTCGATCGGACAGTTGCCGGCACCAGCGCCCATGCCAGCGAGCGAAGCATCGACCCTGGTTGCGCCGTTTTCCACCGCGGTGACCGAGTTCGCCACCGACAGGGAAAGATTTTCGTGGGCATGGATGGCACGCTGCGTACCGGCATCGAGCACAGCGTCGAAGGCCCGGAAGCGCTCGGCAATGGAGCGCATGGTCAAGCCGCCCGCCGAGTCCGCGACATAGATGCAGTCCGCTCCATAACTTTCCATCAACCGCGCCTGTCCGGCCAACCCGTCGGGCGAATTGGCCGAAGACATCATCAGGAACCCCGAGACATCGAGCCCCATCTCCTTGGCTGCCGCGATATGCTGCTCGGAGACATCCGCCTCGGTGCTGTGCGTGGCAATGCGGATCGACTGTATGCCAGCGTCGCGCGCCCGTTTCAGGTCGTCGATCGTGCCGATACCAGGAAGCAGCACGGTGGTCAGCTTTGCGCGCTTGCAGACTTTCGCGGCCTCCCTGATATAGGCGATGTCGGTATGGCGGCTGAACCCATAGGCAATGCTGGAGCCGTCCAGCCCGTCGCCATGACCGACTTCGATCCCATCGACACCCGCCTCGTCAAGCGCGCTGGCAATTTCGCGGACATGACCCAGATCGTACTGATGGCGGATTGCATGCATGCCGTCACGCAGCGTCACATCGAGGATGAACAGTCTCGGCATCGATCAATTCCAGTTGCGGAGTTCGGCGAGGCGCTCGGCAGTCCGCAGCGCTGCCGACGTCATGATATCGAGATTGCCGGCGTAGGCCGGGAGATAGTGCGCGGCACCTTCCACCTCGAGAAAAACGGAGACTTTCAGGCCCGTGAACGGCGCGTCGCTCTGCGGCATGCGCAGCGGGGCATCCGCGCCGATACGCTGGATCTGGACTTCCTGCTTTAACCGGTAGCCAGGAACATATTCCTGGACCGACCGGACCATGCTCTCGACGGACTCCTTTATCACCCCTTCGTCGGCGGTGTCGCAAAGGCAGAACACCGTGTCCCGCATTATCAGCGGCGGCTCGGCCGGATTGAGAACGATGACGGCCTTTCCTCGAACAGCTCCTCCGACGCTTTCCAATGCCCGCGAGGTCGTATGGGTGAACTCGTCGATGTTTGCCCGCGTTCCAGGACCTGCCGACTTCGAAGCGATCGAAGCCACGATCTCGGCATAATGCACCTTCGCGACGCGGCTTACCGCCGCCACGACTGGGATCGTTGCCTGCCCGCCGCAGGTGACCATATTGATGTTTTGCGTATCGAGATGGCTGTCCAGGTTTACCGGCGGCACGACGTATGGACCTATGGCAGCCGGGGTGAGGTCGATGACCTGTTTGCCATGCCGGCGCAATATCGCATCATGCTTCGAATGTGCGGCGGCAGAAGTCGCGTCGAATACGATACGAATGTCTTGAAATTCGGGCATGCGCAGCAGGCCATCTATGCCGTCGTGGCTCGTTGCGACACCAAGGCGGGCCGCGCGCGCCAAGCCGTCGGAGCCGGGGTCGACGCCTATGAGCGCCGCAACCTCCAAAGTCGCGGAGTTGCGCATGATCTTCATCATCAGGTCGGTCCCGATGTTGCCTGAGCCAATTACCGCTGACTTTATTTTTGGCATTCCGCCTTTTTCCTGGCGCACCGACATTGGACCCGTCCCCCTGCGTCAGGGCTGATGCTCGATGTTTGACAATCTTCCCCACCCTAGCCCCATGGGTCTGGCCATGCTTGCTCCATCGAGCCATTTTTGACAGCAAATCGCCAATTGAAGCGGAGCTGGGCGACGCGGGGGGCTATTGCCTAGCCATGGCGTTCCGCCTATCAACGCGCCGGCAATTGAACTTGTGCAAACCATTGTCGGCTCATTCTCGGTGGCAGCCAGATGCAAAGGAATTCTCGGTCAGGGCCTCCAATGTCGAATATCGCGTGGAGCGACTATTCGGACTTTTATCAGGGGTCGGGTTACGGGAAGTTCCCTCAGGAGCATCGTCGTCCCGGAGGGCGGCTAGCGTTCCGCATGATACTGGTCGATCAAGGACCGCACGATTTTAGCGATCCGTCATTTACCGAGACGATTCTCGCCCTTCCCCTCGAGGTGCAAAATGATTGCAATTGGAGCTGGAAGATCGGCGAGTATCGTCATCGCCAGAAGGCGGAGGCGGGCCGAATGCTCGTCGTCCCGGCCGAAACCGAGAGCAGGTGGGATGTGGACGGCAGCCGCAAGATCCTGGTTCTCGCCGTTCCCAACGATACGATTCGTAACGTCCTTGGCGCCGCATGTCCGCGACAGATCGGCGCGGCATTCTGGAAGCTCTGCGAACATACGTGGGCCGACCCCTTCATCGAAGTGCTGATGAATAGACTTTGGGAGACCACCGCCGGACACGAGGTTGCCCACGACTATCTGGCGGATGGATTACTGACGTCGATCCTTTCGCAATTGCTGATCAGGGCCGGGACGGATCTTCAACCGAACACGGCGATAGCGCTACCGCAATGGCGGCTGAAGCGCGTCAAGGAATTCGTCGACAACAACCTCGGGAACGAGATCGGCCTGGACCACCTGGCTGACGCTGCGGGCCTCAGCCGAAGACACTTCGCCCGCAGCTTTTATCAGGAACTGGGCGAAACTCCGCATCGTTGGCTCATGCAAGAGCGCTTGGACAAGGCAAAGGAATTGCTGTCCAGCACCGACGCTTCTATTTGCGAGATTGCCCAAAACTGCGGCTTTTCCAGCCAGAGTCACCTCACCACCGCGCTGAAGCAGTCCACCGGCATGACGCCGCATCGTTGGCGCCAGCTTTTTCGCGGGTGATATGGCTTCGTGGTCCGCAGGAGGATCGTCACGCGTTGCCCTTCAGCGAAGGCCCTGAATGTTCGACGGCATCAAGCCCGCATGCTTCTGCGCCAGTTGTAGATGCCGCTGATCCTGGCCTTCCGGCAGGCCTCTCCCCAAGCGGTGCCGTCCTGCGCACCAAGGGCAAGAAAATCCGGCTGGGACTGAAGCCGGCGACAATCCGTCGACACCTGGGCAACCTCGACCACTTCCTGAAGCACCTGCGCTCGTCCTTTTTCACGGTTACCGAGTGGACCTTCGAGGGATTGCGTCCGAGGAAGCCGCCGAAGGGGGAATTCAGGCTGCAGCAGGTCAAGCCACGGCCTGAAGAGATCCGGCCGATTGAACCGCGCCTATCGCGGCGGAAAGGCGGACGAAAGGGTCTGAGTTTACGCGGCCGGTGGCTACTACTATCCCGGCAAGGCCCGCGGCAAGCTGCAGGACGAGATACGCAACTATCTCGACCGAGGCACCGTCCGCGTCATTGCTACCGCGCGCTTCTGATCACAGCTTCAGGCTACCCCGGTCAGTGATGGTGCACTGCGCACCAGTGACGCGCCCCGTATGAGGCATAGTGGCGATAGCACCAGCTTGCATGCCGGTGGTGCCACCTGACGCCGTAGTATACCGGGTGGTAAATACCGTAGTAGCCGCCGTCATAGTAGTAGGGATATAGCCACGGCAGGCCCAGACCGAACCAGCCCCAGCCCCAGCCGCCGCCACCGTCATGGAAGAAGCGGCCGCCGTGGAAGAAGCGGCCGCCATGGAAGCCACGGAAACCATGGAAGCCGCCGCCAAAACCATGGAAGCCGCCGAACCCATGACCACCGAAGCCGCCGAACCCATGACCGCCGAAACCGCCAAAGCCATGACCGCCGAAACCGCCAAAGCCATGACCGCCGAAACCGCCAAAGCCATGACCGCCGAAACCGCCAAAGCCATGACCGCCGAAACCGCCGCCGCGGACCAACTTTAGGCCACCGGTCGCGCTGTCCGAGCGGGCGCGCATTAAGACGGCCGACTCGAACTTACCTTGGCAGCCGTCCGTGGTGCATGATGGATTCCAGGTCTGGCCGTCGGCTACAGGCTGCGCCGCGCGGATGCCGGCCGCATTGGCCGCCGGAACGTTGTCGACAACGGAGTTGGGATCGATCCCTGCAAACGTCGGTATGCAGAGCGTTCCAATGCTCAGCAACCCCGAACATGCGAGCGTGGTGAGATAGCGTCTCATTGTCTCCTCCAAGGAATTTGTCCGTGGAGCTCAAGGCCTGCGAAGATCGTGGGAAGAAATAGCCTCTCTGCGATGATCGTGGAGACTGGGCCCCTAGCGGGCACCAACATGAACGCATCCGGAACAAACAAGTTCCATAATGCCGGATTGCGGAGCGCGCGCCCGCGTTCGGATCTGCGCTCGCGAGAAGCCAGTCTCAAAATCCGGCACAATGGAAAATCGCAGGTTGCTCTCGTTCAGTGGCGAGCGGACACGATCTCCACCGGGCCGTGATCGTCGACATGATCGCCATGCGGGTGCTGAAGGCGTCCGTCGACGATGTAGTCTATGTGATCGCCATGCGGGACCGCATCGTGACCGCAGCCGGGTCCATGCACATGACCGGCCGCGACGACGGCCCTGTGTTCGGGCGAGCAGCGATCGGGATTGCGCTCGCTGACCTCGATGACATGTTCGTCGTTCCGCCTTCCGTGCGGATGCTGAAGATGCCCATCGGACAGATAGTCGACGTGCCCGTTGTGGCGGATGGCGGTGTGGCCACACCCGGGTCCGTGACGGTGAGGCTGAGCGTGGGAGGATGGATGTGCCATTGCAGTATTCCTTTAAGATTGACCTGCCGATGCTTCAGGCATTCCCTCAACGAGGGTGCATCGAATGCGGTTCCCCGCAAACGCAATCGGCCTCGTCTGCGTTCGGCACAAAATGTGAGTTTGAGGAGATGCGATTGCCGCGCAGAGGCCATATTTGCAGCCGCGCCAGCGAGAATTCCTCAGCCGCGTCGCGCTTAAGAAAAAACAAGCTTAGTCTAAGCTTTTTGGCGCAGTGCTCGACATAAGAATTTCACAGCAATTCTGTTATGAACGCCTCACGATATGTGCTTTAATTAATGCCTGTTCTCGTGATGGAGGATGAAATGGCGACAAGCGTGAAAGAACTTCTTTCTGCCGCAAATTCTGCCGTTCCCAAGATCTCCGCCGACGAAGCACGCAGGATGATTGCGGAGGGAAGTGTTCTCGTTGTTGATGTGCGCGATGCGCCCGAAGTTCAGGCCAGCGGCAAGATCAAGAATGCGCTGCACGTTTCTCGTGGCATGCTGGAATTCCGCGCCGACGCCAACACACCGTATCATAACCCCGAATTCCGGAGGGACCGTCCCGTCATCCTTTATTGTGCGTCCGGTGGCCGTTCGGCCCTGGCAGGCAAGGCCCTTAAGGACATGGGATACAATAAGGTCTTCAATCTCGGTGCCTTCAAGGATTGGGCCGAAAGCGGCGGCGAGGTCGAGGCGAGCTAGACGGCGTTCGCGCTACAGGGCGCGAACCGTGCGGCAACTCGGGTCGGCAGTTCATTGAGTTCGGCCGCGCGCGGCCTCCGGCCCTCGTGCGGTAGAAATTCATCTTCTATCCCGCGAGCTTTGAGACTTGTGCCGCAGGATGGGCCGCTACAGCGTGGCGGCGCGGCTCTCGTTTTGCGACGGGAACTCAGATTCCTGCATCCGCCAGGCGACGACCGCCAGCCAGACCATCCACACCAGGCTCAGCAACCAGCCCAGTACGATTGCGATCGAATGCGCTGCCGTGAAGCCTTGCGAGCCCGCCAGCCATCCCTGCACCAGATAGGTCAGGCCGGTCAGGCCCATGAGGTAGGCTATCGGGCGCGGAACCCAAGCCGTGCGAGCCAGCGAGACCGCAAAGAGGAGCGAGGCAAGGCCCATCGCGCTGTCCTGGTAGCTTCTCATCCCCCATTCGAGCCAACGGATTGCCTCGGCGCTCGCGAAGCGCGCTGCCTTCTCGGCCTCGGGGGCGCTCGCCCAGGCGCTTACGGCCTGCTTGAGGGCAACTCCGTCAACCGCCTGGAGAACGCCGTAAAGCGCCAGGGACGCGGTTGCCGCCGCCGCGCCGCACAGGCCAACCAGCCTTGCCGTCGCAGCTCGAGCATCGAGAGCGAAGAACAGGACGATCAGCCCAGCGAGCAGGATGGCCATGCTCATGAACTGCCCGAGATGCACGGCCGTCCAAATCCCGTTGTCGGCGTATTCGGTGAAGATGGCGGGATGATCATTGGCGTCCCCGCCGGCGTGCAACTGTGTGACCAGAATATACAGGAGTTGCCCGGCAAGCAGCAGCCGGGCCGAAAGCCGCAGCGCTGCACGCGAGCTGAATGTGCCGTTCATGACCATGCGCCTCTCCTTTTCTCAACTAACGACATCGAAGTGCATCATCTCGGCCCCGCGGCGCTGAAACGCCGGCCAATATTGGCAATGTCAAAAGCGGGTTGGCAGCGCCGCAATGCGGAGCGTGGCCGAACATGATGCGGCTTGCAAAGTGCGGCTCCATTATCCCGTCGTAGCGCTGCGGACTTGAACGTAGGGGCTTTTCGCAGACGGATTTTCACGGTGCGATGCGCATCGCAGGAGATTTCTCGATGCATGTCGGAGAATGCGGGCCTAGGATTGCTCCGTTTCGTCTCCGCTTCCGGGCTTCGCATCGTGTTGATCCAGCATCTTGGCCACGGGAAGTCGCCAACCGTACCTGATCGCCAAGATGCGCAGCCCGAAGCAGAGTAGCAATGCAACGGCCGTCACCGGACCTGCGGGCAAGTGAACCATATGCCCGACGACCACGACCACCGCCGCTGCCAGCGCTGCAACGGCATAAAGCTCTGAGCGCAACACGACGGGAATCTCGGCCAGCAGCACGTCCCGAACCATGCCGCCGCCTATGCCGGTCACCATGCCGAGCACTATCGCCATGCCAGGGTTCAGGCCGAAGGCGAGCGCATTGGATGCGCCGGCGACGGCGAACAGGGCAAGTCCTGCCGCATCGAACAGAAGGACCGGGTTCGACATCCGCACGATCAATGGCGAGAAGTAGAAGGTGATCACTCCCGCCAGCAGCGAAACGCCGAGCTATAGCCAATCGTTGACCGAGGCGGGAGGAATCGCACCAATCAGTACGCCCCGCGCCATGCCGCCCGCGGTTTCCGCCGCGAAGGACAGCACCAGAACGCCGAACAAATCCAACTTTCGCTTGGCGCCTGCCAGTGCGCCGCTCAGCGCAAAGACGAAGGTTCCGGACAGATCAAGCGCAAGCGGCAGCGTCTCCACGACCGGCTCCCGGTATTAGTGAACGCGCCCCGGATCGGCGCCCTCCGGCAGGCTCTACGCCGACAGCCATGCGCGGGTCGCGACGACCAGGGTTTCGACGCCCATTGGCAGTGTGGGCTCAAGAACGGGCGCGAATTTTGGACTGTGGTTCACCGGAAGTTCGTTCAACCGGTTTGCCGCCTTGGCCTTCGCGTAGGTGTCCGGGTCCGTGCCGCCCACGAACCAGAAAACCGAAGGGACGCGCCACTCGGATCCGAACGATCCAAAATCTTCGCTGGCAGGTGCGGGGCCGGTTTCTCGAACACGCTCCGCTCCAAAATGCGCGCGGAATGCGTCCACCACGCGCTTGCTCGCATCTCGATCGTTGACGTTGAGCGGATAGCTGTCGAGGGCCGTGATCTCGGGCGGCCGGGGCGCGCCCGAGGCGGCCGCTTCGGCGTTGACGATACGCTCGATCGCCGCCAGCACGCGGGCGCGCACGCCGGCATCGAATGTTCGGACATTGAGCTTGATGATGGCTTCGTCGGGAATGACGTTCTCCTTGGTGCCCGCCTGCAAGACGCCCACCGTCACAACGGCGGCTTCCGCAGCGGCCAGTTCACGCGACACTATGGTCTGGAGGCGCAGGACCGTGGCTGCGGCCATCACCACCGGGTCGATGCTTGCCTGCGGCATGGAGCCATGCGCGCCGCGTCCGAACAGGCGGATCTGCAGGCTGTCCGCTGCCGAAGTGATTGCGCCCGCGCGCCCGGCAACCGTGCCTGAGGGCCCCACCATAACGTGCTGGCCGAGGATCACGTCAGGCTTTGGAAACCGATCGAATAAGCCATCGCGGATCATGCCCAGTGCGCCCTCGCCCGTTTCCTCCGCCGGCTGGAACACCGCCATCAATGTGCCGTGCCACGAGGACCGCGTTTCAGCGAGCAGCTTGGTCGCACCGGCGAGCCAGGTCACATGCATATCGTGACCGCACATGTGCGAGACAGGCACCGTGCGGCCCTCCCGATCGGTGGCCGTCGCCGTGCTCGCATAATCGAGGCCGGTCGCTTCCTGGATCGGCAACGCATCCATGTCGGCCCGCAACATGACGGTCGGGCCATCTCCGTTGCGAAGCAGGCCGACCACGCCGGTTTTGCCCACGCCCGTCGTGACGTCGTAGCCAGCCGCACGAAGACGGTCGGCAGCGAGACTGGCCGTGCGCATTTCCTGCATCGACAGTTCGGGATGGGAATGAATGTCTTTGTAGAGCGCAGTCAGATCGGGAAGCAGATCATCGAGACGGCGCAATACCGGATCGGAAGCTCTCGCTTCATTGGTATCCATGGCCTGCTCCATGAGAGTATCATAGAGAAAAGCGTCGGCCCGTTCCCTGCGGAAGACAAGTAACGTTGGCTTGAGATCAACCTGCCAAGCGGCAGCGGCACCGTCTCTTTTCCGCGCCGAGATGCGCGCATGTTGGGCGTCAGCGTGCCGATGGCTCCCTACTTTTGCTGGCTCGTATGCGCTTCCACCGTCGTCGGCCGGTTGAGGCTCTGCAGGGAAATCACGGGCGCTCCGGCGATGCGGCCCATCACGGCGCGCGCGAGTTCCGCACCCGCCAGCCGCACGTCCTCGTTTACGACATAAAGCTGCGGCCGCAGGAGATGCAGCAGGCGCGAAGATTGCTTTGAGACGATGTCGAGATCCGTGCCGATGCCGAGCCCGGCGTCCTCTACGCCGGCAACCAGGGCGAAGGCCGAGGCGCTGGCGCCGGAGACGATGCCGTCCGGCCTCAGCCGGCGGTTCATCAATTCGGTGGTTCGCGCGCGGATGTGCTCGATCGAGTGGTCGACGGTCGCGGCCGGGAACGGCACCTCGCTCAGGCCGCAATCGACCAGCGCGTCGGCGAAGCCGTTGCGCATATGGTGGTAGTAGCTGAGATTGGCGGGCGGAGCGAGCAGCGCCAGGCGGCGCCGGCCGAGCGCGGCGAGCTTCCTCACCGCCTCGACCGCGAAGGCGTAGTTGTCGAAATCGTGGTATGGATGCTCAATCCCCATGTCGGTCCTGCCATGGGTGGCGAAGGGAAAACCGCGCTCGCTCATGTAGCGCACGCGCTTGTCGTCGGGCTCGGTGCGCGAGATGATGATGCCGTCGGCGGAGGCCGTCTCCACGACATAGCGCACCGGCTCGAGCGGATCGTTGTTGCGCGAGTAGGGCGTGACGATCAGGTGGTAGGGCGTGGCCGCGAGCGCCTCCGAAATGCCATAGATCATGTCGGAGACGAAACCGCCTACCTGCTCCTCGGTGTCGAGCACCAGCGAAATGACGTTGGTCTTGCCGGTGCGCAGGCGCACGCCTGCGCGGTTAGGCCGGTAGCCGATCTGCTTGGCGACGAGTTGCACGCGCCGGCGCGTTTCGGCGCCGATCTCGGGTGCATCCTTGAGGGCGCGCGAGACGGTGGTGACGCCGAGCCCCGTCATGAAGGCGAGCGTCTTTAGCGTCGGCCTGCCAGCCTCCGCCTGCTCCAGTGCCTCGGATATCTTGTCTTTGTCCATTCCGTCCGCCCGGCAGGCGCATAGCAGTCTCGAAACGCGCCCGCAATTGCCGTTTAGGCTTGCCCGACGCATCTCGAGAAGTTTCTATACTGAAACGTTACAGATTGCGAGATGACGCGTTTTCTGTGACGTGCAGATAGGGCCCTGGCGGCAATGCGCGTGCACCTGCCGTGAGCTTTTGCGCCGCGTCAGGCGTTTTGCACGCGCGAAGGCCCTACTGCATCGCAAGATGGGTCGCACGCCGATTTTCTTCGAGGCGCGACAAAATGCCGCCTGCAGGCTTGCGCCCTTGCTGCAATTGCCGTATCGAAAATCTGTAACGTTTCAGATTCTGGGAGGAACCGAAATGCGACACTTGCGCGGGGCTGCCATGCTGGCGGCGGGCGCGGCCGTTTTCGCCTATGCGGGCGTCGCGGCTGCAACGGATCTGGAAGTAACTCATTGGTGGACCTCCGGCGGTGAAGCGGCGGCGGTCGGGGAACTCGCCAAGGCCTTCGACGCCACCGGCAACCACTGGGTCGACGGCGCCATTGCCGGCTCCGGCGGCACGGCGCGGCCGATCATGATCAGCCGCATCACCGGGGGCGACCCGATGGGCGCCACGCAGTTCAATCATGGCCGCCAGGCGGAGGAGTTGATCCAGGCCGGCCTGATGCGCGATCTCACCGATCTCGCCACCAGGGACAAGTGGGCCGAGATCGTGCGGCCCAAGAGCCTGCTCGACAGCTGCACCGTCGACGGCAAGATCTATTGCGTGCCGGTCAACATCCACTCCTGGCAGTGGCTCTGGCTTTCCAACGAAGCCTTCGCCAAGGCCGGTGTGCCGGTGCCGAAGAACTGGGACGAGTATGTCGCCGCGGCTCCCGCGCTGAAGAAGGCAGGCATCGTGCCGCTCGCGGTCGGCGGACAGCCGTGGCAGGCCTCGGGCGCCTTCGACGTGCTGCTGGCGGCCATCGGCGGAACGGACGCTTTCCTGAAGGTCTATAAAGACAAGGACAAGGACTTCGCCGCGGGTCCCGAAATCGCCAAGGTGTTCAAGGCCGCGGACGATGCCCGCAAGATGGCCAAGAACACCAATGTGCAGGACTGGAACCAGGCCACCAACATGGTCATCACCGGCAAGGCCGGCGGCCAGATCATGGGCGACTGGGCACAGGGCGAGTTCCAGGTGGCGGGCAAGGTAGCCGGCAAGGACTATACCTGCCTGCCCGGCCTCGGCATCAATGCCGTCATCGCGACGGGCGGCGATGCCTTCTACTTCCCGCTGCAGAAGGACCCGGAGAAGGCAAAGGCGCAGGAGGTGCTGGCGGAAACGCTGCTCGCGCCGAAGACGCAGGTCGCCTTCAATCTCAAGAAGGGCTCGCTGCCGGTGCGCGGCGACGTGGATCTCGACACCGCCAACGACTGCATGAAGAAGGGCCTCGACATCCTGGCCAAGGGCGCCGTCATGCCGTGGACGGACCAACTGCTTTCCCAGGACAGCCAGAAGCAGAAGGAGGATCTCTTCTCCGAGTTCTTCGCCAAGCAGAACTTGAGCGTGAAGGACGCACAAAAGCGCTTCGCCAAAATTATCGCCACCGCCGACTGACGCGGTCTTACCCTCCCTTCTTGCGGGAGGGGTCGCGAGCGAAGTGAACGGGGGCGGGCGAAGCACGTCCGCCACCCCACCCCTGTCCCCTCCCCACAAGGGGGAGGGAGACGATTTCATTGCTGCCCCGGCCGCAGACGTCGATGTTGGTGCGGGAGCAGGCCGCAGCCAAGTTCCGCTCTCCCTTGTGGAGAAAGGGACAGGGTTGAGGGTAATTCCATTCACCGGGAAGGTGGAATGCCTCGGCGTATCGATGAGAGAGCTCCGATGAGCGAAAGCCAGACACGGCCTCCCAGCAGGCCCTTGCGCAATCTCAATGCCAAGATCGCCTCGATACCGATGATCCTGACGGCTTCGGTGGTCTTTGCCGGTGGCACGGCCTGGACGGTGCTCTACTCCTTCACCAACTCGAAGCTGCTGCCGCGGCTGAACTTCGTCGGTCTCGACCAGTATAACCGGCTGTGGGCAACGCCGCGCTGGCTGGTCTCGATCGAGAACCTGCTGATCTACGGCGTCCTGTCGCTGATATTCTCGCTCGTGGTCGGCTTCGTGCTGGCGGCGCTGCTCGACCAGAAAATCCGCTTCGAGAACACGTTCCGCACCATCTTCCTCTACCCCTTCGCGCTCTCGTTCATCGTCACCGGGCTGGTGTGGCAATGGCTGCTCAACCCGGACCACGGCATCCAGAGCGTTGTGCGCGACCTGGGATGGACGAGCTTCAGCTTCGATCCACTCTACAATTCCGAGATCGTCATCTACGGCATCCTGATCGCCGCGCTGTGGCAAGGCACGGGGCTCGTCATGTGCCTGATGCTGGCCGGTTTGCGCGGCATCGACGAAGACATCTGGAAGGCCGCTCGCGTCGACGGCATTCCGATGTGGAGGACCTATCTGTTCATCGTCATCCCGATGATGAGGCCGGTCTTCGTCACCACGCTCGTCATCATCGCGTCAAGCATCGTAAAGGTTTATGACCTGGTGGTCGCCCAGACAAGCGGAGGGCCCGGCATCGCCTCGGAAGTGCCGGCCAAATACGTCTACGACTACATGTTCCACGCGCAGAACCTCGGCCAGGGCTTTGCAGCATCCACCATGATGCTGCTTTCCGTCGTCATCGTCATGGTGCCGTGGGCCTATCTCGAGTTTGGACGGAGGCGCCGGGCATGAGCACGGCCACCCTCCCTCCCCCGACCCTCATAACCGGCACCGATGCCGCCTCCGGCCCGCGTGGGCCGAAACCACGGCGCATGCTCTCGCGCCGAAACATATTCGTTTACGGCACGCTGCTGGTGATGGCGATCTACTACCTGCTGCCGCTCTACGTGATGATCGTGACCTCGCTGAAGGGAATGCCGGAGATCCGGCTCGGCAACATCTTCTCGCCGCCGCTGGAGATCACCTTCGAGCCCTGGGTCAAGGCGTGGTCCAGCGCCTGCACGGGGCTCAATTGCGACGGGCTTTCGCGCGGCTTCTGGAACTCGGTGCGCATAACCGTGCCGTCGGTGGTCCTGTCAATCGCCATCGCCTCGGTGAACGGCTACGCGCTTGCCAACTGGCGTTTCAAGGGCGCGGAACTCTTCTTCACCATCCTGATCGTCGGCGCCTTCATCCCCTATCAGGTGATGCTCTATCCGATCGTCATCATCCTGCGCGAGATCGGCCTTTATGGCAGCCTCACCGGGCTGGTGATCGTGCACTCCATCTTCGGCATGCCGATCCTGACCCTGCTGTTCCGCAACTACTTCACCTCGATGCCGGAGGAACTGTTCAAGGCCGCGCGGGTGGACGGCGCAGGCTTCTGGGGCATCTACCTGCGCATCATGCTGCCGATGTCGCTGCCGATCTTCGTGGTGGCGGTCATCATCCAGATCACCGGCATCTGGAACGACTTCCTCTTCGGCGTCGTCTACACGCGCCCCGACACCTATCCGATGACGGTGCAGCTCAACAACATCGTCAACTCGGTGCAGGGGGTGAAGGAATACAACGTCAACATGGCCGCCACCCTGATCACCGGGCTGGTGCCGCTGGTCGTCTACTTCGTTTCCGGAAAACTGTTCGTGCGCGGCATTGCCGCGGGCGCCGTGAAGGGATGAGCGCATGAGGTTTGAACGAGCCGCCAGCACAAGCGTCTCAGTACGCGACCTCTCGCTCGACTTCGGCGCCGTGCAGGTGTTGAAGGCGCTCAACCTCGACATCGCCGAAGGGGAGTTCGTGGTGCTGCTCGGACCATCGGGCTGCGGCAAGTCCACCTTGCTCAACTGCATCGCCGGATTGCTGGACGTGACGGACGGGCGCGTCTTCATCAAGGGTCGGAACGTCACCTGGGAGGAGCCGAAGGACCGCGGCATCGGCATGGTGTTCCAGTCCTACGCGCTCTACCCGCAAATGAGCGTAGAGAAGAACCTGTCCTTCGGGCTGCGTGTTGCAGGCCTGCCCAAGGATGAGATCGCGCAACGCATCGCGCGCGCCGCGGAAATCCTGCAGATCGAGCCGCTGCTTCAGCGCAAGCCCGCCGCGCTCTCGGGCGGCCAGCGCCAGCGCGTGGCGATCGGCCGGGCGCTGGTGCGCGATGTCGACGTCTTCCTGTTCGACGAGCCGCTTTCCAATCTCGACGCCAAGTTGCGTTCGGAACTGCGCGTCGAGATCAAGCTCCTGCACCGGCGCCTGCAGAACACGATGATCTATGTCACCCACGACCAGATAGAGGCCATGACACTCGCTGACCGCATCGCCGTGATGCGGGGCGGCGTCATCCAGCAATTCGATGCCCCGCAGGCCATCTACAACCGGCCGGTCAATCGCTTCGTCGCTGGCTTTCTCGGCTCGCCTGCCATGAATTTCCTGGAAGGAACCATCCAGAAGGACGGGCCGGATCTGCGCTTCGCCGCCGACGGTCTTTCGGTGCCGCTCTCCACCTATGCCTTCGCGGACGGTGCGCATCCGGCGCCGGGAGCCGCCGCGCTCGGCATCCGGCCCGAGCATGTGAGCCTCAACAGCGGCGACGGCTGGCCCTTCTCGGCCCAGGCGGTCGTCGAAGTGGTCGAGCCGATGGGCTCCGACACGCTGGTTTGGCTGAAGCTTGCCGGCCAGAAATTCTCCGTGCGCATGTCTTCCGAGCGTGCGCCGCAAGCCGGCGATCGCGTCACCATCGGCTTCGACCCGATGCGCGCCTCGCTGTTCGATGCCGCCGGAGACCGGCTTTGACGATTTCTCTCCCCCAGAAACGGACGGACACGATGAACTGGTCATTCCAACTTTACAGCGCCCGCAACTTCCTCCCCTGGGATCAGGTGCTGAAGATGCTGTCAGCGACCGGCTACAGGGAGGTCGAAGGGTTCGGCGGGGTCTACGAGGACCCGCAGGCCTTCCGGGCCGAGCTCGACAGGAACGGGCTTTCGATGCCGACGGCTCATTTCTCCATCGACGCGCTGGAGACCGATTTCGATGGGGTGCAGCGCATCGCCGAGACGCTCCGCGTCAAGCTGCTGGTCTGTCCCTATCTCGTGGCCGAGGCACGGCCGACGGATGCGGCCGGCTGGCGGGCATTTGGTGAGCGGCTGGCCAAGGTAGGCGAGCAGGCGAAGGCGGCGGGCTACGGCTTCGCGTGGCACAACCACGATTTCGAGTTCGCGCCGCTTGCCGACGGCTCCGTGCCGCAGGAACACATCCTTTCGGTCGCGCCGGACATCGGCTGGGAGATGGACGTGGCCTGGGTGGTGCGCGGCGGCGCCGATCCGCTGCCCTGGATCGACAGGCACGGGCAGCGCATCGTGGCAGTGCATGTCAAGGACATCGCAAGGCCTGGCGAGGGGCTGGACGAGGACGGCTGGTCCGATGTGGGCCACGGCACCGTGGATTGGGCCGGGCTGATCAAAACCTTGCGGAAAAAGACGCCGGCGAAACACTTCATCATGGAACAGGACAATCCCAACGACGTCGAGCGCTTCGCGCGCCGGTCGATCGCTGCGGTCAAGGCTTACTAGGAGAAGGCATATGGCAAGGAAACTGGGGGTCGGCGTCATCGGTTGCGGCAACATATCGGCGGCCTATTTCAGGCTGGCGCCGATGTTCCGCGGCATCGAGATGCGCGCCTGCGCCGACATCAACATGCAGGCGGCCAAGGCACGGGCGAAGGAATTCTCGCTGCGCGCCGAGACGGTAGAGGACCTGCTCAAGGCCAAGGACATCGACATCGTCGTCAATCTCACCGTGCCGGCGGTGCACTATGAGGTGTCCAAGGCAGTGCTCGACGCCGGCAAGCACGTCTATTCGGAAAAGCCGTTCGTGCTGTCGGTCAAGGAAGGGTCGGACCTCAAGAAGCGGGCCGAGAAGAAGGGGTTGCGCATCGGGTCGGCGCCGGACACCTTCCTGGGCGGGGCGCACCAGCTCGCCCGCAACCTGATCGACGAGGGCAAGGTCGGCAAGATCACCAGCGGCACCTGTTTCGTGATGAGCCACGGCATGGAGCACTGGCACCCCAATCCGGACTTCTTCTTCCAGCCGGGCGCTGGCCCGGTCCTCGACATCGGACCGTATTACGTCACCAACCTGATCCAGCTCATCGGGCCGGTCAGGCAGGTCGCGGCTTTCGCCTCGACCCCGGCCAAGGAGCGGACCATCCTGTCCAAGCCGCGGGCGGGCGAAAAGATCCCGGTCGACACGCCCACGACCATCCACGCCATACTGGAGTTCGCGAGCGGAGCAGTGGTAACAATGAACACGAGCTGGGATGTCTGGGTTCACGCCCATCAGCCGATGGAGCTTTATGGCGAGGCGGGCACGCTGTTCGTGCCTGACCCCAACTTCTTCGGCGGCGTTCTCGGCTACACCAACGGCGGCAAGGCGGCAAAGAAACTGCCGAAGTGGGAGCATCCGTTCGGCATCGAGAACGAGAAGCACTCGCACGGCATGATGGCCAACTACCGCACGGCCGGGCTCGCCGACATGGCACTGGCTATCCTCGAGGACCGGCCGCACCGCTGTTCCATTGAGATGGCGCTGCATGCGGTGGAGGTGATGACCGGAATTCTGAAGTCAGGCGAGACCGGCAAGTTCGTCGCCATGCAGACGAGCTGCGAGCGGCCGGCGGCATTGGGCGTGAAAGAGGCGAAGGCGCTGATGGCGAAGCGAGGTTAGCCGCAGCAGCGCGCGAAGCCATACATCCGATGATAACGTCGTGCCTGCTCTTGACGTGCGGTCTCCGTTGCGCGAATGCGATTGCCGTTCCAGCATGGTAGTATCGACGAACCTTCGGCTGGCGCCAATGGAACAGACGGGGAGCGACTGCCAGTGCGCGGGAGAACCGGTGGATCATGCACCAGGACCTGGCCATCCTCGCTGGATTTGCGTTCGTCTATGCGCTCATCGCAGGGCGGCTCGAGCGCACGCCCGTTGCCGGCGCTCTGGTGTTCACCGCCTTCGGGCTCGCCGTCGGCCCTGAGGGGCTGAACTGGCTCACCCTGGATGTCCATGCTCAGGGCCTTCGGACGCTGGCCGAGCTCACGCTGGCGCTCGTCCTGTTCACGGATGCCGCCAATGCCGATCTCAGCGTTCTCAGGCTCAACTACACGATCCCCGAGCGCCTGCTGCTGATCGGCCTGCCCCTGACCATCCTGCTTGGGACCGCTGCCGCCGCCCTGCTTTTCCCAAAACTCGGAATGATCGAGTGCGCCCTGCTTGCCACCATGCTGGCTCCGACCGACGCGGCCCTGGGCAAGGCGGTGGTGACCAACCCCGCCGTCCCCCCGCCGATCCGCGAGGGCTTGAATGTGGAGAGCGGCCTGAATGACGGCATCTGCGTGCCTATCCTTCTGATCCTCTTGGCTTTTGCCTCTAAACCGGCCGACGGCGGCTCTTGGCAACTGGTGCTCGAACATTTCGCGCAGGAGATCGGGATCGGGGGCGCCGTAGGCATATTCTTTGCTATCATCGGCGTCTGGGCGCTCCGCCTTTCGGCCGGGCACGGCTGGCTCAGCCCGGCATGGCGTCAGTTGCCGGCTATCGCCCTGGCGCTCGCCTCCTTCGGTGCGGCACAGGCGCTGGGCGGCAGCGGCTTCATTGCCTGCTTCGTCGGCGGGATCGTGGCCGGCGGGATGGTCCGCGACCAGAAGCAGAAGCACGAATTGCTGCTCGCGGCCGAAGGCTCCGGCGACCTCTTCGGCCTTCTGACCTGGGTGCTCTTCGGCGCGGCGGTGATAGGCCAGGCGCTGAGCCGGCTGACCTGGGAAATCGTCGTCTATGCCGTTCTGAGCCTAACGGCGGTTCGAATGCTGCCGGTCTGGCTGGCCTTGGCCGGCACGGGGCTGAACGCCGACGGCAAGCTCTTTCTGGGCTGGTTCGGGCCGAGAGGCCTGGCGAGCATCGTGTTCGCCATCATCGTTCTCGATGCGAACCTGCCGGGCAGCGAGACGCTGACGGCGACGGTTGCCTGGACGGTGATCCTCAGCGTCCTGGCTCATGGCCTGACCGCCAGTCCTCTGGCCGACGTGTTTGCACGGCGCAACGGCGCAATGAAGGCCCCGATCACCTAGTTTTGAGTTGCAGTGCCAAGCTGTGGCAGCATTTCAAATCGCCGCAAGTGCGTTGAATACCCGGCGCCAATTGAGCCGAGAAAGCATGAGGACGGACTAATGCCCGCCATATGATCCCGAGACGGCAAGTCTCGGGATCAATTTAGACGCGAGGCGACCTACTGCGCCGCGTCCTTCAGCATGAAGCGCTGGATCTTGCCGGTAGCGGTCTTGGGCAGCGCCTCGATGAACTTGATCGAACGCGGATATTTGTACGGCGCGATCACCTGCTTGACGTGATCCTGCAGGATCTTGGTCGTCATTGCATCGGCGGAGACACCCTGGACCAGCACCACATGCGCCTGAACGATCTGGCCCCGCTCCTCGTCGGCCGCACCGATGACGGCGCATTCGGCGACGAAGTCGTGGCTGAGCAGTGCCGCTTCCACCTCCGGCCCGGCTATGTTGTAGCCGGCCGAGATGATCATGTCGTCGGAACGGGCGGCGAAATGGAAATAGCCGTCCTCGTCCTGGTAGAAGGAATCGCCCGTCAGGTTCCAGCCGTCGCGCACATATTTCTTCTGGCGCGCATCGGCGAGATAGCGGCAACCCGTGGGGCCGCGCACCGCAAGCCGACCCACCTCGCCGCGTGGCTTCTCTTTCATGTCCTCGCCGACGATCCTGGCCTCATAGCCGGTCACCGGCTTGCCGGTGGAGCCGGGTGCTGAATCGCCCAAGCGGTTGGTGATGAAGATGTGCAGCATTTCGGTGGCGCCGATGCCGTCCAGCATCGGCTTGCCGGTCTTTTCCATCCAGGCATTGTAGACCGGCGCCGGCAGAGTTTCGCCCGCAGATACGGCGACCCGCAGCGAGCTGAGGTCCGCGCCCTCTTCCATCGCAGCGAGCATCACCCGATAGGCGGTAGGCGCGGTGAAGCTGATGGTCGCCTTGTAGGTCTCGATGATCTCGATCATCTTCGGCGGCGTTGCCTGCTCCAGCAGGGTCGCGGCGGCGCCGAAGCGCAGCGGAAAGATGGCGAGGCCGCCGAGGCCGAAGGTGAAGGCGAGCGGCGGCGAGCCGACGAAGATATCGTCCGGACGAACGCCCAGTACTTCCTTGGCATAGGCATCGGCGATGATGAGCAGGTCGCGATGGAAATGCATCGTCGCCTTGGGCTCGCCGGTGGTGCCTGAGGTGAAGCCCAGCAGCGCAACATCGTCGCGGCTGGTCGGCACGGCCTTGAACTTCACCGGCTTGTCGAGCGCGATGCGGTCGAGCTCGGCATCGTGGTTGGCGGTGCCGTCGAAGCCGATCACCTTCTTGAGGAATTTCGAGGTCTTGGCGCAGGCGACGATCTCGTCGAGGATGCGCGTGTCGCACAGCGCGAACTCGATCTCCGCCTTGTCGACGATCTTGCCCAACTCACCGGCGCGCAGCATCGGCATGGTATTGACCACCACGGCACCCGCCTTGGTGGCCGCCAGCCAGCAGGCGACCATGGCCGGATTGTTGGCCGAGCGGATCAGAACCCGATTGCCGGGCTTGACGCCATAGGTGTCGACCAGCGCATGCGCGATGCGGTTCGACCAGTCGGTCAGTTCCTTGTAGGTGCGGCGGCGGCCATTGCCGATCAGCGCGATGTTGTCGCCAAAGCCCTTGGCGACCATGGCGTCGGTGAATTCGACGCCGACATTGAGGGTTTCGGGATAGTCGAAGCCGTCGAGCAGCAGGTTGGGCCACTCCTCCATCGGCGGCAGGTTGTCACGTGTAAAGGTGTCGGTGTGCGCCGATGGTCCCAGCATCTTGTTATCCTCCCGCCAGTGTCTGCCTGGCTATTATGACTTTCTGTACGTCGGACGCGCCCTCATAGATGCGCAGCGCGCGGATCTCCCGATAGAGCCTTTCGACGACGCTCCCCTTGCGCACGCCGTCGCCGCCATGAATCTGCACCGCCTTGTCGATGACGCTCTGGGCGCGGTCGGTGGCGTAGAGCTTGGCCATGGCAGCTTCGCGGCTGACGCGCGGCGCGCCGGAGTCCTTCAGCCAGGCAGCGCGGTAGACGAGAAGCGCCGACGCATCGATGTCGAGCGCCATGTCGGCAATGTGGCCCTGCACCATCTGCAGGTCGGAAAGCGGTGCGCCAAACAGTTCACGCGATGTGGAGCGCGAAACGGCCTCGTCCAGCGCGCGGCGGGCAAAGCCGAGTGCGGCGGCCGCGACCGTCGAGCGAAACACGTCGAGCACCGACATGGCGATCTTGAAACCTTCGCCCGGCTTGCCGAGCATGGCCGACTTCGGCACGCGGCAGTTCTGGAAGGACAACCGTGCGAGCGGATGGGGCGCAATCACCTCCAGCCGCTCGGCGATCGACAGGCCTGGCGTGTCGGCCGGCGCGATGAAGGCCGATATTCCCTTGGCGCCCGGCGCTTCGCCTGTCCGGGCAAAGACGGTGTACATGTCGGCGATGCCGCCGTTGGAGATCCAGGTCTTTTCACCGTCGAGCACGTAAGAGTCGCCGTCCTCGCGCGCGGCAAGGTCGAGATTGGCAACGTCCGAGCCGGACTTGGGCTCGCTCAGCGCGAAGGCCGAAAGGGCCGTGCCCGCCCGCGTACGTGTCAGCCATTCGCGCTTCTGGTCGACCGTGCCGAAGAGCGAGATCGCGCCGGTGCCCAGGCCCTGCATGGCGAAGGAAAAGTCGGCAAGGCCATCATGGCGCGCCAGCGTCTCGCGGATGATGCAGAGGCTGCGCACGTCGAGCATGCTGACCGCCACATCGGGATCGACCGCCGAATGGGTCAGCCAGCCGCCCTCGCCCAGCCTTGCCACCAGTTCGCGGCAAGCGGCGTCGACGTCGCTGTGATCGATATCGGCCAGATTGGCGGCGGCCCAGCGGTCGAGCGCGTCGGCGAGGATGCGGTGGCGCTCCTCGAAGAAGGGCCAGTTCAGGAAGCTGCGGTCTGCCATGTCAGTCGCCTTTGAAAGCCGGCTTTTCGCGCGCGACGAAGGCGTCATAGGCGCGCTTGAAATCCTGGGTCTGCATGCAGATGGCCTGCGCCTGCGCTTCGGCCTCGATGGCCTGCTCGATGGACATCGACCATTCCTGGTTCAGCATGGTCTTGGTCATCATGTGGCCGAAGTTCGGGCCGTCGGCGAGACGGCGGGCCAGCGCGAGAGCCTCGGCGTCCAGCGAAGCGGCATCCACCAGGCGGTTGTAGAAGCCCCAGCGTTCGCCTTCATCCGCGCTCATCGTGCGGCCGGTATAGAGCAGTTCGGACGCTCGGCCCTGGCCGATGATGCGGGGCAGGATTGCGCAGGCGCCCATGTCGCAGCCGGCAAGGCCGACGCGGGTGAACAGGAACGCGGTCTTGGCCTCGGGCGTGGCGATGCGGATGTCGGAGGCCATGGCGACGATGGCGCCGGCGCCGACACAGACGCCGTCGACCGCCGCGATCACCGGCTTGCCGCAATTGATCATGGCTTTCACCAGATCGCCAGTCATGCGGGTGAAGCGCAGCAGGCCCTTCATGTCCAGGTCGAGCAGCGGGCCGATGATGTCGTGCACATCGCCGCCCGAGCAGAAATTGCCGCCGTTGGAGCCGAACACCACCGCCTTGATGTCTTCGGCATAGACCAGTGCGCGGAACACGTCGCGCAGCTCGGCGTAGCTGTCGAAGGTCAGGGGGTTCTTGCGCTCGGGCCGGTCGAGCGTGACGACGGCAATACCGTCCTCCACGCGCCAGCGGAAATGCTTTGCGACGTAACCCGCCATATCAGTCATTATCATCAACCTTCACTGTCTGTTTCGGCGCCCGGCCGATGGTGTCCAGGATACCGATGACCTGCTCGCACGCCGCCGGCGGCAGGTCCTCGAGCACGGCATTGACCCAGCGCGCATGCGCGGCCGCCATCTTGGCGAACTCCTCCTGCCCCTTCTGGGTCAGGCGCACCAGGGTGGCGCGCTTGTCGCCTTCGACCGGCACGCGCAGCACCAGCCCGTCGATGACGAGACGTTCGATGATGCCGGTGACATTGCCGTTGGAGACGCGAAGCGCTGCCGAAAGTTCGCTCATCTTGAGGCCGTCTTCGAAGCGGTCGAGCGCGGCAAGCACGTCGAAGCGCGGCAAGGTGGTGTCGAATTCGGCGCGCAGGTTTTCGCGCACGACCTGCTCGACGATCTTCGTGACCTTCAAAAGCTTCAGCCAGACGCGAACCCGCGGCCTGGCGGCGCTGGAAGCACTCAACTCGTCGGGCAGCTGCACGCTCATATCTCGCCCCCGGATACGGAAAGAGCCTGGCCGGTCATGGAGCCGGAGTTCGGCCCGCAGAGGTAGAGCACGCTCTGCGCTACCTCCTCCGGGAGCACGAAGCGGCGCTGCGGGTTGCCCGCCGTCAGCGCGGCGGCGGCTTCCTCTCGGCTCTTGCCGGTCTTCTGCATGATGTTTTCGATCGAGCGTTCAAGCATGGGCGTCAACGTGAATCCGGGACAGACGGCGTTCACCGTAATGCCGGTCTCGGCGAGTTCAAGCGCCAGAGAGCGCGTCAGCCCGATAACCCCATGCTTGGCGGCCGCATAGGCGGAGACGTAAGGGTATCCCTTGAGCCCGGCGGTGGAGGCGATCGCGACCAACCTGCCCTCGCCCCGCTTCGCCATGCCGCCGGCCAGCGCCTGCTGGAAGGTCATGAAAACGCTGGTGAGGTTCACGTCCATCATCCGGCGCCAGAGGTCGAGGCCGGTGCGCCGGAAGGGCGCGCTTTCGGCAGCACCCGCATTGGCAATGACGATGTCGAGATCGCCGACTTCGCTGGCGATCTTGTCGAACAGAGCCTTGAGCGACGCCTCGTCGGTGACATCGGCCGTCATGGCGACGATGTCCTTCGAACTAGCCGCCACCTCCAGCAGCGCATCCATGCGCCGACCAGCGACGACGACGGTCGCACCGGCATCGGCCAGCGCCCGCGCAATCACGGCGCCCATGCCGGAGCCGCCGCCGGTGACCAGTGCGCACTTGCCGGTCAGCTCTCTCATACCGCGCGATCCTGCGCCGCCATCTCGGCAGCGCGCTCGGCGAGGCGGCGAAGCTGGTCGCGGCCGGGCAGATACGGATCGGGCCAAGCCTCTGCCGTGTCGCCCAGCGTCGCTGCGGCCCGCAGCGTCCAGTAAGGATCGGTCAGGTGCGGACGCGCCAGGCAGACGAGATCGGCGCGGCCGGCGAGCAGGATCGAGTTGACGTGGTCCGGCTCGTAGATGTTGCCCACGGCCATGGTCGCTATGCCGGTCTCGTTGCGGATGCGGTCGGAGAACGGCGTCTGGAACATGCGGCCATAGACCGGGCGCGCAGCCTTGGTGGTCTGCCCGGCAGAAACGTCGCAGATGTCGACGCGGGCTTCCCGGAAGATACGCGCGATCTCCACCGCTTCCTGCGGCGTCACGCCCTCGGGGCCGACCCAGTCGTTGGCCGAGATACGAACCGAGATCGGCTTGTCCTCCGGCCAGACGGCGCGGATCGCATGGAAGATCTCCAGCGGATACCGCATGCGATTTTCAAGCGAGCCGCCATATTCGTCGGTGCGGTTGTTGGTGACCGGCGTGATGAAGGACGACAGCAGATAGCCGTGCGCGGCGTGGATTTCGAGCATGTCGAAGCCGCAGCGATCCGCCATTTGGGCGGAGGCAACGAACTGGTCGCGCACCAGGTCCATGTCGGTGCGGGTCATCGCCTTCGGCGTCTGGTTTTCTGCGGACCAGGGGAGGTCGGAGACCGACAGCAGCGGCCAGTTGCCTTCCTTCAGCGGCTTGTCGGTGCCTTCCCAGCCCACGCAGGTCGAAGCCTTGCGGCCGGCATGGCCGATCTGCGCGCAGATCTTGGCTTCCGTCTCGGTATGGACGAAATCGACGATGCGCTTCCAGGCCACTTCATGTTCCGGCGCGTAGAAGCCGGGGCAGCCGGGCGTGATGCGGCCTTCGGCGCTCACGCAGGTCATCTCGATATAGAGAAGCCCTGCTCCGCCCTTGGCGCGTTCGCCATAGTGGACGAGGTGCCAGTCGGTCGGCGTGCCGTCGACGGCCTTGTACTGCGCCATGGGCGAAACCACGACGCGGTTCTTCAGTTCCATGCCGCGCAGCTTGAACGGCGCGAACATCGGCGCGCGGTGCGTGCCCTGCGGCGCGCCGGCCTTTTCCTGGAACCAGCCCTCGGCGCTCTCCAGCCAGTCCTTGTCGCGCAGGCGCAGGTTCTCGTGGCTGATGCGCTGCGAACGGGTCAACAGCGAATAGTTGAACTGCACCGGGTCGAGATGGAAATAGCGCTCCACCTCCTCGAACCATTCCAGCGAGTTGCGCGCCGCCGACTGCAGGCGCAGCACCTGCACGCGGCGCTCGTCCTCGTAGCGGGCGAAGGCGGTTTCGAGCGACTTTTCGGTGTGCACATATTCGGCGAGCGCAACCGCGCTCTCAAGCGCCAGCTTGGTTCCCGATCCGATCGAGAAATGCGCGGTTGCCGCCGCATCGCCCAGAAGCGCGATGTTCTTGTGGGACCAGCGCTTGCACAGCACGCGCGGGAAGTTCAGCCAAGCCGAGCCGCGAATGTGGTTGGCATTGGTCATCAACGCATGGCCGTCGAGATGCTTGGCAAAGATGCGCTGGCAGACCTCGATGCTCTCCTGCTGGCTCATGCCACCGAAACCGAATTTTTCCCAGGTCTCGGTGCTGCATTCGACGATGAAGGTCGCCGTGTCATTGTCGAACTGGTAGGCGTGCGCCCAGACCCAGCCGTGCTCGGTCTCCTCGAAGATGAAGGTGAAGGCGTCGTCGAATTTCTGGTGGGTGCCGAGCCAGACGAACTTGCAGGCCCTGACATCGATATCGGGCTCGAACTGGGCGGCAAACTCGGTGCGCGCCCGCGAGTTCAGGCCATCGGCAGCAACGACGAGGTCGTATTGCTCCGCATAGCCCGCGACGCTCTCCACATTGGTCTCGAAGCGAATTTCGATGCCAAGCTCTTTCGCTCGCGCCTGCAGCAGGAGGAGAAGCTGCTTGCGGCCGATGCCGCAGAAGCCGTGGCCGCTCGACACCGTCTTGGTGTCCTTGAAGTGGACGGCGATGTCGTCCCAATAGGCGAAATGCGCGCGGATGGCTTCAGCACTCACCGGATCGTTGGCGGCAAGGTTGGTCAGCGTTTCGTCGGAGAGCACCACACCCCAGCCGAACGTGTCGTCCGGCTTGTTGCGCTCGATCACGACGATCTCCGCCGACGGGTCGCGCAGCTTCATGCTGATTGCGAAGTACAGGCCGGCAGGCCCACCTCCGAGACAGGCGATCTTCATCGGCAACTCCTTTTGATGGGAAAAGGATGGCACCGGGCCGCCATAATTTCAAGTATGAAGTTTCAAGCTTGAAGTTTTTTCGACAACGGTGAATTCTGCCTTGCACGACCGGCAGAGGCCGGCGGATAAGATGCAGAGCCGTGCGGAAAGCGTCGAAATTGGGGGAGAGCATGTCGGCAAGCAGGATCACGGATTGGGACAAGGCCTATTCGAACACGATCTACATTCCTGGGGGGCCCGACTATCCGGCAAAATGGGAGGTTGCCGCATCGGTATTTCGCGACGAGATGCGGGATGCCGGACGCCTGCGCGAGAACATCGCCTACGGCCCGCACCCGCGTAACCGCTACGATCTGTTCCTGCCGAAGGTCGCGGCCAAGGGCCTCGTGGTTTTCGTGCATGGCGGTTTCTGGATGGCCTTCGACAAATCGGCATGGTCGCATCTGGCGGCCGGACCGCTCGCACATGGCTACGCCGTGGCGATGCCCTCCTACGTATTGACGCCGGAAGCGCGCGTCTCCGACATCACGAGGCAGATCGGCGCGGCGATCAATGCCGCCGCCCGCGAGATCGAGGGCCCGCTGCGGATCACAGGCCATTCGGCCGGCGGCCATCTGGTCAGCCGCATGAACACCGCCACCTCGCCGCTCGAGCGCGACGTTGCCACGCGACTGCGCAAGACCGTCTCGATCTCGGGCCTGCACGACCTTCGCCCCCTGCTCAACACCAAGATGAACGAGACGCTGCATCTCGACCTTGCGGAAGCGCGCGTGGAAAGCGTGGCGCTGCTCGAACCGCTCGATGAGGTGGATATCACCTGCTGGGTGGGCGCCGACGAGCGGCCCGAATTCCTGCGCCAGAATCGCCTGCTCGAAAATCTCTGGAGCAGTTTCAACATCGAGATTTCGAGCGTGGAGGAAGCCGGTCGGCACCATTTCGATGTGATCGAAGGCCTTGCCGACCCCGATCACAGGCTGGTGCGGACCCTGCTCGGCGTGTAAGACACGAGCTGGACCGGCCGCTTCCGAGCCCCGCGCAAGCATGGGCTTTGCAGTGAATGCCGGATTGTCGAATCAATGCATGATGTTGGACCGGACGGCTCATGCGCCGGTCGAATCCCGCGTCAGGAGAGCACAATGAAAACCGTATTCGTCCAACTGCAATGCGTGCCCGGCCAGACCTATGCGGTGGCCGACCAGCTCTACGAGCGGGAGGTTGCCTCCGAGCTCTATTCGACCAGCGGCGACTACGACCTGTTGATGAAGATCTACATCGAAGACGATGTCGACATCGGCAAGTTCATCAACGAGAACGTGGCCAATGTGCCGGGCATCGTGCGCTCGCTGACCACGCTTACCTTCAAGGCGTTCTGAGAAACGCGAGAATCAATTGCGGCCTTGATTCAAGGCCGCAATCCAATCCCTTGTTTTCAGTCGGCTTTCCGGTCGGCGCGGCGCGCAGCGATATAGCGCATGGCCATGACGCGGCGGCGCAGGATCTCGGTGCGCATGGCCATGAGATGCAAGGTGAAGAACAGAAGCGTGATGCCGACGGCCATCACCATCAGCGGCCACAGCATGCTTGGGTCGATCGTCGGCCCGCCCATCCGGAACACGGACGCCGGCTGGTGCAGCGTATTCCACCAGTTGACCGAAAACTTGATGATCGGGATGTTGACGAAACCGACCAGCGTCATGACGGCGGCAGCGCGGGCCGAGCGCGCCGGATCGTCGAGCGCGCGCGTCAGCGCGATGACGCCGAGATACATCAGGAACAGGACGAAGACCGAGGTCAGCCGCGCGTCCCACACCCACCAGGTGCCCCAGGTCGGCTTGCCCCAGATCGAGCCGGTGACCAGCGCCAGCGCGGTGAAGGTGGCGCCGATGGGTGCCGCGGCCTTCAGCGAGACATCGGCCAGCGGGTGGCGCCAGACCAAAGTGCCGAGCGAGGACAAGGCCATCAGCGAGTAACACATCATGGCAATCCAGGCGAAGGGCACGTGGATGTACATGATGCGGACGGTGCTGCCCTGCTGGTAGTCCTCCGGCGCGGCGAAGCCCATGTAGAGTCCGACGGCCAGCAGCAACGCCGAAAGGCCGGCAAGCCAGGGAACGATCCTGTCGGCCAGCGCCAGGAAGCGTGTCGGGTTGGCAAGGTCGATCCAGCGGCCGGGCCGCGCGCTTGTTTCACTCATGCCGGATTATCTACCCCGAGCGGCCGTCCCCTGCAATGCGGGAGGTCGCCGCAGCGGCCTCCCCGTCGGCGCATGTCAGGCCGCTTCCGGCTGCACCGAGACGTGGCTGAGGGCACGCACGTCCTCGTCGGTCAGCAGGCCGCCGGCGCGCAGCAGTGCGGCGAAACGTCCGTTGGTCGCCGACAGCTCGGCAAAGCCTCCCATCTCGACGACGCGGCCGTGGTCCATGAAGACGACCAGATCGGCGTCGCGGACCGTGGTCAGCCGGTGCGCGATGATGAAGGTCGTGCGGGCCTGGCGGACCGCGTCGATCGCGTCCTTCACCCGCGTCTCGGTCTCCACGTCGAGGGCGCTCGTCGCCTCGTCCAGCACCAGGATCGGTGCGTCCTTGAGGATGGCGCGGGCAATGGCGATGCGCTGGCGCTCGCCGCCCGAGAGTTGGCCGCCGCGTTCGCCGACGCGGGTGTCGTAGCCTTCGCTCTTGGCCAGGATGAAATCCTGGGCCGCGGCCGCCTGGGCGGCAGCATGAACTTCGGCATAGCTGGCGTTCTCGCGGCCGATGCGGATGTTGTCCTCGATCGAGCGATTGAACAGCCCGGCATCCTGGAACACGGTTGCGATCGACTGGCGCAGGGACTTCTTGGTGACGGTGCGCGTGTCGATGCCGTCGATAAGGATGCGGCCGTCCTGCGGGGTGTAGACCCCCTGCAGAAGGTTGATAAGCGTGGTCTTGCCCGCCCCGGTCGGACCGACGATGGCCACGGTCTGGCCGGCAGGAATCTCGAAGGAGATGTCGTGCACGCCCTGGCCGGAATTCGGGAACTCGAAGACGACATTCTCGAAGCGAACATGGCCGGTGACGTTCTCGAGTTCGCGAAGGCCGGCCGGCTCCTCGCGGTCGGCGACCGAGTCCTCGAGCTTGTAGAAAGCTTCCAGCTTGGCGCGCGAATCGAAGATCTGGTTGGCGAAGTTCGAGATCTGGTCGAGGCGGCTGATCAGCAGCGAGGCAAAGCCGGTGAAGGCGACGATATCGCCGATGCGCAGTTCACCCCGAGACACCAGCAAGGCGCCGATCATCAGCACGATCATCATCGAGACCGTGGACGACAGGCGATGAAGCGCACTGGCAAGCGCCCACCAGTCGAGCACCGGATACTGCGCGTTGATCAGGTCGCGCACGTGGCTGCGCAGTTTTTGGGTCTCAAGCGAGATGCGGTTGTAGCTCTGCAGCACCGAAACGTTGTTGACCGAATCGGTGACGTGGGAAAACACCTCCTGATAGTGGCGCTCCACCTTGGTCTGGCCGTCCTTGGTCTTGTGCATGACGATGCGGCTGACGACGAGGTAGAACACGCCCAGCGCCAGAAGCACAAGCGACATGCGCAGGTCGAGCGACAGGGCGGTCGGCACCAGAAGGACCAGGGCCACGGCGGTGGACAGGTGCTGGCGCATGAATTCCAGCCACAGCGTGAAAAGCGCCTCGACCGCGCGCAGCATGGTGTGCAGCGCGTTGGAGGTGCCGCGCTCCTGATGCCAGGACAGCGGCATGGTGATCACCTGTTCAAACGATTCGCACAGGACCGCCACGCGGCGGGCATGCGCCAGCCGGTCGGCCCCGCGGGCGACGAGGACGAAGGCGACGATGTTGAAGGCACCAAGACCCGCCCACAGCGCCAGGGTCGGCACAAGCTCAGTTTTCTCGGAGATGGCATCGATGACGCGACCGAACAGGATCGGCTCAGCGATGGTGACAATAGCCAAGATGATATTCGCGGTACAAATGAAAAACACGCGTCGTTTTTCGGCGGCTAAATACCGAAGCGCTCTAAAATAAACTTCCAGCAATGACACGAAACTCACCTCAGAGAGTTAACGCCGTGCAGCCACTCATTGCTGAACCCAACACTGCCCGCTGCACCGCAAGACAATGCTCACATACAGACTTGGTTCCGCCATTTCGAAACAACATCGAGCAACGCGCCGTAATGTCACGTGATCGCGTAACGAATTGAGTTTTAAAGAAAAATGGCACGCTTACGGCAAAATAATGGCGGCCGGCCCCTGTTGGGGCCGGCCGCCCAAATTTTCATTTTGGCTAACCCGGAAGCCGCACGAGGATTTCGCTTTTACTTCCGGATTTGAGCTCGAAGGACGACCCGCGAAGCCGCTTTCCGTCGACCTCGATGCTGACTGCCTCGGCGCCCTTTTCGCGCTCGACCCGGATGCGATGGACCGTTCCGGCAACCTTAAGGGTAGCCGAATAACCTGGCCAATCGCTCGGCAGCACGGGCGTCAAAGTCAGGCGCTGCCCTTCCCTGCGGATGCCCAGAATGGCCTCGACCGCCGCCCGGTAGAGCCACCCGGCCGAGCCCGTGTACCACGTCCAGCCGCCGCGACCGGCCTTGTCGCCTTCCGAGTAGATGTCGGCGACCACGACATAGGGCTCCACGCGGTAGTGCTCGGCCGCGTGCTCGTCCAGGGAATGGTTGACCGGATTGAGCATGCTGAAGCAGCGATAGGAGTCATCGGCCCGCCCCATTTCGGCCAAGGCGATGACGAACCAGGTCGAGGCATGCGTATATTGGCCACCATTCTCGCGCACGCCCGGCGGGTAACTTTTTATGTAGCCCGGGTCTTTTTCGGTGTTCGAGAAGGGCGGAGTGAACAGCCTGACGAGCTTGTGCTCGTTGTCGACCAGCATCTCCATCGCAGAGTCCATGGCCTGCTTCGACCGCGCCGGATCGCCCTGCCCAGACAGGACGCTCCAGGACTGGGCGATGGAATCGATCTTGCACTCGTCGCACAGGTGCGAGCCAAGCGGAGAGCCATCGTCATAGGAGCCTCTGCGGTACCACTGGCCGTCCCAGGCGGTCTTCTCCATCGCCTGCTTCAGGCGCTTCGCATGCTTCTCCCATTTGTCCGCGCGCTTCGTGTCGCCCTGTTCGCGGGCGATCGGCGCAAAGTCGCCGAGCGTCTTGAGCAGGAACCAGCCCAGCCAGACACTATCGCCCTTCCCCTCCTCGCCGACGCGGTTCATGCCGTCGTTCCAGTCGCCGCCGAGCATCAGCGGCAGGCCGCCGGCGCTGGTGCGCTTGATGGCGAGGTCCAGCGCCCGCGCGCAGTGCTCGTAGAGCGACACGGACTTTTCGGATGTTTCCGGCGTGAAGAAGTTGTCGTGCTGACCCGGCTCCAGAGGCTCGCCCTCTATGAAGGGGATGCTTTCTTCCAGGATCGTAGCATCGCCGGTCGCCTTCACGTAGCTCGCCGTGCCATAGGCCAGCCAGACCACATCGTCGGAGATCATCGTGCGCACGCCTGCGCCGGTACGCGGCAGCCACCAGTGCTGCACGTCGCCTTCCGGGAACTGCCGGTGCCCTGCGTTGAGGATCTGGTCACGCGCGAGTTGCGGATCGTGCATCATCAGCGACAGCGTATCCTGCAGCTGGTCGCGGAAGCCGAAGGCGCCGCTGGCCTGATAGAAGGCAGTGCGGGCACGGATGCGGCAGGCCAGGCTCTGATAGGGCAGCCAGTTGTTGACCAGCGCGTCAAAGGACTTGTCCGGCGTCTCGACCTGCAACGTGTCGAGGAAACCGCGCCAGTTGCTTTCGTTCTCGGCGAGCCGTTCGTCGAAGTCGCGCCGGCGATGACGGACAACGAGATCCCTGGCCTCTTCCGGCGAGTCCGCGTCGCCGAGCAGGAACAGCATGGATATCTCGCCGCCTGCCGGGACTTCGACGTCGCGCGCCATGGCGGCGCAAGGGTCAATGCCCGCCTCGATCTTGCCCGTCAGGTCCAGGCCGCGGGTCACCGCATGCGGCTTCTCCACCGACCCACCCCGGCCGATGAACTCGGTGCGGTCGGCGGTCACCGAGTGGGCATCGCCGTCGCACGCCAGGAAGGCGACGCGTTCGCAGAAGTCGAGGCTATAGGCATTCTTGGCCAGCAGCGCGCCGGTCAGCGGGTCCTGCGAGGGCACGATGGTCGGCGCCGACTTGGCGCGGTTGTTGCCCAGCACCCACTCGACATAGGCATAGACCCGCAGGCGCACGGACGCGCCGCCCGAATTGCGGATCCGCAGACGCGAGATCTTCACCGGATCGACCGGATCGACGAGCTGGGTCACCTCGGTCGAAATCGGACCCCGCGACGCGGTGAACGTGCTTACGCCTTGCCCGTGTCGCGCTTCGTAGGCGACCGACTCGTCACGAAGCACGGCCGCAAAGGGCGAGAACGCCTGCCCGTCGGCATGGTCGTAGATGTAGATCGCCTCGCCCGGCCGGTTGCTGACCGGATCGTTGGACCATGGCGTCAGCTGGAAGTCGCGGCTGTTGCGGCTCCAGGTGAAGGACGCGCCTTCGGCCGAAGTGTGGAAGCCGAACGACGCGTTGGAGACCACGTTGATCCACGGTTGCGGGGTGGTACGCCGGCCGTCGAGGTGCACGACATAGTCGCGCCCGTCGCGGTCGAAGCCGCCGAAGCCGTTCCAGGCGTGGAGACCGGTGTCACCCTTTGGTCGGGTGGCCGGGACCGACGGTGCACCCCTCCTCATATCCATGGCGAATTCACGCATCATCGACGTCTCGGTGGCCGCCAGCTGATCCCTTGCCTGCAGGGCAGTGGCTTCGGCGCGCTCGATCTGGTCGAAGATGGTGCCGTTCCTGGTGTGCAGCGACACCCGAGCGACCGCCAACAAGGTCTTGTAGGACGTCTCCTCCATCAGATCGCGGCGCACGGCAAAGATGTGCTGCCGCGGCCCGAGCTCCTTGCCGCGCGACCGGCTGTTGTCAGCCAGCGTTTCGATCGCCTGCTGTAGATCCTGGACGTAGGATGAAGCCTGCTCGTTGACGATGACGAGAT
The DNA here is from genome assembly GCF_040045035.1 of Mesorhizobium sp. KR1-2. NCBI lineage: Bacteria > Pseudomonadati > Pseudomonadota > Alphaproteobacteria > Hyphomicrobiales > Phyllobacteriaceae > Mesorhizobium > Mesorhizobium sp. KR1-2. The sequence goes on along the minus strand of NZ_JBDZDS010000001.1, from coordinate 822,397 downwards.
CGGCAAGCATGCCGCGCGCGCGCATGTATTCCTGGAAGCGCAAGGCCTGGGCGACGATATCGAGGTCGGCGACGTCGCCGATCCTGATCGCCAGGATCGGGAAATCGCCGGAGATTCCCATCGGCCAGAGCGCCGACTGCTGCCCCAAGCCCGTCGCGATCGTCTCGGCCGGCATACGCAAGAACGGATCCGGGTAGAGCAGATAACGCGCGAGTTGCTGCACATTGGAAGCATCGGACAGGCTGAGGCCGAAATGGCGCGTCTGCACCTGCGACCGCGTCCAGGCGAGCATGGCCTGGCGGTGGAAGCTCTCGGGATGGCCGAGCCTGCTCATCGCAGCCTCGACCTCGGCGCGATCGGCGCCCACCATGGTCCAGAACGTCAGCGACACCTTCTTGTTGGCCGGCACGCGCACACGGCTGCGCAGCGCCATCACCGGATCGAGCACGAAGCCGGCATGGCCGCCCAGCCTGACGCCGGGGTCGAAGGCGGCGGCGTCGGCAATGGTCCGCCCGCGACCGATGAAGGCACGGCGATCGGTTTCGGCCTCCGTGTCCCGGGTCGAGCCCGAGGCGTCGGTCACAAAATGCGCCGCCGCTATATCCGGCTCTCCAGCGCTGCGCTTGCGCCGGGTCGCGAAGATGGCGCGGCTGTTCGGCAAGATCTCGGTTTCGACGAACATCTTGGAGAAGGCAGGGTGAGCGTTGTCGGCCGCCTCGGGCGCAAGCACCAGCTCGGCAAATGAGGTCACCTCGATATGGCGGTCGGCGATGCCGTCATTGGCGATGGTGATGCGCCGGCCCTCGCCGTTGCCTTCCGATACGACAATGCACTCGACTTCGGAACGCAGGGTGCCGACGGTCTTGATGAAGCTGGCCTTGTCGTCGCTGAACAGCGTCTGCGCGTGCTCGGAGGCCGCGCGTTTGGGTTCGGTGGTGGCGGACCACCACTCGCCCGTCTCGGTGTCACGCAGGAACAGGTAGGTCCCGTACCGGTCTTCCGTCGGATCGGGCTGCCACCTTGTGATGGAAAGGTCGTTCCAGCGGCTGTAGCCAGAGCCGGTCGCCGTCACCATCACCGAGTAGCGGCCGTTCGACATCAGGTTGGTCGAGCGCAAGGCACGGGCAGGCTCGACCACCAGGCGGGTATCGGCGGCCTGCTCGAGCGTCTCGACCTTGCCGCGCTCGTCCGCCTCGGTGCGCACGGTCGAGACCGTGATGTCGCGCGGGGCCTTCTCCTGCAGAAGCAGTTCGGCGGCCTCGATGACGGGATCGCTATGGAAGCGATCGCGCAGGCGGCCTTCGAAGATCGCGTTGGCCACGGAGGCGATGGACATGCCCTGGTGATGGGCCATGTAGTTGTAGACGATCGCATGGGTGGTGCCTTCCGGCACGCGCTGCGGCGTGAAGTCGACGGCGTCATGATAGCCGTAGCGGCCGAGCGCGCCCAGGCGCTGCAGACGCTCCAGGTTCTGAACCGCCTCATGCGGCATGAACTGCGCGGCCAGCACGGTAGCATAGGGCGCGATCACCGTGTTCAGGCCGAGGCCACGCTTGAGCCCCAGACCAGGCACGCCGAAATTGGTGTACTGGTAGGTCATCTCGCGGTCGCGGGCGTTGTACGCCGATTCCGAGATCCCCCAGGGAACGTGTTTTGAGCGGCCGTACTGGATCTGGCGGTGGATCACCAGCTTGTTCGTCTGGTTGAGCAGGCCGCCCTGCGGCTCCTTCATTACCAGCGGCGGCATCAGGTACTCGAACATCGAGCCCGCCCACGACATCAGCGCGCCCCGGAAGCCGATCTCGACGATCGGGCGGCCAAGCCTGAACCAGTGCTCGGTGGGGATGTCGCCCTTGGCGATGGCGAAAAGGCTGGTCAGCCGCGCCTCGGAGGCGAGCAGGTCGTAGCAGCTCTCGTCAAGCTGGTGCTCTTCGACGCGGTAGCCGATGGACAGCAGCTTGCGCTCGCGCCGGAAGAGGAAAGTAAAATCCATCTCGAAGGCGAAGCGGCGGGCCCGTTCCTGAAGGTTCTTCAGCTTGTTTCGCAGCTGTTCGATAGACTTTTCGTCGCTGTGGGCGTCGTGGACATGCGCCTCGCAGGCGGCCTCCAACTTGGCCGCCCAGTCGGTCAGCACTTCGCTGCGCGCTGTGCCGACCTCTGTATGGATGGCGCTGGCCAGCTTGCGGATCTCGCCGGAGAGCACGGCCAGATTGATGGTGCGGATCGACGCCATTTCCGGCTGCAACTTGATGGTCGCGATGGCGCGCGCCATGCCGTCGATGCGGTCGCGCAGGCGCTGGCGCAGCGGCCGCAGCTGCCGGCGGTCGTCCGGAAGTTCGTCGAGGCTTTCGCCGAGGATCGCCACCGCGTCGAGCAGGCCGTCGAAATCGCCCTGAAGATGGACCGAAGGTGCTTCGGCCCATTCGGCGCAGGCGGCCGCCACCGCTACCAGATGGCCGGCCAGATTGCCGCTGTCGACACTAGAGACATAGAGCGGCAGAAGCGGCCGCAGGGTGACCGTGTCGTACCAGTTGTAGAGATGACCCCGATAGCGGTTCATCCGCTCGATCGTGGTCAGCGTCTGGTCGATGCGGGTGGCCGCCTCGGCAAGGCTGATCCAGCCGAAGTCGCGGGCGGAAATGACCGACAGGAGATAGACGGCGATATTCGTCGGCGACGTGCGGTGCGCGACCACCGGCTGCGGGGTCTCCTGGAAATTGTCCGGCGGAAGCATGTTGTTGTCCGCCGTCACGAAGGTTTCGAAATAGGACCACGTGCGCCGCGCCACGATGCGCAGCCGCTGGATGTCGCGGTCGGAAATGCGCAGCCGGTCCTCGGTCTCGGCCGAGCGGCTGATGAGCCAGGCAAAGGCGGGCGAGCCTGCCCAGAAGATCGCAAAGAAGAATGCGACGAAGCTGCCGGTCGAATCCGCCGCCACGGGAATGGCGAGCCCGACGATCGCGATCACCACGGCGCCGCGCATCAGCCGGTAGTAGGACAGGAGATCGTTGTCGCCGGCCTTGTGCGCCTGCGAGGCGGTGCGCCATTCGAGCAGGTTCTGCCGGCTGACGAAAAGCCGGTAGAGCGTGCGCATGATGGAATCGCCCATCATCCAGGCATTGTGGGCCATCAGCACCACGCGCAGCGCCACCATGGCGGTACCGAAGGCGATGTCGCGGAACAGCGCGCTGAAATGGCCGCGCGCAGTGGCGTCACGGTTCTTCGGCAGGATCGAATTGACGATGTCGAATGTGGGCGCCATGAACAGCACGAGGATCAGCAGCGCCTGCCACTGCGCCGCCTGCGTGAACGGCAGCAGGGTCCAGCCGGCAACCGCCGAAGCGACCCAGAAAATCGGCGTCAGCGAGCGCCGCAGGTTGTCGAGCATCTTCCAGCGCGAGAGGGCCGGCACGCCCGACTTGGGATCGAGCATGAAGCCGAGAAGCTGCCAGTCGCCGCGCGCCCAGCGATGGTGGCGGGAAGCATCGACCGAGTAGCGGGTCGGGTAGTCCTCCACCACCTCGACATCGGTGACGAGCGCCGAACGCGACAGCGCGCCTTCAAGCAGGTCGTGGCTGAGAACAGCGTTTTCCGGGATGCGCCCCTTCAGTGCCGCTTCCATCGCATCTATGTGGTACAGCCCCTTACCGGTGAAGGAGCCGTCGCCGAACACGTCCTGATAGAGATCGGAAACGGCGAAGACGTAAGGATCCAGGCCGCGATTGGCCGAGAAGACGCGCTGGAAGAACGAGGCCTCGTCGCCCGTCGTCAGCGAGGCCGTGACGCGCGGCTGCAATATGGCGTAGCCGGCCGTCACGCAGCGGCGCTTGGGATCGAACTCCGGCCGGTTGAGCGGATGGCACATCTTGCCCACCAGGCGCTTCACCGCGTCGCGGGTCATCCGGGTGTCGGCGTCCAACGTCATGACATGGACGATGTTGTCCGGCAGCGGAGCGTCGGGCGGCAGGAACGTGGTGTCGGCGTCGCCACGCAGCAGCAGGTTCAGCTCGTGCAGCTTGCCGCGCTTGCGCTCCCAGCCCATCCAGCACTTTTGAGTCGGATTGAAGAGCCGGCGCCGATGCAGCAGATGGAACAGCGGCGCGCCTTCGACCGGATAGCGCGCATTGAGCTTGGCGATCTCGTCACGCGCATGGTTGAGGATTTCCAGGTCGCCGGCAGTCTGCTCCATGCGGCTGTCCGGCCAGTCCGACAAGATCGCGTAATGGATCTCGCCGTGCATATTGGCCAGGTGATGAACCTCGAGCTGCCGGATGTTTTCCTCGACATCGTCGCGCGAGCCGATCAGCGAAGGCACCACGACCAGCGTGCGCGCCTCGGCAGGCACGCCGTCCTTATATTCGTACCCGACCAGCCGGGTCGGTTTCAGGAACAGGAGCACGATGGTGTTGAAGAAGGCCATCGCGCCTTCGCTTGCCGGGATCGAGAACAGCACCAGCATCAGTGCGATCTCACCCTTCGACATTCCGATGCCGGCAAGCGCGAAGCCCGCCAACATCAGGAGCAGCGCTGTCAGCAGTAGGACCGGGATGACGATGCCCAGCCAGCCGGTGCGCCGGAATACCCGCGTGAACATCAGGTTGAAGCCTCGCCGATACCCGATCGCCCGCTCGAGCTCGGGACGCTTCGGGCCGACGAGGTAAAAGCCGATGTCGTTGCAGCGATCGCCGGCCGTTTCGTCCCCCTCGGCGCCGTCCTTGACCATTTCCACCGCGCGCTCGGCGACTTCGTATTCGGTATTCTTGGAGCGGCGAGCGAGGTCTTCGATGGCGGTGCGGTACTGGTCGCGCGACTGGAAGTCGAGCTGGCCGAAATTGCTGCGCAGGCGCAGCAGCGCGTCGATGGGGCTGACCGACTCGAACCATTGCGTCCAGTCGACGTCATTGAGCAAACGCAGTCCCCGGATGATGTTGCCGGTGGTCACGTTGGCGCTCGACAAGGTCTGGTGCTCGGTGAGGATGATCTCCTCAGCGTCAGAGCCGGAATTTTCGAGCTGGTCCTCGAGCCACACCAGCGCCGTGCCCGCATTCTGCGAGCCGTCGCGCAGCCGGTAGAGCAGCTGCGTGGCAAAGGTCGTGTCCTGCGCGTGGTTCGTATAGCGAGACAGCATTGCCTCGCGTTTCTCGCCGTCGCTGGTAGCCGCGATCTGGTCAGCCACCTCATTGGCGACCTGTCGCATCTCGTGCGTGCGCTTCACTCGCACGGCCAGGCGGCGCAGATTTTCGACCAGCACAAAGCGCAGCAACGACGGAAGCGCCCACAGTTCGCCGATGCGCAGGGGCTCAATGCTCTGGTAGCCATCGACCAGCGTCTTGAACATATCCCCCGAGACGGTGCTGTCGGAATGGGCGACATAGACCCAGGCCAGCGCCAGCGCGCGCGGTGTGACGACGCCATTCGCCAGTTCTATGGTGGGCAGTTCGCGGTAGAACCGGCGCGGCAGGTCCCGCTTGACCTGGAAGATAGTCTCCTCGACCAGATAGTTGTTGTCGAGCAGCCACTGGGCGGCCGGGGTGATCGTTTCGCCGCGCCCTTGGGCGGCGTTGGTGGCGCGATAGACATCGAGGATCTTCTCGGCATTCTCGCGGATGCGGGCCTGGAAGTCGAAGGTCTCCAGCCCGTAAAATTGGGTGAGTTCGTTGCGGGCCAGACTCTCACCCAAAACCCTCAGGCGGTCCTCCGGCAAGAAATTCGAGCGGATCGGCTGTTCCGCGGTCGACTGAAGACCCGAGACGGCCTTTTCCAAGGTTACGGGGTCGGTCTGGAGATTCATCAATAGCAATTCCGCTCAAGTGGAAACCGGCCGCGCCGTGGACGCAGCCGTTGTAGGGCCAGAACAGTTCAGGTGACGATTGGTTGCATCAAAGCACCGACCGAATAATCTTTTCACTGAAATATGAGCCGGCTGGAAATGTATCGGACATTTCCTGTCAAAACGTCAGTCGAATCAATGCGAAGAGAAAAGGTGTGAATTCGGGCATTTTCGTGTTGGAGCGCTCACTTTCAAGCCCGCTCACGCGAAGGGACCAGCGGCAAGCCTCCACCCACTCGACGCGGCCCGATGCGGCCCCCCGCTACGCCGGAAAAGCAAAAAATTATGCCGCCGGCGACGCGGCGGCATAATCAGGATTTTAGGCGGACGGCCGCTCAGAGCGCCGCCGTGATGATGATCTCGACCTTGTAGTCCGGGGTTGCCAGCTTGGCCTCGCCAGTGGCGCGGGCCGGCGTGTGGCCCTGCGGAACCCAAGCGTCCCAAACGGCGTTCATTTCGCCAAAAGTGTTCATGTCGGCCAGCCAGATGATCGCCTGGAGGATCTTGGTCTTGTCCGAACCGGCCTTGGCCAGCAGCTCGTCGATGGAGGCCAGCACCGCCTTGGTCTGCTCGGTGACGCTCGCGCCCGGCGTGCCGACCTGGCCGGCCAGATAGATCGTGTTGTTGTGGATGACGATGTCGCTCATGCGGGGACCGACATCGATACGGCGGATGGTCATGGCTCGCTTCCTTCCTGTTGTTCCGTGCCCGCCCTCTTTAGTTTTCAGCTTCCTGGCGGGCAAGGCCGCCCCACGGGTATCCCCCACATCTTCCCACCGATTGTGGGCGGGCAGCGTGCAGACACTTGCCGATCCGAATTCTTGACTAATGTAATAACATCACATATCCAGACGACGACGATCACCTTGGCCCACGGACGACCATGACCGACGCCTGCCTGACATTCCGTGACCTGACGCTCGGCTACAACAGCCACCCGGCGGTGCATCACCTCAACGGCGCCGTGAAGGCAGGCTCGCTGACGGCTGTCGTCGGCGCCAACGGCTCCGGCAAATCGACGCTGATGAAGGGCATCGTCGGCGTATTGAAGCCGATGGCCGGGGCGTGCCTGAACACACGCAACGCCCGCATCGCTTACCTGCCGCAACAGTCGGAACTCGACCGCTCCTTTCCCGCCCGGGTCGTCGACCTTGTGTCGCTGGGACTGTGGCCTCGCCGGGGCCTGCTCGGGCGCTTCACCAAGGAAGACCGCGAAGAAGTCTCGAAGGCACTGAAGGCCGTCGGCCTCGAAGGCTTCGAAACGCGTCCGATCGACTCGCTTTCGGGCGGTCAGCTTCAGCGGGCGCTGTTCGCCCGCGTTCTCGTGCAGGACGCGGAATTGATCCTTCTCGACGAGCCGTTCAACGCCGTCGACGCCAAGACCGTCAGCGACCTCATCCAGCTCATCAAGCGCTGGCATGGCGAGAACCGCACGGTGATGGTGGTGGTGCACGACCTCGAGCTCGTCCGCGAACACTTTCCCGAGACGCTGCTGCTGGCGCGCCGGCCCGTCGCCTGGGGCGAAACGAAAGAGACACTGCGGCCGGACAACCTGCTGCGGGCCCGCCGCTTCGACGAAGCCTGGCACGAGGACGCGCCCTGGTGCGAGCCCGACCATGGGCATGGCCATGCGCATGCTCATCCGCATGCCCACGACCACCATCACCATCACGAGCATGGCGAAGTGCTCGACCGTCCCGACCATGAAACCGGCCCAAGGGCTGCGTGAGCGGCGCCATGTATGATTTCCTGATCGCCCCCTTCGTCGAATTCGGCTTCATGCAGCGCGCGCTGGCGGGCTCGCTGATGCTGTCGCTGGGCGCCTGCCCTGTCGGCGTGTTCCTGATGCTGCGTCGCATGAGCCTGACGGGCGACGCCATGGCGCACGCCATCCTACCGGGGGCGGCGGTCGGCTTCCTGTTCTTCGGCCTGCAGATCGTGCCGATGACCATCGGCGGACTGATCGCCGGCGTCATCGTCGCGCTGGGCGCGGGTGCGGTGTCGCGCTTCACCGTGCAGAAGGAAGATGCCTCGATGGCTGCCTTCTACCTGATCTCGCTGGCGCTCGGCGTGCTGATGGTTTCGCTGCGCGGGTCGAGCGTGGATCTCATGCATGTGCTGTTCGGCACGGTGCTTGCCCTCAACAACGATGCGCTAACGCTGATCGCCGCGATTTCAGTCATCACGCTGGCGACGCTCGGCATCTTCTGGCGCGCCATCGTCGCGGAATGCCTCGATCCGCTGTTCCTGCGCTCAGTGAGCCGGCTCGGCACGCCGGTGCATTTCATCTTCCTCGGGCTGGTGGTGCTCAATCTCGTCGGCGGCTTCCAGGCGCTCGGCACGCTGCTTTCCGTGGGCCTGATGATGCTGCCGGCCGCCGCCGCACGTTTCTGGACGGCGCGCGTGGAGCCTATGTGCCTGCTTGCCATCGTCATCGGCTTCGGCTCGTGCATCGCGGGGTTGTTGTTGTCCTATCACGCCTCGCTGCCCTCCGGTCCGGCCATCATCCTCTCGGCCGGGCTGGTGTATTTCGTCTCGACCATTTTCGGCACGCGCGGCGTCTTCAACACGCGCCTGCGCCGTCACCGCCACAGAACCGCCTGATCAACCACAAGGAGACCACCCAATGCTCAAGTCCCTTCGGCTCGCCGCCCTTGTGAGCGTTATAACATCACTACCCTTCGGACTTGCCTCGGCATTCGCTGAACCGCTGAAGGTAGTGGCAAGCTTCTCGATCATCGAGGATTTCGCGAAGAATGTCGGCGGAGACCGCATAGAGGTGACCACGCTGGTGGGACCGGACGGCGACGCCCATGTCTACGAGCCCAAGCCGACTGACGCCATGGCCATGAGCAAGGCCGACGTGGTGCTGGTCAACGGCCTGCATTTCGAGGGCTTTCTGCAGCGCCTGGTCGAGGCCAGCGCCACAAAGGCCTCGATCGTCGAGCTCACCAAGGGTGTCGAGCCGATCAAGATGAAGGAAGAGCACGAGCACGCCGCCGATGATAGCCACGCGGACCACCATCACGGCGACATCGACCCACACGCCTTCCAGTCCATTGCCAATGCGAAGATCTATGTGAAGAACATCGCCGATGCGTTCTGTGCGGCCGACAAGGAAGGCTGCGACGCCTACAAGGCCAATGCGGCAGCTTACACGCAGAAGCTGACGGAAACCGAAAAGGACGTGAAGGCCGCCGTCGCCTCGATCCCGGAAGACAAGCGCACCATTATCACCTCGCATGACGCCTTCGGCTATTTCGAGCATGAATACGGCCTGACCTTCCTCGCGCCGGAAGGCATTTCGACGGAAGCCGAAGCTTCGGCGGCCGATGTCGCAGCGCTGATCAAGCAGGTGAGAGAAGACAAGGCCTCGGCGGTCTTTGTCGAGAACATCACCAATGCCCGGCTGATCGAGCAGATCGCATCCGAGACCGGCCTCAAGGTCGGCGGCACGCTCTATTCGGACGCTCTGTCGCCCGCCGATGGCCCCGCCTCGACCTATATCGACATGATGCACCACAACGTCGATACGATCAAAGGCGCGATCCTGGGAAGCTGAGCGGACAAACCGATTCAAGCTGACGCGCCAACTCACTGACGGGGCGCGATCTTTTCAGGGTCGCGATCCGCCAGCCCAATCCAAACTCCGTTGGGCAGCCTCCCAAGGCGGTTGACCCGACCTCCCCTCTTCACATACTCAGGCGCATGTCCTGAAGGGAGGCCGGGCAGCATCTGGCACCGCCCTCTCTCCCGACCAGCCAGCTATCGGCGCCTGATGCGCCATAAGGGGAGTTTTTTCGAATGACCGACGCAGTGACCCTCGCCCGCGACGGCGAGATCGCCATCGTGACCATCGACAATCCGCCGGTGAACGCGATGAGCTTTCACGTGCGCGAACCCCTGCTGGCTGCCCTGACCGCCCTGCGCGACGATGCCTCCGTTGCCGGCATCGTGCTGGCCTGCGCGGGCCGCACCTTCGTCGCCGGCGCAGACATCACCGAGTTCGGCAAGCCGATGCAGGCGCCGGAGTTGCGCGACCTGATCTCAGCGCTCGAAACGCTCGGCAAGCCGGCGGTGGCGGCCATCCACGGCACGGCTCTCGGCGGCGGGCTGGAACTGGCGCTGGGCTGTCATTATCGCGTGGCCGAAGCGAGCGCGAAGGTCGGCCTGCCCGAAGTGAAGCTTGGCATCCTGCCCGGCGCCGGCGGCACGGTGCGCCTGCCGCGCCTTGTCGGCCCGCTGAAGGCGCTCGACATGATCGTCTCCGGCACGCCGATCAGCGCCAAGGAAGCCCATGCGAACGGCCTCGTCGATGCCCTCGTCGAGGGTGACCTGGTCGCCAGCGCCGTCGCCTTCGCGCGTGAGCAGGTAAAATCCGGCAAGCCGGCCGTCGCCGTGCGCGACCGCAACGATCTGATCGAAAATGCCGATCTCGCCGCTTTCGATGCTCGCGCGGCCGAACATGCCAAGAAGGCGCGCGGGCTGGAAGCGCCGGTCGCCTGCGCCGAATCCGTGCGCAACGCGCTCACCCTACCCTTCGACGAGGCGCTGGCCAAGGAACGCGAAATCTTCGCCAAGCTGGTCGCAGGCGACCAGTCGAAGGCGCAGCGCCACCTGTTCTTTGCCGAGCGCGAGGCCGCAAAAGTGCCGGGCGTGGGCAAGGACGTGAAGCCGCGCGAGATTGCCCGCGTCGGCATCATCGGCGCCGGCACCATGGGTGGCGGCATCGCCATGGCCTTCGTCAACGGCGGCATCCCGGTCACGCTGCTCGAGATGAACCGCGAAGCGCTAGACCGCGGCCTCGGCACGATCGAAAAGAACTATGCGATCTCCGTCTCGCGCGGCTCGCTGACTGAAGAGGCCAAGGCCAAACGCATGGCCGCCTTTACTCCTTCAACCGATTATGCCGATCTCGCCGATTGCGACCTCATCATCGAGGCCGTGTTCGAGGAAATGTCGGTGAAGAAGGAAGTGTTCGGCAAGATCGAAGCGGTGGCGAAGCCCGGCGCGATCCTCGCCACCAACACCTCCTATCTCGACGTCAACGAAATCGCCGCCTCGACCAGCCGGCCGCAGGATTTCCTGGGCCTGCACTTCTTCTCGCCGGCCAATGTCATGAAGCTGCTGGAGATCGTGCGCGGCGCCAAGACGGCACCCGACGTTCTGGCAACGGCGCTGGCGGTAGGCAAGAAGATTGGCAAGGTGCCGGTCGTCGTCGGCGTCTGCCACGGCTTCGTGGGCAACCGCATGCTGGGCGCGCGCGGCTCGGAGACCGAGACGCTGCTGCTCGAAGGCGCAACCCCGCAGCAGGTCGACAAGGTGTTCACCGACTTCGGCTGGCCGATGGGCCCGTTCCAGATGTGGGACCTCGCCGGCCTCGACATCGGCTGGCGCAACCGCAAGGCGCAAGGCAAGAAGGCGATCATCGCCGACACGCTGTGCGAACAGGGCCGTTTCGGCCAGAAGACCGGGCGCGGCATGTATCTCTACGAGAGCGGCGCCCGCACGCCGACGCCCGACCCGGAGGTCGCTGGCCTGATCGAAGAGAAGGCCAAGGAGCTCGGCATCGAGCGCCGCGAGATCTCGTCGCAGGAGATCGTCGAGCGCACCTTCTATCCGCTGATTAACGAAGGCGCGAAAATCCTCGAGGAAGGCATCGCCGCCCGCGCTTCCGACATCGATATCGTCTGGGTCAACGGCTACGGCTTCCCGATCGGCAAGGGCGGCCCGATGTTCTGGGCTGGCCTCGAAGGTTTCGCCAAGATCGTCGAGCGACTGGATTACTGGCATGCCCGCACCGGCAAGGACATCTTCAAGCCGGCCGAACTGCTGCGCAAGGCTGCCGAGACAGGCAAGCTGGCGGACGCAGCCTGAGCGTACTGCCGGGACAGGAAATCATTTTCGCGAGGCAAGACATGCCTCGCGAAACCAGGCGGCCCGCACTATGTTTGCCGCAACCGATTAGAGCGAGACGGCTTCCCCGTTGAATCACCATCTCGCTCTAGGATTAGTTTTTGACGCATGATCTTGTCCGAAAAGTCTGCAACTTTTCGGGATCATGCTCTGAGCGCCTGTGAGGAGCACCATGGAATACCGCCAGATTTCCGACGATTATTCGGTGTCGGGGCAGATCACCGCCGACGACATCGCCACCATCAAGGCGGCCGGCTTCAAGGGCATCATCTGCAATCGCCCCGATAACGAGCAACCCGGCCAGCCTTCCGCCGACGAGATCCGCAAGGCGGTTGAGGCCGCCGGCCTCGGCTTCCGCCATGTACCGCTCATCAGCGGCCAGCCGGTGACGATGGAAGCCGCCGAAGCCATGGCCAAGGCGCTGGACGAACTCGACGGCCCGGTCTTCGCCTATTGCCGGTCCGGCGCGCGCTCGACCAATCTTTTCCTGGCCGCACAGCAGGTCAGAGGCTGAACCCTCTTCGCCCTGTCGCCTAAAGCGGCAGGGCCGACGTTTCCTTCAGGGTCTGCAACACGATCGCGGTCTTCACATGCTGCACGGATTCGTGCGGCAGGAGCACGCCGTTGACGAAGTCAGCCAGCGACCTCAGGTCCGGCGTCACCACTTTCAGAATGTAGTCCATCTCGCCGGTCAGGGCGTGCGCCTCTTGCACTTCGGGCAGGCGCGCGAGCAGATCGGCAAAGCGTTGCGCATTGTCCCGGTTGTGCGTGGCCAGCGTCACCGAGATGACGTTGACCAGCGGAAACCCCAGCCGCTCGCGGTCGAGCACCGCGCGATAGCCGCGGATATATCCGTCATCCTCCAGCCTCTGGCGCCGCCGCGAACATTGCGACGGCGACAGGTTCACGCGCTCCGACAGGTCGTTGTTGGTGAGCCGGCCATCCGCCTGCAGACATGACAGTATCTTGCGATCAAATTGATCAAGATGCGCGTCATTCATACCAGAATGCCCTTTCTTACACGGTCCATGCGCAATTCGAGCACTTGCGGCATTCGAATGCAAGCACTGTGCACCTTTGCGGGCGTATCATGCGGGGAAGATGAAAATTCGCGGCTTTCGAGCCGCAGGAGGAGACTATGGGACCCTTCCCTCACGACGCGCCGCCCGCAACAATCAGCACGGCCAACCCTGCCGGCACCGACGGCTTCGAGTTCGTCGAGTTCGCCCATCCCGAACCGGAAAAGCTCTCCGAGCTGTTCACGCGCATGGGTTATATGCCGGTTGCCAAGCACCGGACCAAGAACATCACCATCTGGCGCCAGGGGGACATCAATTATGTGCTGAACGCCGAACCCGGCTCGCACGGCATGAAGTTCGTGGAAAAGCATGGGCCGTGCGCGCCTTCGATGGCCTGGCGCGTGGTCGATGCCAAGCACGCCTTCGACCATGCCGTCTCCAAGGGTGCCACGCCCTATGACGGCGACGACAAGACGCTGGACGTTCCGGCCATCGTCGGCATCGGCGGCTCGCTCATCTATTTCGTCGACAAGTACGGCTCAAAGGGTTCAGCTTACGACGCCGAGTTCGAATGGCTGGGCGAGCGCGACCCGAACCCGGAAGGCGTCGGCTTCTACTACCTCGACCACCTCACCCACAATGTCTATCGCGGCAACATGGACAAGTGGTGGGATTTTTATCGCGACCTGTTCGGCTTCACCCAGATCCACTATTTCGACATCGACGGCCGCATCACCGGGCTGGTCAGCCGCGCCATCACCTCGCCCTGCGGCAAGATCCGCATCCCGCTGAACGAGTCCAAGGACGACACCAGCCAGATCGCGGAATATCTGCGCAAGTACAATGGCGAGGGCATCCAGCACATTGCCGTCGGCACGGACGGGATCTACGACGCCACCGACAGACTGGCCGCCAACGAGCTGAAATTCATGCCCGGCCCGCCGGACACCTATTACGAGATGTCGCGCAAGCGCGTGCACGGCCATGACGAGCCGCTCGAGCGCATGAAGAAGCACGGCATCCTGATCGACGGCGAAGGCGTGGTGAACGGCGGGATGACAAAGATCCTGCTGCAGATCTTCTCCAAGACCGTGATCGGCCCGATCTTCTTCGAGTTCATCCAGCGCAAGGGCGACGAAGGGTTCGGCGAAGGCAACTTCCGCGCGCTGTTCGAATCCATCGAGGAAGACCAGATCCGCCGCGGCGTGATCAAGATTCAGGCGGCGGAATAAGCCGCCTGTTGCAAGCCGGATCGGCGCTGCCGCCGATCCGCTCAAGACCTGCGCCTCTAAAGGCCGAGCCGCTCCACCTCCTCCTTTCGGAAGCGCAGGTCAAAATCCAGGAAAAACTCATCGAGTTGCGGCGGCTTCACCGAGGTGCCCGATAGCATGGCGTGCACCTGACCCCGATGGTGGGTCTGGTGCACGAAGAGGTGCGCCAGCAGGTCGCCGATCCTTTCGGGAATGATGCCCGCCGTGCCTCGGTCCGTCGGCACGCGGCGGTCGAGGTCGGCAAGCCAGAGTCCATCGCAAAAAGCGATCAGCCTTCCATCCAGCTCCGCTTGCGCGGCGGCGAGCCTTGCCGGGTCGTCATAGGCGACAAAGCGATCGAACAGCGCCCGCCCCTCGCCGCCCTCTACCAGCATGTCGAAATAGAACAGGTCCACTTCGTGGATGTGGTTGAGCGTTTCCTTGATCGAGGGGAAGAAGCTCACCCGCTCGGCCTCGAACTCGCCCGGCTGGAGAGCTAGCACGGCGCGATAGAGCCGGTCGTTTGACCAGCGATTGTTGCGCGCCATCTGGCGATTGTGGGTGAGCATATCCATGGCCGCGGCTCAGCTCTCGTATTTCTGCACGGTCTGCTCGATCGCGCCGAAAATCGAGTGATGTCCGGCCTTGTCCTTCATCTCGATGCGGACCGTGTCGCCGAAATGCAGGAACGGGGTCTTTGGCGAGCCGGTTTCGATGGTCTCAATGGTGCGCAGTTCTGCAATGCAGGAGTAGCCGACGCCCCCCTCGCCCACCGGCTTGCCTGGGCCACCGTCGAGCTTGTTGGACACCGTGCCGGAACCGATGATGGTGCCGGCTACCAGCTGGCGCGTCTTGGCGGCGTGAGCGATCAGCTGCGGAAAATCGAAGGTCATGTCCACCCCGGCATTGGCGCGGCCGAAGGCTTTGCCGTTCAGGTCGACATTCAGAGGCAGGCTGACCTTGCCGCCGTCCCATGCGTCACCAAGTTCGTCCGGCGTCACCGCCACCGGGGAAAAGGCCGACGAGGGCTTGGACTGGAAGAAACCGAATCCCTTTGCGAGCTCGGCCGGGATCAGGCCGCGCAGCGACACGTCGTTGACCAGCATGACCAGCCGGATCGCGTCACGTGCCTCTTCGACGCTCGCACCCAAGGGCACGTCGTCGACGATGACGGCGACCTCGGCTTCCATGTCGGCGCCATAGGTCTGGTCGGCAAGCGGGATCGGATCGCGCGGGCCGAGGAACGCATCCGAGCCGCCCTGGTACATCAGCGGGTCGGTCCAAAAACTCTCCGGCATGGCCGCGCCACGTGCCTTGCGCACCAGTTCGACGTGGTTGACGTAGGCCGAGCCGTCCGCCCACTGATAGGCACGCGGCAGCGGCGAATGGGTGTCGTGCTCGTGAAAACGCTGCGAGGGCACCGCACCATGCTCCAGCGACTCCGCCAGCGCCGCCAGATGCGGGGAGATGCGCCGCCAGTCGTCGAGCGCGGCCTGCAAGGTCGGCACGAGAAAGGATGCATCGCTGTAGCGCGTCAGGTCGCGCGAAACGACCACCAGCTTTCCGTCGCGCGTACCGTTCTTCAGCGTAGCCAGTTTCATGAGCGATCAGTCCCCCGTTTGGTTTTGCGGCATCCCGCGCACCGCAATCAGCGCAGCTTAGACTGCGGCGGCCTCAACTCCAATCACCTTCCGGCGTGCCGTTGAAACGCTTCTTCAGGTCCTTCCAGCAGTCGATGTAGTTGTCCTGGCGCGTCTTGAGTTCGGCGCTGTAGCGCGTGAGCATCTGCGGGAAGCGCGTCTCGAACATGAAGGCCATGGTGTTGTCGAGCTTCACCGGCTTGAGATCGACGTGCGACGCCTTCTCGAAGCCAAGGGCATCCGGCCCATGCGCCAGCATCATGTTGTGCAGGCTCATGCCGCCGGGAACAAACCCCTCTTCCTTGGCGTCGTACTGGCCGTGGATCAGCCCCATGAACTCGCTCATGATGTTACGGTGGTACCAGGGCGGGCGGAAGGTGTTTTCCGCCACCAGCCAGCGCGGCGGGAAGATGACGAAATCGACATTGGCCGTGCCTTCCTCGCCCGACGGCGCCGTCAGCACCGTGAAGATCGACGGGTCCGGGTGGTCGAACAGGATTGCGCCGACAGGGGAAAAGGTCGCCAGATCATATTTGTAGGGCGCATAGTTGCCGTGCCACGCGACGACGTCCAGCGGCGAATGGTCGAGCTCCGTGACGTGGAACTTTCCGCACCACTTCACGATCAGCCTGCACGGCGTCTCCTTTTCCTCGAACCAGGCAACGGGCGTCTTGAAGTCGCGCGGATTGGCCAGGCAGTTCGCGCCGATCGGCCCGCGGTGCGGCAAGGTGAACTTGGCGCCGTAGTTTTCGCAGACATAGCCGCGCACCGGCCCGTCGATCAGCTCGACCTTGAACACGAGCCCACGCGGCAGCACGCAAATCTCGCCGGGGCGGATCTCCATCACGCCCATCTCGGTGACGAAGCGGACGCCGCCCACCTGCGGCACGACGAGAAGCTCGCCGTCGGCATTGAAGAAATGATCGTCTTTCATGTCGGCGTTGGCGACATAGACATGGGCCGCCATGCCCGACTGTCCGAGCACGTCGCCGGCAGTCGTGATGGTACGGATACCTGCGAGAAAATCGGTGCGCGCCTCGGGAACGGGCACGGGGTTCCAGCGATATTGCCCGAGCGCCAGTTCATGGTCGCCGACATTCGGCGCGCTTTTCCAGTGGGGATAGTCGGTCGCCGCGAACCGCCCCGTATGCTTCACGCTCGGCCGGATGCGGTAGAGCCAGGAACGCTCATTGGCGCCGCGCGGCGCGGTGAAAGGGGAGCCTGACAGCTGCTCGGCATAAAGCCCGTAGGCGGGCCTTTGCGGCGAGTTGCGCCCCTGAGGCAGGGCGCCAGGCAGGCTTTCGGTTTCGAAATCGTTGCCGAAGCCGGGCATGTAGGAAATGGCCATGGCATCCTCCCGTGATTGACGCTTATTTGTTACATCTGTAACCATTGAAAATGTAACCATCAACGCGTCGTGGCCAACCTGCAACGGCCTACGATGACAAGCGGCACCCGGCCGATATTCGAGCGAAAAGATGCAGGAAAGGCCGGGCCATCAGGAAATAGTGCGATGCAGCCGGAAATCCTCCCCCTGGAACAGTTCCTGCCCTACCGGCTGAACCGGCTGGCCGAGGCCGTCAGCCGCGAATTCGCCAAGACCTATCGCGACCGCCACGGCCTGACGCGACCCGAATGGCGCACCTTTGCCACGCTTGGCCAATACGGCTCCATGACGGCGACGGCCATCGGCACGCATTCGGCCATGCACAAAACCAAGGTTTCGCGCGCGGTGGCCGCGCTCGAGGAGCGCAAATGGCTGACCCGCACGCCCGATCCAGCCGACCGGCGCATCGAGCATCTGGCGCTGACCAAGGCCGGGCTTACCGCCTATCGCGAGATGGTGCCGCTGGCGAAAGCGTTCGAGCGGGAGCTTCTCGGCAAGCTCGGCGCGAAGGAACGGGATGCGCTGCTAGGCGGATTGCATGCGCTGCAATCCGTCCTGAGCCTCGATCCGTCGGAAACTTAGACCGAAACCCGCGCCTCTTACCAATCCATCACCACCTTGCCGGAGCTTCCGCTCCGCATCGCATCGAAGCCCAGCTGGAAATCGTCGATGCCGATGCGGTGGGTGATCAGGCCAGATACGTCGAGCGGGCCCTGCACGAGCGCGATCATCTTGTACCAGGTCTCGAACATCTCGCGACCGTAAATGCCCTTGAGATGCAGCATCTTGAAGATGACCTTGTTCCAGTCGATCTCGAAGCCGGTCGGGGCGATACCGAGGATAGCTATCTTGCCGCCATTGTTCATGGTGTCGATCATGTCGCGGAAGGCGACCGCCGAGCCCGACATTTCGAGGCCTACGTCAAAACCTTCGGTCATGCCCTCCTCGCGCATGACGTCGCGCAGCGTTTCCTTGGAGGCATCGACCACATGATGCACGCCAAGCTTCCGCGCCAGATCCAGACGCGCCGGGTTGATGTCGGTGATGACGACTTTTCGCGCACCCACGCACTGCGCCACCAGCGCGCCCATGATGCCGATGGGGCCTGCGCCGGTGACCAGCACATCCTCGCCCACCAGATCGAAGGAGAGCGCGGTGTGCACGGCATTGCCGAGCGGGTCGAAGATCGCCGCGATCTCGTCGGGAACGTCGTCGGGGATCGGCACCACATTTTGCTGCGGCAGCACGACATATTCGGCAAACGAGCCCGGCCGGTTCACGCCGACCCCCAGCGTGTTGCGGCACAGGTGCCCGCGCCCCGCGCGGCAGTTGCGGCAATGGCCGCAGACGATGTGGCCTTCGCCGGACACGCGCTGGCCGACCTTGTAGTCGTTAACGCCGGGGCCGAAATCGGCCACCGTACCGACGAATTCGTGACCGGTGACCATCGGCACCGGCACGGTCTTCTGTGCCCACTGGTCCCAGTTGTAGATGTGCACGTCGGTGCCGCAGATAGCGGATTTGCGCACCTTTATCAGCACGTCGTTGGGGCCGACCTCGGGCACCGGCACCTCTTCCATCCAGATGCCCGGTTCGGCCTTGGCCTTCACCAGCGCGCGCATCATGTTCGACATGATCTTGTTCCTCGAAACCGTTGATCCGGAATCCTTCTTCCGGAAAACGTCAATGTAATGTCAGACCGCAGGTCAGGAAATGACGCCGAGTTGGCGCCCAACCACGCCGAATGCCGCAACGGCCCGATCGATGTCCTCGGCCGAATGCGCCGCCGACATCTGCGTGCGGATGCGCGCCTGCCCCTTCGGCACCACGGGGAACGAAAAGCCGATCACGTAGATGCCGTGGTCGAGAAGCCTTTGCGCCATCTCCTGCGCAAGCGCGGCGTCGCCCAGCATGACCGGGATGATCGGATGATTGGCGCCGGCAAGCGTGAAGCCGAGCTTGGACATGCCCGTGCGGAACCGGGCCGCATTGGCGTAGAGCCTTTCGCGCAACGCCTCGCCGCCGGCGATCAGCTCCAGCACCTTCAGCGACGCGCCTGCGATCATCGGCGCCAGCGTATTGGAGAACAGATAGGGCCTCGAGCGCTGACGAAGCCAGTCCACCACCTGCCGCCGACCTGAGGTGTAGCCACCGGAGGCGCCGCCCAGGGCCTTGCCGAGCGTGCCGGTGAGAATGTCCACCCTGTCCTCGACGCCGCAATATTCGGGCGTTCCGCGCCCATGCTTGCCGACGAAGCCCACGGCGTGGCTGTCATCCACCATCACCATCGCGTCGTATTTCTCGGCGAGGTCGCAGATGCCCGGCAGGTTGGCGATGATGCCGTCCATCGAAAAGACGCCGTCAGTAGCGATCAGCCGGAAGCGGCAGTCCTGCGCCTCCTTCAGCCGCTCCTCGAGGTCGGCCATGTCGTTGTTAGCGTAGCGCAGGCGCCTGGCCTTCGACAGACGCACGCCATCGATGATGGAGGCGTGGTTGAGTGCATCCGAGATGACGGCGTCCTCGTCGGACAGCAGCGTTTCGAACAGGCCGGCATTGGCGTCGAAGCAGGAGGAGTAGAGGATCGTGTCCTCCATGCCGAGGAACGAGGAAAGCTGCGCTTCCAGTTCCTTGTGCTCTTCCTGCGTACCGCAGATGAAGCGCACCGAGGCCATGCCGTAGCCATAGCGGTCGAGAGAGGCCTTGGCGGCATCGCGCAGCGCAGTGCTGTCTGCCAGGCCGAGATAATTGTTGGCGCAGAAATTGAGCAGCGTCCGGTCGCCGACCTCGATCTCGGCCGACTGGGGCGAGCTGATTATCCGCTCGGATTTGTAGAGCCCCGCGGATCTGAGCCCGGAAATCTCTGCCTCGAGATGGGAAAGGAATGTTTCACTCATCGCCGTCTCGCCTTGTTGGAGATCGCTCGACTGTGGCGGCAAGCGCGACGAAAAGCTACCCGAAATACGACCCGGCACGGTGGATCATTCAACGGATTCCGCAGGAGGCAGCTGGATTGCACGCCGCCCGATGACTAGGATCGCCGCGACTTTAATGCAGTGGAGTTTGCAATGGCCGTCGGGCAGTTTCCGGTATTCGACCTCGGGCAATTCGAGCAGGCTGATCCAGCCGAACGGCAAAGGCTGGGCGCCGAGGTCGACGCCATCTGCCGCTCCACCGGCTTCCTGGCGATCGCCAATCACGGCGTACCGCAGGCGGTGATCGACGCGGTGTGGAGCAAGGCGCACGACTTCTTCGACCTGCCGCCGGAGGAAAAGCAGAAGTCGAAAGCCCCCTACAAGGGCTATCCTTACGGTTATCTCGGGCCGGAACTCGAAGCGCTGGCCAGGTCGCGCGACGTCGATAGCCCGCCGGACCTCAAGGAGAGCTTCAACGGCGGCCCGCAGCGCACGCCCGAAGGCATGACCGACAAGGACGCGCTGGCCTTCTGCTATGCGCCGACGATCTGGCCGCAGGCGCCGGAAGGTTTTGTCGACGCCTGGAAGGCCTACTACACCGCGCTCGAAGACCTGGCGGCACGCATCATGCGGCTGTTCGCCGTCGCCCTAAAGCTGCCGGAGGACTATTTCGACCGCTTCATCGACGCGCCGATCAGCGCCCTGCGCGCGCTCAACTATCCTGAGCAGACCGTGCCGCCCAAGCCCGGCCAGCTGCGCGCCGGCGCCCACACCGACTATGGCAGCCTGACCATCCTGCTGCCGCAGGAAGGCTCGAAGGGGTTGGAGCTCATCACGCCCGATGGCAACTGGACCCCGGTGCCGCCGGTGCCCGGCGCCTTCGTCATCAACATCGGCGACCTGATGGCGCTGTGGACGAACGACCGCTGGGTCTCCACCATGCACCGCGTGGTGAACCCCTCGCCGGAAGACGGCGGCATGGACCGGCGCCAGTCGCTGGCCTTCTTCCATCAGCCCAACTGGGATGCCGAGATCGTCTGCCTCGAGCAATGCCTCGCACCCGGCGAGGAGCCGAAGTACCAGCCTGTGCTCTCGGGCCCCTATCTGATGAGCAAGTTCCAGTCGACGACGAAATAGTCCCGGCTGCCACTTCGGCCACTACGAGGCCGGCACCGTGGGCCGCTGCTTGGAAGCGGCCCACTCAGGGCATCAGTTCAGCGGGGCGCCGACGATGTCGATGCCATTCCTGGCGCAGGCTTCTGTCAGCGCTGCAATGACTTCCGGGGTCGGGGCTGCCCGCGGCGGCATTTCGGCTGCCGGCGCAGCCCTGCTCACTTCACGCACCATCTTCTCGAAATCGCCGCGGGTCGTGACCGTCAGGCAACGTGCTCCGGCTGCAGAGTCGACTCTGTAGGTGTGCGCAATGCCCTTCGGCGCCAGCACGGTCTGGCCGGCCTGGGCGACGAGTTGCTTGCCGGCAACGTTGAAACGCATGGTGCCCTCCAGGATATGGAACACCTCGTCCTCGTTGCGGTGAATGTGCAGCGGCGGCGACGAGCCGTAGGGCATGCGATGCTCAATGACGCTGATTCCGTCGGCACCCGCCCCGGCGGGCAGGCGGATGGTGACAAGCGTGTCGGTGAACCACAGAAGTTCGCCTGCTTTTCCCATGATCGTATGTTTCATTCCCGTTTTTCCTTCATGATCCGCTGACAGCCCCGGCATCAGCAGACAGCAGTCTGCTGTGCCCGTCCGCGCTGACGGGCTTCGAAGCTGTATCTGCTGTTGAAACAATCCGGCTTTTGCCGATCGCTCTCGACGCCGCGCGTCGAATGCGCGAACCTCTAGCGGCGCTCGGGCGCTACATGAAATCGAATGATCGTATTGGGCCTATAAGCTGCATGAATTTGAATGCGCTGGACCTCAATCTCATCCGTGTACTCGATGCGCTCCTCAGGGAAAGGAGCGTTACCCGAGCCGGCGAACGCATAGGGCTGAGCCAGCCCGCCGTCAGCGCCGCGCTCAACCGACTGCGCCATGCCTTGAACGACCAGCTTTTCGTTCGTCAGGGCAACGACATGCTCCCGACACCGCGCGCGGAAAGCCTGGCGGAACCAGTCCGCACCGCCCTTGCCGAGATCGCACGGATGTTCGAGGCCGACCGCCATTTCGAACCGGCAAGGCTGGAGCGGGTGTTTACCCTGCTCGGCGCCGATTTCTTTTCGATGTTCCTGATGCCGGAACTGGCTTCGCGGATCGCCGAAGCTGCGCCGCACGTTGCGTTCCGCTTTCTCGACAGTGCACGCGGCGACATTTCCAGGCTATTGCTGGACGATGCCATCGACATGGCGTTGGAGCGGCCGCTCGACGTGCCGGAATGGGTTGAAAGCACCCTCCTCTTCCGGTCGCCCTTCGTGGTGATTGCCGCGCGCGGCCATGCCCATCTGGAGTCCGCCGCCGTACCGCCGGGAGGTGCGATCCCGCTCGACCTGTTCTGCGCGCTTCCACACGCGATCCGCTCGGCGGATGGCGGTATGACCGGCTTCACCGATCGCGCCCTTGCAGCCATCGGGCGAAAGCGCTTCATTCAGCTTGCCCTGCCCCATTTTCAGGCGGTGGCGCTGGCCGTGGCGCATGGCAGGCTGATCGCGACGGTGCCCACCCAGTTTGCCGACGCTGTGGCGGAAGACATGCGGCTTGCGGTCTACCAGCCGCCGATCGATATCGAGGTGCCCGAGATCAAGATGTACTGGCACGCACGCCACAACGATGAGAAGCCTCACCGTTGGTTGCGGGGGCAAATCCTCTCCCTGGTGGAGGAACTCGGCTTCAGCGCCGAAAGGCCGGAGCTATCATAAAAGCGAAACGCCCGGCTGCCGCTTCCGTTGACGTGGCCGATTGCAAGGCAGGTTACCGCGACCGCTCAACAGCGGTCCGACCCTTGCGGAATCCGCCCCAAAGAAAAGGCCGCCGGTGCACTACTGCAACGGCGGCCCACTAAGAAGCTGAAGACGCTCAGAAGAACGCCTGGATGCCGGTCTGGGCGCGGCCCAGGATCAGCGCGTGCACGTCGTGCGTGCCCTCATAGGTATTGACCGTCTCCAGGTTCTGCGCGTGGCGCATGACGTGGTAGCCGATCTGGATGCCGTTGCCGCCGTGCATGTCGCGGGCCTGACGAGCGATGTCGAGCGCCTTACCGCAATTGTTGCGCTTCACGAGGCTGATCATCTCCGGCGCGAACTTGTGCTCGTCCATCAGGCGGCCGACGCGCAGCGAGCCTTGCAGGCCGAGCGCGATTTCCGTCTGCATGTCGGCGAGCTTCTTCTGGAACAGCTGGGTGGCCGCCAGCGGCTTGCCGAACTGCTTGCGGTCCAGGCCGTACTGGCGGGCGCGGTGCCAGCAGTCTTCGGCAGCGCCCATGACGCCCCAGGAAATGCCGTAGCGCGCGCGGTTGAGGCAGCCGAACGGACCCTTCAGGCCGGAAACGTTGGGCAGCAGCGCATCCTCGCCCACTTCCACGCCGTCCATGACGATCTCGCCGGTGATCGAGGCGCGCAGGCTGAGCTTGCCGCCGATCTTCGGCGCGGAAAGGCCCTTCATGCCCTTTTCCAGCACGAAGCCGCGGATGACGTCCTTGCCGTCCTCACCCTTCACCTTGGCCCAGACCACGAACACGTCGGCGATCGGCGCGTTGGAGATCCACATCTTGGAGCCGGAAATCTTGTAGCCGTTGGCCGTCTTCTCGGCGCGCGTCTTCATGCCGCCCGGGTCGGAACCGGCATCCGGCTCGGTCAAGCCGAAGCAACCGATCCACTCGCCCGAGGCCAGCTTGGGCAGGTACTTTTTCCGCTGCTCTTCCGAGCCGTAAGCGTAGATCGGGTACATGACCAGCGACGACTGCACGCTCATCATCGAGCGGTAGCCCGAATCGACGCGCTCGACCTCGCGCGCGATGAGGCCGTAGGTGACATAGTTGGCGCCGAGGCCGCCATATTCCTCCGGAACGGTGACGCCGAGCAGGCCCGCCTCGCCCATTTCACGGAAAATCGCCGGATCGGTCTTTTCGTCCAGATAGGCTTCCTCGATCCGCGGCGCGAGCTTGTCGGCGGCGAAGGCGGCAGCCGCGTCGCGGATCATGCGCTCTTCCTCGGTCAGCTGGCCTTCGAGCAGGAAGGGATCATCCCAGACGAAGCTGGCGACGGCGCTCGCCTTGTTTTCGATGTTCATGACGTTTTCCAGATTTGTTTGAAGCTTGAAATATCACTCTAGCGCGGATCGTGCGTGAGGGCAAAAGGCTTTTAACGGCCAAATGTCGCGAAAGGAAAGAATACTCTGCGCTGACCTAACGGGGCAGTAACCTTTTTCGCAATTCCCGACCGGGCGCGGCTCCTCGCCACACGACACATTTTACAAGCGTTAACCCCTAAGCCGTCACGATATCTTCCTGAAAAGACATCGTGGATCGAGGGAGCATCCGGGACATGTCGCGACAGGTCGATTCCGGTTCGGAAAGGCTCATGCTGCTGATCAAAAGCGCGTACTGGGGCGCGCTCCTGATCGTCGTGGCCATGGCCATGACCTCGTTTTCCCTGCTGCAGCAGATGATAGCGGCGCAGCAGCGCGACCAGGCCCTGCTTGAGATGATAAGCACCCAGAAGGCGCTTTCGCAGCGGGTGGTCTTCCTCACCAACGCGGCAAATTCCGTGCCGCGCGAGGAACAGCCCCCCATTCTTATGGCCCTTCGCGCCGCCAACACCGAGTTCGAGCAATCCTACGACCGCATGCTGAAGCGGCTGGAGGCAAGCCCGGACTCCTCGGAGACCCTGGACCCGACGACGCTGGAAAGCGTGCTTTTCGCCAAGCCCTACCACCTGGACTATTTCTCGACGCAGCTTGCGGCCAATGGCTGGCGCTTCCTCTCTGCCTTCGAGTCGCAGCTGGGCACCGGCACCTCGTCGTCGGGCTACAAGGCCGGCCTGGAGCGCGTGCGCCTCGACAACTCCATCGCCAGCGCGGCTCTCGCCGGCTACTCGGCCCTTGGCGACCGCATCGAAGCGCAAGCCAACCAACGTGTCACGGCCATGCTCGACCGGCACAGGACACTGTTCTACGCCATCCTAGGCGCGATCGTCCTGATCGCGGTTTTCATCTTCCGACCGATGTCGAAGATGATCCTCCGCAAGACCCGCGAACTGGTCGAGGCGCGCAACTCGATGGCCTTCATCGCCGTGCATGACGGGCTGACCGGCCTGCACAACCGGGCCTTCCTGACCGACCACTTCGGGACGCTGATCGATAATGCGAAGCGACGGGGCGAGCGGCTGGCCGTGGTTCAGTTCGATCTCGAGCGCTTCAAGCAGATCAACGATTCGCTCGGCCACGCCGCCGGCGACCGGGTCCTGGTGGCAGCGGCCCAGCGCATCCGGGCCTCCTGCCGCGCGTCGGACCTTTGCGTGCGCCTTGGTGGCGACGAATTCGTGGTCGTGCTTTCCGGCGCCGGCACCACGGAAGACATCAATGCGGTCGTCCAGCGCATCCTGGGGCGGCTCAGTCAGCCGGTCATTCACCAGGGCACCACCATCCATCCCGCCGCCAGCGCCGGCGTCGCCGTCTACCCGGTCGACGCTGACAACGCCGATGACCTGCTCTTGCATTCGGACCAGGCGCTCTACTCCGCCAAGAAGAGCGGCGGCGGCCTCGTGTTGTTCTCCGAAGAGCTGCGCCTTGAACTGGAGAACCTCAAGCGGCTGGAGAACGACATCAAGCGCGCTATCGCAACGGAATCCTTCCGCGTCTACTTCCAACCGCAGGTCTCGCTGACCACGGACGCCATCACCGGCATCGAAGCGCTGGTGCGCTGGCAGCATCCGGAGCGCGGCATCGTCTCGCCGGGCGAGTTCATCCCGGTCGCCGAAAAATGCGGCCTCATGGCAGCGATCGGACGCATCGTCATCGCCAAGGCGATCCGCAAGGCCGCCGCCTGGCATCGTGAAGGCATCGAATTCGGCCGTCTCGCGGTCAACGTATCGGGCACCGAATTGCGCGAGGCGGATTTCGATCGCTTCCTTTTCGAGACCCTGGAGAAGGAAGGGCTGCCGGTCGAGAAGATGTCGCTGGAGATCGTCGAATCGGTCATCCTCGATGACGAGAAAAGCGGCATCGCCGCCAAGCTGCGGCGTATTCGTGCCGCTGGCGTCCATCTCGAGCTCGACGATTTCGGTACTGGCTATGCCTCGCTCAGCCATGTCAGCCCGAGCGAGATCGACCGGCTGAAGATCGACCGCCGCTTCGTGCAGAACATCGACGCCAACGGCGACAACACCAAGATCGTGCGCGCCATCACCGAGCTGGCGCGCGGTCTCGGCATCGCCATCATCGCGGAAGGCGCCGAGACGGAGAAGGAACTGGATTTTCTGATGTCGATCGGCTGCGACCAGGTCCAGGGCTATTCCATCGCCTTCCCGATGCCGCACGACGAAGCCCGTGCCTGGCTTTTGGCGCGCGCGGCAAAGATGCCCGCCCTGAAGGTCGTGAGCCGCGCCTGCGCCTAGCCGCCTCTGGTTAAGTGGCGAAGCGCCGGGCCCCGGCCACGCACAGGACCACCCCTGCGGTGACCGCCACCATCGGCCAGCCGACCGCTTCGTGCAGAAGGGTGGCCGCCAGCAGCAGGCCGAAGAAGGGCTGCAGCAATTGCAACTGCCCGACCGCGGCAATGCCACCCTGCGCCAGGCCGCGATACCAGAAGATGAAGCCGATCAGCATGCTGAACAGCGAGACATAGCCAAGGCCGATCCAGGCCTGGCTGCCGATGCCCGCTCAGGACGCGGGCATCGTGTAGAGCATCAGCGCTCCCATCACCGGCAGCGATATCACCAGTGCCCAGGAGATGACCTGCCAGCCGCCGAGCTTGCGCGATAGCCTCCCCCCTTCCGCATAGCCGAGGCCGCAGACGACGATCGCTGCCAGCATCAGCAAGTCCCCCTTTGGCGATGCCGAAAAGCCCTGGGTCAGCGCAAAGCCAGCCACCAGCGCGCTGCCGAAGCACGAAAACAGCCAGAAGGCCGCTCGCGGCCGCTCGCCGCCGCGCAGCACGCCGAAGACAGCCGTGGCCAGCGGCAGAAGCCCGATGAAGACGATGGAATGGGCCGAGGTGACGAATTGCAACGCCAGCGCCGTCAGCAGCGGGAAGCCGACCACCACGCCGAACGCCACCACGACGAGCGAGATGAGATCGCTGCGCGCCGGCCGCTTTTCGCGAAAGATCACCAGCAGCACCAGGGCCAGGACGGCGGCAATGGTGGCGCGGGCTACGGTGAGGAATACCGGATCGAAATCCGCCACCGCCACGCGTGTGGCAGGCAATGACCCGCTGAAGATCAGCACGCCCAGAAACCCGTTCATCCAACCGCTTGCAGACTTGTCCATGCCACGCTCCTATTTGAGCGCGGTATCGATCTCCGTGGCTGGCGCAGCCAGAGACAGTACGGTACAGTTTTGCCAAACTGTATTACCTACAGGAACAGCACAGATGACCTTGCAGCAACGCCTGGAAGAAGAGCCCGGCACGCTGGTGGAGCGGGTGATGCAGGCGATCCGCAAACGCATCGCCGCGCGCGCCCTGGTTCCGGGCGCGAAGCTGCCCTCCATTCGCAGCTTCGCCGAGGCCATGCATGTCTCCAAGTCGACCGTGGTGGAGGCCTATGACCGCCTCGCCGCCGAGGGCGTTATCCGCTCGCGACGTGGCGCCGGCTTCTATGTCGCAGGCCATCTGCCGCCGCTTTCGCTGGCCGAGATCGGGCCACGCCTCGACCGCGAAGTCGATCCGCTCTGGGTGTCGCGGCAATCGCTCGAAGCGGGCGAGACCATGCTCAAGCCCGGCTGCGGCTGGCTGCCCAAGGAATGGATGCCTGAGGAAGCGATACGACGTGCGCTGCGAATGCTGGCCCGCGCCGAACAGACCAATCTTGCCGACTACGGACCGCCTTTGGGGTTGGCGCCGCTGCGCCAGCTTCTGTCGCGCCGCATGACCGAGCACGGCATCGAGGCCGGGCCCCGCCAGATCATGCTGACGGAATCCGGCACGCAGGCGATCGACCTGCTTTGCCGCTTCCTGCTGGAACCTGGCGACACGGTGCTGGTCGACGACCCTTGCTATTTCAACTTCCACGCCATGCTGCGGGCGCACCGCGCCAGGGTCATCGGCGTGCCCTACACGCTGGCCGGACCAGATATCGAAGCCTTCGCGCAGGCGCTCGCCGAGCACCGGCCGCGCCTCTACATCACCAACTCCGGCCTGCAAAACCCGACTGGCGCGACGCTGTCGCCGGTCACCGCGCACCGCCTGCTGAAGCTTGCCGAGCAGCACAACCTCACCATCATCGAGGACGACATCTTCGCCGATTTCGAGCCGGAGGCGGCACCGCGACTTGCGGCCTTCGACGGGCTCGAGCGAGTCATCCACATCGGCAGCTTTTCCAAGACGCTGTCGGCGGCGGTGCGCTGCGGCTTCATCGCCGCGCGCCCGGACTGGATCGAGGGGCTGATCGACCTGAAGCTCGCGACCTCGTTCGGCGGCGGCCCCTTTTCGGCGGAACTGGTGCATGCCCTGCTGAAGGACGGCAGCTATCGCAAGCACGTCGAGGGCTTGCGCGAGCGACTGGCCCGCGCCATGGGCGAAACCGGGCCACGCCTGAAAAAGCTCGGCCTGAAACCATGGATCGAGCCGCGCGCCGGCATGTTCCTGTGGTGCAGCCTGCCGGAAGGGCTGGACGCGGCGCAGATCGCGCGCCGCGCATTGGCCGAGAACGTCGTGCTGGCACCCGGCAACGCCTTCAGCCTGTCGCAATCGGCCAGGGGCTTCCTGCGCTTCAACGTGGCGCAGTCGCTCGACCCACACATCTTTGCGGTGCTGGAACGGGCGATGGGCGAATAACGGAATTCCGACGTCTGATCGTATCCAGTGATGATACGGGCCATTTGACACCGCGCACCACTTGTATCATGATATGATACATCAGGCGGGCGGAGCCGATGATCACTTCGTTCTACGACAAGATGACCGAAGGGATCGCCACCGGCAGCAAGCCGTCAAAGGGCTTCCCAGCCGATTTGATTCGACCCGCGCAGCGAAAGCTCGCCATGCTTGATGCCGCCCACGAACTCAGCGACTTGCGTTCGCCGCCCGGTAACCGGCTTGAGGCTCTGAAGAACGACCGCGCCGGACAGCACTCGATCCGCATCAACGATCAGTGGCGGATATGCTTCATATGGACCGACGCGGGGCCGGAACGGGTGGAGATCACCGATTATCATTGAAACGAGGCTTGGCACGAAGTCGCGAAACCTCACAGGTAAGGAGCCGTTCAAATGGCAACGGAACTACAGCCGGTACATCCCGGTGAAATCCTAAGGGAAGAATACCTGCACGAACTTCACATGAGCGCGGGTGCACTCGCCAAAAAGCTCGGCGTCCCGCGCACGCGCATAGAAAGGCTGATCAAGGAAACGACGCCCGTTACGGTCGACACGGCCTTGCGGCTCGCGAAATTCTTCCACACCACGCCGCAGTTCTGGATCAATCTCCAGACCTCTTACGACATCAAGACCGAAGCCAGATCGTTGGCAAAGGAACTGGAGAAGATCGAACCGCTCGCCGATTTCGAACACGCCGCCTGACCTCGCCTCTGCCAGAGGCGACCGTGCCGTGCAATCGGAGCGGCTGGATTGGCACCAGCCGAATAGCTTTTCCGTTGTTGTCGAATCCGAGTATGATGCGCGCCATGCCGATCCGACATCTACCTGAAACGATGATCAACCAGATCGCGGCCGGCGAGGTCATCGAGCGCCCGGCAAGCGTGGTCAAGGAACTGCTCGAGAATGCGCTCGACGCAGGCGCGACGCGCGTCGAGGTGGCGACGGCCGGCGGCGGGCTCAACCTGATCCGCGTCGGCGACGACGGCTCCGGCATCCCGCCGGACGAGCTGGAGCTTGCCGTCTCGCGTCACTGCACCTCCAAGCTGTCGAATGACATCCACGACATCCGCTCGCTGGGCTTCCGCGGCGAGGCGCTGCCGTCGATCGGCTCGGTCTCGCGGCTCACCATCCGCTCGCGCACTGAAAAGGCCGACGCGGCCGTCGAGATCTCCATCGAGGGCGGCAACGTTTCGGCGGTGCGGCCGGCGGCGGCCAATCGCGGCACCTCGGTGGAAGTGCGCGACCTGTTCTTCGCGACGCCCGCGCGCCTGAAATTCATGAAGGGCGAGCGCGCCGAGGCGACCGCAATCAGCGACGTCGTCAAGCGCATCGCCATCGCCTTCCCGGCCGTTCGCTTCACGCTGTCGGGCCCCGACCGCAGCACGCTCGAACTGCCGGCGAGCGACGACACGCCGGATGGTCGCCTTGCCCGCATCGCGCAGGTGATGGGCAAGGAGTTTCCGCAGAACTCCATCGCCATCGACGCCGTACGCGAGGGCGTAGAGCTCACCGGCCACGTCTCGATCCCGTCCTATTCGCGGGCGAACGCGCTGCAGCAATATGCCTATGTGAACGGCCGGCCGGTGCGCGACAAGCTGATCGCCTCGGCCATTCGCGGCGCCTATGCCGACGTGCTGCCGCGCGACCGCCACGCCGTGACCGTGCTGTTCCTGACGCTGGATCCGGCCACCGTCGACGTGAACGTGCATCCGGCCAAGGCGGACGTGCGCTTCCGCGACCCCGGGCTGGTGCGCGGCCTGATCGTCGGTGCCATCCGCGAGGCACTCGCTAAGGCTGGCCTGCGCTCGGCGACCTCCGGCGCATCGGCGATGATGAGCGCCTTCCGCCCCGGCGCGACGACCTACGGCCACCCCGGCCCGGCCAATGGCCACCGCAGCTTCAACCCCGGCTTCCGGGCCTCCGCGACGGCTGGCTTCGACGCCGCGCGCTCGCCGCATCGTCCGCTGGAGACCGGCGGTTTCGCCGAGACCGCGCAGGCGAGCTTCGACACCGGACCGTCGGCGACCAGCGTCGATACTCGTGCAGGCCTGGTCGAGATTTCCCAGACGTTGCTACAAAGGCAACTCGGTGCGGCCCGCGCTCAGGTGCACGAAAACTACATCGTCGCGCAGACGGAGGATTCGCTCATCATCGTCGACCAGCACGCCGCGCACGAACGGCTGGTCTACGAGGCGCTGAAGGACGCGATCCATTCACGCCCGTTGCCGTCGCAGATGCTGCTGCTGCCCGAGATCGTCGACCTGCCGGAAGACGACGCGACGCGGCTTGCCGCGCACTCCGAGACGCTGCGCCAGTTCGGTCTCGGCATCGAGCGCTTCGGCCCGGGCGCCATCGCCGTGCGCGAGACGCCGGCCATGCTCGGCGAGACCGACGTGGCACAGCTGGTGCGCGACCTTGCCGACGAGATCGCCGACAATGACACCACCGAGACGCTGAAGGCACGGCTCGATGCCATCGCCGCCACCATGGCCTGCCATGGCTCAGTGCGCTCGGGTCGGCGACTTTTGCCGGAAGAAATGAACGCGCTGTTGCGCCAGATGGAGGCCACGCCCGGCTCCGGCACCTGCAACCACGGCCGCCCGACCTATATCGAGCTGAAGCTCGCCGACATCGAGAGACTGTTCGGGCGGCGCTGACGCACCAAACGAGATGCAGATCCGCACGAGCGCGCGGCCGTCACGTGGCTGTCATCGGAACGTGATGAAAGCCGCTTCATGCACAGCGGCACGGTCGATGAATTGGCCAATCTTTCCGAAAATCGTTCGCCGGCTTCCGGGCCACGGCGCATCCTGATCGTCACCGATGCCTGGCATCCGCAGATCAACGGCGTGGTGCGCACGCTGGAACGGCTCTGCGAGGAACTGGAGGCGAAGGGCTGCGTCGTCGAATGGCTGACGCCGCAGGGTTTTCTCAACCTTCCCCTGCCCTCCTACGCCGATATCCGGCTGGCACTGGCGACCCCGGCACGCGTCGCGGAGCGCATCCGGCAGGCGCGCGCCGACTGCATCCACATCGCCACCGAAGGTCCGCTCGGCATGCTGGCGCGCCGCTTCTGCCTGCGGCACGGCCTTGCCTTCACCACCAGCTACCACACGCGTTTCCCGGAATATCTCAGAGCCAGGGCACCTATTCCCGAGAGCTGGTCCTATGCCTGGCTAAGCCGCTTCCACAATGCCGGCCAAGGCACGCTGGTAGCCACGCCCTCGCTCGCCGCCGAGCTTACCGCGCGCGGGTTCAAGCACGTCAAGCCGTGGACGCGGGGCGTCGACAGCAAGCTATACCGCCCCGACCGTGCGCGGGTGCTGGATCTGCCGCGCCCGATATTCCTCTCGGTCGGCCGCGTCGCCGTGGAGAAGAACCTGCCCGCCTTTCTCGACCTCGACCTGCCCGGCAGTAAGGTCGTCGTCGGCGACGGTCCCGAATTGAAACGGCTACGCGCGGCCTATCCCGACGCGATCTTTCTCGGCGCCAAGACCGGCGAAGAGCTGGCCGACATCTATGCCAGCGCCGATGTCTTCGTCTTCCCAAGCCGCACCGATACGTTCGGCATCGTGCTTCTGGAAGCGCTGGCGAGCGGACTGCCGGTTGCTGCCTATCCTGTGACGGGTCCGATCGACGTTCTGGGCGACGGTATGGGCGGCGTGTTGTCGCAAGACCTGCGGCAGGCGGCACTGGCGGCCCTCGACATTTCCCGCGACGCCGCCCGCGCCAAGGCGCTTACCTACAGCTGGGCGGCCTGTGCCGAGCTTTTCCTGGAACATACTGGCGCCGCGCACATTGACGCCCTTGATACGACCCGGAAGCCTTCCGCTTGACCTCGCCTGCGATTTGTGGCGGAACATTCCGGAAGAACAGGCAGAGCACCACCATGATGAACCGTTTCGAGGGCCCCGGCGCCCGGGAAGCCCGTATCCGCTATCTGGACGGCGATTTCCAGGTCACCAGCCCGGGCTCCTTCGTGCGCTGCGTGGTGACCGGCGAATCGATTCCCCTCGACGAGCTCAAATATTGGAGCGTGGAGCGCCAGGAGCCCTATCTCAACGCCAGCGTCTCGCTGCAGCGCGAACTCGAGGCCCATCCGGAACTGCGTGTGCGTCGCGGCTGACGCGCGCCGGACAGAGCCAGAACTGCGGCGATAGCGAAAGCGTTGCCAGCCGGACCTAAGTTTTGGGCTGCCTTCTGCGCCACGCGTCCACAGTGTCGCCAATAATGCGCGCGGGAGCATGCTTCAGATCGAACGCGGCATCGATCTCCAGCACCCGGAGCCGATCGAGAAAGCCTTGCGGCGCATCGTGGCGCAAGCGTGCGGCATCCTTGGCGGTGGTCACCAGTTCCAGGCCCTCGGCCTTCGCCATCGCGACGAGATCGTCGAGTTCGTCCTTTTCATAGACGTGGTGATCGCCGAAGGAGCGCTTCCGCACGACCGTTCCGCCCGCGCGGGCGACGGTATCGAAGAACTTTTCCGGGTGGCCGATGCCGGCGAAGGCAAGGAAACGCCCTCCGGCAAAAGCTTCCGCGTCGCGCGGGCGCGCCACCGCCTCGAAAACCGCCTTGCCGGCCCGCGACGCCTTGCGCACGATGCCGTCGGCGGCCGTCCCCTCACCCATCTTCAGCACCGCGTCCGCAAAGCGCATCTGCTGCACCAGCGGCGCGCGCAGCGGCCCTCCTGGAATGACATGGCCGTTACCGATGCCGTAACGGGCGTCGACCACCAGCAGCGCATAGTCGAAATGGATGTGCGCGCTCTGGAAGCCGTCGTCCATGATCAGGAAATCGCAGCCCTGCTCGAGGAGCAGCTTGGCGCCGGCCGCGCGGCTTGGCGTCACCGCCACGGGCGCATGCTCGGCCAGAAGCAGCGGCTCGTCGCCGACATGCTTGGCGCTGTCATGATGGGCGTCGACGATGTGCGGCTGCCCGAAATTGCCGCCATGGCCGCGCGACAGGAAGCCGGGCCTGAGGCCCATGCGCCGCGCCTCCCTGGCCAGGGCGATCGCCACCGGCGTCTTGCCCGAGCCGCCGACGGTGAAGTTGCCGACACACAGCACCGGCAGGTCGAAGCGTTCCCGCCTCGCCGACAGCATGAGCCGGCTTGCCACGAGGCCGTACAGCGCCGAAAACGGCCAGAGCGCGTAGGCGCGCCAGTCGGGCCGCTCCCACCAAAAGGGAGGCGCCTCGCTCGCCACGTCTACTGTGTCCCTTTGAGCCGCGACTTCACGATCAGCGGCTGAATGAAGGGATCGAGTGCCTTCAGGGTCCTTGCCAATGCGCCGCGCATCTCGTCCACCGCCGTCAGGCCTGCGGCGATCATGTTGCGGCGCACCTTATCGTTGAGCAGGAGGAAATTGACCGCGCCGGCGAGCATGTCGGGATCGCGCACCAGCTTGGCGCCGCCACGGTCGATCAGGCGCTGGTAGCTGTCGCGGAAGTTCTGGACATTGCGCCCAGCCAGGATGGCAGTCCTCAGCATCGCGGGCTCGAGCGGATTCTGCCCGCCCTCGGAGGTCAGCGAACGGCCGACGAAGGCGATTTCGGTCAGGCGCAGATAAAGCCCCATTTCGCCAATGGTGTCGCCCAACAGGATGTCGGTATCCGCCTCTATCCGGTCGCCGGCACTACGCCGCGCCACCTTGAGGCCCATGCCGGCGAACTGCTCCGTCAATGCCGCTGCCCGATTGGGATGACGCGGCACGATGATGGTAAGCAGGCCGGGATGTCGCGAGCGCAGCCGCGTGTGCACCTCCGCAGCCACCAGTTCCTCGCCGTCATGCGTGGAGACTGCCGCCCAGGTCGGGCGCCTGAGTATCTGTCGCTGCAGCATCTGGAGCTCCCGCTCGTCGGCGGGCGGCGGAGCCGTGTCGACCTTCAGATTGCCGGAAACGGTGACGGGGCGTGCGCCGAGGGCAGCGAAGCGCTCGCCGTCGAGATCCGACTGCGCCACCACATGGGCGAGATTCTCGAACAACGCCTCGGCCACATAGGCGCGCTTGTGCCAGGAGGCGAAGGAGCGGTCGGACAGGCGGCCGTTGACCAGAACCTGCGGTACGCGCCGCTTGCCGAGCTCCAGGATTGTCATCGGCCATATCTCGGATTCGGCGATGATCGCAAGATCGGGTTGCCAATGGTCGAGGAAGCGGCTGACCGCCGGCTTCAGGTCGAGCGGAACATATTGGTGGATGATGCGATCGCCGAGACGCTCGTCGGCCAGTTGCGCCGAGGTGACGGTGCCTGTCGTCAGCACCACGTTGATGCCGTAGCTCAGGATGCTTTCGATGAGCGGCACCACGGCCAGCGTCTCGCCGACGCTCGCGGCGTGCATCCAGATCAGCGGGCCTTCCGGCCGAGGCCGACCGGCCCGGCCATAGCGTTCACGCCGCCGCGCAGGGTCTTCCTTGCCCTTGCTGGAGCGCCAGGCGACGTAGGTGCCGATCACAGGATAGGCGAGCGAGCCTCCGAGACGATAAGCCGACAGAACGGCGCGCGCCCAGCGTTCGCTCATGGACGACCACCGTCGACGAGGCTGTAGGCCTTTTCGGTGGCCTGGCTCAGCGAGGCCGTGAGCTCCTGACGCTTGCGCTCCATCTCCGCCGCATCGGCATCGGCCGGCACCAGCACCGGCTCCCCGATGATTGCCGCGGAGCGCCCGAAGGGCAGGTTGATCGTCGTCTTGTCCCAACTATTCTCCAGCACCTTGCGCCGGCTGGTGGCGACCGCAAACGGAACGACCGGGCGGCCAGACAGGCGGGCCAGCGTGATGATGCCGAGCCCGGCCTCACGCGGGGTCCCATGCGGAATGTCTGCGATCATGGCGACATTCTTGCCGGCATCCAGCGCCCTTTTCAGGGCGATCAGCGCCCGCGCGCCGCCTTTTTCGAGATGCCGTGAATCCTCACGTCCGCCAGAACCGCGCACCGCTTCGAAACCCAGCTTCTCCAACACAAGCGCATTCAGCTCCGCATCGGCGCTGCGCGACACCATGGCGAGCATTTCCTGTCCCCTGGGCAGCAGGCAGGGCGCCAGGAAGTGCTGGCCGTGCCACAATGCGATGATCGCCGGGCTGAACTCGGCCTGCGACTGCTTCAGGTCCGAAGACCCCTTGGCGAGCGGATTGGTCAGGCGGATAAAGCGCGAAGCGTGCGCAAGAAACGTCGCAATCATGCCCTTGGCGAAGCGGGACTGCGCCAAAGGCTTGCGGATCTTGCGCCAAAAGCTCTTCATGACGCCCGCATTACGTCCTTTCCGGGCCGCGGTCCGGGCGACCGGCGGCGCCACCGTTCCATTCTCCATCAGCTCTGACCGGATGCCTTGCCGCCTTCAGGGTCGAGGAGCCGGTGAAGATGGACCACGAAATAGCGCATATGCGCGTTGTCGACGCTCGCCTGCGCCTTCGCCTTCCACGCCGCCTCGGCCGACTTGTAGTCGGGGAAGATGCCGACGATATCGAGCGCATCGAGATCGCGGAATTCGGTCGTGCCGAGCGTCTTCAGCTCTCCGCCGAAAACCAAGTGCAAAAGCTGCTTTTTTCCGTCTTCCTCGGCCATGGGAATTCCTGAATCGTGTTTGGCAAAGTCGCCACTACCTAGAGCAAAATCGCGCGTTTTGGAACCGCTTCGACGCTTTTCAGCGTTCGGCACCCGAGATCACCCCGGCAATGACCGCAAGCAGGTCGCCACTGCCGGCGACGAGAGCGTCATGCGCGGTCACGGCTCCGGCATATGAAGGCGCATCGCCGGCGGCGTCGAGCAACCGTCCACCCGCCTCGCGCAGGATCAGATCGGCGGCGGCGATGTCCCAATCATGGGCGTTGGGCTTGACGAAGGAGGCGTCCAGCGAGCCTTCGGCGATCAGCGCCAGCCGGTAGGCGAGCGAGGGGATATGCGCAACGCGATGCACCCGCGCACGCCACTCTTCCGGCAGCGCATCGAAAAAAGGCTTGGGGCCGCCGATCTCGATCTGCGGGCCTGGCCTGCGGACGCGGATCGGCAGGCCATTCTTGGTCGCGCCTTCGCCCGGCATCGCCGAAAAGATTTCGCCGCGCACTGGACAATCGAGCACGCCCGCGATCGGGACGCCAGCCTCCACGACGGCCACGCTGATGCACCAAGCGTCCGACCCGTCGAGGAAGCCGCGCGTGCCGTCGATGGGGTCCACCACGAAGGTGCGCCTCGCTGCAAGGCGCGCCGCACTGTCGGCGGTTTCCTCCGACAGCCAGCCATAGTCGGGCCGCGCCGCCATCAGCATCTCGCGCAGGAAGGTGTCGACAGCGAAATCAGCCTCGCTGACGGGCGACTGGCCCGTCTTCATCCAGACTTCCGGATTGCGGTTGAAGTAGCGCATGGCAATATCGCCGGCCTCGCGGGCCGCGGCGAGCAGCAGCGAAAGGTCGTCAGCGCGGTCTGACATGCCGAAAGTGTCAGCTGCCCGCAAGCGTCATTCCTTCGATGAGCAATGTCGGCGCGGCGGTGCCGAAATTGCGGTCGAGATCGTTGGCGGGCTGCATGTTGAGGAACATGTCCTTGAGGTTGGAGGCGATGGTCACCTCCGACACCGGATAGGCAAGCTCGCCGTTCTCGATCCAGAAGCCGGAGGCGCCGCGGCTGTATTCGCCGGTGACCATGTTGACGCCCTGGCCGAACACTTCGGTGACGTAGAAACCGCTCTTGAGCGAACGGATCAGATCCTCGGGCGAGCGCTCGCCCGGCTCGATGGAAAAGTTGGTCGAGCTTGGCGACACGGAAGAGCCGCCGCGCACGCCACGGCCGTTGGTCCGGAGCCCCAGTTCCTTCGCCGCCGACACGGACAGGAACCAGTGGTTCAGAATGCCCTTGTCGACCATCACCAGCTTCTCGCCTTCCACGCCCTCGCCGTCGAAGGGGCGCGACGAGGGGCCGCGCATGCGAAGCGGCTCGTCGATGACCGTGATGGAGGCCGAGGCGACCTGCTTGCCCATCATGTCGCGCAGGAAGCTGGTCTTGCGCGCGACCGAGGCGCCGTTGATGGCGCCGGAAAGATGGCCGGCAATGCTGCGCGCCACGCGCGGGTCGAACACCACGTCGACCGGCCCGGTCTTGGCCTTGCGCGGGTTGAGCCGCCGCACCGCCCGCTCGCCGGCATTGCGGCCGATGGTTTCAGGCTTATCCAGGTCGGCAAAGTGCAGGCGCGAGGAGAAATCGTAGTCGCGCTCCATGCCGGTGCCCTCGCCCGCGATCACGCTGGTGGAGAGCGAGAACCGGGTGGCCGTGTATTGGCCAAGGAAGCCGTGCGAGGTGGCAAGCACCAGTCCGCCCATGCCCGCGCTGGCGCCGCTGCCACCGGAATTGGTCACGCCCGGAACGGCCAGTGCGACCTCTTCCGCCGCAAGCGCGTCCGCCTTCAACTGCTCGGCCGAGACGACCGTATCGTCCGTCAGGTCGAGGTCGCGGATGATCCTTGCCAGCAAGGCCGCGTCGGCCAGCCCCTGGAACGGGTCTTCCGGCGAAACCTTCGCCATGGCAACCGCCCGCTCGGCCAGGGCCGCGGGATCGGAGGCGGCTGTGGCCGAGACGCTGGCAACGCGCTGGCCGACGAAGACGCGCAGCGACACGTCCTCGCTTTCGGAGGCCTCCGTGCCCTCTACCTTGCCAAGCCGCACGGAAACGCTGGTCGAGCGACCGCGCACCGCGACGGCATCGGCCGCGTCGGCACCGGCCTTCCTGGCCGCTTCCACAAGTGCGGCGACGCGACCGGTCAGCCTGGCGGCGTCTTTTGCGGCATCGGAGGTGTCGTTCATTGCGGATTTTCCCAAAATTTGATCCTTGGTTCGCGCCCTTTGGCGCGGCCGCCTGCTGAACCATCTATTGTTCCGCACCCGCTTGTGCAATGGGTTACCCCGAAGACTCAAGGCCACATTCGACTGAAGGACCATACCGCCTGCGGCGGCCGCCTACCGTTTTCCGGCAGCGCGGGCCCAAACGGAGAGCCGAAAGCATGACACCTTTTCACCTTGCCTTTCCCGTGCGCGACCTAGAGGAAACCCGCACCTTCTATCGCGACGTGCTCGGCTGCTCGATCGGTCGCTCCTCCGAAACCTGGGTGGATTTCGACCTATACGGCCATCAGATGTCGGCGCATCTCAGGCCCGACGCGGCGGCAGCCGCCAATGATGGACAGGTGGGTGGCAAGCTGGTGCCGATCCCGCATTTCGGCGTCGTTCTGCTGATGGGCGACTGGCAGGCGCTGGCCGACCGGCTGCAGGCGCGCAATGACATCGACTGGCTGGAAAGGCCCATGATCCGCTTCGCCGGCGAACCCGGCGAGCAGGCGACGCTGTTCATTCGCGACCCTTCTGGCAACGCGCTCGAATTCAAGGGTTTTCGGTCGCTCGAGCAGGTCTTCGCGCATTAGGTCACGTACCGCAAGTATCAGGAAAAACAGGCCATGAGCCAGCAACAAAAACCTGGCCAGACGGCGAAATTCGTCACCGGCTCGACCATGCGCCATGTCGTGGTGATGACGGCGACCGGCTCCATCGGTCTCGTTTCGATCTTCATCGTCGACGGGCTCAATCTGTTCTACATCTCGCTTCTCGGCATCGAGGAGCTTGCTGCGGCAATCGGCTTCGCCTCGACGCTGCTGTTCTTCACCCTGTCCATCTCCATCGGCCTGACGATCGCCTGCGGTGCGCTCGTCGCCCGGGCATTGGGGCGCGGCAGCCGGGAAGACGCCGCGCAGATGGGCGGCGCCTCGATGGTGTTCATGGGCATCTCTACGCTTCTAATCAGCGCGGCGGTGTGGCCATTCCTGCGCGACCTGAACGTGGTGCTGGGCGCAACCGGAAAGACGCTGGAACTGTCGACCAGATTCCTCCAGATCGTGCTTTTCTCCACGCCGGTGATGGCGCTGGGCATGTGCACCACCGGCATCCTGCGGGGGACGGGCGACGCCAAACGGGCCATGTATGTGACGCTGGGAAGCGGCCTGGCCGCGGCCGTCTTCGACCCGATTTTCATCTTCGGCTTCAAGATGGGGCTCGAGGGCGCGGCGATTTCCACCGTGCTATCGCGTTTCGTGATGCTGGCGATCGGCATCCACGGCGCGCATGTCGTCCACCGACTGATGCGCATGCCGGACCGCCAGCGTTTGGCCAGTGCCTTCCGGCCATTCTTCGACATCGGCCTGCCGGCCACTCTGACGCAGGTCGCCACCCCCGTCGGCAATGCCTATGTGACCGCCGAGATCGCTGCCTTCGGCGACCAGGCCGTGGCGGGCTGGGCCATCATCGGCCGCATCGTGCCGATCGCCTTCGGTGTCATCTTCGCGCTGTCGGGCGCGGTCGGGCCGATCCTCGGGCAGAATTTCGGCGCGCGAAAATACGACCGGCTGCTGACGACCATGCGCGACAGCCTTGTCTTCACCGTCGCTTACGTTCTGGCGGTGTGGGCGCTGCTTGCGGTCTTCGCGCACCCCATCGCCGGCATCTTCGGCGCACAGGGCATGTCGCGCGACCTGATCGTCTTCTTCTGCGTATTCGCTGCCGGCAGCTTCCTGTTCAACGGCGCGATCTTCGTCTCCAGCGCCGCCTTCAACAATCTCGGCTATCCGACCTATTCGACCGTGTTCAACTGGGGCCGCTCAACGCTTGGCGTCATCCCCTTCGTCTGGGCCGGCGCGCATTTCTATGGCGCGCAAGGCGTGATTGCCGGCTGGGGCCTGGGTGCGGTCGTGTTCGGGGTCGTTTCGGTGCTGGTCTGCTTCCGCGTCATGCGCGACCTGGCCAGCCGCCCCTTGCCGGGCGCCGCGCAACTGCCCGTGGCCACGAGCGAAGCTGCGACATCGCCGTAGCTAGGCCGCCACCGGCTTTTCACGCTCGCGCAGGGCGGCGTCGACCGCGCGCTTGAGTTCGTCCTTGATGGCGACGGTCTCATGCATGACCGCGTCGACCTTGAGAAAGTCCAGGACGCGGAACCGCGACACCGGCGGTCGCAGGAGAATCTCGGGTCGGTTGTGCTCGAGCTTGCCGGCGATGATGGACTGCATCATCAGCTGTGTGGCCCCGAACATCAGGTCGATGGAATTCGGCTTCTTTCGTCTGAGAACGGAAGGCGCGCCGACGACATCGACTGCGATGACGATATCGGCATCCTTTTCGACCAGGTCGAACGGCACCGGATTGTAGATGCCGCCGTCGATCAGCAACCGGCCGCCGCGCTTGACCGGACTGAAAAGGGCCGGGATCGCCGCCGAAGCGGCGAGCGCCGAATTCAGGTCACCATCGCGAAAAACCCAGAGCTGATGCCCGAAATAGTCGGTGGCAGTCACCCTCAGGGGAATTTTCAGGTCTTCGAATGTGCCCGGGATTTCCGGTGGCAGGAAGGCCTTGAGAACGCGCTCGATGCTGAACTGGGTGACCCGCAGGCCACCCTCCACCATCTCCGCGAGAGAGCCGGGTCGCGCCCGCCACATGCGCATCGCCACCTGGGCCCGCCGTCCGAGGATCGAGCGGGCATAGTCGTGCATTTCCCGGCCTGTCATGCCGGCGGCCATGCCGGCCCCCATGATCGCACCGATCGAGGAGCCGGCGATGGAAACCGGACGGATGCCGAGTTCATCCAACGCCTCGATGACGTGGATATGGGCAAGTCCGCGGGCTCCGCCGCCACCGAATGCGACGGCGAAGGTTGGGCTCATCCATTGCCTCCCTCGGCCGCAGCCGGGCCGATGATCAGTTCGGCGGGGGCGGCGCTCAGCAGCTTGCGCGCCATGGCCTTGGTGTCCTCAAGGGTCACGGCGTTGATGAGGCTGGCGCGGCGCTGGATGTAGTCGGGGCTCAACCCCTGGACCTGAAGCTCCAACAGCGTGCTGGCGACGGCGCTGGACGAGTCGAGGTTGTTGATGGCATAGGCGCCGATCAGGTACTTCTTGGCGTTCGCCAACTCGGTTTCCGTCGGCCCGTCCTTGGCCATCTTGCTCACCACGTCGCGCATGACGCTCAACGTCTCGGCGGCCTTGTCGGCTCGTGTCGAGGTAGCGATCGCCAGCGCCGACGCATGCTTGAAGTTCACCAGCGATGAGTTGATGCCGTAGGTCAGGCCACGCTTTTCCCGAACCTCGTCGAACAGCCGCGAGGAGAAGTCGCCTCCGCCGAGAATATGGTTCATCAGGACCGCGGCGAAGAACTCGGGCTTGTCGCGCTCGATGCCGGGATAGGTCAGCTCGATGCTGGTCTGCGGCAACGGGTAGTCGACACGCACTTCCTGGCCGAGCTTGGGCTGGACATCAGGCACCGGCGTCAGCGACGGCTTCTCCGGAAGGCTGCCGAACAGCTTGTCGAGCTCGGTCTTCAAGGTCTCGGCGTCGATCGCTCCGACGACGGAAATCTTCAGGTTCTGACGAGCGAAGGTCGCCTTGTGAAGGGCGCGAAGGTCGTCGGCTGTAATCGTCGCCAGCGTCTGCTCGCTGCCCTCGCCGCGCCGCGCATAGGGGTGATCGCCATAGAGCGCCGTCGACCATTTGATCTGGGCGGCAGTTTCAGGATCGCGGGCGCTGGCAGCGATGCCGGAAACCACCTGGGCGCGAACGCGTTCCAGCGGCTCCTGGTCGAAGCGCGGCTCGTTGATCGCGGACCGCAGCAG
This sequence comes from Mesorhizobium sp. KR1-2, assembly GCF_040045035.1. Lineage (NCBI taxonomy): Bacteria > Pseudomonadati > Pseudomonadota > Alphaproteobacteria > Hyphomicrobiales > Phyllobacteriaceae > Mesorhizobium > Mesorhizobium sp. KR1-2. Next base: position 779,842 of record NZ_JBDZDS010000001.1, on the reverse strand, counting down.
GTCAAACGCAGCGTCCTTCTGCTCGGCAAGCATGCGCATCGAACCGTAGACCGCCTCCTGGCCGGCGCTGAAGCTCATCTCGGCACCGGCATCGTCGAGGCGCGACTGAAAGGTGTCGCTGTCGAGCTTGCCAGCGCCCTCGTCGAGCAAGCCGGTCATGAGATTGGTCAGGCCTTCCTTGCCCTTGGGGTCCTGCGTGGTGCCGCCGTCGAACGCGAAGCGGATCGAGACGATCGGCACGGAGTAGTCTTCAACCAGCCAGGCGCTGACGCCACTTGCGGACTTCACCTGCTGGATGTTCATGTCGGCACGCGCCGGAACCATGCCCGGCAGCAGCAACAGCAGCGATGTTGCGACCGTGGCGACAGCGGCTGCCGCCCGAGCGCGCATATCCATTGTCAGTGTCATGCAACTCATCCAATTCAATTGACAGGGGCGGCGGTCTTGACCGTCGGGATGTCGGCTGGGACCTTGCCTTGGGTTTCGGCGCCGAAGGGCTGAGGCATGGCGGGAGGCGCCTCCGCCGTGTCAGGCTGGGCGTCCTCGTCCGGCAGGAGATAACCCGTAACCGCGATTGAGGGCTTCAGGTACTTCGCCGCGACAGCCTGGACCTGCTGGGCTGTGACCGCACGGACCTTGTCCGGCCACTGCTGCACGTCCTTGACGGTGGTGCCCGTGGTCAGCGCGCTGCCATAGATGTTAGCCATGTTAGACTGCTTGTCGCGCGCGAAGATCATGCCGCGCACGTAGCGGTCCTTGGCCTTCTGCAGCTCCCGCTCGCTCACGCCATCCTTGATGATGCGGGCAAGTTCTGCATCGACGGCACCCTCCACGGCTTCAAGGCCGCCTGGCTCGCGCGGCGAGCCGTAGACCATGAAGCTGGTGTCATCGAGCGCGGAGCCGTCGTAGAAGGCGCCGGCATCCGACGCGATGCCCGTCTTGACGATCAGCTGCTGGTAGAGGCGGCTGCGCATGCCTCCGCCAAGGATCTCCGACAGCAGGTCGAGCGCCTCAGCTTCACCCTGCTTGGCGCGATGGTAGGAGGGAACCACCCAAGCCTTCGAGAAGCTCGGGACGGACACGCGCGCGTCGGTCAGCGTGACCGTGCGCTTGGTGTGCGTCTTGGGTTCGGTCGGACGCTCGCGCGGCGGCAGTTCCGGTCCGCGCGCCACCTTGCCATAGGTCTTCTCGGCAAGCTCGCGAACCTTCTGCGGTTCGACGTCGCCGGCCACCACCAGCACCGCATTGTTGGGCGCATAGTAGCGGTTATAAAACTCGATCGCCTCCGGGCGGTTCAGCTGCTCCATCTCATGCATCCAGCCGATGACCGGAATGCGGTAGGGATGGTTTTCGAACAAGGTGGCCTGAACCTCCTCGCTGAGCAGAGCCTCGGGGCTGCCCTCGATGCGCGAACGGCGCTCCTCCAGGATGACGTCGCGTTCCGGTCCGATCACGTCGTCGGTGAGGATCAGGTTGCGCATGCGGTCCGCCTCGAAGCTCATCATGGTTTCGAGCGCATCCGGCGAGACCGTCTGGTGAAAGGCGGTGTAGTCGTAGGAGGTGAAGGCGTTCTCGCTGCCGCCGATCTCCGCGATCTTGGCGCTGAATTCACCTGCCTTGTGGTTGGTCGTGCCCTTGAACATCAGATGTTCGAAGAAGTGGGCGATGCCCGACTTGCCGGGCGGCTCGTCGGCGCTACCTATCTTGTACCAGACCATGTGCGTGACGACGGGCGCGCGATGGTCGGGGATGACCACGACCTCCATGCCGTTGTCGAGCGTGAAGTCGGCAACGTCTTGTTTGGCGGGTGCGGGTTCGGCAAAGGCCGGAAGAGATGCGGTTGCGATCAGCAGCGCGAGCGGCGCAGCCCAGAGGGTGCTGCGCGGCTTGAACCGCCCAGTTTCAAAGGACATCAACAGGGGCTCCTTGGCTTCTCGTTATTTTTTTTATGACCTCGCCGAGATATAAGTGTGCGCACCCTATCTCGAAAAGTTAACAGATTGTCATCTGTCGTGAGAAAGCGGCCGAAACTGGACCAGAATCGGAAAAATCAGGGGCCATTGAAAAAAATTGAGGTTTTGAGGCAGAAATTTTCACTTTTTGCCGGCCGCGCGCCTCAGGCGCGCTCGATCAGCCGGATTATCGTATCTCCATAAGAGCGCTCGTCGACGACGGCAAAGCCCGGGCCGGGGTCGAAGGAAGCAGCTGCGCTCTCCTCCACCACGCACAATGCATTTGACGCAAGCCAGTCACCCGCGAGGGCAGACCGGAGTGCGGCCTCGCCGAGACCCTTGCCATAGGGAGGGTCGGCGAAGACGAGGCCGAAGGGTTGGACCGTGCCGGCAGGCCCCAGACCGGTGGCATCGCGGCGGAAGATCTTGGTGCGGCCTGTCAGGCCGAATGCCTCGACATTGGCGCGGATCAGCCCGCGCCCTTCCACCGACTCCTCCACGAACATGCAGAAGGAAGCGCCCCGAGACACGGCCTCAAGGCCGAGCGCGCCGGTGCCGGCAAACAGGTCCAGCACCCGCGCGCCCTGCAGCCGGTCGGCGTAGCGATGCGCCAGCACGTTGAACAGGGCCTCGCGGGTGCGATCCGTGGTCGGCCGAATCGAGTTGCTGCGCGGCGTGGCCAGCGGCCGGCCGCGAAACTCACCGCCGACGATCCGCATCGCCCTTGCCCCTGCGCGGACCCGACGGACGGTCGCCGCCGCCGCGTGGTCCCCTGCCCTCGTCGCCTTCACGGCGCGGCTTGCCGAAGCCCGACTTGCCGCCGCCGGGCTTGTCGAAGAACGGCTTGCCATGATGGTGCTTGGCCGGCTTGCCGCGGGCTGGCGCTTCTGCCTTGTCGGCAGCCGCCTTGCCCTTGCCGATCGGACGCGCACCCGGCGCCATCCAGACATTGGCCTTGCGCGGGCCCGGCGTCTCGAACGGCCGGCTTGGGCGATCACCACCCGGCTTTTCGCCGCGCGGGAATTTTGGTCCGCGCTCGTGCTTGTCGCCCCGCTCGTGCCTGTCACCCCGATCCGGCTTGAAACCGCGATCCGGCTTCGTCTGCAGGCGGTCGCGCATGTCTTCGCGGTGACGTTCGTCGTCACGTTTGCGATTCCGCTTGATCAGTCCGCCCTCGCCGATGTCGAGAGGGCGCGGCGCACGCGGCGTCCTTGCAGGCGCAGCCCCCTCGGGAGCCTTGCTGAACTCGCGCCGTACAGGCTTGTTGGAGAACGGCTTCAGAATGTCGGCGTCGAAATTGGCGCCGGATTCCTCGATGAGCCTCTCGCCAAGCTGGTCGCGCAGCGTGCGCCCGCTCAACTCCTGGACGTGGCCTTCCGGCAGTTCGCCGAGTTGGAACGGGCCGTAGGAGATGCGGATCAGCCGCGTCACCTCAAGTCCGAGCGCGCCGAGGATGTTCTTCACCTCGCGGTTCTTGCCCTCGCGCAGGCCGACGGTGAGCCACGCATTGGTGCCCTGCGACCGGTCCAGAGAAGCTTCGACCGCGCCATAGAAAACGCCGTCGACCGCGATGCCGTCCTTCAGCCCTTCCAATTGCTTCTCGTCGACCTGGCCGTGCACGCGAACGCGATAGCGCCGGAGCCAGCCGGTGGCCGGCAGTTCCAGAACGCGCGACAGGCCGCCGTCATTGGTCAGCAGCAGCAAGCCCTCGGTGTTGATGTCGAGGCGACCGACCGTCATCAGCCGCGGCAGATCGGCCGGCAGGATGTCGAAGACGGTCTTGCGGCCTTCCGGATCGCGGTTGGTGGTCACCACCCCGGCGGGCTTGTGGAACAGGAACAGCCGGGTGCGCTCGACAGGCGGAATGACCTCGCCATCGAGTTCGATGTGGTCCTGCGGCATCACGTTGAAGGCCGGCGACGTCAGCACCTGACCGTTCACCCGGACGCGACCAGCGGCGATCAGTTCCTCGGCGTCGCGGCGCGAGGCGATGCCCACGCGCGCCAACCGCTTGGCGATGCGCTCGCCCGGTACGTCCTCTTCCTTGCCGTGGGCGCGAACGAATGGCTTGCGCGCCGCGCCTTCGGGCCTGGCCCCTCTCGGCCTATCGCCGTGCGGGCGCGGACGACCTTCGAAGCCGCCCTCGCGCGAGCCGTGCGGGCGATCGAACCGCCGCGCCGGCCGTTCGCCGCGCTCATCCTCGTTGCGATTCTCCCGCGAAAAACCCTCGCCTCTGGCCGCCGCCCGTTCGAAGCGACCGGGCCGCGGGCCCTCCCGCTTCTCGAACGGCCGCCCTTCGGGACGTGGCCGCTTCTGAAAGCCGGATCCACCTTCCTCGCGCGGCCTGTCGTCGCGCCGGAACTCGCGCCTCGGCCGCTCGGCATCGCCATCGCGCGGGCGATCGTCACGGCGAAAATCGCGCTTGGGGCGCTCGCCACCGGCAAAGGCATCGTCGCGCCGCTTGGCGTAGGGCCTGTCCCCGCCGTCACGCTCACCGCGCTTCACGAAGGGTCTGGCGCCCTCCTCGCGCGGACGGTCGTCGCGACGGAACTCGCGCTTGGGGCGCTCCGCGCCCCCGGCTGCGTCGTCGCGCCGCTTGGCGTAGGGTCTGTCCCCCCCGTCACGCTCACCGCGCTTCACGAAGGGCCTGGCTCCCTCCTCGCGCGGGCGATCGTCGCGACGGAACTCGCGCTTGGGGCGCTCCGCGCCCCCGGCTGCGTCGTCGCGCCGCTTGGCGTAGGGCCGGTCCGCTCCATCGCGTTCGCGCTTCACGAAAGGCTTGGCGCCTTCGGCGCGCGGTTTGCCTGCGAATCCGGGCTTTCCGCCCTTGCGCGGCGCGTCGTCGCGCCCGCGCGGTCCGCCCGTTTTGGGTCCGCCTTTGCGCGGAAATTTCTTTCGATCATCATCCATGTGGCATTTGCCTTTCCGGGGCGGTAGATAACAGGAACACTTCACAGTTGCGAGGGAATAACGGCGTGAAACGTCCAGATTTCATGGCGCTGGCGCTTGCCGAGGCAAAGGCCGCCGCCGCGCGCGGCGAGGTGCCGGTGGGCGCGGTTCTGGCTGACGGCAACACCGTCGTCGCCAGCGCCGGCAATCGAACTCGCGAGCTCAACGACCCCACCGCCCATGCAGAGATGCTGGCGATCCGCGAAGCGACGCAAAAGCTATCTGCGGAGCGGCTGACCGATCTCGATCTCTATGTGACGCTGGAGCCCTGCACCATGTGCGCAGGCGCGATCTCCTTCGCGCGCATTCGCAGGCTTTATTTCGGCGCGGCGGACGAAAAGGGCGGCGCCGTGGTCAACGGCGTCCGGTTCTTTTCTTCCCCGACATGCCATCATGTGCCGGAAATCTACTCCGGCATAGCCGAAGGCGATGCCGCCTCGTTGCTCAAGGACTTTTTCCAGGCGCGCCGCGAGCCCTGATGGGCCAGCTGGCAGCGCAATTGTCTTACCAAGGCAGGACGTCGCGCCAGCTGCTCTTGCCGGCAGCAGCCTTCAGGCGCCGCTCCTTCTTGTATTCGTCCTCGCCGACGTCACCGACCGGCGCAGAGTCGGCCGGCTGGCGATACACAAGCGGCGGCTCGCTGAGATATTTGCGCGACGTCGAGCTGCCCTGCTTGCTCTCCGCCAGACGCTTGTTGAATGCCTCGCGCTGATCTTTTTCCGAACCGGGCTTGCCGACGCCGGAGTCGCCGCTGCGCGGGGAAGCTCCCATAGGCAACTCGGTGGCTGAAGACGCTGCGCGCACGTCGCCTTCGATTTCCGGCCGCCAGCCCGGGGTGTCGCGATTTTGCGTGGCCTCGGCGCGAAGGCGCGCGCGGCGCTGCTCCGGCGATTCAGGCCAAACCGTGTTCTCGGCCGTCACGATATTGTTCTGCGGTGCCGGCAGGTTGGGCTTCTCGCCCGTCTTCGGCCGCACCAGTTCGGGGCGCGGCTTGTAATCGATGTTGCCGCGATTCTTCGGCGCAACGGAGAGAATGCCGCTGACGTCGCCGACCAGCTGTGCGCCCGAGGTCTTATCGGTCCCGTAGGTGGGAGAGCTCATGCAGCCCGAGAGCGCGACTCCGGAAGCCAGCAACGCAAGCAGCGACAGGCGCGCGCGCGTCTTTTCAGTCAAGCCAGAAAATTTCACTGCAATCCGCCTCTCGCTCTCGCCAAATACCGGACCGGAGTCCGGATATCTCCCGTCACCCTCTTCAGACGAGATTCCGGCGACAATTTGTCGACCGGTATCCCGCGCTTTTAGCGCAAGCGGCCCCGAAGGGCAACGACCGCCCGGCCGTTGCCCTCGGAGTGTTGCATCAAAGCCGCCCCAGCGCCTCGAGTTCGTGCAGCGCCGCCGCGTCTCGTGCAGACACATCGGCAAACCGCGGATCGGAGCCGACATCGGCCGTGTAGCGCCAGGAGCGCGCGCATTTGCGCAGGCCCCTGCCCTCCGCCTTTTCCACTACCACGGCCACGCCCGGAACCTCGCGCATTGCGAAGGCATCGGCCGGCACCTCGTCGTGGGACACGACGAGATCGCTGGTGATGCTGATCTCTGCAAGATCCACGCCTGCGAACGCCTCCTCGAGGGCCGTATCGGTCATGTAGACGACCGGCACCGCCTCGAGCGAGGAGCCGATGGACTTCTTGGCACGTTCGAGTTCCAGCGCGCCGGTAACGACGCTGCGCACCTGGCGGATCTTGCGCCACTTTTCAGCCAGCGCCTCGTTGTTCCAGTCGGCCGGGACCTCCCGGAACTGCTCCAGATGCACCGATTCAGCCGAAGGATAGCGGTCAAGCCAGGCTTCCTCGGTGGTGAAGGGCAGCATCGGCGCCAGCCACGTCACCAGATGGTCGAACAGATGGCGCACCACCTGCATGGCAGCCTTGCGGCGCAGGCTCGACGGCGCATCGCAGTAGAGCGCGTCCTTGCGGATGTCGAAATAGAAGGCCGACAGCTCCACCACCATGAAGTCGAGCAGAGCGCGGGTGATGCGCTTGAACTCGAAGGCGTCGTAGCCGGCGCGCACGATCTCGTCGAGTTCGGCCAGGCGGTGCAGCATCAGCTGCTCCAGCTCCGGCATTTCGGCCAGCGGCACCACGTCGCCTTCGTCATGCGCGAGCGTGCCGAGCATCCAGCGGATCGTGTTCCTGAGCTTGCGATATGCGTCGATATTGGTCTGCAGCACGTTCTTGCCGAGGCGCTGGTCTTCCCAATAATCGGTCGTCACCACCCACAGGCGCAGGATGTCGGCGCCGGACTGCTTGATGACGTCCTGCGGCACCACCGTGTTGCCGAGAGACTTCGACATCTTGCGGCCTTCCTCATCCATGGTGAAGCCATGGGTGACGACGGCATTGTAAGGCGCGCGACCGCGCGTGCCGCAGCTTTCGAGCAGCGAGGAGTGGAACCAGCCGCGATGCTGGTCGGAGCCTTCCAGATAGACGTCGGCCGGCCACTTCAGGTCCGGGCGGTCTTCCAAAGTGAAGGCGTGCGTCGAGCCCGAGTCGAACCAGACGTCCAGGATGTCCATCACCTGCGTCCAGGGCTCGTTGGCACGGCTGCCGAGGAAGCGCTCGCGCGCGCCCTCCGCGAACCAGGCGTCCGCGCCCTCCTTCTCGAAGGCGTCTAGGATGCGGGCATTGACCTCCTCGTCGACCAGCACGTTGCCGTCAGCATCGACGAATACCGTGATCGGCACGCCCCAGGCGCGCTGGCGCGACAGCACCCAGTCCGGGCGCTCCTCGATCATCGAGCGCAGGCGAGTCTGGCCGGCCGCCGGCACGAAGCGCGTGTCGTCGATGGCCTTCAGCGCACGGCTGCGCAGCGTGGTGCCGTCGCCGAGTTCCTTGTCCATGTAGACGAACCACTGCGGCGTATTGCGGAAGATGACAGGCTTCTTCGAACGCCAGCTATGCGGGTAGCTGTGCTTCAGCCGGCCGCGCGCGAACAGCATGTTGCGCTTGATCAGCTCGTCGATGACGGCCTTGTTGGCGTCGCCCTTCTTGCCGTGATCGTCGATGACGCGCGCCGGCCCACCCTCGCGGTCCGGACCGAAGCCCGGCGCGTCCTTGGTGAGGTAGCCGGCATCGTCGACCGTGAACGGCAGGCGGGTGTCGATGCCACGCTTTTCGAGCGCGGCAGCGGCATCCATCCAGGCGTCGAAATCCTCGCGGCCGTGGCCGGGTGCGGTGTGCACGAAACCGGTACCGGCGTCGTCGGTGACATGTTCGCCCGCCAGCATCGGGACGGGGAATTCGTAGCCGCCGCCGAGACCTTCCAGCGGATGGGAAAGCGTCAGGCTTTCAAGCTCTTCTGCCGAAACGATCCGAAGGAGATTCAACACAACCTTGGCCTTCGCGCCAGCTTCCTCGGCCAGCGCATCCGCAAAGATCAGCTTTTCACCGGGCTGCGGGCCGTAGTCGTTTTCCGCCGCCGTCACCTCATAGAGGCCGTAGCTGATGCGCGACGAATAGTTCACCGCACGGTTGCCGGGAATGGTCCAGGGCGTGGTCGTCCAGATGACGACATGGGTGCCTTCCAGCCCAGGCACGCCCTTTTCGACCGGGAATTTCACCCAGATGGTATCGGACTCATAGTCCTGATACTCGACCTCAGCCTCGGCCAGCGCCGTGCGCTCGACCACCGACCACATCACCGGCTTCGAGCCGCGATAAAGCTGGCCGGTCTTAGCGAACTTCAGCAATTCGCCGGCGATCCGCGCCTCGGAGTGGAAGGCCATGGTCGTATAGGGGTTCTTGAAATCGCCGACGACGCCGAGCCGCAGGAATTCCTCGGTCTGCACGCCGATCCAATGCGCGGCGAAGTCGCGACATTCCTGGCGGAACTCGTTGACCGGCACCTCGTCCTTGTTCTTGCCTGCGGCGCGATACTTTTCCTCGATCTTCCACTCGATCGGCAGGCCGTGGCAGTCCCAGCCCGGCACATAGTTCGAGTCGCGGCCGCGCATCTGGAAGGAACGGGTGATGACGTCCTTCAGCACCTTGTTGAGCGCATGGCCGATATGGGTGTTGCCGTTGGCATAGGGCGGGCCATCGTGCAGCACGAACTTTTCGCGGCCGGCCGCGCTTTCGCGCAGGCGCTTGTAGAGGTCCATCTTCTGCCAGCGCGCCACGGTGTGCGGCTCCCGCTCCGGCAGGCCCGCACGCATCGGAAATTCGGTCTGCGGCAGATAGAGGGTCTTGGAATAATCGAGCTTTTCGGACGTATCGGTCATTGTCTTGCCATCGGATTGCCCGGCGAAAGCTGCCTCGGGCGTTCAATTGTCAATATCTGGGAACGGCGCGGGTAAGCGCATAGACAAAACACCCGGACTTTCGGGCGGCGTCAGGCCGCCCGGAAGGCCGGGCCCATAATTCGTATAGCAATCGCGAAGATGGGCGCGAGACATCTCATGGCCGCGCTTTTAAAGGAGGCAGGCAGGAGAATAAAGCCCATAATGGAGAGTGGCCACCCTACATGCTGAAATCGAAGCGGTAGGTGGCCGAAATGCCGAGCATCAATTGGTTTGCCGAACCGCGCTCGCGCACCAGGCTCGAGTCCTTGGCCGGCCCCATCAGCCGCCGATACTCGCCGAACGCGCTGGTGGTGATCGCATCGGTGATACGCCATTTTATCTCGCCGCCGACGCCGACTGCGCTCAGGCCCGTGTCGGGCTTATACGTCCGCAGGCCCGAGCGTGCCGATTCCGCGGGCGTCACGCCATAATAGGCGTCGAGATACTTGGCCGAACCGACCTGAAGCCTCGGGCCGCCTGAAATGCGGACGGTCGGAGTAACATCTTGGAACGCGTCGACGAACACGTCGGTCACCACGCCGCTGTGCGAGCGGAAGCCTCGGCGCACCTCACCACGGACGCGCAGCCAGTCGGTGGGATAGACTTCGGCGAAGCCACCGGCCTCAAGACCCCACTTGACCGAGTCGAGCCCCTGCAGCTCGTCCGCACGGCCGCTGCTGCGGCCCCAGACGATCTTGCCCACCGGGCCGGCGCGCAGCGAGCCGACATCGAGCATGGAGAAGGACATGTTGTCGTTGCGCGAGGTGAAGCGCACCTGCGAGCCCGCCCTGCCGAGCGAAACCAGAGGCGAAGCGCTGAAAATGCGGCCCTTCGCGCCTTCGAACCTGGGGGCGCTAAATCCTGCCGCGCCCACCTGCAGATACCAGTCGCCGCTGAACCAGTCGCCCGCATCGGCATGAGCCGTACTCCCCAGCAAGACAGCAGCCGCGCAGGCCAGCAAACTCCGATCGAAAGACAGCATCATTCCTCGCGTACTCATTACACAAACGCTCGCTTCAACTGCTTTCGCGCGTTCTCAGTAAAATTTGAATTAACCGCGCCTGCTAAGACTCCAATCTTTGCCATACCAAACAAGCTGTTACGCCGCTGGACGGCCCGGCTCCGCGCACTAGCTTCCCCAAGGGAACATCGGAACAAGTTTCAACTGCCAAAGGAGGCGGCGATGACTTTCGGTTCTGAAATGCCTGATGAACTCCGGGAAGCGATCCATGAGACGCGAACAAAATGGGGCTGGTTCGTTTTTCTCGGCATACTTTTGCTGATCTTTGGCGGAATAGCCTTCGGCAATCTTGTTGTCGCGACCGTCGCATCAGTGTATTTGGTCGGCACCCTGATGCTCATCGGCGGCATCGTCGAGATTATCCACTCTTTCGGCGTCAAGACTTGGGGCGGTTTCTTCTTGTGGCTCTTGAGCGGCCTGCTCTACGCGATCGCCGGCTTCCTGGCCTTCTATAATCCGCTGCTCGTGTCGGTGGCGCTGACCTTCCTGCTGGCGGTGAGCCTGATCGCCTCGGGCTTGCTGCGCCTGTGGATCGGCATCAGGGACCGCTCGGCGAGCGGCTGGGGCTGGATCGTTGCGGCAGGCATAGTGACGATACTGGTGGGCCTGATCATCGCCAGCGGTTGGCCCGTGAACAGCTTGTGGGTGCTGGGCCTGTTCCTGGCGATCGACCTGATCTTCCAGGGCTGGACCTTCATCGCCTTCGGAATCACGCTACGGAGTGCGGCCCACCACCACCTGAAGCCGACGCCTTCGCCGCCAGCCCCGTAAGTCGGCGAAGGCCGAAAGCAGCCAGCTTATGCCGGACCGGCGGCGAAAGTCAGCCGCCGGTCGAGTTCAGAGAGCGGCTTGACGCCGGAGAGCAGGGCACGCGCCTCCGCCTCGTCGCGTTTCATCTGCGCGACCAGCGGATCGAGCCCGTCGAACTTCACCTCGCCGCGCAGGTAGCCGAACAGCGAGACCCGGCAGGTCTGTCCGTAGAGATCGTCGGAGAAATCGAACAGGAAGGTTTCCAGCAAGGGCCTGCCATTGTCGTCCACGGTCGGGCGACGCCCGAAGCTGGCGACGCCGTCGTGCAGCGTGCCGTCGGCGCAGCGGAAGCGCACCGCGTAGATGCCGTGCTTCAATCCCGTGCTTTCCGGCAGCGCCATATTGGCGGTCGGAAAGCCAAGCGTGCGGCCAAGCTGCTTGCCACCCGTAACCTCGGCCTCGACCGTAAAACGATAGCCGAGCAGACCGGCGGCCTCCGCCACCTCGCCCTCGCACAGAAGCTCACGGATGCGGCTCGACGAAACGATCTCCGCGCCCTCGTCACGGAACGCATCGACCAGCGTCACGCCAAAACCGTGGCGCTCTCCGGCTTCCATCAGGAAGGCCGGCCCGCCCTGACGATTCTTGCCGAAATGGAAATCGAAGCCCGTGACCGCGTGGCTGATGCCGAGATTGGCATCGAGGATGTCGGTGACGAAGCGCTCGGCGTCGAGCCCGGCGAATTCCCGCGTGAAGGGTTGCTCGACAACTGCAGCGAAGCCGAGCTTCGCCAGGAGCCGTGCCTTCAACGGCGGCGGGGTCAAAAGAAACAGCGGCACATCAGGGCGGAACACGGTGCGCGGATGCGGATCGAAGGTCAGCACCAGGGCCGGGACACCGCGCCGCTCAGCCTCGGCCAGCGCCCGGTCCAGCACCGTCTGGTGACCGCGATGCACGCCGTCGAAATTGCCGATCGCCACCACGCCGCCGCGTAGCGTATCAGGCAGCCTCTGAGTGTCGGTGATGCGCAGGAACGACTGGCTCATATGCTCTTCTACCGAAGCCTGGGAATGACCGCCACCGGGTGATGCCCGTGCTTTTCCAGGAAGGCAGACAGCCGCTCCAGATCCGGATCCAACGGGTCGCCATAGTCGCCGGCATGGATGCCGCCCGACACGTAGAGCACATCAAGGCCGTTGTCGGCCGCCCCCTTCACGTCGGTCATCATGCCGTCACCGATGCCCAACGCCTCTTCCGAAGCGACATCGCGTCCGAGCACTTCGCCGGCGGCCTTCAGCGCGGCGGCGTAGATCGGCCGGTGCGGCTTGCCCGAAATCAGGGTCCGCCCGCCCAGCTGGGTGTAGTCGCGCGCCAGCGCGCCGGCGCACCAGATCAGCCTGTCGCCGCGCTCGACCACGATATCGGGATTGGCGCAGATGAAGGGCAGATTGCGCGAGCGCAGCCGCAGCAGCATCTCGGCATAGTCTTCCGGCGTTTCGATCTCGTCGTCGAACAGGCCCGTGCAGACCACGGCGTCAGCCTCGAACTCCTCGACCAACTCGCAGTCGATCCCGTCATAGATCGGCTGGTCGCGATCGGGGCCGAGATGAAACAGCTTGCGCGGCGCGGTGCGGATCAGGTCGCGCGTGACGTCGCCCGAGGTGACGATGCGATCCCAGGCATCTTCCGGCACGCCGATCGCCGCAAGCTGCTCCACCACGCCCTCGTGCGGTCGCGGCGAATTGGTGATCAGCACGACAGCGAGGCCCTTCTCGCGCGCCCGGCGCAAGGCGTCGCCTGCCGCCGGGAAAGGATCGATCCCGTTGTGCAGCACGCCCCAGACGTCGCACAGGACGGCAGCGTAGCGATCTGTCAGGTCGTCCAGCGTTCCGATGTTTTCGGGCGACCCCGTCATGGCATTTCCTTCACTGTCGGCTGTCCTGCATGCTGCGGGCGTCCGCCCGGCGGGCTCCGGGATTAGCCGAAGCGCCGCATCATGTCACCACCTTTCGGCCAGACCGGCGCACCGATCCTCCAGCACTGGACTGTTGGCGCCGCCAAAGCTGCAAGCCCCTACCCCGGGTCCTGGCGCAACAATTTTTGTCCGGCAGCAATCTTGAAGGCCCCGAGGGCAGCAAGGATAGTGTCGACGATCCGCCCGAAACGCCGCACACCGGACGGCATGGCAATCCGCATTGCGGCAGCAAGCTTTGCGCAACAGCCATCCGGGTGCATCCCTATGCCTACGCTTTCCACGCTCGCCGCCTTCGCCCTGATCGCACTCGGCATGGTGCTGACACCCGGGCCGAACATGATCTACCTTGTCTCGCGCTCGCTCTCGCAGGGGCCGGTGGCCGGACTGATATCGCTCGGCGGCGTGGCATTGGGCTTCGTGTTCTACATATTGTGCGCTGCCTTCGGCATTACCGCCCTGGTCCTGGCAGTGCCCTATGCCTACGACGTGCTGCGCATCGCGGGCGCGCTCTATCTTCTCTATCTCGCCTGGCAGGCGCTGAAGCCCGGCGGGCGCTCGCCGTTCCAGGTCCGTCAGCTGCCGAAGGATCGCCCCAGAAAACTCTTCATGATGGGGCTGATGACCAATCTCCTGAATCCTAAGGTGGCGGTGCTCTATCTCTCGCTTCTGCCGCAGTTCATCGACCCGAAGCTCGGCAGCGTCTTCACTCAATTGCTGGCGTTGGGCGCCACACAGGTGACCATCAGCCTGACCGTAAACGCCATCATCGCCGTCATGGCCGGATCGATCGCGACCTTCCTAGCCGGACGCCCGTTCTGGATGGTGGTGCAGCGCTGGCTGATGGGAACGGTACTCGTCGGGCTCGCGGTCCGCATGGTGGCGGAGGCCCAGCGCTAGAGCTACGGGCAAAGGAACCGGGCCGCAGGAGGCCCGAACCGTTTCTCAGTCCATATGCGCGGCAGGCGCGCCGCCACCGGCCGCTGCCATCTTCGGCTTGCGCAGCAGCAAGGCCAGCGGGATGGCGCAGAGCGAGACGATCATCATCAACTTGAAGTCGTTGACGTAGGAAATCATCATCGCCTGCTGCGTGACCAGGCCGTCGATCTGAGCCAGAGCAGTCGGGTTTCCGGCAGCAGCACCGGGCGAAAGCGCCTGCAGGCTTGGATTGTAGGGCGTGATGTTGGCGATGAGCTCGGAATGATTGATCTGGACATTCTGGGTCAGCACCACAGTCACCACCGAGATGCCGATGGACGAACCGATGTTGCGCACAAGGCTGAAGAGAGCCGTCGCGTCGGTGCGGTAGCGCGCGTCGAGCGTGGCGAAAGCCACCGTCGACAACGGCACGAACACCAGCCCGAGGCCGAGGCCCTGAACCACGCCCGTGACAAGGATGAGGTGGGAGTCCATCTGCGGCGAGAAACCGGACATGGTGTAGAGCGACTGTGCCGTCAGCAACAAGCCAGTGACCACCAGCAGCCGCGCGTCGATGACGCGCACCAGCCGTCCCACCATGAGCATCGAGATCATGGTGCCGACGCCGCGTGGCGCCATGACCAGGCCGGTGGTGATGGTCGGATAATTGAACAGTTTCGACAGCATCGGCGGCAGCAGCGCGAGGCTCGCCAGCAGGATGACGCCGATGACGAAGATGAACACCAGGCCGGTCGCGAAGTTGCGGTCCTTGAAGATATTCACGTCGATGAAGGTGTTCTCGGCTGTCAGCAGGTGCACGATGAAAACCCAGAAGCCGATGATCGACAGGCCGAGCTCGATCCAGATCTCGACGGAGGAGAACCAGTCCACCTCGGCGCCGCGGTCGAGCATGAGCTGCAGCGCGCCGACGCCCAGGCTGAGCATGGCGAAGCCGAAGAAGTCGAAGCCGCGCAAGCGCTTGGCGGCAGCCGGCAGGTAGGCGGCGCATCCGAGAAAGGCGATGATGCCGACCGGCAGGTTGATGAAGAACACCCAGCGCCAGTTGAAGCTTTCGGTCAGCCAGCCACCCAGCGTGGGGCCGATGATGGGGCCGACCATGATGCCGGCGCCCCACAGCGCCATGGCCTGGCCGTGGCGTTCCTTCGGGTTGATGTCGAGCAGGAAGGTCTGCGACAGCGGCACGATCGCCGCGCCGAACACGCCTTGGAGCAGGCGGAACAGCACCATGCTTTCCAGGCTCCACGCGACGCCGCAGGCCATGGAGGAGACCGTGAAGCCGACGACCGAGGTCAGGAACAGCTCCTTGCGCCCGAAGCGGTCGGACAGCCAGCCGGTCACCGGCGTCATGATTGCCGCGGCAACGATGTAGGAGGTCAGCACCCAGTTGATGGTGTCGGCCGACGCACCAAGGTCGCCCACCATAGAAGGCAGGGCGACGTTCGCAATCGTGGTGTCGAGCACCTGCATGATCGTCGCAAGCATGATCGACACCGTGATCAGCCCGCGATGCGGGACTTCGGTGTGGGTTGTCGGGGTCATCTAAGGCAGACCTGTGCGTTCGGACGCCCGCCACGGCGAGCGCCCGTATGAAATGACTTTTACTTTACGTTGTCGGCCGCGACCGCGCTCGACAGCAGGCCCGGAAGCCCGCGGCTGACCCCGGTGTCGACCGACACCGTGGCGCTCATGCCGGTGCGCAGTGCCACGTCGAGACCGCTGGTGTCGACCTTCAGCCGCACCGGGATACGCTGGGTGACTTTCACCCAGTTGCCGGTGGCGTTCTGCGCGGGCAGAAGCGAAAACTCCGCGCCCGTACCCGCACCGATGGCCTCGATCGTGGCCTTGAGCGGGTGGTTGGGATAGGTGTCGAGCGTAATCTCGGCCGTCTGCCCCGGCTTCATGTTGGTAAGCTGCGTTTCCTTGAAGTTGGCGTCGACCCAGATGTCGTCGGTCTCGACCAGGCTGAACAACGGCGTGCCGACCCCGACGAACTGACCGACCTTGAAGGACGAGGCCTGGGCGACCATGCCGTCCGCAGGCGCGCGCACCGTGGTCTGCGCCAGCGCATAGGCGGCATTGTCGCGGGTCGCGAGCGCGGCCAGCACGGTGGGATGCTCGTCGGTCTCGATAGCAGGATTGCCGGCCAGCGCAGCACGCGCGCTGGCAATGCCCTGCACGGCCGCCGTATGCTGATCCTGCGCCTTGGTCAGGTCTCGCCGGGCCTCGTCGAGGGTCGACTCCGAATTGATGCCGCGCTTCACCAGCGCAGAGGCGCGATCGTACTGCGACTGCAGATAGGTCACGTCGCCGGCCGTCACGCGCTCCTGCGCAAGAGCCTGGCTATAGGCCGCGCGCAGTTGCTCGACATTGAGCCGGGCCGCGGCCAGAGCCGCATCCGCCTGTGCCAACGCGATCCGATAGGGCTCGGGATCTACGACGAAAAGGGTGTCGCCCACCTTGACCATCTGATTGTCGGCGACGTTGACGCTGACGACGCGACCGGCCTCCTGCGAGGCGATCGACACCTTGGCCTGACGCAGATTGGCGTTCTCGGTTTCCTGGTAACGACCACCGGTGACCCAGACATAGCCGCCACCGACAACCAACGCCAAGGGGAGCGCCGACATCAGGAACAAGCGCCCCTTGCGGCGCTTGCGCGCTGGCGCGGGCTGCGCCAGCGGCGCGGCCGTAACCGGCGGCGAGAGCGTGTCTGCTTCGACTTCGGTCACCTCATCCTTGAGCTTCGACACGGCGTTCATGCTGCTGCACCTTTATTCATTGCCTGTTGCTGGCACGGCGCTTCGCCGTCCGAAAGATTGTTTACGATCGTCGCGAGCCCGCGGATGACCGACTTGCGTTCATCTGGAGACAAGCCCGTCAGGGCTTGTTCGAAGACTTCGCCGGCAACGCCTCTGATCGCCCCAAAAGCCTCTCGGCTTTTGTCAGTTGGAAAAATCATGCGTACGCGCCGGTCGCTGACGTCTTGCCGACGCTCGACCCAGCCGCCTTCCTCCATCCGGTCGACAAGCCGCGACACACTGATCGGCTCAACTTCCAAAAGTTCTGCGAGTCGCGCCTGCGCGACCCCCTCGTCCTTCACCACGCGCACCAGCAGCCGCCACTGCGCCGATGACAGACCATAGCCGCTACCGAGCGTTTCAAAACGCCGGCGCATAAGCCGCGCCGCGTCGTGAATGAGAAAGCCCAGCCTCTCCGTACCTTCAAAATCCATGAGCGCGATATATTATGAGCGTGCTTACTATTCAAGCGGCAAGGTGTGACGGTCGCATTCTTGTGATACAGCGAACTTCCAGTGCGGCAGCCCTGGGAAAACAGCAGCATATCGCAACTCTCCGCGCTCCCGCAGCCCTAGCGACGCGGTCATGGTGAATGATCAGTTCACGCGGCAGTCAACAACAGCTCCGCTCGCCGTGACTATGATTTGCACCCCGCCCAAACTGGGTAATTCCATGCATGCAGGCAGTGGCGCTTCTTGACTCGGGCGTAACCCCGGCTTATCTCATCCACGCGTTAGCACTCACCCCAAGCGAGTGCTAACCACGGTCCGGTGACCCGGACGGAAACATCGTTTTTAACATCCGCACCAAGGATAACCAAAATGGCAAAGTCGAAGTTCCGCCCGCTTCATGACCGCGTGGTCGTTCGTCGGGTCGAGTCCGAAGAGAAGACCGCCGGCGGCATCATCATTCCCGACACCGCGAAGGAAAAGCCGCAGGAAGGCGAAATCATCGCCGTTGGCTCCGGCGCCCGCGACGACTCCGGCAAGCTGGTTCCGCTCGATGTGAAGGCTGGCGACCGCGTCCTGTTCGGCAAGTGGTCGGGCACTGAAGTGAAGCTCAATGGCGAAGACCTTCTGATCATGAAGGAATCCGACATCATGGGCATCATCGGCTGAATTTCAGCTCACCCGCACCCATAAAATTTTTGCATTTCGGGCCCCGCAAAGGCCCTCTCCAGGAGCTTTAAAATGGCTGCCAAAGAAGTAAAGTTTTCCCGTGATGCCCGCGAGCGCATGCTGCGCGGCGTCAACATCCTCGCCGACGCCGTCAAGGTGACGCTCGGCCCGAAGGGCCGCAACGTCGTGATCGACAAGTCGTTCGGCGCGCCGCGCATCACCAAGGACGGCGTTTCGGTCGCCAAGGAAATCGAGCTTGAGGACAAGTTCGAGAACATGGGCGCGCAGATGGTCCGCGAGGTTGCCTCGAAGACCAACGACATCGCCGGCGACGGCACCACGACCGCGACCGTCCTGGCTCAGTCGATCGTTCAGGAAGGCCACAAGGCCGTTGCCGCCGGCATGAACCCGATGGACCTGAAGCGCGGTATCGACCTGGCCGTTTCGGAAGTCGTCACCCACCTCGTCAAGAGCTCGAAGAAGATCAAGACCTCGGAAGAAGTTGCCCAGGTCGGCACCATCTCGGCCAACGGCGAGAAGGAAATCGGCTCGATGATCGCCGAAGCGATGCAGAAGGTCGGCAACGAGGGCGTCATCACCGTCGAGGAAGCCAAGACCGCCGAGACCGAGCTCGAGGTCGTCGAAGGCATGCAGTTCGACCGCGGCTACCTGTCGCCCTACTTCGTCACCAACCCGGACAAGATGGTTGCCGAGCTGGATGACGCCTACATCCTGCTCCACGAGAAGAAGCTGTCGAACCTCCAGGCCATGCTGCCGGTTCTCGAAGCCGTCGTGCAGACCTCGAAGCCGCTGCTCATCATCTCGGAAGACGTCGAAGGCGAGGCTCTGGCCACGCTGGTCGTCAACAAGCTGCGTGGCGGCCTGAAGATCGCCGCCGTCAAGGCTCCGGGCTTCGGCGACCGCCGCAAGGCCATGCTGGAAGACATCGCCATCCTCACCGGTGGCCAGGTCATCTCCGAAGACCTCGGCATCAAGCTCGAGAACGTGACCCTCAACATGCTGGGCCGCGCCAAGAAGGTGTCGATCTCCAAGGAGAACACCACCATCGTCGACGGCGCCGGCAAGAAGGCCGAGATCCAGGGCCGCGTTGCCCAGATCAAGCAGCAGATCGAAGAGACCACTTCGGACTACGACAAGGAGAAGCTGCAGGAGCGTCTCGCCAAGCTCGCTGGCGGCGTTGCAGTGATCCGCGTCGGCGGTGCGACCGAGGTCGAGGTCAAGGAGCGTAAGGACCGCGTCGACGACGCCCTCAACGCGACCCGCGCGGCCGTCGAGGAAGGCATCGTTCCGGGCGGCGGCGTTGCGCTGCTGCGCTCTTCGCTCGCCATCAAGGCGGAAGGCGAGAACGCCGACCAGGCTGCTGGCATCAACATCGTCCGTCGCGCTCTGCAGGCTCCGGCCCGCCAGATCGCCGCGAACGCAGGTGCGGAAGCTTCGATCGTTGCCGGCAAGATCCTCGAGAACAAGACGGCGACCTTCGGCTACAACGCCCAGACCGGCGAGTACGGCGACATGATCGCCTTCGGTATCGTCGACCCGGTCAAGGTCGTTCGCACGGCTCTGCAGGACGCCGCTTCGGTTGCCGGCCTGCTGGTCACCACCGAGGCCATGATCGCCGAAGCTCCGAAGAAGGACTCCGGCGCTGCCATGCCCGGCATGCCCGGCGGTGGCATGGGCGGCATGGGCGGCATGGATTTCTAAGGAAATCCATAAAGCACGCCCATTGAGTCTAAAGATGCTCAAGCCCGCAAGCGGGCTTGAGTGGCGGCATGGACTTCTAAGTCCAGCCACCTCAGGCTTACGGAAAGGGCGCCCTCGCGGCGCCCTTTTTGTTTGTCCGAATGCGGAACTCGAGTTGCCTGGCCCGAGGGCGACCGGCCCGCCGAACGCACTCAGATGACGACCACTTCCCCGGCGAACTGACTTGCGCACAACAGCAGCACGCCTACGTCCTGCGTCGCCTTGGCGATCGCCATGGCGCCCGAATAAGTGGCGACGGCAAGTGCCGCGAAACGCTCCGGATCGGTCTTCGGCTCCTCCGCACCTACGTCCTGGTCGCTGCGGAGCTTTAGCGCAATGGCCGCCTGCCAGGCGGCGTAGATGCGGGCCAGTGCCGTGCGGAAATCGGAATCGGCCAGCGACAGCTCATGCGCCAGGTTGTTGAGCGGACAGCCGCGAACAAAACCTTGTTGCTCCAGTTCGGCCGCCACCGCTGCAAAGGTAGCGCACACGCCCTCGCGCGCGGACGCAGCCTGCTCTATCGGCCTGATCCAGGTTTCCTCGACCGCCGCAGCCACCCGCTCGTCGATAACGGCCAATCCCAGCACCTTCTTGGTGGGGAAATGGTGGTGAAGCGCCCCGCCGGTGACGCCGGCGATCTTCATAAGGTCGCCGAGGCTCGTCGCGTGATACCCGCGCGCCTGAAAGGCTTCCTCGGCGGCGTCGAGAACGCGCTGGCGCAGCCCCTCCGGGTCGTTGGTTCGCCTGCGCGACAGTCCCGTTGTTGGCATTGTTGAGAGCCCCCGTTTGATCCTGACACTAGCCAGATTGACAAAACCGGACAACCGGTCTGTTATGAAAACAGGATAACCGACCTGTTTTGGAGGGGTGATGGTCGAGAAACTGGCACTACAGAGCTTATTCGAGCGGCCGCGCTTGTACTCGCCGGTCGTGGAGCTTCGGCAGTACCGGCTGCATCCCGGGCGGCGCGAGGAACTGATCCGTCTTTTCGATTCCCATTTCGTCGAGAGCCAGGAGGCGGTCGGCATGGCCGTCATCGGGCAATTCCGCGACCTTGACTGGCCGGACCGCTTCGTATGGCTGCGCGGCTTCCAGGACATGGCGCTCCGCCGCGCTGCCCTCGCCGCATTCTACGAGGGGCCGGTCTGGGCCGAACACCGGGAAGCCGCCAATGCCACCATGGTCGATTCCGACGACGTGCTGTTGCTTAGGCCCGCGTGGCCCGGCGCAGCTTTCGATCTTGCGGGCAAGGAACGCGAGACGCGATGCAAGATGGCCTCCTTCGCCGTCATCGCTGCCACGATCTTCCATGTCACCCCGGAAACGGAAAATGAATTCGTGACACTGATGATTGAAGAGGCAGAGCCGCTGCTTTGCCTGCATGGCGGCCCTCTGCTGGCGGCCTTCGTCACCGAACACGCCGTAAACACCTTCCCGCGCCTGCCGGTGCGCGCGGAGGAGAACGTGTTCGTCATTTTCCAGAGCTTCGCGGACGCCCTGGCGCTGGCCAACCATGAAGTGGCTCTGATGGAAGACCCGGTCTGGACGCGCGGGGTTCTGCCTGCCCTAAAACACCACTTTACCCGGCCCTCGGAACGGCTGCGGCTGGCGCCCACGGCACGCTCGCTGCTTTGAACCGATTAGGATCGGCGTCCTCCCCATTCAGCACTTGAAGCCTATTGTGCAAAGCGGTAGGCCGTTGCCAGCATTGTACATTTTTCCTGGAGGCGGCCCATGAGCGCTCATCACACCAGAACCGAAACCGATACATTCGGCCCCATCGAGGTTGCGGCCGACCGCTATTGGGGTGCGCAGGCGCAGCGTTCGCTGGGCAATTTCAAGATCGGCTGGGAAAAGCAGCCGCTTTCGGTGGTCCGTGCGCTCGGCATCGTCAAGCGCGCCGCAGCTGAAGCCAATATGGCGCTCGGCCGCCTCGACCCGAAGATCGGCGAGGCCGTTGTGCAGGCCGCCCAGGAAGTCATCGACGGCAAGCTCAATGACCACTTCCCGCTGGTGGTCTGGCAGACCGGTTCTGGCACCCAGTCCAACATGAACGCCAACGAGGTCATATCCAACCGGGCAATCGAACTGCTCGGCGGCGTCATGGGCTCCAAGAAGCCGGTGCACCCCAACGACCACGTCAACATGAGCCAGTCGTCGAACGACACCTACCCGACGGCCATGCACATCGCCTGCGCCGAGCGGATCGTGCATGACCTGCTGCCGGCGCTCAAGCACCTGCATGCCGCACTCGACGCCAAGGCCAAGGCCTTCGACCACATCATCAAGATCGGCCGCACCCACACGCAGGATGCTACGCCGCTGACGCTCGGCCAGGAATTCTCCGGCTACGCCGCGCAGGTCGCCTCCTCCATCAAGCGCATCGAGATGACGCTGCCGGGCCTGTGCGAGCTGGCGCAGGGCGGCACCGCCGTCGGCACCGGCCTCAACGCGCCGGTCGGCTTCGCCGAGAAGGTGGCCGAGCGCATCGCCGCCATCACCGGCATTCCCTTCGTCACCGCCCCGAACAAGTTCGAGGCGCTGGCTGCCCACGATTCCATGGTGTTCAGCCACGGCGCCATCAACGCTGCCGCAGCGGCACTGTTCAAGATCGCCAACGACATCCGCTTCCTTGGCTCGGGCCCGCGCTCGGGTCTCGGCGAGCTCTCGCTGCCGGAAAACGAGCCGGGCTCGTCGATCATGCCGGGCAAGGTCAACCCGACGCAGTGCGAGGCGCTGACGCAGGTCTGCGTGCAGGTGTTCGGCAACAATGCCGCCATCACCTTTGCCGGCAGCCAGGGCCACTTCGAGCTCAACGTCTACAACCCGCTGATGGCCTACAACTTCCTGCAGTCGGTGCAGCTGATGTCCGACGCGGCGATCTCGTTCACCGACAATTGCGTCGTCGGCATCGAGGCCCGCGAGGACAACATCAAGGCTGCGCTGGAACGCTCCCTGATGCTGGTCACCGCGCTGGCCCCGACCATCGGCTACGACAACGCTGCCAAGATCGCCAAGACGGCGCACAAGAACGGCACGACGCTGCGCGAGGAAACCCTGGCGACCGGCCTCGTTACCGAGGCCGACTATGACCGCCTGGTTCGCCCGGAGGACATGACCCGGCCGGGCTGACCGGCCATCGCTTCCCCGGCGAAGGACCGATCGACACGCCGCAGCTGTGTACGCGGAGTGTCGATTGGATCTGAAACGGTGTACAATGCGTTCGGAAGTTTCGATCTCGTGTTGAATCCGGTTCCGCGTTACTTCGCGGTATCGACATCATCTCAGGGGAAGAAACATGCCCAACAGCGTCATCGTACTCATCGGCCGCATCCTGCTATCGATCATGTTCATCCTTGCCGGCTTCGGCAAGCTGACAAACATCGCCGGAACGGCAGGCTATTTCGCCAGCTACAACCTGCCGATGCCGACGGCCACTGCGGTCATCATCGGCCTCGTCGAACTTGTCGGCGGCCTCGCCATCCTGATCGGCTTTCAGACCCGCATTGCCGCCTGGGTCCTGGCGATCTTCAGCGTAGCCGCCGCGCTCGTTGCCCACATGAACTGGGCGGACGTCATGCAGCTCATCAACTTCCAGAAGAACCTTGCGATTGCGGGCGGCTTCCTGGTCCTGGCCTCCTTCGGGCCCGGCGCCTACTCGGTCGACGCACGGCGCGGCTGAAAAAGGGTAACTCCTGCGCAAAAGAAAAGGCCCGGTCGATCCGGGCCTTTTTTCATTCAAGCTACTTGGCGGAAATGAAGGGCGGCTCGCCCTCGATTTCCATGACGAGCTTGCGCCCAGCGAGCTTGCCGAGCTGCGCAAGCCGCCCGGCCGGACGCTCTCCGAGCAGGTCGCCGCATTCG
Organism: Mesorhizobium sp. KR1-2; assembly: GCF_040045035.1. NCBI lineage: Bacteria > Pseudomonadati > Pseudomonadota > Alphaproteobacteria > Hyphomicrobiales > Phyllobacteriaceae > Mesorhizobium > Mesorhizobium sp. KR1-2. Next base: position 756,379 of record NZ_JBDZDS010000001.1, on the reverse strand, counting down.
CGGGGAATCACCAGCGCCAGCGTGTCATTGTCGAGCCTTTCCCAGCGCAGCCTTGGGATGACGCCCGGCATGGAAGCCGAGAGCAGATAGACGACGCGGAACATGGCGCCCAGAAGCCGCGCACGCTCCAGATAACCCGGCGTGGCCAGCGACCTCAGTTCGGCGACGCTGCCGTCGTTGAACAGGCCCTCGTGTCGATAGAGGTTGGACAGCGCCAGATAGGCGCGGCCGGGGTGGTCCACGCCGATGAAGGAGGCATGCGCGATGATGTTGAGCGACTGCGTGCCTCGATATTCCGGATGCGCCCGCCAGCCGATATCGGCCAGCAAGCAGGCGGCGTGGCGATAACGCGCCTCGTCCTCGGTCTCGTCGATGCCGAAGGTGGCGAAGGTCTGTCCGGTCCACTGCACCAGTTCGTGCGCATGGGTGACGGAGCGCGCCCGCAGCACCGCCAGCTCTTCCGAGGCCGAGATGAGCGGGTCGAGCTTCTGCTCCCGCGGCGACAGCAGCGAATAGAGGAAGCCTTCGCGCACGCCGAGCGCAGACACCACGATCTTCGACGGCTGCATCGCGGCGATGATTTCCAGCATCACGGCCGCGCCATACGGCAGCAGCGAGCGACGGACCTTGGAGACGCCCTCGATGCCCTTGACCTTGTCGATGTCGCCCTTGGCCACTTGCCGGAGAAAAGGCAAGGAGCTTTCGATGTCCATCTCATAGTGGTGCATCACGCTGAGCGGATAGTTGGTCATGTTCATGTGCAGTCGGGCGAGATTTCGCCAGGTGCCGCCAACGGCATAGAAGACCCTGCCCTGGCCGCCCTTCAGCAGCTTGGCGCGCGCGAGTTCCTCGCGGGCGATTCTCGCGGCCGCGGCCGTCGAGTTCTTGGCCATGTCCTGCAAACGCAGGCCGCCGAGCGGCAGCGTGATGCCGTCGCCGATCCGCTCACCCGCAACGTCGACCAGCTCGAGGCTGCCGCCGCCAAGGTCGCCGGCGATGCCTTCGGCAGGATGGAAACCGGAAATGACACCCAGCGCCGAATAGTAGGCTTCTTCGCGCCCGCTCAGAACGCGGATCTCGGTGCGCAGGATCTTTTCGGCCCGGTGGATGAAATCGATGCCGTTCTCGGCCTCGCGTGCTGCGGCCGTCGCGATGACATAGAGATCGCCGGCGCCAGCCTGATCCGACAGTGCGCGAAACCGGCGGAATTCCTCGATCGCGCGCGAGACGCCGTCGGGATCGAGCTTGCCGGTCGTGACGATACCGCGCCCGAGGCCGGCCAGCATCTTCTCGTTGAACAAAATGGTCGGCGAGCGCGCTATGCCTTCGTAGATGACAAGGCGGATCGAGTTCGAACCGATATCTATGATGGAAACCGGCCGACGGTCCTGAAGTCGGCCTTGGGAGCGTGCGATCATAGGGTCAGGGCCTATCGACTTGATCGAAACGGAATTAGGCCGTCGGGCCCGACACGAGAAACGAAGGCACGGGGAACGCTCGCCATCTTCAGGCCCTCCGCGAGATCGGAGTGCCCCAAGCGCAAAAATCGCGCAAAGAACACTTTGCAGGCTGTTTCAGGCGCCATTTCGACCAAATCGACAGGTGCGCGTCCTACCTTACGCGTTCAACTTCTTGCGGCGCTTGAACTGTGCGATGCGCTTGGGCGCATGCGACTTCAATGCGTCGCCCCGTCCGGACAGGCTAGGATTTGTCATGAAATATTCCTGAGCGTTGAACGGTTCTTCGCCCTCGTCCAGCACGACACGCCGCGAGGTTCCATCTGCCAATACTTCGAAACTTTGCTGGTTGTCCATGATATTTCCCAGCATGATCTGGCCGAGCACCTGCTCGTGCACGGTCGGATTGGTGATCGGGACCATGGTTTCGACGCGCCGGTCAAGGTTGCGCGGCATCAGATCGGCCGAGCCGATATAGACGACGGCGTCGTCGGAAGGCAGGCCATGACCATTGCCGAAGCAATAGATACGGCTGTGCTCCAGGAAGCGGCCGATGATCGATTTGACGCGGATGTTCTCTGAAAGGCCAGGCACTTGCGGCCGAAGGCAGCAGATGCCGCGCACGACCAGGTCGATCTCCACGCCGGCCCGGCTGGCATCGTAAAGCGCGTCGATGATGATCGGGTCGACCAGCGAGTTCATCTTCATCCAGATCTGCGCCGGACGCCCCGCGCAAGCATGCTCGACCTCCTCGGAAATGTGCCAGAGGATGCGGCTCCTCAGAGTCAGCGGCGACATGGCCAGCACCATTTCGTCGGTCGGCTCGGCATAGCCCGTAATGAAATTGAACAGCTGGGCGACGTCGCGCGCGATGTGCGGATCGGTGGTGAAGAAGGACAGGTCGGTATAGATGCGCGCCGTCACCGGATGATAGTTGCCGGTGCCCAGATGCACATAGTTGCGCAGCTTCCCATCCTCGCGGCGCACCACAAGCGACATCTTCGCATGCGTCTTCAGCTCGATGAAGCCGAACACAACCTGCACGCCGGCGCGTTCAAGGTCGCGCGCCCAGCGGATATTGGCTTCCTCGTCGAAGCGGGCCTTGAGCTCGACCAGCGCGGTGACCGACTTGCCGGCCTCGGCCGCATCCACCAGCGCTCGCACGATGGGGCTGTCATTGGAGGTGCGATACAGCGTCTGCTTGATCGCAACCACCTCCGGATCGGCGGCCGCCTGGCGCAGGAACTGCACCACCACGTCGAAGGATTCATAAGGGTGGTGGACGATGAAGTCCTTCTCCCGGATCGCCGCGAAGCAGTCGCCGCCGTGATCGCGCACGCGCTCCGGGAAGCGCGGATTGAAAGGCGGGAACTTCAGGTCGTCGCGCGGCAGCGACACGATCTCGGATATCTGATTGAGCGCCAAAGGCCCCGTCAGCACGCTGATGCGCGCGGGCGATACGCCAAGCTCGGTGGCGACGAATTCGCGCAGCTCGTCCGGCATCTGGCTGTCGAACTCGATGCGGATAACCTGCCCGCGCCTGCGGCGCTTCAACGCGGTCTCGAACAGTCGCACAAGATCTTCGGCTTCTTCCTCGACCTCGATATCACTGTCGCGAATGATGCGGAACGTGCCCGAACCCTTGACCTCATAGCCGGGGAAGAGCTTCCCGATAAAGATATTGACCGCTTCCTCAAGCGGAATGAAGCGCACAGAGCCCTTGCGGTCGGGAAGCCTGATGTAGCGCTTCAGCGCCACCGGCAGACGGAGCAGCGCCGTCATCTCTTCGCCGTTCTTGCGCTGGCGCAGTTGCAGGGCGATGGAAAAGCCAAGATTCGGAATGAACGGGAACGGATGCGCCGGGTCGATGGACAGAGGGGTCAGAACCGGGAATATCTGCTCCATGAAATGGCCTTCGAGCCAGGCCCCTTCCTCCTTGCTCAGAGCGTCGCTCGAGACACTCTCGATACCCTCCTTCTTCAGGAGAGCCACCAGTTCGGAAAGGCTCTTTTGCTGGTCCTCCTGCAGCCGCTCGACCTCGACCAGAATCCGCTCGAGCTGCTGCTCGGGCGTGCGCCCGTCCGGGCTCTTGATGGCGATTCCCTGGCGAACCTGACCGGCGAGGCCAGCCACCCGCACCATGAAGAACTCATCGAGATTGGCGGCAGAGATCGACAGGAAGCGCACGCGCTCCAGCAGCGGGTGGTGCTGGTTCTGCGATTCCTCCAGGACGCGACGGTTGAACTGAAGCCAGGAAAACTCGCGGTTTACGAAACGGTCCGGATTGCCGGAGGAAACGTCTCCGTCAGCAGTGCTTACTGTCGTGAATTCGGTCTGGACCGGCCTGAGTTCGTTCATGTCCCTCTTTATCCTTTGCGACGCTTTGCCGCTTGTTCGGCACAGCTTACCTCCTGACAGCGTTTTGCGACAGTTTGATTTCACACCGCTTGCAAAGCGATTGGCGAAGCACCAAACCCCTGCTATGAGCAGGCGCAAAGTGACAGGAGAAAGCCATGGCCGGCGGTTCCATTCCCCATTTCCAGAATGACGCGGGTTACGCCGTCATCGAGATCGGCGTTAAGGAATTCATGTGCGTGGGCGCCACGCCCCCCTTCGATCATCCGCACGTGTTCCTCGACATGGGCGCCGATTCCGAAAAGGTCTGCCCGTACTGCTCGACGCTCTACCGCTTCAACGGCTCGCTGAAGCCCAACGAGACGCGCCCGGAAAACTGCCTCTATCAGACCCAGGCTGCCTGAGCGGTTTCCCCGCCGGCGGCCGATCCGATGGGCATATCGCGGTCCAGGCAGATCATCGTCGCAGGCGCCGGCATTGCCGGCCTGACTGCGGCCCTCGCCTTTGCCCGGCGCGGTTTTTCGGTTGATGTCTTCGAGCGTTCCGAAAGCCTCGTCGAGGTCGGCGCAGGCCTGCAACTTTCCCCCAACGCCACCCGCATCCTCGACCGGCTCGGTGTTCTGGAGTTGCTCTTGCCGAAGGCCGTGCGGCCACGCGGCGTGATCCTCCGGGATGCCAGGACGCTGTCGGAGCTGGCGCGCGTACCCTTGGGCGACAGCGCCGAGCAGCGCTGGCATGCGCCCTATCTCGTCGCCCATCGAGCCGATCTTCAAGGCGCGCTTCTTGAAGCGGTGGCCCTGCAGCCGGCCATTCGGCTGGTGACCGGCGCGACCGTGGCCGGGCTGACGCCCCGCCCCCCCGGCGTCGCCGTCACGCTCGATCGCGCCGGTGGTATCGACCAGACGACCGGCCTGCTTCTGGTCGGCGCTGACGGCGTCTGGTCGGCAGTTCGCGGCCTGCTCGGCATCGCAGACGGAAGCCGCTTCGCCGGCGAACTGGCCTGGCGCACGGTCATCGACGCTGACAGCGACATAGGCCAGGCATTTGCGGGGATCGGCGCAAGGGATGCCGTCAACGCCTTCCTGCATCCCGGCTTCCACCTCATCGCCTATCCGGTGCGTGGCGGCGCGGCGTTCAATCTGGTCGCCTTCACGCGCGGCCAACGCATTGCCGAAGGCTGGTCGGGCGCGGCCAATGCCGCAATCCTGGAGCAGGCCATGCGCCACACCGCGCCTGCGCTGGCGCGACTCGCCCGCGATGCCGGGCCGTGGACGGCTTGGCCGATCCACACAGTGCGACCGCAAACGCCCTGGACCGCTCCGGGCGTTGCGCTGATCGGCGACGCCGCTCATGCGATGACGCCCTTTGCGGCACAGGGAGCAGCCATGGCGATCGAGGATGCCGACACGCTCGCCGCGTTCGTCGCCTCCGAGCCGGGCAATGTCGCCGCAGCGCTGGCGGCGTGGGAACGATCGCGCCGGCCGCGCATTGCGGCGGTCGCCCGGCGCGGCGCCTTCAATCATTTCGCCTGGCAGGCCTGGGGGCCGATCGCGCTGGTCCGCAATCTCGTGCTGAAAACCCGCCCGCCCGAAAAGCTCGCCGCCGACCTCGACTGGCTCTACGGCTGGGAGCCGGCGCGGGGCTGACTCCGTACCGATGATGCCCAAGCGGCATGAAAAAAGCCCGGTTCAAAACCGGGCTTTTGTGTTTCCAGGCGATCCCGCCGAGAACGCGATGGCCTTTCCCAGGAGCATGATCTTGTCCGAAAAGTCTGCAACTTTTCGGGATCATGCTTTAGTGCAGGATCTGGCTGAGGAACAGCTTCGTCCGCTCGTGCTGGGGATTGTCGAAGAACTCGGCCGGTGTGTTCTGCTCGACGATCTGGCCCTGGTCCATGAAGATCACCCGGTTGGCGACCTTGCGCGCAAAGCCCATCTCGTGCGTCACGCACAGCATGGTCATGCCCTCTTCGGCCAGGCCCACCATGGTCTCCAGCACCTCCTTGATCATCTCCGGGTCGAGCGCCGAGGTCGGCTCATCGAACAGCATGATGCGCGGGTTCATGCACAGCGAGCGGGCGATCGCCACGCGCTGCTGCTGGCCGCCCGACAGCTGGCCGGGGTATTTGTTGGCCTGCTCGGGGATCTTCACGCGCTTGAGGAAATGCATCGCGATCTCCTCGGCCTGCTTTTTGGGCATCTTGCGCACCCAGATCGGCGCTAGCGTGCAGTTCTCCAGGATCGTCAGATGCGGGAACAGGTTGAAGTGCTGGAACACCATGCCGACCTCGCGGCGCACCTCGTCGATCTTCTTGAGATCGTTGCTCAATTCCTTGCCGTCGACGATGATCTTGCCCTTCTGGTGCTCCTCCAGCCGGTTGATGCAGCGGATCATGGTCGACTTGCCCGAGCCCGACGGCCCGCAGACGACGATGCGCTCGCCGCGCATCACGCGCAGATTGATGTCCTTCAGCACATGGAACTCGCCATACCATTTGTGCATGCCGACAATGTCGACCGCCACGTCGGTATCCGAGATGTGCATCTTGCCGGCGTCGACTCTGATTTCCTCGGCGCGAACTGCGTTTTCAATGGCCATAGGCCGAACCCCTTATCGTTCATGACCGGTGTTGAGCCGGTGTTCCATATAGATCGAATAGCGCGACATGCCGAAACAGAACAGCCAGAAAATGAAGCCTGCGAAGACCAGGCCACTGATCGGCGTCTGAGGCGAAGCCCAGTTGGCGTCAGAAAAGTTCTGCCGGACGATGCCGAGCAGGTCAAACATGCCGATGATGCTCACCAGGCTGGTGTCCTTGAACATGCCGATAAAGGTGTTGACGATTCCCGGTATCACCAGCTTCAACGCCTGCGGCAGCACCACGAGGTTCATGGTCTGCCAGTAGTTGAGACCGATCGAGGCCGCACCTTCATATTGCCCTTTGGGGATGGCCTGCAGGCCACCGCGCACCACCTCGGCCATGTAGGCAGAGGCGAACAGCGCCACGCCGACCAATGCGCGCAGGAACTTGTCGAAGGTCATGCCGGCCGGCAGGAACAGCGGGAACATCACGCTCGCCATGAACAGCACGGTCACCAGCGGCACGCCGCGGATCGTCTCGATGAAGATCACGGATACGAGCTTGATAACCGGCAGCTTCGAGCGCCGTCCCAATGCGAGCAATATGCCGAACGGCAAGGAGACGGCGATGCCGACCACCGAAAGCACCAGAGTGATCATCAGGCCGCCCCAGCGCGCCGTCTCGACATAAGGCAGGCCGAATACCCCGCCTAACAGCAGGACGAAGGCCACGAAGGGAAAGACCGCGAACAGCAAGATGGCGTTGAGTCGCTTGTAGGGCGCGCGCGGCACGAGCAGCGGCGCCAGCAGCGCCACGAAGATCAGGCCGGTGAGCAACACGCGCCAGCGCTCCTCGATCGGGTACTGCCCGAACATGAACTGCTGGAACTTTGCGCCCACGAAGGCCCAGCAGGCGCCGGACCAGCCGTCGGGCTGGATGCCTCCCTGCGCAACGGTGGCGCAGAAGGTACGATCCGTTCCGATCCACTGGGCCTCGACGAAAGCCCAGCGGAAAAACGGCGGCACGATGAGCGCGACGATGACGAGCCCCAAAAAAGTGAGGATCGTGTCGGGCACGGAAGCGAAGAAGTTCTTGCGCAGCCAAGGCAATACGCCTTGTTCGGTCACCGGAGGCCGCTCGTCGGCGTCCATCCGTTGGCGCACATAGGAGAGATCAGAATGTTGCATGGGCTATCTCTCCACCAGCGCCATTTTGGCATTGAACCAGTTCATGAAGCCGGAGATCAGCAGGCTGAGGCCGAGATAGACGACCATCCAGATGGCAACGATCTCGATGGAATGGCCGCTCTGGTTGAGGATAGTGCCGCCGATATGCACGAGGTCGGGATAGCCGATGGCGATCGCCAGCGATGAGTTCTTGGTCAGGTTGAGATACTGGCTGGTGAGCGGCGGGATGATGATGCGCAGCGCCTGCGGAACGACCACGAGCCGCAGCGTCTGGCCACGGCGTAGCCCAAGGGCATAGGACGCTTCGGTCTGGCCCTTGCTGACGCCCAGTATGCCGGCCCGCACGATCTCGGCGATGAAAGCCGCCGTATAGAAGGAAAGCGCCAGGTAGAGCGACAGGAATTCCGGCCTTATCTGCGAGCCGCCGAGCAGGTTGAAGGTGGACTTCTGCGGAAACTCGAATGTGAGCGGAAACCCGGCTGCAACGAATGCCAGGACCGGCAACCCGACAAGCAGCGCAACCGATGTGAGGAACACCGGAAACTGCTCGCCGGTCGCCTCCTGCCTCTGGCGCGCCCGACGCGCCACGAACCAGCAGAGCGCCACCGCGACGACGATGGCGATCGGTATGAGCCAGGCCCCCTCTCCCCAGATCGGCCCCGGCAGGAAGAAGCCGCGGTTGTTGAGATAGGCGCCGAAGGGCAGCGCTATGCTCTCGCGCGGTTGCGGCAGCGCCGACAGTACGCCCAGATACCAGAAGAAGATGACCAGCAACGGCGGGATATTACGGAATATCTCGACGTAGACGGTGCAGATCTTGCGGATCAGCCAGTTTTCGGACAGCCGGCCGACACCGATGACAAAGCCGATGACCGATGCGGTTATGGTGCCGACGAACGCCACCAGCGCCGTGTTCGTCAGCCCCACCAGCAGAGCGCGCCAGTAGGTGTCGTTGGAGGAATACCGGATCAGCGTCTCGCTGATATCGAATCCGGCCCGCCCATTGAGAAAGTCGAAGCCGGTGGAGAGATTGGCGCGTCTGAGATTTTCGACGGTGTTGCCGACGATCCAGTAGATGAAGCCGACCAGCAGCGCGAACAGTACGACCTGATAGATCAACCCGCGGATTTTCGGGTCATTGAAAAAGGACGCGCCTGTACTACCGGTATCGCGAATCGTGTCCTGCGAAACCATGGAGTCTCCTTTGCCGGAGAACAGGCGGGAGGCGCCAGCGCCTCCCGCATTTTAACGCATCCTTAGCGGATGGGCATGGCGTATTGCAGACCGCCCTTGGTCCACAGCGCGTTTAGGCCGCGCGCGATCTTGAGCGGGCTGCCGGCGCCGATGTTGCGGTCGAAGATTTCGCCGTAGTTGCCCACGCCCTTGACGATCTTGACGACCCAGTCATTGTCCAGGCCGAGATCAGTGCCCAGCTTGGTCCCCTCCTCTGCGCCCAGAACGCGCTTGATGTCGGGGTTGGACGAGTTCTTCATTTCATCGACATTGGCCTGGGTGATGCCGAGCTCCTCGGCCAACACAAGCGCATTGAACGTCCATTTGACGACATCGAACCACTGGTCGTCGCCCTGGCGGACCGCCGGCGCCAGCGGCTCCTTGGAGATGATCTCGGGCAGGACGATATGATCGTCCGGCGAGGCGAGCGTCAGGCGGATGGCGTAGAGCCCCGATTGGTCGGTGGTATAGGCGTCGCAACGGCCCGCATCGTAGGCCGCGTTCGTCTCTTCCAGCTTCTCGAACACAACGGGGTTGTATTCGAGGTTATTGGCCTTGAAGTAGTCGGCCAGGTTGAGTTCGGTGGTGGTGCCGCTCTGCACGCAGACCGAAGCGCCCGAAAGCTGCAGCGCCGAGTTCACGCCCGGAAGCTTCTTGGCGTTGATCATGAAGCCCTGGCCGTCATAGTAGTTGACGCCGACGAAATTGAAGCCGAGCGCGGTGTCGCGGCTGAGCGTCCAGGTGGTGTTGCGGGCCAGCAGGTCGATTTCGCCCGACTGCAGCGCCGTGAAGCGCTCCTTCGCGTTGGTAGGCGTGAACTTCACCTTCGACGGATCGCCAAAGATGGCCGACGCGACCGCGCGGCAGAAATCGACGTCGAAGCCCTTCCATTCGCCCTTGTCGTCGGGCGCCGAAAAGCCGGCAAGAGCAGTGTTGACGCCGCACTGCACGAACCCCTTGGCCTTCACGTCACTCAGCGTATCCGCAGATGCAACGGAAGCAGCCGACGCCGTCAGCCCAAGAACGGCAGCACCCAGAATGCCTTTCACGGTGTTTTTCATACCCACTGACCCTTTATCTGTTGTTGTCCGGGACCGACCCCTTTTCCCCCAATGAAAGCAGCAGCGCATCGCCGGTCCGGTCCATTTTCCGGAACGTTCTCCTGGCGGCGGAAGTGCGCTTGCTGTCCTCCCATTCACGAAGGTTATCGAATGCGATTATGCGCGTGAGGTCAAGGGCAATGGCCCAATCGTCGAAAAATTGGGAGCCAAGGCCAGGCATGCCATTTCCTCCGCCTGTCTCACGAATTCACGTCGCATCGTGGACCCGTGGTCGCCACCGCCCGGCCAACATCCCGCTGGCGCAAAAAACTCCGGCGCCTGCCCTGCTCGGCCAAGGTTGCGCGGGCCAGCTTGCCGATCTATGCCTGAAAAACTCTCACCACGGCAGGATGATATGGCCAAGCGAAACTTTTCCGATAAGGGCATCCACACCCAGCTGGCCCATGCCGGCAACGATCCGCGCGACTACTACGGCTTCGTCAATCCGCCGGTGGTGCATGCCTCGACCGTGCTCTTCCCGGACGCCGCCACCATGGCGAGCCGTTCGCAGAAATATACCTACGGCACGCGCGGCACGCCGACCACCGACGCGCTGGCCGCGGCAATCGATTCGCTTGAAGGCTCCGCAGGCACCATCATCGTGCCTTCGGGTCTCGCGGCCGTCACCGTTCCGCTGCTTGCCTTCCTGGCGACTGGCGATCATGTGCTGATCGTCGATTCCGTCTATGCGCCGACCCGCCATTTTGCCGACACCATGCTGAAGCGGCTGGGCGTCGAGGTCGAATATTACGACCCGCATGTCGGCGCCGGCATCGCCGCGCTGATGAAGCCGAACACCAAGGTGGTCTTCACCGAATCGCCGGCATCCAACACCTTCGAGGTCCAGGACATCCCTGCGATTGCCAAGGCAGCACATGCCGGCGGCGCCGTGGTGATGATGGACAACACCTGGGCGACCCCGCTCTATTTCAAGCCGCTAGACCATGGCGTCGACGTGTCGATCCACGCCGCGACAAAGTATCCTGCCGGCCATTCCGACGTGCTGCTGGGCACCGTCTCGGCCAACGCCGCCTGCTGGGAGCGGCTGCACGAAGGTTTTCTCACCCTCGGTGCCTGCGCAGCCCCCGACGACGTTTACCAGGTACTGCGCGGCCTGCGCACCATGGGGGTACGGCTGGAGCGGCACGAGCAGAGCGCGCTGGAGATCGCGCGCTGGCTGGAGACACAGCTCGGCGTGGCACGAGTGCTGCATCCGGGCCTCGAAAGCCACCCCGACCATTCGCTCTGGAAGCGCGATTTCTCCGGCGCCAGCGGCATCTTCTCGGTCGTCCTTGCCGGCGGCGGCCAGAAGCAGGCACATGCCTTCCTCGACGCCCTGGAAGTCTTCGGTCTCGGCTATTCCTGGGGCGGTTATGAAAGCCTTGCGGTGCACGTCTATCTCGGCGACCGCGTCGTCGCCAAAGGCCCCTATGAAGGGCCGCTTATCCGCCTGCAGATCGGCCTGGAAAACGTCGAGGACATCAAGGCCGACATCGCCCGCGGGCTGAAGGCGGCCAGCGCGGCATAGCCAGCCGCGCCTTGAGCCACGGGCGGCGCTGCACGCCCCGTGGCTTCTCTTGCGATAGCGCCGGCCGATCAAGACAATCGTAATATTTGTCTGCAACGGTATCGCAACTCAGGTAACAGTCTGCGACCTTAACGAATGTCACCGCGCTCTCGGTCGATGGCCGGCTTGGCCGTCTTTTTGATTTTCCTCACAAGCCTTTTCACCTCAGTGGCACAAGGCGAGGAGCCGCCGTCCCAGCCCCGTATCGTCAATGTCGGCGTCTATCTCAGCCCGCCTTTCGTGGTGCGCAACGGACAGAGCTACTCCGGCATGGCCGTGGAGCTTTGGGAAAAGGTCGCGGTCAAGCTGAAGGTCGTCTCGCAATATCGGGAGTTCAAGAACCTGGGCGATCTCGTCGACTCCGTTGCGAACGGCGCAGTCGACGTCGCTGTCACAAATCTGACCATCACCGAAAGCCGGGCGGACATCGTCGACTTCAGCCACCCATGGTATGATGCCGGTCTTCGCATCATGGTGCCGGCCGACGACGGAACCAGCTTGTCGGAAGTGCTCGGCAAGCTGGGTGGTGCCGGCCATCTGACGGCCTATGCCTGGATCGTCGCCTGCATTGCCTTCGCCACGCTGCTCATGACGCTCTTCGACAGGCGCTTCGACGCGGAATTCCCCAGAAGATGGCGCGACGGACTGGCGGAAAGCTTCTACCACGTCATGTCGATCGCCACGTCGGGCAGGACTTCCCGCAGGAACCTGTTCGGCTGGGCCGGCCGGGCCTGGCAGGCAGTGTGGATGGTGTGCGGCATCGCGGTCATCGCCTACATCACCTCGTCGGCGGCCAGCGTGATGACCGCCGCCCAACTGACCAACGAAATCAATGACCTGACGGACCTTCGAGGCAAGGTGGTGGGGGTTCGGGGCGGCACCGTATCCGAAGCCTACATGAAGTCGTTGCTCATCGGCTCGGTGCGTTACGATCACATCGAGGAGGCGGCCGCGGCATTGGCCAACGGTCAGGTGGACGCGGTCGTCGACGACAAGCCGGTGCTCGAATACTTCGCCTTCCAGAACCCTGAATTGAATCTCAAGGTGGTGGGCAACGTCTTCCGGCCGGACAAATACGGCTTTGCATTCACTCCCGGAAGCCCGCTTACCCGGCCCGCGACGATTGCAGTGGTTGCCGCGCAGGAGAACGGCGATCTCGAAGCCATCCGGGCACGGCACTTCGGCCTGGCGCCCTAACGAGGTTTTTCACCGTGAAGTGTGCCGTCCGTTCGTTTTTCCGGCGATGGGGCTTGCTTCCTAAGGCCTTGAACACTATAGCCCGCAAGGACTCGGAGTGTAGCGCAGCCTGGTAGCGCACCTGATTTGGGATCAGGGGGTCGCAGGTTCGAATCCTGCCACTCCGACCATCGCAAGTTTCGATGAGGATAGCATGTCCGCGCGCATTTTCAGCCCCGCCAAGACGGCGATGCAGTCGGGTAAGGCCAAGACCGGCCAGTGGGTACTTGAATTCGACCCGGCGCAGCCGCGCAAGATCGATTCCCTCATGGGCTACACCAGCTCGGGCGACATGAAGAGCCAGATCCGCCTCACCTTCGATTCGAAGCAAGACGCGATTGCCTACGCCGAGAAATACGGCATCGATTTCCGCGTGCAGGAGCCGAAGGAAACCAAGCGGCGGCAGATTTCCTATTCGGACAATTTCCGCTATGACCGCAAGACGCCTTGGACGCATTGAGCCAGGCTTGACGCGCCTCGGCCGCCAAGAGTGGTCCCGTAGCTCAGCTGGATAGAGCACCGGCCTTCTAAGCCGATGGTCGCAGGTTCGAATCCTGCCGGGATCGCCATCTCCCCTGTAGCGTCGTGTTTTTTCAATGCTTTATGGGCACTTCTGACTAACCGGGTATCGAGGTTAGCCAATCTCTGTTCCGGCGACGTTCTCATAGGCCGCTACCCTTCTTGGCGATGGCATTCGCAGCCCGCGTCTTCTGATCGGCGGCGCGCAATAGAGCTCGATCTCCTTGATGTCGCGATGGCCGGTGATGGCCATGATCTCCAATGCCGAGCAACCGGCTTCGGCAAGCATTCGGCATGCCGCCTTACGCACCCCATGGGGCGAGCTTTGATCTGGCAGGCCAGCGTTGCGGGAGGCATCAATAATCCAATTCGTGAAGCCCTTTTCGGATCGTGCGGCCCCGTGCCCAGTTACGATGAAGTTCAGATGCCCATGGTTGATCTTATCGAGGAACGCCCGAAATTCCGGGTGAATAGGAATTTGAAGCTGGACGATACCGCCGCTCTTTTTGGTGGTGATGACGATGTGGTCACCCTGAATGTGCTGGCGTCCAACACGCACGGCATCTGACCGGCGAAGGCCGGTGTAAAGCATGATTTCCATTGCAATGCGTTGTGGGGCGTCATCCTTCCAGCGGGTGCGGAATTTCGCAATGTCGACATCGCTCCAAGTTCGGATGCCCGCCGTTTTGTATTTGATGCGGTCCACCTGAAGCATCGGGTTGCGTTCGATGTAGTTCCACTTCACGGCGCACTTCATGAGCGTGGCGAGGCGCTTCCGAAGGTTGCTGGCCATCGATGGCGACTTTGCCGTCTCCTCGCCAAGAATGATGTCCAGATGCCTCGCCTCCAGGCGAGCGACAGGCTTATCGCCATGCTTCTGGCGGAACCGTTCAAGCTGCCCGCGGTAAGTCGCCTGCGTGGAGGCTTCCAGTGCGGTGAACAGGCTGGACGCATAGTAGTCTGCGATCAGCGCGGAAAAGCTGCCCGCCTTGGTGCTGGACGCTCCAATCGGCTTCGGTTGCTCGGGAGTGCCTTCCTTGACCTTGTGGTAGGCGATCCAGAAGGGTTCGGAAAAGAGCGGCCCCGGCAGCGCAATTCGGAGTTGGCCGGGCGGACGAAAGCAGATGCGCAGCTTTTCGTGCCGATCCTTGTACGCATGCACATATTTGGGGAGCCTCTGCCGGATCATTTTGGCAATACCTCGTCCCAAGGATTGAGTTCGTCGGCGTTGCCGCCGGTTTTGGTGGTCGATACAAAGAAAGACCCATCGGGATTGCCCTGTATCCCGGCGATGGATAGGCTAAGACCTTCGGTAACCTTAGCAACCTTCTTGATCGCTACGGCACTAAGTGGTTTTGCCTTCTGCTTTGCCTGTATTTCGCGGGCAGCTTTGACGAACTTCATCATGGCGCTACGCCGCAGCCTCCTGATCGGCCTGCTTTGCGGCTTCCAACAGCAACAGTAGTTCCGAGTTCATCGAACGCCTTGCCTTCTTGGCGCGAGCAGCAAGCCAGTTCCTCAACTCATCCGGCATCCGAAGGCCGTAGGGCTTGATGATATGCATCTGATGTTCCAAGGCAAACCTCCATAAGCTGAATGACTTCATCACAATACACAATGAAGCCATTGCCTCAATCGAAAAATAGCTTCAAATGAGAACACTATGAAGTCAGATGAAACAAAAGTGGCCAACATCACGCCGTTTGGCCTGCGATTGCAGCCCGAGCTAAAGCGACGGGTTGAGGAAGCGGCGAAAGCCAGTGGCAACTCCTTGAACATGGAAATCGCCGCTCGCCTTGAGGCGTCGTTTGCTGCGGATGATGCCCGGCATGGATTGGAAGATCAGGTCAAGGAGTTGGCCGAAGCCGTCGAAGATTTGCGCGGGCAATTGAAGAGCCTGCGCAATCTCATCAACGCGCATCTCGACTGAGGGGTAGGAATGGCCAGCACTTTCGATAAATACAAAGATGACATCGAACGACTGGCCAACTTGGGTGGCAAGCTCTCACTTGCAATGCAATTGGAAGCTGATCCTAATGCACAAATTGTGCATCCATACTCGGAAGAAGAACTGAAAAGCCTTCCTGATGTAAGATCGAATTACCAAGGCTGGTACTCAGAAGCCCTTGCGCTCGTCAGTCAGATAATTCCAGAAAGAAAAGACGATTTCCAATCATATTATGCCCCGAAGGGAATGCGAAAAGACATCCTATACTCAAACTATACGATGTCCGACTACTTGCGTGGCACGACTGTAAGACGCGGCGGCGATTTGGTGGTAGGCCCTTCTGCTGCTACGGCAGCCATGTACCAGCAATTCAACATCATTTCCGGGCTGGCAAACCGTTTTTCGTCCACCCTCTATGACATCAAGACCCTGCTACATGCCGACTTGATAGATGATGAGCTTCATGCCGCCAAAGAGCTAAACAGAAACGGCTTTCAACGCGGAGCCGGGGCAATGGCCGGCGTAGTCTTGGAAGGGCACTTGGCCGCCGTTTGCGAACGCCACAAGGTTCCAGCCCGCAAGAAAGACCCCGCCATTTCCGATCTGAATGATGCCCTGAAGGCTGCATCCGTCGCGGACGTAGCGCAATGGAGGTTTATCCAGCATCTCGGTGATCTGCGGAACAAGTGCGATCATAAGAAAGCTTCTGATCCTACAAAGGAGGAAGTGGCAGAGTTAATCGAAGGTGTTCTCAAGATCACCAAGACGCTGCTCTAAGCCGCAATGAGCTACGAAACGACAAATTACCTGCCAAATGGCATCTCTAAGCGGCAAGCCGTGGAGTTTGCACTGCTGCTTGGCTACGAAAAGAATGGGACTTACGCCCATCTTGGAAGCCGAGAAACATTGTCGATGACTTTCTACGACAGGAAGGACTATCGCTCTTGGCAGACCGTCGAGTTATCAATCGGCACAAGCGAAGAGAAGGGATGCGTATACATTGGCACACGAACACGGGTCGGTAGAAGTCATTATGACTTTGAGATGCAGAACCGAACCGTGCGTGAGTTTAGAAGGCGCTTCGGCGGTACGTCTTATCGCGATGGTGGAAATGGCAGTGGGTATGACCCGGGCCCTCCCCTAATCCCGGCTGTTATCTGGCAATGCAGGGATTGGATTGGAACCTTTCACGAGTAGATCATTATTTGCGCCTGTCCTCGATCACACCAGCTTTTCCCGGAGCTATGGAGGAAGCCGAAGAGATTTGGCCTCAGATGCGCCAATTGAACCCTGATGTGTTCGTCGCAAACGTCATGGTGACATATCTGGTCAGCGCGATGGAGGACTATTTCAAAAGCACGTACATCGCACTGCTGACGTACTCAGAACGCAAAGCCACGATCCTGAAGGGCATCCGTCTGTCAGGAGAGCAACTCGCCCAGATTTCTGAGGGAAAACTGGGCGTGGAGGAAGCGGCGGCTGAGGCCCTTTCGTTTCAGCGTTTGGCGGCAGTTGGACGCAATTTCCACGAACTGGATGCTTCACTTGGCATCCTTAGTCCCCTCAAACGCCCATACCGGCGACAGAAGATTAGGTTGCTGGAAAGTCTCGAAGAGCTTGTAACGCAGCGCCATTGTCTTATCCACGGTATGCAAATGGACATCTGGACAGACCACACCGCTTTGAGGCGACACATTGATGATTTGGCAGTCGGGATGAAGCGTGTTTATCAGCACGTTGCAAAACACTACGGCTGGAAACTGGATTTGCCTGCCTCAAGCAACTTCTAGCGCCGTGTTATCCATTTCGGCAATGCTAAAACCGCCAGAAATGGGTGGCAAGATGCGCGGAGTATCGAGCTGTTCACCACGGCTTCTGAATGGCTCCAAGAGATGGAGGGAGAGGTGAAAGGCATGGCGCGGGACGGTCCTCTCGCTCCAGTCACGCCACCGCCCTCACCGCCGAACGATGCCGGTCAGACAGATATAGCGGTGGCCCGTCCGCCCTGCATGGTGAGGCCTGGGCCTATGACCGGCTGAAGTGGTCGCGTGGAGCATTGGCCTTGAGGGTACCCGACCACGACACTTTGAAGGGAAGCGGCGGTGCGTGGGTGCTGAACTGACGAAGATGCCGTTCGCAGCAGACATTGGATTTTGCCAACCGTCATGTTTTTCGAGTGCTGCCCATCGCCGCAGCGGCAGTTGTAGGCTCTGATAAGTGAAGGTTAGCAGAGGTTAGGACCGACGGAGGGCGACCGACACCTGAGCTAAATTTCGGTACCAGGTTTCTGCCGATGGTATCCTTCGAAAATCTCCTTTACCCGCTCAGGATGGGATTTGCGCGGCTTTCCCACCTGAGTAGAGCGGCCTGCTGCCCTTTCCCGCATTTCAAGCACGACATCGTATCCGACAGCGTTCTTCATCACCGAGCGCCAGCGGACATCAACTTCTTGCGGTGTAAAGTATTTGTCCCGAGATTGGCGCAAAAGGCATCCGGGACGAAGACCTCGGTATCGCCGCGCCGCATACAAATCGAAATAAAAGGCGAACCAGAGACTGGGGAATGGCCGTTGCTTACTGGCCCGATCTCGGTATTGGCGTGCACGGCTCTTCAGCGCATCGACCCCATACCGTTTGATCACCTGTCCCACCGTGTCTAACACGGCTTTGACCATATCCAGATGGCCGTGGTCGTCATCTGTCCGAAACCTTGCTCTCAAGGTTCGAGACCATTCAATGGTGGGCGTGGCTGCCAAATCAAAGTACGAAATGTCGGGCATGCTCAGATCAGTATCTACAGGACCAAGACGCCATTCGGTGGCCGTAATCTCGTCCGGACCACTGCGGCCTGGCTCTGCTTTTCGCCAATCAAGTTTGTTCGACATTTCCCCTCCAGCACCATCACCGGACCATGGCACATACCATTACCGTTGCCAAAGCGCTTGGTTCGACCTACAGCACCGCGCCTGCCGCATTGTTGGTGAACATGTCGCCGTCGCGGATGTAGCGGGCAAGCATGGCATCGGAGGCGTGGCCGGTCTGCGCCCTGATTTTGAATGTCGATGCCCCCGCCATGGCCGCACTCGTTGCCAATCCCGCACGTAAGCTGTGCCCGCTATATGCGTCTGGATCGAAGCCTGCCGCCTCGGCCCGGTCTTTGACGACAATGCTGACCGCCTCGCCGGAGAGACGCTGGTCTGCGACGTGGCCGTGACGATTAACGCTCCGAAACACGGCACCGCCTTCGATCCTGGCGTGATCAAGCCAATCGCTCAGATGCCGCACCGGGCACCAGCGGGTGCGTCCGAATGGGATGCCGATTTTCCGTCCTGCGCCGATCTGGTCGGTCTTTGACCGACGCAAGGTGACGACGATGCCCTGCGGGACAGGCTCGATGTCGGCATGATCAAGGCCGATGAGTTCCGAGCGTCGAAAGGCTCCGGCGAAGCCGAGCAACAGCAGCGCCTTGTCGCGTAAATCCTTCGGGCGGTCGCCCATTCGGTGGAGCACGGCAAAGAGGTCGTCCCTGATCAGCGGCTTGGCCTCCCGCTGCGCGGTGCCGATCTGGCGACGGATGCCGCGCAGGGTGGCCTTGACGATTTCCGACTTGCAGGGATCATCCAGCCCCTTGGCGCGATGCGCTTTCGACAACGCGGCGACGCGCCGTGCAAGCGTCGCGGCCCGGCAGTCCTGCGCGAGGTGCACCAGATAGGCCGCCACCATCGCCGGATTGGCGGGCACGCCGCCGCCCCACCGTTCGAAGTTGGCGAGATCGTCGGCATAGGCCCGCTGCGTGGCAGGTGAGAGCGAAGCTTGGATCGCCTCCGCAACTTCCGATGGCAAAAAATCGACCTCGGCGGCGTCGGGCTCAGTGCAATTAATTGCACCAACAGACTTTCCCACGCGCCCGACAGTTGGTGCAATTAATTGCACTCGCGAAGCGATTTTATCCGCGTCCAAATTATCGTTCCGTTTCACCATTTGGTTGTATTCGAACGATCTGCTGGGTTTCGCCTCAACCCCGATCATGATTGGCTCCTGCTGCCTCGATCCGACACAGGTTAAGGAGCGCCAGGTGGTCGTGGGCGACCTCCAGAGCGTCCCTGACGAGGGTTTCGGGAAACCCGGAATAAGTGAGATGGGCAATCTCGGCATCACGTAGGATCGCCCCCGCGTCGGGATAGGCGAGCCTGCGATCCACGACGTGCCCCTCAACCCGGAATACGAGATGGCCGGTGAAGTCGCCATGCGCATCGGCAGGCAGGTGCCGATCCATCAACACCTCCAGGATCGTGCATCGCTCGGCGAATAGGGTGAGCGCCCGCCGCCCGAGACGGGTGTGCATGTCGAATGCGAAATTAGGCCAGCCCCTGATCAGGGCGGGTTCCGATAATTTTTCCGGGCTGACCGTCACCGGCCCCGCGCTTGCCGCCAGCCATACGAGTGGGAACGTCAGCGGGTGCCCCTCCTGCGTCCTCGTCGAGCCGAGGCGAGCGACCTCCAGAACCTGTTCTGAAGCGCCGAGATGCCGGTACACATCGAGCAGCGCCGGGAATGAACCCGCGACCTCGGGTAACGAATAGGCCGGGAACCGCTTCGTGCCCGCGACCAGCCATGCCGCCAGCCTCCGGTCCGCCAGATGCCGGGCCGGATCGGCCACAATGTCGGAAAGCTGATGCTGGCTGAGGTCGAGAAAGGCCGTGCGCTGTCGCTTCAAGCGCGGGTGGAGATCAGCGGCAACCAGCAGCTCGCAAGCGTCCCGGCATTTCGGGGCGGCGCATAGGCGTTGTACCAGTGAGGCCGCGACGGCCCAGTCGCCGCCATGTTCAGCCCGCCATGACTTGCGGGTTGAGACGAGCAGAACGTCGCGCACGGCATCAAGGTCGCCGATGCCTATGTCTTCCAGCGCGATGACAATCAGCCGTCGCCAGAGACGGTCTCCGTGCCCGGCAAGAAGGAAGCTGGTTGCAGCGAGGGCGACGGCCTCATTCCCGCGCCTGATGGCTTTCTGCGGCGCTGACGTTGCCAGCCATGGATCAGAAAGGTGGCGCGATGTATTGGGCCGCTCAACTGTAGGCTTCTGGTCGAAAAAGTCCATGATTTCTCCCTCAAGTTGTTGAGAGAGAAGGGTATCGCGCTGCTGCGCCACGTCATTCGTTTTGCGAGAATGAACCTCAGAATAAATCGAAACGGGACGGTCCAGACCAATCGCAACAGACAAGCAGAGAGCCCGACTTTTCTGGACAGCAAGTGCATCGCGTCGTTCGCTCTTTGGTAGTTCGCAATGCCCGCAACGAGCTTGTCCGATCCGCAGTCCTGACTATGCCAATGGACAACACCTCCGGCCACTTGCCTGAGTTCGGCTTCTCGATAGTCCGATGCACTCATCTGCCTTTACATCTCAAGACTATCAGGGGGTATTTCATACTCTCTCTCGAAATCTCCCCGAGAGGTCGGGCGCAGCCCGATCATGACTGGCGTCAGCCGGTCATCCTTCGATGATTGCTTGACCGAATTACCTACATTACTCGTGGTATGAGCCATCATAGTAGGGGTTCTGAACTGTATAGAACTTATTATGTGAGGTCATTCGGTCACGCCTTCGGCTTCGGCCAGATGCCGGGTGTCAGAGCCTTGAGCCAAGCCGGAACCTTACCCTTCTCCTGAGCATCCATCGTGGCCATTTCGATAGCGACATGCGCATAGCGGCGCATCACCGAGACGGACGGAAACTCCAAATGCCGGTTGAACACCTGTTCGTCCGTCTCAGCCTCCATCACCGCCGCCCATTTGACCCCGGCCATGAAGATCGGCCACCGCTTCAGGACCATCTTGAACATTTCGACTTGATGGCCGTCGGGCCAAATCTCGGCAAGGCCGATCATGCACCCGAACTCCCGTTTGGTGGTGTGCCTCGGCAGAGCAAGCAGTTTATCGAGGCGCATTACCCGTTTTAGACCCATGCTGATCGGCGCGGGTTGAAGCATGTCCATGCTGGCCAGGATCGTTTGCCGTTCTTCGCCCCACTTGGTTCGATGCACCTTGCGACGACCGTTTAAGAGCCGCGACATCTCCTTGGCGATGTCGTCGGCTGTCACTGGTCCAGGCTCGCCCACCCGAAGCAGCGTCACGTTCTTGCCGTCCACCTTCTTGGTTTGGCGGACAATGGGCGGCTTGCTGATCAGGCGACGCAATGTTTCGACTGAGAAGTCGAGCTTCGCGGCAATTGCTGGCTGAGGCATGGCGCACCACGCGTAGCCGTCCAGATGAAAGGGGTTCGCTGCGATTTCTGCGGCAATCAGGCCACACAATGTTTCCAGCTTAGATTTGGGCTTATCCACGACCATGCATCCCACGCGGTTCGGTCTCGGCTGCTACAGGCTCGGTTTCTTTCTGGGACGCACCTGAAGCAGTCGGCCACCATTGCGCCCCGGTCCTCCATCAGCGGGGGACTTCGACATTCAGGGTCTAGGGAGGGTAGCCGACACTCGGGAAAGCCTTTTGAATTCAAAGGCGCGGTTTTTGCGGGTTAGCCAACTTAAGCAATTGAAAACAATGTACAATGGCCATCCTGCCGGGATCGCCAGCCCACGGCGCGTCAAAAGACCCCCTATTTTTGGGCGACGCCGCCCTCAAGTACCACCCCCGAAAGAACAGCCCGGTCGCGCTCGCAACGCCACCTGAAACTATGCACGCGCGCGCGCGTCAGCGCTGTCGGGTCTCAGGCGGGAATTCCTTCGCCCGCAGACTTGCATATTGCCTTTGGCTTCCTTGATTCGGCGCAAGGCGCGCTTCCGTCGCGGCGTGTAGCTTGAGTGGGGAAAACCCACGACGGGAGCATGGTCATGAATCGCAAAACTTTTGCTGCCTTGGCGCTCACCGGCTCGTTGGCCCTGGTCGCCGCGCCGGCTGATGCACAATCAGGCCCCTCAGACGAAGAGGCGCACGCAATCGCCGTCAATGCCTATCTCTACTTCTACCCGTTGATCACGATGGAGCTGACGCGGCAGCAGTCCACCAATGTCGATAAGGCAACGGAAGCCGGCAACGCACCGATGAACGCCTTCTCGAACGTACCAGCCTATCCGACCGCCGAAATGCGGACGGTTGTGCGGCCCAACTTTGACACCCTCTATTCCGTCGCCTGGCTCGACTTGAACAAAGAGCCAATGATCGTTTCCATGCCCGATACCGGCGAACGTTACTATCTGCTGCCGATGCTCGACATGTGGACCGATGTATTTGCCTCGCCCGGCTGGCGAACAACCGGCACCAAAGCCGGCAATTTCCTCGTCACCCCGCCCGGCTGGCGACCCGATCTGCGTGGAATCGTCGAAGAGTTCAAACTGCCGAAGGACATTCAGCGCATCGATGCGCCGACGCCGATCGTCTGGGTGATCGGCCGCACACAGACGAACGGCCCGGCCGACTATGACGCCGTCCACAAGATCCAGGCCGGCTTCAAGATCACCCCGCTCTCGGAGTGGAACAAGACGGACAAGCCGGTCGTGGGCAAGGTTGATCCCGACATCGACATGAAGACGCCTCCAAAGATCCAGGTCGACACCATGCCGGCAGAGAAATTCTTCGGCTACGCCGCACAGCTTCTGAAAACCATCCCGCCTCACGTCACCGACCAGCCGATCATCGCACAGATGAAAAGGATGGGTATCGAGGCCGGCAAGGATTTCGACATCTCGAAAGTCGATCCCGTAACTCGTGCCGCACTGGAGGATGCGCCGAAGGAAGCACAGCAACTGATGGCCTGGAAGGTGCCGACGCTTGCGCGGGTCGCCAATGGCTGGTCGTTGAACACCGACACCATGGGCGTCTATGGCAACTACTATCTCAAGCGGGCCATCGTCTCCCAATTCGGTCTTGGCGCAAACGTGCCGGAGGACGCGATCTATCCGCTCAACCTCGCCGATGACACGGGCAAGCCGCTCGATGGCGCGAACAGATATGCGATCCATTTCGACAAGGCGACGCTGCCGCCGGTCAATGCCTTCTGGTCGATCACGGCCTATGACAATGAAGGCTACCAGGTTGCAAACCCGCTGAACCGTTTTGCGGTCAGCAGCTGGATGCCCTTCGCCTACAACGCCGACGGATCTCTGGAGCTCTACTTCCAGAACGAAAGCCCCGGCAAGGACAAGGAGGCCAACTGGCTGCCGGCGCCGAAAGGTCCGTTCAACCTGACCATGAGGCTCTATGCGCCCCGCCCCGACGTCTTGACTGGCAAGTGGGCACCGCCGCCGGTCACGCGAGCGTCACTCCCTAGCCTGGGCGGCCAATAAGATCGCAGAGCGTCATCGGAGCGACGGCATACCCAGGGCCGTCGCTCCGACATGCCTTCTGTCGAGCCCGATCCGGACTGGGAGACGATACGTGATTGGGTCTCGAATCACCGCCCCGAGCCATAGATCTGTCCACGCGGCTTACTGCCCACTTGCGCGCACTTGCTGCACCGCTTAGCGACGGCAAAAGATTTGCCAGGAGTGCAGCAATGACACCCGACCGTGAGATTGGGCTGACATTTTGGAATACGACGGATCAAGCCACCCGATCCAAGGCGCGTACACTGCTTTCCGGCGTCATAAAGGAACGGGCAGATGATCTCGTCGGCCTCTTCTACAGCGCCTTTCTGGAAGACCGCGAGGCCTCGGCGTTTCTGAGCCATTCCGTGGTCCACGAACGGCTCAGCCATTCGCTCAAGGGCTGGCTGTTCGACTTGCTGGAAGTCGACCCGGAGACCGGCCTCGAAGCCTTCGATGAGCGCCAGAAACAGATCGGCGAGATCCACGCCCGGATCAAGATCCCGATCCACCTCGTCATGGCCGGTGCAAGCCTCGTCAAGAGCGATCTGTGCGCCCGGCTCCTTGAACAGGACGCGGACCGCGAGCTGATCGCGATCGCCGTCATGTTGCTCGGCGAGATCATCGACTATGCGATCCGGCGGATGAGCCAGGCCTATGTCAGCGGCACGACCCGGCGGGCGCAGGTGGACGAAGCCTATCGTCTTGTCTCCCTGGGGCAGGACGTCAGCATCGAGCGCGAAAGCCAGCGCGCGGCCTTGATGGAATGGAGCCAGTCCGTGCTCTTCGGCCTCTTCGGCAGTGCCAGGGGCGTTCACCTCGAGCAGATATCGCAGTCTACCTTTGGGCTGTGGCTGCGGCACAGGGCTGGCATGATGTTTCAGGGCTCGCCCTCCCTGCAGAGCGTCGAGGACGCCGTCCAGCAGATCGACAGCGTCCTGTTGCCCAAGATCAACGAGGCAAGGTCGAGCGGCAACGATCAGTTGCAAGAGGCGGTGGGTCGCCTGCAGACCACCATCGAGGAGATAAAATACCTTCTGGGCGACTTGTTCCAGAGTGTCGCCGGGATGGAGAACGCGCGCGATCCGCTGACGAAGACCCTGAACCGGCGTTTCCTGCCATCCATATTGAGTCGCGAGATTTCGCTGGCCAACTCCTCCCGCACGGCATTCACCCTGCTGATGATCGACGTCGATCACTTCAAGCAGATCAACGACAAATGGGGGCATGCGGCCGGCGACGTCGTCCTGCACCAGATTGCCGAAGTGATCATGGACAATGTCCGGCTGAGCGACTTCGTCTTCCGCTATGGCGGCGAGGAGTTTCTGGTCGCCCTGGTCGAGACGCCCGAGGAGCGTGGCGCCGAAATTGCCGAACGCATCAGGAGCCAATTCGTGGCGCGCCCGCTGCAGTTGCCGGATGGGTCCGTCCTGACATCGACCGTGTCCATCGGCGTTGCCGGGCATCGCGGACACCCGGACTATGCCCATCTCATCGACATCGCCGACAAGGCGCTGTACCGCGCAAAGGCAGCCGGCCGCGACAGGATCGAACTCGGCGCCGTGGAGGGGGTCGCCTGACCTGCCGCCTCCTCCAGGATCAAACCCGGAGCGTGAACCGAACCGAATTGAACTCGATGCGAGCCGGTCCGGCATAGGGGTGGGCATGGATTGCCAGTATCCACAGGCTGACCACGGCAGCTATCGTGAAAATGGTCAGCGCGTTCCTGCCGGCGATCGGACGATCAGCGTGGACCGACGCGATGGATACCATCGACAGGAAGGTCAGGAACAGGACGAGATACCATTTGTACTCGCTGACGGAACTGCTGCCGATGGCGAGACGCTTGTTGCGCGCGTCCTGCAATTCGTCGAAATCCTGCGTCATCTTGGCAATCAGCGGAGCCGGTGCGTTATCCCGAGCGAGTTTTATGATGGCCAGGCGCACAAGTTGCAACGCCGCGTCCACCTCGTGCGACGGCTCGCGATTGGAAGATTCCTCCCATTCCTTGGCCTCGACCGCATCTTTATAGGCGCGGAGCCCTTCCATCATCATCGGCACGTCCAATGCATCCTGCCTGGCCATGCCCGCCAGGCGCCCCACGGATGAGCGCTCCTCGCTGGCGGCCTGTTCGGCCTGCGCCTTGAACGACCACACGTCTGCTGCTGCAAAGCCGAGCGCCAAAGCCCAGGCAGTGGCAATGATGCCGACGAAGGTAGCAACCGGTATGGCATCGCGGACGAGTGCCGCGCGGCGTTGGAAATACCAGAGAAGCCCCAACGACACGGCAAAGCAAACACCGCCGAAAGTCGCGAAGACGCCCAGCAGGGCTATCGCTGACCAGGAAAACATGTAGTGCAAATGACGTCCCCTCGAAAACTCGTCGCGGATTTCCTGCACGATTCACGATTGAGCGTCTAGCCGATTGGGAAGGCTTAGTTTGGTCCAGCTACTACTCGACCTGCCTGGTAGTTCTCATTTCACCGCTCGCCCGGGTTACACGGGCACATCCGCTCAGCGACGGCATCGCACGCGTGCTTTGTCGGGCGGCCAGGCTGGTCACATATCGAGTTCTGGCTGCCCTTCGTCGGCGGCATTGATGGTTTCGGCGGCGAGCGCACGGGTAATGCGCGTCTTCTGTTCGAGCGCGGCTCTGTCAAGCCGATCGACGACGTGGATGGCCGTCGACAGCGACCGCTCGATGCGGCGGACGAGATATTGCACCACGGCCGGATCGACCTCGATCTGGCGGTCGGCGAAGAGCTTCGTGATAACCCCGGCCAGAAGCAGGTCGTCGGGCTCCTCGATCTCGACGGTCGCCGCTGCCTTGAGCCGCGAAGCAAGGTCCGGCAAGGTCACGCCCCAGGCCCCAGGGAAGCGCCGTGCCGTGAGCATCAAGGTCGCGCCTCCGCCCCGGATCTGGTTGATGAGATGGAACAGGCCCTGCTGGTCGAGCACACCTGCATCGGCGTCGTCGATCAGCACGGGCCGCGTGCCATCGAGCGCCGCGATATTTTCCTCGATGCTCGACGCGTTGAGAGACAGGGCATCCGACATCTCGCGCCAGATCGCAGCCAGATGCGACTTGCCCGAGCCGGTCGGCCCGGCAAGCACCACCACAGGCGCCGGCCAGTCGGGCCAACGGTCCACCAGCACCACGGCCTGGGCATTGGCTTGCGACACGACGAGATCGTCGCGGGAATAACCCGTCCTATGGCCGAGATCGAGCGGCAGCTGGCGCGGCTTTTCCAGTTCAGTCATAGTCTTGCGAAATCACGAATTGGTCGTTCTGTCGGTGCTCTTGGCGGGGCGGGCCGGCTTGGTTTGCACCACCTCGTCATCATGCCCCTTGTAGAGCGGCGATTCCAGATAGCGTGAAATGGCGAAGCGCACCAGCACCGCGATCGCCGCAGCAGCCGGCACCGCGATCAGCAGACCCACGAAACCGAACAGCGCGCCGAAGGCAAACAGCGCAAACATCAGCCAGACCGGGTGCAGCCCGACGCTCTTGCCGACCAGGCGCGGTTGCAGAATGTTGCCCTCGATGAACTGGCCGACGAAGAAGACGCACGCGACCGCCACGACCATGAGCCAGTCCGGCCAGAACTGGACGAAGGCGAGCCCCACCGACAGGACCAGGCCCACCAGCGAGCCGACATAGGGAATGAAGCTGATCAGGCCGGCAAAGAGACCGATCAGCACGCCGAACTTCAACCCGGTCAGCGTCAGGCCAGCGGCATACATAAGGCCCAGCACGAGGCACAGCGTACCCTGCCCACGCACGAATCCGGCGGTCGCGGTGTTGATCTCGGTGGCGAGCTGGCGGACCGTGTCGACATGATCGCGCGGAATCCAGCTGTCGACCTTGGCGATCATGCGATCCCAATCGAGCAGCATGTAGAAGGCCACGACCGGCGTGACCACGAATAGGCTGGCGATGGAAAACAGCGCCACGCCGGAGCTCCAGATCGACTGGAGCACCGTCGCCAGGAAACCGAAGCCCGTCGTCAGCAGCGACTTCAGCCCTTCGCGCAGGCTGTTGGGGTCGACGCCGAAGCGCTGCTCGATCCATTGCGGATCGTAGCTGGTGATCAGCCCCTGCAGCTGGGTCAGGTACTCGGGCAGCTTGGCGATGAAGTCGGTCAGCTGCGAAGCCAGCACCGGGATCAGGATGACGAGCGCCAGCACCAGGACGATGACGAAGGCGATTAGGATCAGGGTCGTCGCCATGATCCGCGAAAGGCCAAGCCGTTGCAGCCGGTCGGCGACGGGATCGAGGAAATAGGCCAGCACCATGCCCGCCACGAAGGGCAGCAGAATGCCGCTGAAAAGGTAGATGAACAGCGCGAGTACGAACGCGGCGATGATCCAGAATCGGATCTGCCGGCGGAACGCTGCCGCCACCTCTTCCTGCGTTGTCTCAACTGTTTGGAGCTTCGCCTTCGCCATAGCCGTTCATATGCCTCAGCCAGCCCACGAGATAGGCTGCAGCTGAAGTGACGGTCAAGAGCCCGGACAGCAATATAAGGGCGAGCCGGATGGAACCATACTGCGTCTCGAAGGCGAGCTCGGCGAGCACGAAGGCGGCGAGCACGATCTGTACGGCGGTATTGGCCTTGGACACCATCAGCGGCTTCATTGCCACCGGGTTGCCCATGACCGTCGACAGCACCACCGCGCAGACAATCAGCGCATCGCGCGAGACCACGGCGACGACGAGCCACAGCGGCAACTCATTCATGTAGCCCAGCATGACGAAGACGCTAACCAGAAGCAGCTTGTCGGCCATGGGATCCAGATAGGCGCCGAGCCGGGAACGCTGATTGTAGTGACGCGCCACGAAGCCATCGACAGCGTCGGACACGCCGGCGGTGACGAAACCCGCAAAAGCCCAGTCGGTGCGTCCGGTGAGCAGGGCATAAACCACGCCCGGCACCAGCAGGAACCGCAGAATCGTGATCATGTTGGGTATCGTCACGACGTCGTTGTCTCCCTCGCTTCGATCCCGATAAATGGTCGAGACCGCCATTGCCTGCAAGATGCCACGAGCGGGTGCGATGCTCACCACCTTTTTATGCCGCAAATGCGTGGCTGTCTTGCGGCCGTCCTTGCGAGCCGGTGCCGTTCATGCGAAGAGCCGCGCTATATCATGTCATGGAGGTCGCGCGGGCTCGCCGACCTGATCCGCATTATTCCAGAGGAACCGCCATGAGCGAGCAGAAGAACGGGCTCACCTATGCGCAAGCAGGCGTCGACATCGACGCCGGAAACCTGATGGTCGAGAAGATAAAGCCGCTGGTGCGCTCGACCCGGAGACCGGGCGCGGACGGCGAGATCGGCGGCTTCGGCGGCCTGTTCGACCTGAAGGCCGCCGGCTTTTCCGACCCCGTCCTGGTCGCCGCCAATGACGGCGTCGGCACCAAGCTGAAGATCGCCATCGAGGCCGGCAAGCACGACACCATCGGCGTCGACCTGGTCGCCATGTGCGTCAACGACCTGGTCGTGCAGGGCGCGGAGCCGCTTTTCTTCCTCGACTACTTCGCCACAGGCAAGCTCGACCCCGACCAGGGCGCGGCAATCGTCAGCGGTATCGCCGAGGGCTGCCGGCAGGCCGGCTGCGCGCTGATCGGCGGCGAGACGGCGGAAATGCCGGGCATGTATCAGGACAAGGACTATGACCTCGCCGGCTTTGCGGTGGGGGCTGCAGAGCGCGGCCAGCTCCTCCCCACCGACGATATCGTGGAGGGCGACGTGCTGCTCGGCCTGTCGTCGTCGGGCCTGCACTCCAACGGCTTCTCGCTGGTGCGCCGCATCGTGGCGGCAAGCGGGCTTGGCTGGCACGATCCCGCTCCGTTCGCCGACGACCAGACGCTTGCCGAGGCGCTGCTCGAGCCGACGCGCATCTATGTGAAGTCGGTGCTGCGCGCGATCCGCGGCACGCACGGCATCAAGGCGCTGGCCCACATCACCGGCGGCGGCTTCCCCGAAAACATCCCCCGCGTACTGCCGGCCGATTTCTCGGCCGAGCTGGACCTCGACGCCATTGAGGTGCCGCCGGTCTTCTCGTGGCTGGCCAAGACGGGGGGCGTCGAGGCCAACGAAATGATGCGCACGTTCAACTGCGGCATCGGCATGATCATGGTCGTGGCCTCCGGCCAGGCAGCGCAGGTGGCTGCGGTGCTCCAGGAAGCCGGCGAGAAGGTCGAGCCCATCGGGCGCATCGTGCCGCGCCGCGACACCGGCGTCATATATCGCGGGACCATCGCGCTATGACACAGCCTCGGAAGCGCACCGTCATCCTGATCTCCGGGCGCGGGTCGAACATGACCGCGCTGATCGAGGCAGCCGACGACAGTGCCTTCCCTGCCGAGATCGTCGGCGTGATCTCGGACAAGGCCGAGGCAGGTGGCCTGCAGCTGGCGGCGGCCAAAGGCATCGCCACGCGCGTCGTCTCGCGCGGCGACTTCCCCGACAAGGCGGCACACGATGCCGCGATCGACGCAGCGATCGCCGAGTTCGACGCCGAGATCGTATGCCTGGCCGGCTACATGCGCCTCCTGACCACCGGCCTCGTCGAGAAATGGCAGGGCCGGATGATCAACATCCACCCTGCCCTCCTGCCCTCGCTCAAGGGCCTGGATACCCACCGCCGAGCGCTGGAGACAGGCCTTCGCATTCACGGCTGCACGGTGCATTTCGTGACGACCGCGATGGATGAAGGTCCCATCATCGCACAGTCCGCCGTGCCGGTGCTGGTCGCCGACGATGAACAGGCGCTCTCCGCCCGCGTGCTGAAAGCCGAGCATGCGCTCTATCCCATGGCGCTGCGGCTGGTTGCCGAGGGCAAGGCCCGCATGGAGGGCGGCAGGACCGTGTTCGAAGACTTTGAAGCGCCCGGTCACAACGGATTGATCACCTCGCCCGGCCCGTCGAACGATCCTGTCGACCTCGAAGCGCTGGCACGCTTCACACCTTAGCATCACACCCTAAGTTTCCGTGGGGTCGCCTGGGGCTGGAGCCGTCCATGACCAAGGAACTGCTTCTCCTGCGCCACGCCAAGTCGAGTTGGGACGATCCCGCCCAAGCCGACATCGACCGACCGCTCGCTCCGCGCGGACGCCGCGATGCTCCGCGCATCGGCCGGGCAATTCGGAAGAATGGCTGGCGTCCAAAGATGGCGCTGGTGTCGCCGGCAGCGCGGACGCGCGAGACATGGCAGCTTGCCGCCGCCGAAATGAAGCATGCGCCCAAGCCGACCTTCCGCGACGCCCTCTACGAAGCCGCGCCCGGCCAATTGCTTGCGGAACTGCACGGGACGCCGGAATCCGTCAACTCCTTGCTGATGCTTGGCCATAACCCGGGGCTGCAGGATTTTATCCTGCGTCTTGCCGGCGAAGGCTCCGACGGCGAAGCGCTGGAGCGCTTGCACAACAAGTTCCCGACCTGCGGCCTCGCCCGGCTGGAACTGGAAGGGCCTTGGAAGAAGCTGGGCTTCGGCATGGCCCGCCTCACCCACTGCCTGCGCCTCAAGGACTTCGCCGAGGACCATTGATGAACGATCCGCAGGCTCGCTGGGTGAAGATGCGGAGCGCCCCGACCTTGCCACCGGTAGCAATTCTTACTACCTTAACGGGGAGGAACTTGAGATGTCCAAGGTCGAAAAGATCAGCGTCGCCCTTTCTTCGGAACTGCTCGAAACGGTCCAGCAGGCCGTTGCGACCGGCGAATACGCTTCCGCAAGCGAGGTCATTCGCGAAGCTCTGCGCGATTGGAAGCTGCGCCAACCGCTGCGACAAGCCGAGGTGAAGCGCTTGCAAAAGGCCTGGAAGGAAGGTCTTGCCAGCGGCAAACCCGAGCCGTTCGACATCGAGGAGATCAAGCGGCGAGCACGAGCCCGTTTAGATAGCACCTCGGACGACAATGGCTGATATCGTCCGAAGCCCCGCCGCTGAAGACGATCTCATCGAAATCTGGTGCACTATCGCGCTCGACAGCCCCGCTGCGGCCGACCGCCTGCTCGACACATTCGCATCCCGCATCGAACAACTCGCAGCCTTCCCGGATCTCGGACCCGAAAGGCCGGACATCGGGGAAGGCGCGCGTTCGCTGAGCCTCGGAAACTACCTGGTGCTCTACCGGCACATCGGTGGCTTGATAGAGATCGTCCGCGTCGTTCACGGCGCCCGCGACCTGACGACGCTGCTGTAAGCTATCTAGGCCGCCCGCACCCAGACCTTGTTGTCGTGCACGGCAGCACCACCATAAGGCGCCGGCGCGTCCGAGCCGGTCAGCACATTGATGCCCTCGCCGCGCTCATGCGCATGGTTCGGCCAGACGCCTTCGGCGATCACCACGCCGCGCTTGATCCCGTCGAACAGCCGCGCGTGGAGCACCACCTCGCCGCGATGGTTGCCCACTTCAACGCGGTCGCCGGTCGCCACGCCAAGCGCCGCAGCGTCCTCGGGATGGATCAGCAGTTCCGGCCTGCCCTCCTTCTCGCGCGACACAGGCGTCTCGGCGAAGGTGGAGTTGAGGAAATTGCGCGCCGGCGAAGTCGCCAGGCGGAACGGATGCTCGGCATCCGCCACCTCGATCAGCTCGACATGGTCCGGGAATTCGGGAAGCTGGTTCACCGGGCCGAATATGCCCATGCTCTTGGGCGGCTTGTTGGGCGCGATGCCGCCATTCCATTGCGGCTTGAAGCGGAATTTTCCATCGGAATGCCCAAATCCTTTCAGGAAATGCGCGTCCTCGAATTCTGGCTGCATGTCGACCCACCGGCTGTCCTTGAGGCTGTCGAAGTCGCCCAGCCCGCGCTTGGAAAGCATATGGTCGATGTGCTGGCGCTCGGTCAGGCCGAAGCCCGGCAGGTGCGCCACGCCCAGCCGCTTGGCCAGTTCCTCGATGACATAGTGGTTGGTGCGCGGCCCTTCCGGCGCATCGATCAGCTTGGGCCCCAGCGTGATGTGCTGGTTGCCGCCGCCCTTGTAGATGTCGTCATGCTCGAGGAACATGGTTGCCGGCAGCACGACGTCGGCGAGCCTCGCCGTGTCGGTCATGAACTGCTCGTGCACGCAAGTGAACAGGTCGTCGCGCAGGAAACCCTGCACCACCAGCCGCTGTTCGGGCGCGACATTCGCCGGATTGGTGTTCTGGATCAGCATCGCCGTCACCGGCGGGCCGCTGTAGAGCGCATCCTCCGCTCCGGTCAGCACCGGCCCGATGCGCGAATGGTCGAGATGGCGAACATTCGGGTCGCGCATCTTCGTGCCTTCCAGAAGCTCGGCATTGAGCTTGTAGATGCCCGAATTGGAGTGGAAGGCGCCGCCGCCCTCATATTGCCAGGCGCCGGTGACCGCCGGGATGGACGCCACCGCGTGCATGTTGACTGAGCCGTTGCGCTGCCGCGAAAAGCCGTAGCCGAGGCGGAAGAAGGTCTTCTTCGTCGTGCCGATCAGCCGGGCAAAAGTCTCTATCTCCTCGACCGAAAGCCCGGTGATCGCAGCCGCCCATTCGGGCGTGCGCGTCTGAAGATGCGCTTCCAGCCCTTTCGGATCGTCGGTGTATTTTTCGAGATAGTCGCGATCGGCGAGCCCGTCGCGGAACAGAACATGCATCACCGCGCAAGCCAGCGCACCGTCGGTGCCGGGCTTCAGCACCAGGCCCATATCGGCCTGCTTCATGGTGGCGTTTTCGTAGATGTCGATGACGACGATCTTGGCGCCGCGTTCCTTGCGGGCCTTCACCGCGTGGGTCATGACATTGACCTGCGTGACCACCGCATTGGTGCCCCAGATCACCACGCAGTCCGACTTGGCGATCTCGCGCGGGTCGGAGCCGCGCAGGGCTCCGGTGCCCATCACATAGCCGGTCCAGGCCAGATTGGTGCAGATCGAGCCGAAGAAGCCGGAATACTTTTTGGCATGGCGCAGGCGTTCGATGCCGTCGCGCTGCACCAGCCCCATCGTGCCGGCGTAGAAATAGGGCCAGACCGTCTCCGAGCCGTATTTTGCTTCCGCCGCAATGAACTTTTCAGCGACGAGATCGAGCGCGGCTTCCCAGCTCGCTTCCTTCCACTTGCCCTCGCCCTTGGCGCCGGCGCGCACCAGCGGCTTCATCAACCGGTCGGGATGATGCACGCGGTCTGCATAGCGCGCGACCTTCGCGCAGATCACGCCGGCCGTATAGCTGTTGTCCTTGGCGCCATGGATGCGTCCGATGCGATTGTCGTCGAGAAGCTCGACATTGAGCGCGCAGGTGGACGGGCAATCATGCGGACAGGCCGAGTGGCCAATGCGTATAGAGGCGTGCTGGTTCATGCCGCCTGTTTAACCCCATTTACCGGCGCGGAATAGAGCCAGCCATCGGCTTCGGCAGACAGCAGATCGCCCAAACCGATTAGTCTTGACTAATCAATAAGTATCCACTAATTGTTTTCTCATGATCGAGACCGCACCCATTACGACCGTCATGCGCGCGCTGGCCGACCCGACGCGGCGTGCAGTGTTCGAGCGGATCGTGTCCGCCGATGAAATCACCGTCGCCGAACTCACTCGCGGCAGCGGCGTGACGCAGGGCGCGATCTCGCAGCATCTGAAATCACTCAAACAGGCCGGGCTGGTGGCCGAACGCCCCGAAGGCCGCAACGTTTACTATCGCGCGGAGCCCGAAGGCCTGGCGCCCTTGTTCGACTGGATGAGCCATTACGGCGTCTTCTGGCGCAACCGCTTCACCGATCTGAGAACCCTGCTCAAGGAAATCGACCCATGAACGACATGAGCCACAAGTCCGACACGCAAGACATCGTGGTGGAAGAGGTGTTTCCGCACGCGCCGGAGACGATCTGGAAAGCCTTGACCAGCGGCGCACTCATAGCCCGCTGGCTGATGGAACCCGTCGGCTTCGAGCCCGTGGTGGGCAACCGCTTCACTTTCCGCACCACGCCGGCCGGCCAGTGGGACGGCACCATTCACTGCGAGGTGCTGGAGGCGGTGCCAAATCGGCGTTTCGCCTATTCCTGGAAGGGCGGGCACGAGAGCAATGCCGGCTACGGCTCGTGGCTCGAAACGGTTGTGACCTGGGCGCTCGAATCCACCGAGGCTGGAACGCGCGTGACGCTCATCCATGCCGGCTTCGAGATGCCGCGCAACGAGACCGCCTACCGCAACATGAGCGGCGGGTGGAATAAGGTGGTGCCGAGGCTGGGCGCCATAGCAAACGAACTGAACTGATCAGCAAATCGGCAGGACGACTGTCAACGGGCGGCGGAAGCTGCCCGGCAAGGGACGGTTTGCCCCCTGCCCTAACCGGAAGAGAAACGGACATGACGAAAGCATATACAGGCGGCTGCGCCTGCGGCGAAATCCGCTACGAGGTGACGGCCGAGCCCATCGTGACCAATAACTGCCACTGCCGGCAGTGCCAGAAGGACAGCGGCACCGGGCATGGCTCCTACCTTACATTTCCGCGCAAAGCCGCCACGGTACATGGCGAAGCCAAGAGCTTCGACTTAACCGGCGACCAGGGCATGGTGAAGCGCCGCGCCTTCTGCCAGACCTGCGGCACGCCGGTCTACATGCTATTTCCCGACGTGCCGGAGATCTTCGTGGTCAAGGCCGGCACGCTGGACGAGCCGGAGCGCTATCGGCCGCAGATGGTGACCTGGTCCGAGGCGGCGCAAGATTGGGACAAGATCGACCCGGCGCTGCCGGCTTTCGCCCGCATGCCGCCATCGGCGGGATAGAGCATCACCCCGAACCGAAGGTCCGCGTCAGCGAAAAGTTGCTGACTTTTCGGGATCATGCCTCAAAAACAATGACTTAGAGCGAGATGACGATTCTAGGAGTCGTCATCCCGCTCCAGGCGACTACTCCGCCATCCCTTCCTCATACTCCGTCGACAGTTCCAGCCACTTGTCCTCGTGCATGGACAGCGAGGAAGAGAGCTGCGCGCGCTCCTTGGCAAGCTGGGTGGCCGCGCTCGGGTCCTTGTCGTAGAGCGTCGGGTTGGCAAGCTGGTCCTCGATCGCGTCGATGCGCTTGCGAATTCGGTCCATCAGCGCCTCGGTGGCGCGGATTTCCTTGGCCACGGGCTCCATCGCTGCGCGGCGCGCTGCCGCCTCGCGGCGACGGTCGGCCTTGGAGGACTCTTTCGCCTCGCGTTTTTCGCGGCGATCGACGGACACCCCGGTGACCATCGTGCGATAGTCTTCCAGGTCGCCGTCATAGGGTTTTACCGTGCCGTCCCTGACCAGCCACAGCCGGTCGGCGGTCGCCTCCAGCAAATGCCGGTCGTGGCTGATGATGATCACCGCGCCCGGAAAATCGTTCAGCGCCATCATCAACGCCTCGCGGCTGTCGATGTCGAGGTGGTTGGTCGGCTCGTCGAGGATAAACAGGTTCGGCCCGTCGAAGGCCGCAAGGCCCATCAACAGCCGCGCCTTTTCGCCGCCGGACAGGTCCTTGGCGGGCGTGTTCATCTTCTCGGTCGAAAGGCCGAATTGGGCGACGCGCGCCCTCACCTTCGATTCCGGCGCTTCCGGCATCAGCCGGCGCACATGCTCGTATGCGTTTTCCTCCGGCCTGAGATCGTCGAGCTGGTGCTGGGCGAAGATCGACACCTTCAGGCCGGGCGCGACCGTCACGGTGCCCGTCTCACCTTTCAGGCGGCCGGACAGCAGCTTGGCGAAGGTGGACTTGCCGTTGCCGTTGGCGCCCAGAAGCGCGATGCGGTCGTCGCTGTCGATGCGCAGCGAAAGCTTGCGCAGGATCGGGCTTCCCGGCGCATAGCCGACATCGACCCCCTCCAGCGCAACGATGGGCGAGGCCACCGTCTTCTGCGGCTCGGGAAAGCTGAAGGGCCGGACATGGTCCTCGACCACGGCCGCGATCGGCTTCATGCGCTCCAGCGCCTTGATGCGCGACTGCGCCTGGCGGGCCTTGGTGGCCTTGGCGCGAAAGCGGTCGACGAAGGACTGCAAGTGCTTGCGTTGCGCTTCCTGCTTGACGCGGCCCTTTTCCTGCAGCTCGCGCTGCTCGGCCAGTTGGCGCTCGAACTGGTCGTAGCCGCCGCGCCAAAAAGTCAGCTTCTTCTGATCGAGATAGACGATCGAGTTGACCGCACGGTTGAGCAGGTCGCGGTCGTGGCTGATGAGCAGAACCGTGTGCGGATATTTCGACACATAGTTCTCAAGCCACAGCGTGCCTTCGAGATCGAGATAGTTGGTCGGCTCGTCGAGCAGTAGAAGATCCGGCTGCGAGAACAGCACCGCGGCGAGTGCCACGCGCATGCGCCAGCCGCCCGAGAAGGACGATGCCGGCCGCTTCTGCGCCGCCTCGTCGAAGCCGAGGCCGGCCAGAATGGTCGCCGCGCGCGCCTCGGCCGAATGGGCGTCGATGTCTGCGAGACGTACATGGATTTCGGCGATGCGGTGTGGGTCCGTCGCCGTCTTTTCCTCTTCCATAAGCGCCGCGCGCTCGAGATCGGCCTTCAGCACGATTTCGATCAGCGGCTCCTCGGTGCCCGGCGCTTCCTGCGCCACCTGGCCTATGCGCAGGTTCTTCGGCAGGCTGATCGAGCCGGTCTCCGTCGGCTGGTCGGCGGTGATCGCCCGAAACAGCGTGGTCTTGCCCGTGCCGTTGCGGCCGACGAGGCCCGCCTTCGTTCCCGCCGGCAGCGTGAGCGAGGCATGGTCGAGAAGCAGGCGGCCGGCAACGCGGATGGAAAGATCGTTGATGATAAGCATTGCGGGCTTTTGCACCGGACTCTTGCGGATCGCAAGGCCCACGGCGCCGGCAAGGCCGCGCCAAAGGCCAGAGCGGCCGGGTTTGAACCGCCTTCAGGCGAAGGCGCGCCCTTCTTCGGTGCGCTGGAAAGCGACCAGATCGAGCTGGACCGAAGGCTGGCCGAGCACCGTCAAGCCCATATGCGCCTGGCCGCGGTGATGGGTCTGGTGATTGAAGAAGTGGGCCAACGCCGGCGCCAGCCGCTGCGAGATCGTGCGCATGTCAGTGACCGTCATGTAGCTGAAGCGGCCGGTCACCGCCTGGGCGCTGAGGCCATCGATCCAGGCCAAGATCCGTGCGTCCTCCGCCTCGCGCGCCGCGCGAAGCTTTTCAAAGTTCTGGTACAGCATGGCGTCGAGCTGCGAAGGGGCGTCGCCCTCGCCGGTAAAGCGCTTCATCCAGATCCGGTCGGCGACGAGAACGTGATTGAGCGTGCCCATCAGCGACTTGAAGAAGGCGCCCGTGTCGCGGTGCAACTCCTCCTCAGTCAGGTTGGCTGCGGCATCGTAGATGCGCTGGTTGGCCCAAGCATTGTAGGCCGCAAACATCATGAAATGCTGTTTCATGGACTTCCCTTCAGGGCATGAACGACGGAATATGGCTCATACCTACCTACCTGTTGGGAATTGAAGTGCAATGACCATTCTTCTCTACGATCTCGTCGGTCGCGATCCGACGCGTCCCTACGGCCCGCATTGCTGGAAGACGGCGATGTCGCTGGCCCACAAGGGGCTCGACTTCCACAGCGTGCCGACGACCTTCGTCGAGGTGCCCAATGTCGAGGGCGGCGTCTCCAAGACGGTGCCGGTGATCCGCGATGGCGAGGCGGTGATGGCGGATTCCTTCCAGATCGCGCTTTATCTTGACGAAGCCTATCCGGACCGGCCAACCCTGTTCGGCGGCGAAGGCGGCAAGGCCATGGCCCGCTTTGTCGAACGCTGGTCGCAGCTGACCATCCATCCCTATCTCGGCGCCGCCGCGCTGATGGACATCTACGCCTGCCAGGACAACGACAACCTCCCCTATTTCCGCGAGAGCCGCGAGGCGCGCTTCGGCAAGAAGCTGGAAGAGGTGCCGGCGAACCGCGACACGGGGCTTGCGGCCTTCCGCACCTCGCTGGAGCCGCTGCGCAGCATGCTGGGCTACCAGCCCTTCATCGGCGGCAAGGGGCCGCTGTTTGCGGACTACATCGTCTTCGGCGCGTTCCAGTGGGTGCGCGTGACATCGCCCTACCCCTATCTCGTAGCTGACGATCCCGTCGCGGAGTGGTTCGAGCGCTGCCTCGACCTGCATGGCGGACTGGCACGCAAAGTGACGGCGGCAGCGGCCGCCTGACCTGGCCGCATTCGGTGTGGCCGTTCGGCTTCAGATCGGCCGCCATCCGCCGAAAAATGCACGCGCTGAACGCACCAGACTCTGGTTTCCGTGCGCGCTCCGATACCTGCCACTTGGCAATACGGCAGGCGCCCTGTATAGGGTCCGCCACCATCTCCACCCCATCTGCAGAAGGAAATACCATGGCGATCGAACGCACGTTTTCGATGATCAAGCCGGATGCCACGCGCCGCAACCTCACCGGCGCCATCACCAAGATGCTCGAGGATGCCGGCCTGCGCGTCGTTGCGTCCCGCCGCGTCTGGATGAGCCGCCGCGAGGCCGAGGGCTTCTACGCCGTCCACAAGGAACGCCCCTTCTTCGGCGAACTGGTCGAGTCCATGTCCTCGGGCCCGACGATCGTTCAGGTTCTCGAAGGCGAGAACGCGATTGCCAAGAACCGCGAAGTGATGGGCGCCACCAACCCGGCCAGCGCCGATGAAGGCACCATCCGCAAGGTTCACGCCCTGTCGATCGGCGAGAACTCGGTGCACGGCTCGGACGCTGCCGAGACCGCCGCTCAGGAGATCAAGTACTGGTTCTCCGACACCGAGATCGTCGGCTAACACCTTGATTCCGATCTCGGCCGCAAATGGCTGATTTCATTGAAAAGCCGGAGCGAAAGCCCCGGCTTTTTTCTTAGCCGCTCTCAAATGGCGGCCGCACGGTCACCGGCTTTTTGAAGCGTTCTCGTCGCCCGACTTTTTCAGCATTTCAAGCACCAGGGTCTGGGGCCCCGCGGTCAGCGGGTCGAGCTCGTAGCGACTGTCGTTCTCGAACCACAGCGCATGGCCAACGCTGATGTTGGCTTCCAGCACGTAGGTGGCTTCCGGCCGAATGGCGAGCGGGTCGAAATGTACCTCGAACCTTATCGGCGCCGGCCCCGGATTCGGGACGACCTGCTGCCCGATGATCGCGGTAGGCTCACCGGCGGGGGACTCTTCGATCAGTTGCACCGTCAGAACCGCATTCGGCGGCAACGTTATCGGCTCGCGGTAGAGCACCTGCCCGGTGACGACCTTGTCTTCGGCCATCGATTGTGTCGGCATGACTAGGGCACCGGCTATCAGCGGTACAAATCCGAAGATGAAGAACTCGGCAAGCCTGTCCAGCATGGCCCCACTCCTCGTTTCCGACGGATAGTTGCGCAAAGGAATGCGGTCGTTCCATGTCCGAGCGGCGACAATTGTCCGGCCGCGGAATTGGTCGGAGGTTCGCCTCAGCGACGCCAGCGTTCCACCGCCTCTTCGTCCGCTTCCTTGGCTTCGACCCATCCACCAGTGGAGCCGTCAGCGTGATGCTCTTTCTTCCAGAAAGGCGCACGGGACTTCAGATAGTCCATCAGGAAATTCGCAGCTTCGAATGCCGCCTGCCGGTGCACCGAAGCGGCTACCACCAGCACGATGTTTTCGCCCGGTGCGATCCTGCCGTAGCGGTGGACAGCGGTGAGCCCCTGGAGCGGCCAGCGCGCCACCGCCTCGGCGGCGATGCGGGAAATTTCTGCCTCGGCCATGCCGGGGTAGTGCTCGAGTTCCAGCGCGGCGAGCCGTCCGGCCTCGTCGCGGCAAAGACCGCTGAAGGTCACCACCGCACCAATGTCTGCGCGCCCATGGGTCAGCCGGGAAATCTCGGCCTCGACGTCGAAATCCTCGCGCTGGATACGCACCTGCGGCTTCACCTCGGCAGGCATGGGCTCAGCCTCCGGTCATGGGCGGGAACAGCGCGATCTCGCGCGCACTCGCGATCTTTTCCCGATGGTCGACATGCTCGTGGTTAATGGCCACGCGGATCACGTCCGGATATTGCAGGGCGTTCTCATACTCTTCGCCGCGCCCCTTCAGCCATAGCAGCAGGTCGCCCACCGTCTCCACCTCGGCGGGCAGCGCCACGTCCTCCTCCGGCCGGCCGATCCGCTCGCGGACCCAGGCGAAGTAGACGAGTTTGGTCAGGTGCTGTGTCATTCGTCGATAATATGCTTCAGGCCGGCGCGAAAATAGTCGTAGCCGGTATAGAGCGTGACGATCGCGGAAATCCAGAGCAGCGTGATGCCGACCTGGGTCCAGTAGGGTACGATCTTGTCGCCTGCGGGCCCCAGAATCAGGAAGGCGATGGCGATCATCTGGATCGCCGTCTTCCATTTGGCAAGCTGCGTCACCGGCACGCTGACCTTCAGCGCCGCGAGATATTCGCGCAAGCCCGAAACCAGGATCTCACGGCACAGGATGATGATGGCCGCCCAGAGGGTCCAGCCTGCGATGGTGCGATCCGTGTCGGCAGCCAGAAGCAGCAGGCAGGTGGAAACCAGGAGCTTGTCGGCAATGGGGTCCAGCATGCGGCCGATATTGGAGGTCTGCTGCCAGGCGCGCGCCAGATAGCCGTCGAAATAGTCGGTGATGCTCGCCGCCAGAAAGAGCGCCAACGCCGAGTAGCGGGCAAAATCGCTGGAGCGCAGCCGGCCTTCCAGGAAAAAGCACAGCACGATCAGCGGCACCGCGAGGATGCGGCCATAGGTCAGGATGTTGGGAAGGTTGAACGCATGCTTCCCCATCTTATTCCCGCTTCTTTCAACCTTCGTAGTCACATCAGATACCTGCATAGGGGGTCAACCAAGGGGGACGCGCTCACCGGCGCTGCTTCTAATAGCGCATTAATCGCGCAAACGTTCAACCATCGTGGAAGTGGTTGTAAACAATCCGCGCGATGGACTCCGAAATGCCGTCCACTGCCACCAGATCCTCGATCGCCGCGCGGCTGACCGCCTTGGCGGTGCCGAAGTGCAAGAGCAGCGCGCGCTTGCGCCCCGGCCCGATGCCGCTGATCTCGTCGAGCGGATTGCGGGTCATTTCCTTCTTGCGGCGCGCGCGGTGCGAACCGATCGCGAAGCGGTGCGCCTCGTCGCGCAGTCGCTGCACGAAATAAAGCACGGGATCGCGCACTGGAAGCGTGAAGGATTCGCGCCCTCGGACGAAGAAGCGCTCGCGGCCTGCATCGCGGTCG
The DNA here is from genome assembly GCF_040045035.1 of Mesorhizobium sp. KR1-2. Classification (NCBI taxonomy): domain Bacteria; kingdom Pseudomonadati; phylum Pseudomonadota; class Alphaproteobacteria; order Hyphomicrobiales; family Phyllobacteriaceae; genus Mesorhizobium; species Mesorhizobium sp. KR1-2. The sequence continues at coordinate 714,727 of NZ_JBDZDS010000001.1, read as the reverse complement.
ACGCCCTTGGCCACACCAATCGCCACCACCCGGTCCTCGACGCCCAGGTCGGCCAGGATCTGCCGCACGGCCGTCATCTGCCCCTGTCCGCCGTCGATCAGGATCACGTCCGGCCACGCCGGGAACGCTCCGTTCGACACGTCGTCCGCATTGCCCTCGCCTGCCCCATCCGCAACATCTCCATGCTCCTTCAGCAGGCGCGAGAAGCGCCGCGTCATCACCTCGCGCATCATGCCGAAGTCGTCGCCGGGGGTGATGTCGGTGGAGCGGATGTTGAACTTGCGGTACTGGTTCTTCACGAATCCTTCCGGCCCCGCGACGATCATGGCTCCGACTGCGTTGGTGCCCATGATGTGCGAGTTGTCGTAGACCTCGATGCGAACGGGCGTCTTCTCCAGCCCGAAGGTCTCGGCCATGCCGGCCAGAAGCCGGGCCTGCGTCGAGGTCTCGGCCAGCCGCCGTCCCAGCGCCTCGCGCGCGTTCTGCACTGCGTGATCCACGAGGTCCTTCTTCTCACCGCGTTGCGGCACAGTGATGGTCACCTTGTGGCCAGCGCGTGTCGCGAGCGCCTGCGTCAGCAGTTCCTGCTCCTCCACCTCATGTGAGAGCAGCAACAGCCGCGGGCATGGCTTGTCGTCGTAGAACTGAGCAAGGAACGAGCCCAGTACCTCCTGTGCCTCCATCGCAGGGTCGGCCTTGGGGAAATAGGCACGGTTGCCCCAGTTCTGGCCGGTGCGGAAGAAGAACACCTGGATGCAGACCTGCCCACCCTCCTGGTGGATGGCGAACACGTCCGCCTCCTCGGTCGACTGCGGGTTGATGCCCTGGTGGCTCTGCACATGCGATAGTGCCGCCAAGCGGTCGCGATAGATGGCGGCGCGCTCGAAATCGAGCTCCTCGGCTGCTTCCTGCATGGCCGACGAGATTTCGGTCTTCACCTTCTGGCTGCGGCCGGAGAGAAAATCCTTCGCCTCCGACACCAGCTCGGCATAGTCCTCGGCCGAAATCTCGCCCGTGCAGGGACCCGAGCAGCGCTTGATCTGGTAGAGCAGGCAGGGACGCGTGCGGGTCTCGAATACCGAATCCGTGCAGGTGCGCAGCAGGAAGGCGCGCTGCAGCGAGTTGATGGTCCGGTCGACTGCGTCGGCGGACGCGAAGGGACCGAAATAGTCGCCCTTGCGCGAGCGCGCGCCGCGATGCTTGAAGATGCCAGGCGACGGATGATCGCCGGTCAGCATGATGTAGGGAAACGACTTGTCGTCGCGCAGAAGCACATTGAAGCGCGGCCGCAGGCGCTTGATGAGGTTTGCCTCGAGCAGCAGCGCCTCGATCTCGGTGCGGGTGACGACGAATTCCATCGTCGCCGTCTCGCGCACCATGCGGCCGATGCGGTTGGTGTGGAAGCGCCCTTGCGCATACTGGGTGACGCGCTTCTTCAGATTGCGCGCCTTGCCGACATAGAGCACGTCCCCGACTGCATTCATCATGCGATAGACGCCCGGCGCGTTGGGTAGGCGCTTGACCAGCTCCTGGATGACCTCCGCCCCTACCTTGCCCTCCGTATCGTCGCCATTGGCCGTCCAGTCGATGGCCGTGAAGGACGGATCGGGAGCAGTCGAGGCCGTCTCGGCCTCCGGAACGTCCTCCTCCTCGATTTCATGGCCGGGCATGTAGCCGGCGACGTCGTCGCTGGCCCTGCCCGCCCGTGGACGGTGAAGCGATTTGAGGTTCGGATTCGCGGGGTTCATTCCACCATGCCTGTCACATCCGGCGTCTGCCATGCAAGATGCTGGCCGCCGTCCAGCGCGATCATCTGTCCGGTGACGGAGCGCGCCTCCCATAGATAGCGAATCGTGGCGCCGAATTCCAAAAGCGAAGGGCCGCGCTTGAGGATTAGTCCCTCGACCTGGGCGTCGAAGTCCGCCTGCTGTTGCCTGCTGCTCGGCAATGTCGGCCCGGGACCGATGGCGTTGACGCGGACGCGGGGCGCAAGCGCCTGCGCCATCGTCCGGGTTGCATCCCACAAAGCCGACTTCGACAGCGAATAGGAGAAGTAGCGCGGAGTGGGCTTCAGCACACGCTGGTCGATCATGTTGACCACCAGCCCCTCGGCGTCCGGCGGCAACGCCTCGGCGAAGCGTCTGGCCAGAAGCACGGGCGCCTTCACGTGGACAGCGAAATGCCGATCCCAGGCCGCCCAGTCGAAATCGGTGACCTCGTCGGGTTCGAAGATCGAAGCATTGTTGACCAGAAGCGAGATCGGCCCGAGCGCGGCGGCAGCGCGGCGCACCAGCCCGTCCACGGCGCGCATGTCGGTCAGGTCGGCCGTGACCACGGCAGCCTCGCCGCCACTTGCCGCCACGGTCGCGGCCAGTTCGTCGGCCTCGACGCGGGACCGGTTGCTATGAATGGCGACCGCGAATCCGTGGGCGGCCAGATCCTCCACGATCGCCTTGCCGATGCGCTTGCTGCCGCCCGTGACCAGGGCCGTTTTGCCGACTTGCTTCATTTGTCCACCCCCTAGCTCTTAGGTGCGCATCCGGATTTCGGGAGAATTGGGCGCCCGATACGTGAACGCCCGTTCGCTCATTTGACGGCAATGTGGCAAGAGGCCCCCAAAATCGCCTCGAACAACGCCACACGTTCATGATCTGATTCAATATAGGGGCCACAAGCCATTGAACCAAGTTACTTTTTGCCACTTGGCACGCAGTCTGCTGACAACGGTGTTGCGCAGGCGCAACGCCACCTTTCAGCCTCATTGGCGCCAGCTAAAGACCCTATTTCAGGTACGCTGCGGCCGCAATTCGACCCGACATTGGCCCCTGTCAGACGCCGACAGCGTTCTCCCAGACCTGCCGAAGCGTCTCCCACAGAAGACTAAAGTGCTGTGGCTAAGGAGAGTAGAAGAATGGAAGCCAAATTGAAATTCGCGCGGCCTCTGGCGGCTGCCTTCGGGCTCATCGCCCTTGCCGGCGTGATCCCCGCCAATGCGGCCGACGTGGTCATGGAAGAGCCACCGTTACCCACTGCGCCGATGGTGGAGCCCCCGCTCAACACCTGGTCCGGCCCGTACGCCGGTGTCGCGCTCGGCTACGGTTTCTCCGGCCGGGTCAAGGACAAGAACGCCGACAACACCATCAACACCGATGGCTTCGTCGGCGGTGGCTTTGCAGGCTACAACTTCCAGATGGACAACTTCGTGGCCGGCGTCGAGGGTGACGTTGGCTATGGCGGCCTGAAGGGCGACAATTCCAACGTCGAAGTGAAGGGCGGTTTCAACGGCTCGCTCCGTGGCCGCCTCGGCTACGCCGTCAGCCCGGACATCCTGCCCTACATCACCGCCGGTGGTGCAGCGCAGAGCGTGAAGCTGACCGAAGGCGATGTCTCCGACAAGAAGACCATGCTCGGCTGGACGGCCGGCGTGGGTACCGAAGTCAAGCTCACCGACCAGGTGTTCGGCCGCGTCGAGTACCGTTACTCGGACTACGGCAACAAGACCTTCGACACCGGCGCTGGCGACCGCGACGTCAGCGCTCGCGACCACCGCATCCAGTTCGGCATCGGTATGAAGTTCTAAGAACGCTCGCCTTCACGGGCGAGAAGCAGAAGCCGGGCGTCCCCCCACGCCCGGCTTTTTTGTATCTGCGATCAGGAAGGCAGATACGGCGTGAGTTCGGGGAACTTCTCGTCAAAGCGCACAGCCCAGCGCTTCAGCTTGGCGCGGCCGCGCTCCCACTGGCCAGCGAAGCGCAGATCCATGTAGCCGATGGCTGTGCGCAGCGCGATCTGGCCGGCGGTGATCTTCTTGGGCAGCTTGGGCGGGTTTGCGTTCAGCAAATCGAGCGCGCGCGACACCTTCGACCACTGCTTGTCCAGCCAGGGCGAATGCACCTTTTCCTCCGGTCGCGCGCGGCGCTCATAGACATGGGCGAGCAGGCAGTCGCAAATGCCGTCGGCCAGCGCCTCCAGCCGCTCGGCCTCGAGCCGCTTCTCGGCATCGCGCGGGAACAGGGCGTTTGCGGACAGGCGGTTCAGATACTGGGTGATCGCGCGGCTGTCGAAAACCGCCTCGCCGTCGTCGGCGAACAGCACCGGAATCTTGCCCAGCGGATTGGCTGCAAGCAGTTCAGGCGGCTCGGCGCCTGTGTCGGTGGGCACGGCCTCCAGCGCGATGCCGGCATAAGCTGCCGCCATGCGCACCTTGGCGCTGTAGGGCGAAGCGGATGAATAGAGGACTTTTGGCATGGAGCTCCCGAAGTGTAGTGCGCCCGCCGAAGTCGGGGCGCTGTTGCAAATTGAATTCGCGAACTAGCCGCCCCGCACCGGCGGCATAACCACCTTTGGCAGGCGGCAGGCGGCGCGGCGGTCGGCCTCGTCGCAAGTCCTGAAGGTCAGATCCTTGTTCATGCAGATGCGCACCTCGCGCAGATAGCGCCTGTCGCATGTGACGGCGATGCCATCCCCCGGTAGATTCGGATTGGCCTTCAGGAAGGCGCGCTCGACCTCGTCGGGATCGGGCGTGAGGTAGTCCTGCAGCCGGATGAATTCAGGCGGTATGTTCACCCGCTCGCGCGCGGCACGCAGAACCGCGAAATAGTCGTCCTGGGACAGGCCGGAGCAACTGCCATGCTTGCGCCATTCGTGGCCGATGAGGCCGACGGCAGGCATGATGTCGAGCAGATTGCGCGCCTCCCTCTCGGGCACGCGCGGGCTGTCAGTGGGACAATCCTCCGGATAGCCGCGCTCGAATTGCGGCCAGAGGCCGTGCACCACGAAGGCGTAGGGGCGGCCGCCGTTACATTGCTGGCTGCGGGCCTCTTGCGCGTCGGCCGCGCAATAGCTCGGTGACCAGGACAATGACAGGACGTAGAAGTCAAAGCCCGTGCCGATCGGCACGCTCGACTGAGTGGCGGGCGCCTGCTCGGCCTTCTGCCCGCTATTGCCGGCAGGCTTGCAGCCGCCGAGGACCAGCAGCAGTGCAAGGCCAAGCCCTGCCGCTACAGGCAAACGCCGACTGCAGGCCGTTTTCATCGTTCTAGATCGTACTTGCCGGCGACGTCAGCGCAACACGCGGCAGTTGCCGTCATAGACCATCCAGCGATCGAAGCCCGAGACGCAGAATTCGACGTTGTCGCCAATGCTGGCAAAGCCCATGCGGCCCTCGATCACGTACCAGACGTCGCGCACGTCGCCGTCCGAAAGTATGGCCTTTGCAGCGCAATAGACCCGCTCGATCGGATGACGGGCGACGACGGGGAAAAAGTGTGTCTGGTGGACGTCATAGAAATTGGCGATCGCAACATCCGGCAGGAATGGAACGTGCCGTACCTGGTAGCGAAAACGGTAGGCGATCTTGTTGAGATAGCGTGGCGCGGCGCAGAGGCCCACGCTCACTGGTTCCTCGAACAAGAAGCCCGCGCGGGACAAGTCAGGGGCAGTAAAGAGCGATCCGACGGCGATCGCGGCAGCCATGGCGAAGTGGGCGATGCGGGACATAGCTAACCTCGTGAATCATTGCAGAAAATGCATGATGTCAAAGGATAGTGCGCAAAGGTCCCGCGACGGTCAAGCGGCGACGTTTTCTCCGGCAAGCCATTCGACCGACCAGGCCGCGCCTTTCTCTTCGGCCAGCAGAGCGTGTAGGGCCGGCAACACCACCCGCAATTCCTTTTCCAGCGTAAAGGGCGGATTGACCACGACCATGCCGGTGCCGTCCAGCCTCGGCTCGCGCGAAGGGCGCCGAATCTCGAAACGGATATCCAGGATCTTCGGGATGCCGGCTTCGGCAAGCGCAGTGCGAAACGCCGCGACGGCCGCCCGGTCCTTGATCGGATACCACAGCGCGTAGATGCCGCCCGGCCAGCGCCGGTGCGCCCGTTGCAAGCCGTCGACCAGGCGCTGGAACTCACCCTCCTTCTCGAAGGGTGGATCGACCAGAACCAGGCCGCGCTTTTCCTTCGGCGGCAGATGCGCGCCGAGCGCCAGCCAACCGTCCAGCTCGGTGACACGAACCTGGAAATCCTCGGCGAACAGCGCCTTGAGCTGCTGAACGTCCTCCGGATGCAACTCGATCGCCGACAGCCGGTCCTGATTGCGCAGCAGGCGGCGCACGATCAGCGGCGATCCGGGATAGGCCGAGAGCGCGCCTTCCGGATCCGCGGCCCGCACAGCGTCGAGATAGGGCTGGATCAGCGTCTCGGCCTCAGGCGAAAGTCTGGCATCGAGAAGCCGCCCGATGCCGCCCTCCCATTCGCCGGTCTTGCCTGCCTCCTCCGACGCCAGGTCGTAGAGTCCGATGCCGGCATGAGTGTCGATGACGCGGAATGCCTTGTCCTTCTGCTTCAGATATTCGACCAGCCGCGCCAGCACCGCATGCTTGACGACGTCGGCGAAATTCCCGGCGTGATAGGCGTGGCGATAATTCATGCTCAGCTCTCGTAATCCTGATCTCGACCGGCCACCGGCGGTCTCCCCTCCCACTGGATGCGCCGTTGCCGACGAATGGCGAAGATCAGACCAACGGCCCCGGCCGCCATTAGCAGGAAACCGGACTCTCGCACCAGTTGGTTCACGCCAAGCGCATCCGAGCGCAACACAATGTCCACCGACTGGATGTCGATGCCCTTTTCATCCCCCGGCCAGACACTGAAAGTGTAGCTCCCGGCATTGATGTCGCGGATCAGCCCCGCGTCCTCCTGGTAGACCAGTTCGTTGGTGTAGCCCGATCTGTTCTTCAGCGTGGTCTGCGAAAAGACCAGGCGCGAGGTCAGGACAGTACGCCCGGCCGTCGCAGCCGCAACCGTCAGCAGGGTCTGCCCGTCGGGCGCGATCTTCTCTCCCACCACCCGCATGTCGACGAATACGCGAACCGGCTCGTCGGCGGGAGTGAGTCGGATATCGACTGGCCTGTAGCCAATGCCGCGGTCATAGACTCGCCAGGTGCCGAGGCCGTGGCCGCTCAGATTTCTCGCAATCCAAGGATAGGCGAGGCCAAGCGCCGCGCCCAGCAGGAAGCAGAGGAGAAAGAAACCGCGCATCACACGGCATCATATAGGCGCCGCGCCCCCGCGGCCACGCCACGACCGGCAAAGCTGACGTCGATTGATCGACCAGCCGTCGTCGGGTCGCGAGCCTATCCGATCCGAAACACACTGCCGGTGTTTGCGGGCGAGCTCCCACCGACCCGGGTTACGCCTTGCGCTCCCAGCGTCGCTCAGGCGTCTGCTGCCAATAGGTGACGCTGTGGCCGCCGGCTTTCATCAGCTTCCAGTGCCCGCGCGCGGCTTCCAGTTGGTTTGCGTCGTGGCCATCGAACATGAACACGGCCCGCTCGTAGTCGCTGAGATCGGGCGGCACGGCGCCATCGACCAGGAAACGGATACGCGCCTGGTTGAGGTTGCCATGGCTGGTGGTCAGGACCACCGGCTGTTCCTCGAGGAAGGCTTCGCGGTCGGTGGCATGCGCGAGAAAGGAATCGTCGCGAAAGGTCCACAAATGCGCATCCAGCGCATCGCGCCGTTCATCCGTTCCGGTCTGCACCACGGCGCGCCAGCCGCGCTCCACGCTCTTTTCGAGCAGGCCCGGCAGCGCCTCCTCCAACGTCGATTCGGTCAGGTGATAAAAAAGAACTTCGGCCATGGCGCCAAGGTAAGCGATCGCGACAGCATTGGAAACGCCCCGCCTCGTCGCATCTCGGCGAGGCGAGGCGTTTCCGCTTATCCTTCGTAGTGATCGCGCACCAGTTGGTCGAGCAGCCGCACGCCGAATCCGGACCCCCAGGATTGGTTGATCTCGTTGGCCTGCGAGCCCATGGCGGTCCCTGCGATGTCAAGATGCGCCCAGGCCGTATCCTTGACGAAGCGCTGCAGGAACTGTGCGGCCGTGATCGAGCCGCCGTGGCGGCCGCCGATGTTCTTCATGTCGGCGTTCTTGGAATCGATCAGCTTGTCGTATTCGGCGCCCAGCGGCATGCGCCACAGTTTTTCCTGAGTCGTGGTGCCGGCGGCGGCGAGCCGTTCGGCCAGTTCGTCGTTGTTGGAGAACAGCCCGGCGTGCTGCTGACCCAGCGCCACCATGATCGCACCGGTCAGCGTCGCCAGGTCGACCATGAACTTCGGCTCGAAGCGATCATTGCAGTACCAGAGCGCGTCGGCGAGCACGAGCCGGCCTTCGGCGTCGGTGTTCAGCACCTCGATCGTCTGCCCCGACATGGAGGTGACGATGTCGCCTGGGCGCTGGGCATTGCCGTCGACCATGTTTTCGACGCAGCCGATTATGCCGACGACGTTGACTTTGGCCTTGCGCGCGGCGAGCGAGTGCATGAGGCCGGTGACGGCGGCTGCGCCGCCCATGTCGCCCTTCATGTCCTCCATGCCGGCGGCCGGCTTGATCGACACGCCGCCCGAATCGAAGACCACGCCCTTGCCCACGAAGGCGACCGGCTTGTCCTTGGACTTGCCGCCGTTCCACCGCATGACCACCAGTCGCGGCGGGCGCACCGAGCCTTGGGCGACGCCCAGCAGCGCGCCCATGCCGAGCTTCTTCATCTCCTTCTCGGTCAGCACCTCGACCTCGACGCCAAGCTTTTCCAGTTCCTTGGCACGGGCGGCGAATTCGACCGGGCCGAGTACATTGGCCGGCTCGTTGACCAGATCACGCGCCAGCATGACACCGTCTGCCACTGCTTGCGCATCCGAAAACGCTTTCTTGGCGCCGGCCGGGTCGGCGCACTGGATGGTGACCTTGGCCGGCTTGGCGGGAGCATCCTTGCCGTTGTTCTCGTCCTTGCGGGTCTTGTATTTCTCGAAGCTGTAGCTGCGCAGCAGCATGCCGGCCGCGAGCTTCGCCGCCTCGGCGCCACCAGCCGCAGCGCCCGCAAGCTCGACGACCACCGTCACCTCGCCGGCCTTGCGCAGCTGCGCCGCAACCGCGCCACCCAGCTTCAGCCAGCCATAATCATTGAGATCGGCAGCCTTGCCCGCGCCGATCGCGACCAGACGGTCGAGCGGGGAGCCCTCGGGCGCCAGCACTTCCACCACGCTCCCGGACTTCCCGGAAAATTCCGCTACCGGGAAAGCCCGCGAAAAAGCCTTTCCCGGATCACAGGTATTGGCCGCCTCGCTGAGGGCGCCGCCTTCCTCGACGAGCACGATTGCCGTGCCTTTCTTGGGCGCAGCGAACTTGGCGAAGCTGATGATGGGCATCGGTGTCATGGAGGGCCTGCTTTCGAATGTGGCGTCTTGCGGACAGATCTTCACGCGACATTTCGTCGTTTTGCAGCATTTGGCAAGGCGCAAGGCCGCTCGGTCTGTTTTTTGCTGCATTGTGGCTGTTGATCTGATCGGTCGATCATTGCGGCTGCACCTGCTAAATCGGTTGCCGAATCGTGGTCAACGCTTGATTAACCAGCTTTCTTGGCTGTTTCTTAGCCAATCCTGACGAGACTCCCGCATGCGCCGACAGCAGACAAAAGGCAGGAGCGGATTGAAGCGATTGTGCGACCTCCATGGCGCAGCTACCCTTTGCCGCGACCTGACGGGCCACCACAGCCGACCAGAGGAACGGAACCCCGCGGCACATGAAGGTCGTTGAACGCTACATACTGCACCGGACGCTCCTGTTCTTCCTGGGCGCGCTGCTGTGGACTTTGGTGATCGTCTGGACGACCCAGGTGCTCGCCCGCATCAATCTCGTCACCGACAGTGGCCAATCGGCTTTCACCTTCTTCGAAGTCGCCACGCTGATCCTGCCGTCGATCACTCCCATCGTGGTGCCCTTCGCGCTGATCATCGCAGTGGCGCAGACACTCAGCGTGATGAACGCGGATTCGGAGCTGGCCGTCATCAGCGCGGCCGGCGGCTCGCGCTGGATCATCGTGCGACCGATACTGGTCCTCGCCCTTCTGGCCAGCGCCTTCTCCTTCGTAGTCGACAACGGTATCGACCCCTACGCGCGCGAACGCGGCCGCCAGCTCATCGCCACCGCGCGCGCCGACCTGTTGTCCCTGATCATCCAGGAAGGCACCTTCCGCAAGGTCGATGACGGCCTGTTCGTGCAAGTGGCCGAGCGGCTGCCCGACGGTCGCCTGGGCGGCATCTTCGTGGCGGACTCGCGCCAGCCGGGCACCGATCTGGTCTACTACGCCAAGACCGGCGCCGTGGTGCAGGACAGCGAGAAGAGCATGCTCGTGATGAGCGACGGGGCGGTTCACCGCAAGGCGCCCGGGGGCGATCTGTCGGTGATCCGCTTCACCTCTTATGCCTTTGATCTTTCCGCATTTTCATCGGCCACCGGCAGCATCACCATGTATCCTAAGGATCGTACGCTGCCTTACCTGATGAAGCCGAATCCCAACGACAAGATATACCAGAACAGCCCGCAACTTTTCCGCGCCGAGTTGCACCGGCGGCTGACGGAATGGCTATATTCGCTGGTGTTCGCGCTGATCGCACTTGCGGTAGCAAGCGACGCGCGATCGCATCGCGAGGGCCGCATCAATCCGCTGGTGACATCGATAGCGATCGCGCTTTTCGTGCGCTGGCTGGGTTTCTTCGTGTCCAACCAGGCCCAGACGAACCCATTGTTCAGCCCACTTGCCTATTTTGTGCCGGCTATTGCTGCCCTCGTGGCAATCGGCTTCATCAAGAGCAACAAGACGATGGAGCTCCCGCTCGCCTGGACCGAGCGCATATCCAGCACGGCACGCCAGTCTCGCGAGAAGCTGTCGGCCCTCTGGCTCAGGCTGACACGCCGGGCCAACGTGAGTGGGGAATCGGCCTGATGGGTTGGACACTCGGCCTTTATTTCTTCCGCCGCTATGCCGTGATCACGGCATGGTTTTTCGTCGGCATTTTCGCCCTGATCTTCCTCATAGACTTCACCGAGTTTTCCAGCCGCACCTCCGGACTGCCCAAATTCACCTTCCTTATGGCGCTTTCGGTCTCCGCTCTGCGCGTGCCGATGATCGTGCAGCAGACCGTCCCCTTCATCGCGCTTTTCGCGGCGATGGCGACGCTGGTCTCGCTGAATCGCAAATATGAACTCGTGATCGCGCGCGCTGCCGGCATTTCCGCCTGGCAGTTCCTGCTGCCGGCCTGCGCGGGCGCCCTGCTGTTCGGCATTCTGACGATCGGAATCATCAATCCGATCGCGGCCTACGGGCTGTCGCGCTCCCAATTCATTGAATCCGACATCCGCTCCGGCGATTCCAATGAGGTTTCGGCCTTCGACGCCCCCTGGATTCACCAGAAGGTCGGGGACGTAGACACCATCATCGGGGCGCGGGCCGTTCTCAACCAGGGTCTGGAGCTGTCCGACGCCGTCTTCTTCGACATAGACCGCAATGGCGAAATCGTGGAGCGCAAGGACGCCAAGCGGGCATTTCTGCGTGAGGGCTACTGGGAACTCAACGACGTCCAGCGATTCCGCGACGGCGCTCGTGTCGAATCACTCGCAACCGATCGAGTGCCGACGAATCTGAAGCCGGAATTCGTGCAGGAACGCCTCGCGGAACCCGAAACGATCCCGTTCTTCCAGCTTCCGAGCAAGATCGAGGCAGCACGCTCGTTCGGCCTCGGGGCGAACGCATTTGCCATGCAGTTCCACTCACTTGTTGCACTGCCGCCACTACTCGTTGCGATGACGCTTATCGCGGCCACCGTTTCGATGCGGTTTGCAAGGATGGGGCAATCTTCGACGATGATTTTGGGTGGCGTCGTCGCCGGGTTTCTGCTTTATGTCGTTTCAGTCTTGGTCAAGGCATTCGGGAACGCGGGATTCGTGCCGCCTTTCATCGCGGCGTGGTTTCCGGTCGTCGTGGCCATGTTTTTCGGGGTAACTTTCCTGCTATACAGGGAGGACGGTTAGTTGGGGGGCGCGGTGACACCAGCGCAAAAGACGATCCGCTTGGCACGCCTCTACGGCGCGACAGCGCTCGCCTGCCTGTTCGCCTATGCCCTGCCTGCCGCTCCGGCCTCGGCGCAGGAGATCGGCAACCTCGCGCCCAATATCCCGGCCGGCTCGCAGATGCTGCTCGAAGCCGACACCCTGGTCTATGACCACGACAAGAACACGGTAACCGCTGTCGGCGGTGTCAGGATCGATTACGGCGGCAACCGCCTGGTCGCGCAACGTGTCGCCTATGACCGCAACACCGGCAGGCTCGTGGCCAGCGGCAATGTCGAGATCGTCGACAGCAACGGCACCAAGATCTATTCCGACGAGATCGACGTCACCGACGATTTCGCCAACGGCTTCGTCAACGCGCTGCGTGTCGAAACAATCGACAAGACCTATTTCGCGGCCGAAAGCGCCGAGCGCATGGGCGGGGTGCTGACGACCTTCAACAATGGCGTCTACACCGCATGCGCGCCTTGCGAGGCGCAGCCTGACAGGGCGCCGATCTGGCGCATCAAGGCCCAGAAGATTATCTGGAACGGCACTTCCAAGACGGTGCGCTTCGAGAACTCGCGCTTCGAGTTCTTCGGCTTCCCGATCGCATATGTGCCCAGCTTCGAAATCGCCGACCCGACGGTCAAGCGCAAAAGCGGCTTTCTTTTCCCCGGTCTGAAGACCAAGTCCGAACTCGGCTTCGGCGTGGCAGTGCCCTATTACTTTGCTCTGTCGCCTACATACGACCTGACGGTTACCGGTACCGGTTTTACCAAGCAGGGCTTTCTTGGCGAGGCCGAATGGCGCCAGCGCTTCGACTCGGGTGAATACAGCCTCAAGATCGCCGGCATCCGTCAGAACGATCCCCAGGCCTTCGTCCAGCCGAACGGTCGGCATGGCGTGAATTCAGGACCGGCGGACGATCCGAATCGTTTGCGCGGCATGGTCGGGACCAAGGGCAGGTTCGACATCAACCCGCGCTGGGTGTTCGGTTGGGACATCCTTGCGCAGTCCGACCAGAACTTCGCCTACACCTACCAGATCGACGGCTATAGCAACTATATCTACCAGTCGCAGATCTATCTTACCGGTCTTAACGATCGGAATTTCTTCGATTTGCGGGCGATGCGATTCGAGGTTCAGAGCGACGCGCTCAACGACGAGCGGCGCGACAAGGAGCCCTGGGTCCTGCCTGTGTGGGACTATAGCTATATACCCGACGAGCCCGTATGGGGCGGCGAACTGAATTTTGGCGTGAACCTGCGTTCGGTCAGCCGCTCGCATCTCGACTACCGGCCTGAGAAGCCAGCGGTTCGTGGCATCGACGGCACCTCGACGAGGCTGACTGCGGAAGCCGAGTGGAAGCGCTCCTTCATCACCGATGGCGGCCTGGTGGTCACGCCGCTGCTGGCCTTCCAGGCGGACACTACGTCCGTCAGCCAGACGCAGGCCTCGGTCGATGCGATCAACAATATGGCTGCCCGTCTGCCGACCCCCGTCGAGACGGACATCCTCTCGGCCTATTATCGCGCGATGGCGACCGCCGGGCTTGAGCTGCGCTGGCCGGTGCTGTTTTCCTCCACCAGCGCCTCGCACGTTCTGGAGCCGATGGCGCAGGTGTTCGCCCGCCCGAACGAGAGATATGCCGCCGAACTCGGCATTCCCAACGAGGATGCGCAGAGCTTCGTCTTCGATGCCACGACGCTGTTCGAACGCGACAAGTTCTCCGGCTACGACCGCATCGAGGGTGGCACGCGCGCCAATGTCGGCTTCCGCTATTCCGGCTCGTACGATAACGGCTGGGCGACGAATGCCCTGTTCGGCCAGTCCTACCAGCTCGCCGGCCGCAACTCTTTCGCTTCGCCCGACCTCGTCAATGCGGGTGCCTATTCCGGGCTAGAAACCGACACATCCGATTTCGTCGGCCTGATGGGACTTGTCAGCCCCCTCGGCTTGTCGGCATCGGCCAGCGCGCGCCTGGACGAGCATACGCTCGAAGTCAGGCGTGCCGAACTGAAGGCCGGCTACAGCTCGTCGCCGATCTCCGTTACGGCGCAGTACGCGTTCATCCAGGCTCAGCCACTCTACGGCTTCGACCAGGACCGCAAGGAAATGACGCTCGGCGCCTCCAGCCGCTTCCACGAGAACTGGCGCGCTTTTGGTTCGGGCACTTATGACTTCCAGTCTGGTGTAGTCACGCGCAACTCGGTCGGCTTCGCCTACGACGACGAGTGCTTCTCCTATACGGTGACGATGACGACGAAACGCGACGCGAACCTTAATCCGGAAAAGCGGGAAAAGGACGTGCAAACCTTCGGTTTCAACATTTCGTTCCGTACACTTGGCGATTTCGGTTCCTCGACGAGGGACCTGCTGCAATGACGCGCGCAAGTAGTCGTCATTGTTTCGCCGCATAGGATCGGCAACCAAACCCATGTCTATGACTAGGAATATCGAGGGCGGGGATCGATCGATATGGCTTTGATCAGGAAATACCTCGTTTCGACGAGCTTCGCGATGTTTGTGGCAGTGAGCTCTGCTACGCTGGTGGGCACTGCCGTTCCGGCCGCGGCGAGCGAGATCAAATACGTCGTGAACAATGTTCCGATCACCAGTTACGACATCCAGCGGCGCGCGGCCTTCCTCAAGCTGCAGCACCGCAAGGGCAATCTGAACAAGCTTGCCGCCGACGAGCTGGTCGAGCAAACGTTGCGCGTGGCGGAGACGAGGCGGCTCGGCATCAAGGTGTCGGAGCAGCAGGTCAATGATGCGTACAAGCGCTTCGCCAGTTCCAACAAGATGACGCTCAAGCAGTTGGACGACATCATGCAGCAGGCAGGTGTCACCCCGGAGCACTTCAAGCAGTTCATCGCTGCCCAGATGGGCTGGAATCAGGCGCTGCAGGCTCGCTATCGCGAGCAAGGCGGGAGCATGAGCGAGCAGGACGTGGTCCAGCGCATGCTGCAGCAGGGCGGAAGCAAGCCTACGGCGACCGAATACATGCTACAGCAGGTGATCTTCGTCGTGCCGCCAAAGGAGCGCGGCAAGATTGGCGCCCGAAAGCGCGAAGCCGAGGCCATGCGCGCGCGCTTCAATGGCTGCAACACCACCCGCGAGTTCGCCAAGGGCCTGCTTGACGTGACGGTGCGTGATCTCGGTCGCGTGCTGGCGCCGGAGTTGCCGCCGGAATGGGCAGACCAGATCAAGAAGACCAAGACTGGCGGCACCACGGGGGTGCGAGAGACCGATCGCGGCGTCGAATTCATCGGCATTTGCAGCGCCCGCGAAGTGTCGGACGACCAGGTGGCCAAGATGGTGTTCCAGTCCGAAGGCACGCAGGACCAGCAATCCGAGCAGCTCAACAAGAAGTACATGGCCGAATTGCGGGACAGAGCCCGCATCGTCGAACGCTGAGCACTGTGCGCTTCCATGCTGAATCCGCGCTGGCGCTGACGAGTGGCGATCCTTCGGGCATCGGCCCCGAGATCGCCATCGCCGCCTGGCTGGCGCGCACCGCAACGGATATTCCGCCTTTCTATCTCCTGACTGACCCTGCCCTGCTGGCAGCGCGAGCACGCCAGCTTGGCGTCGACATCGTGATCGAAGAGACCACGCCCGGCCGCGCCGTCCACACCTTTTCCCGCGCCCTGCCGGTCGTGCCGCTCGCAGCCCGTTTTATTGACAGCCTCGGAAAGCCGGATCCTGCCAATGCCACTGGCACGGTCGAAGCGATCGACCGGGCTGTTGCGGACGTCTTTGCGGGTGAAGCTGCGGCGGTCGTCACATGCCCCATAGCCAAGAAGCCGCTTTACGATGCTGGCTTTCTCTTTCCCGGCCACACTGAATATCTTGCCCATCTGGCCAGCCTGAAGACGGGCACCTCGGTCACGCCGGTGATGATGCTGGCGGGTCCCGATTTGCGCACCGTGCCGGTGACGATCCACATTCCCCTCGTCGACGTCCCCGGAGCACTGACGGTCGGCGGTATCGTCACCGTCGCCCGCATCACCGCTCATGAGTTGCGAACCCGCTTCGGGATCGACAAGCCCCGGCTGTGCGTTGCGGGCCTCAACCCCCATGCCGGCGAAGGCGGTGCAATGGGGAGCGAGGACGAGGCAATCGTGCGGCCTGCCGTGGAGGTGCTACGCCAGTCCGGCATCGAGGCGGTCGGTCCGCACCCTGCCGACACCATGTTCCATCCGCGCGCCCGCGCCAGCTACGACGCCGCAATCTGCATGTATCACGACCAGGCCCTAATCCCGGCCAAGGCTCTGGCCTTCGACGAAACGGTCAATGTCACGCTCGGCCTCCCCTTCGTCCGTACTTCGCCAGATCACGGCACCGCCTTCAACATCGCCGGGAAGGGCATTGCGCGCCCCGACAGCCTGATCGCCGCATTGAAGCTGGCGCGGCATCTGGCCGATACGGAAAGCCACGCCAAATGAGCCTCGATGGACTGCCGCCGCTACGTGACGTGATCGAGCGCCATGGTCTCCAGGCGAAGAAGTCGCTCGGCCAGAATTTCCTGCTCGACCTCAATCTCACCGGCAAGATCGCCCGCTCGGCCGGCGACCTCACTGCCTGCACGGTCATCGAGGTGGGCCCCGGCCCCGGCGGACTGACGCGCGCGCTGCTGATGAACGGGGCCGCCCGTGTCGTCGCCATCGAGCGCGACGAGCGCTGCCTGGAAGCGCTGGCAGAGGTCTCGGCACATTACCCGGGTCGCCTCGAAGTGATCCCGGGCGACGCGCTGAAGACCGATTTCGCCGCTCTGGTCCCCTCTGGTCCGGTCAAGATCGTGGCCAACCTGCCCTACAATATCGGCACGGAATTGCTGATCCGCTGGCTGACGGTGGCCGACTGGCCGCCCTTCTACGCTTCCATGACATTGATGTTCCAGCGTGAGGTGGCGCAACGCATCGTCGCCAAACCGGGTAGCGATGCCTATGGCCGGCTCGGCGTTCTTGCCGGCTGGCGCACGGATGCCAGGATAGTCTTCGACGTGCCGCCGCAGGCCTTTACACCGCCGCCGAAGGTCACCTCCTCGGTGGTTCAGCTCATCCCGCGTGAAAACCCGCTGCCGGCCGATGTCCGCACGCTCGGCCGCATCACGGAAGCCGCCTTCGGCCAGCGCCGCAAGATGCTGCGCCAGAGCCTGAAAGGCATCGAAGGCGCGCGCCTGCTGGAAGCCACCGGCATTGACGGAACCCGCCGCGCGGAGACGCTGGACATCGCTGAATTCGTGGCGTTGGCGAACGCAGTGTAGGTGCCCTCCGCGAAGGAGGGCAATCGCCCTACTCCGTCTTTTCGTCGAGCAATCCCGAAACGAAGTCGAACAGGCCGGGACGCCGGTTACGGCGCAGGCGCTCGGCCGTTACGATCGCGCGTACCGCGCTGTAGGCGCGGTCGAGATCATCGTTGACCACCACATAGTCGTAGTCGCGCCAATGCTCGATCTCGACTCGGGCATTCTCCAGACGCTTCTCGATGACCTCGTCGCTGTCCTCGGCGCGGCGCTTGAGCCGGGTCTTCAGTTCCTTCATGGAAGGCGGCAGGATGAAGATCGACACTATGTCGGCCGGCATCTTTTCCTTCAGCTGCTCCGCGCCCTGCCAGTCGATGTCGAACAGCATGTCGCGACCGGCTGCCATCGCCGCTTCCGCCGGCTCGCGCGGGGTGGCGTAGTAGTTGCCGTGCACCTCGGCCCATTCCAGCAGCGCGTCAGTGTCGCGCAGACGCTCGAAATCGCGCTGCGAGACAAAGTGGTAGTGTACGCGATCGATCTCACTGCCGCGTCGCGCGCGCGTGGTGACGCTCACCGACAGTTCGAGGCTCGGATCGCTTTCGAGCAGAGTGCGCGCGATGGTCGACTTGCCGGCGCCCGAGGGCGACGACAGCACCAGCATCAGGCCCCGACGACGGATGGCGCTCGAAGGTGTCTCAGCGCTCATATGCTACTCCAGATTCTGTACCTGTTCGCGGAACTGATCGACGACCGCCTTCAATTCCAACCCTATGGCGGTGACCGCCGCGGCGTTCGATTTCGAACACAACGTATTCGATTCGCGATTGAATTCCTGCGCCAGAAAATCGAGCTTGCGGCCAATGGCCCCGCCCCCCGCCAGAAGCGCGCGGCCGGAAGCGACATGCGTCTTCAGGCGGTCGATTTCCTCGCGAATGTCGGCCTTGGTCGCGAGGAACGCAGCTTCCTGATGCAGCCGAGCCTCATCGAGAGTGGCGGCCGCGTCCATGAGCAGGGCGACCTGCTCGGCGAGGCGTGCGCGGATCACGGCGGGCTCACGCGACGGATCGGCCTCGGCCCTCAGCGTCAGCGCTTCTATCGTGTCGATATGACCGCCAAGCAGCGCACCAAGGGCGGCTCCTTCGGCCTTGCGCGCGTCCTCCAGGCCGGCAAGTGCCGTTTCCAGCGCGGCCAGCACGGCGGCGTCGAAGCTCGCCCGCTGCTCCTCGGTTTCGGTTGCTTCCGGCACGTCGAGCACGCCTCGCAGAGCGAGAAGCCCGTCGGCGGTGGGCGGCGCGATGCCGAACTGCTCCTGCAGCCGCTTGGCAAGCCCGGCAAGATCCTTGAGGAATGCCTCGTTGACCACAGGCTGGACAAGTGCGCCGGCAGCACGGGTGACGTTCAGCGATGCCTGGATATTGCCGCGGCTGAACCGCTTCTGCACGGCCTGGCGCAGCTGGGGCTCCAGCCGTTCGCAGCCGGGTGGAAGGCGAAAGCGGACTTCGCAGCTCTTGCCGTTCACCGACTTCAGTTCCCAGGCTATCGCCGCGCCGTCGTGCTCCGCGGCGGCGCGTGAAAAGCCCGTCATACTCTGCAAGATCATCTCCCGGCCCCCTCACGCGCCGGCGCGGCGGTTCGGTCCGAACGGCCGCACGAATGGAAACAGTGTTCTGCGGCGCGCCCTCGGTCCGTTCTCACCGGATCTCCCACCCCTACTGGGCCGGAGCGGCCGGCTTGTCGCCGGTCGTCGTCTGACCTTCAGCAGCCTTGGCGGCCTCTTCGGCCTGCTTCTTCTGCACTGCACGCCAGCGTGCCACGTTCTCGTTATGCTCGTCGAGCGTCTTGGCAAAGACATGCCCGCCGGTGCCGTCGGCCACGAAATAGAGGTCGTCCGTCTGCGAGGGGTTGGCGACCGCCTCCAGCGCCGCGCGGCCGGGATTGGCGATCGGCGTCGGCGGCAGGCCGTTGATCTGATAGGTGTTGTAAGGCGTCGGCTTGTCGATGTCGGACTGGTAGATCGGCCGATCGGCCGGGCGCCCCTTGCCGCCGAACAGGCCGTAGAGAATGGTCGGGTCCGACTGGAGCCGCATCTTCTTCTTCAGCCGGTTGATGAAGACGGCGGCAACGCGCGAACGTTCGTCGGCACGGCCGGTTTCCTTCTCGACGATAGAGGCGAGCGTCACGAATTCGTTGATGTCGGCGAGCGGAAGGCCAGGCACGCGCCGCTCCCAGATCTCCTCGACCATCTGCTTCTGGTGCGCGAGCATCTTGTCGATGATCTGCTGGCGGGTGGCGCCGCGGGTGAAGCGCTGGGTGTCGGTGGCGAGGCTGCCTTCCGGGGGAAGCGTCGTCGGCATGTCGCCGATCAGCACCTCATGCTCGGCGACGCGCTGGAACG
This sequence comes from Mesorhizobium sp. KR1-2, assembly GCF_040045035.1. Taxonomy (NCBI): domain Bacteria; kingdom Pseudomonadati; phylum Pseudomonadota; class Alphaproteobacteria; order Hyphomicrobiales; family Phyllobacteriaceae; genus Mesorhizobium; species Mesorhizobium sp. KR1-2. The sequence goes on along the minus strand of NZ_JBDZDS010000001.1, from coordinate 695,195 downwards.
CCTGTTCGACGGTCAGCCCCTCGGGGATGGTCAGTGAATACATCACCGACTTGCCGCTCTTCAGCAGTTCCATCACGTCGCGCATCGAGGCGCCGGCCTTAATATCGTATTCGCCGGCCTTCAGCGCCGAGTCATTGCCGTAGGCGCGAACGCCGAGACGGAAGATCCGCGCATCGTTGATCAGGCCGCGGCGCTCGAGCTGGTCTGCGATCTCCTGCACGCCGGTATTCGGCTTGATCAGGAATGTCTGGTCGACCGTGGTCGGTCCGGGCCCGTCGAACTCACGCTTGCCGAAATAGACCCCCGCTCCGGCAGCCAGGACGACCAGGACGATAGCGGAAACGATGAAGTTGAGGAAAACAACGAACTGATTGCGCGAGGCGCGCGAACGACGGGGCGGGGGCGTCCCGGCTTCGGGACGCAATGCCTCACTGGCGCTCTTGGGAACGATCGGTTTCGACGACTCGGTACTGCGACCGGTTTCGCCGTCGGAAGAACTCGTGGTCATAGCGCCTCAACAAATGCTCTTTGCGTAAGAATCCCCGCCGAGAGACTAGGGGCGAATATGGCAAAATTCGCGGCGAAGCGGGCCTTGCGGCGCCGCTCAGCCGTTATAGCGCTGGAAAACCAGCGAGGCGTTGGTGCCGCCAAATCCGAAGGAATTCGAAAGCGCAACATCGATCTGGCGCTCACGCGGCTTGTTCGGCACGAGGTCGATCGCCGTTTCGCGCTCGGGATTGTCCAGATTGATCGTCGCAGGAGCGATATTGTCGCGAATGGCGAGAATGGAGAAAATCGCCTCGGCCGCGCCGGCAGCACCGAGCAGGTGGCCAATCGACGACTTGGTAGACGACATCGAGATCTTCGAGGCAGCATTGCCGACCAGGCGTTCGACCGCACCGAGCTCGATGGTATCGGCCATGGTCGAAGTGCCATGCGCGTTGATGTAGTCGATGTCGGCAGGCTGCAGATTCGCACGCTTCAGCGCAGCCGTCATGCAGCGGAAGGCACCCTCACCGTCCTCGGAAGGAGCGGTGATGTGATAGGCGTCTCCGGTCAGGCCGTAGCCGACGACCTCGGCATAGATCTTCGCACCGCGCGCCTTGGCGTGCTCGAGCTCCTCGAGCACCACAACGCCGGCGCCCTCGCCCATGACGAAACCGTCGCGGTCGCGATCATAGGGACGGGAAGCCTGTTCGGGCGTCTCGTTGCGTCCGGTGGAGAGCGCCTTGCAGGCCGCAAAGCCCGCCAGCGAAAGGCGCGTCACCGGGGCCTCGGCACCGCCGGCGACCATCACATCGGCATCGCCGAACATGATCAGCCGCGCCGCGTCGCCAATGGCGTGCGCGCCGGTGGAGCAGGCGGTGACCACGGCATGGTTCGGGCCCTTGAGCCCGTGCCGAATGGAAACCTGCCCCGAAACCAGATTGATGATGTTGCCCGGAATGAAGAACGGGCTGATACGGCGCGGGCCGCGTTCCTGCAGGGTAAGCGCGTTTTCCGCGATCCCCTCGATACCGCCAATACCCGAGCCGATCATCACGCCGGAAGCATATTGCTCATCCGGCGTCTTGGGCTGCCAGCCCGAATCCTTCAGCGCCTCGTCGGCGGCCACGATCCCGTAAAGGATGAAGTCGCCGATCTTGCGCAGCTCCTTCGGCTCAAGATAGGCCTCGGGATTGAAGGTATTGTCGCTGCCATCGCCCCGCGGGATCACGTTCGCGATCTTGCAGGCAAGATCTTCGACTTCGAAATGAGTGATCCTGCGGGCGGCACTCCGACCGCTCAGAAGCTCCCTCCAGCCATGCTCAACGCCGACGCCAAATGGCGAAAGCAGACCCAGGCCGGTGACGACGACACGCCTCATAGCGGTATTCTCGGAATGCTGAGCTGATGAAGCGTCAGGCCGAGGCCTTGTCGATGTACTTGACGGCGTCACCGACGGTCAGGATCGTCTCGGCCGCGTCATCGGGGATTTCAACGCCGAATTCTTCTTCGAAAGCCATGACGAGTTCGACCGTGTCAAGGCTGTCAGCGCCCAGATCATCGATGAAGCTGGCGCCTTCGGTTACCTTGTCGGCTTCGACGCCGAGATGTTCGACAACGATCTTCTTGACGCGCTCTGCGGTGTCACTCATTTGGGCATCCTCGTCTTAAATTTGTCTGTCTTCGTTAACGGCAGGAATGCCGGTAATCAAGCTGAAAGATGTTCCCGGGGGAACGTGGTGACGGCGGCGGGGCGTCAGCCCCAACCGCCGCAAGTCATGGCGGCATTACACGAAAAGAGCCGTGCGTCCAATGCGAAAACGCCGATTTTGCGCGGTTTTGCAGCAACCATCTACAGAAATCGGCTTTGCCGGCCACCATTTCGCTGGCAGCGACCGCATCCGCCCCACACCCTCCCCCTTCAGCGAACCAGCCGAAGGGAAAAGGTTAACGGGCGGAGAGATCAGATCATGGCCATGCCACCGTTCACATGAATCGTCTGGCCCGTGACGTAGGAGGCCTCGTCGGAGGCGAGGTAGACAACCGCCGAGGCGACTTCCGCGCCTGTGCCCATGCGCTTGGCCGGAATTGCGCCCATGATGGCTTCCTTCTGCTTATCGTTCAGCTTGTCGGTCATGGCTGATTCGATGAAGCCGGGGGCAACGCAGTTGACGGTCACGTTGCGGGTGGCGATCTCCTGGGCGAGCGACTTCGAGAAGCCGATCAGGCCGGCCTTGGAGGCGCAGTAATTGGCTTGGCCGGGGTTGCCGGTCACGCCCACCACCGAGCTGATGTTGATGATGCGGCCATTGCGGCGGCGCATCATGGGATGGGTCAGCTCGCGCGTCAGGCGGAACACGGCCGTGAGGTTCACCTCCAGCACCGCATCCCAGTCGGCATCGGACATGCGCACGAACAGGCCGTCCTTGGTGATGCCGGCATTGTTGACCAGGATGTCGACGCCTTCGAGTTCGGCTTCGGCCTTCTGGCCGAGCGCCTTGACCTCGTCGCGGTCGGACAGATTGGCCGGGAACACTTTTACGCGGTCGCCAAGCTCGGCGGCCAGCGCTTCGAGCTTTTCGGCGCGGGTGCCATGCAGGCCGACGGTTGCGCCCTGTGCGTGCAGCGCGCGGGCAATCGCCTCGCCGATGCCGCCGGTAGCTCCGGTAACGAGTGCCTTGCGGCCGGTCAGATCGAACATTTTTGACTCCATCTCAAGAGCACACCCGTCACACGGGTGGGGTCATTGTTCTCAATTGTTCAGGCGAGCGCCGCAACCGCCGCTTCGACGTCGGCCGGCGTGTTGATGGCGCTGGTGGCGATTTCCTTGTCGATGCGGCGGGCAAGACCCGAGAGCACCTTGCCCGAGCCCACTTCGTAAAGCGTCTTGACGCCGTTGGCGCCGAACCATTCCAACGTCTCGCGCCAGCGCACGCGGCCGGTGACCTGCTCGACGAGGCGGGCGGCAATCTCGTCCGGGTTGCTCAGCGGCTGCACGACGACATTGGCGACCACCGGCACCACCGGCGCCTGCTTGGCAACACTAGCCAGCGCCTCGCGCATAGCCTCGGCCGCCGGCGACATCAGCGCCGAATGGAAGGGCGCGGAAACCGACAGCATCAGCGCGCGCTTGGCGCCCTTTTCAGAGCAGAGCTTTGCGGCAATCTCGACGGCCGCCTTGGCGCCGGAAATCACCAACTGACCACCGCCATTGTCATTAGCGATCTGGCAGACGGAGTTCTGCGCAGCTTCTGCGCAAGCGGCTTCGACGTCGGCCTGCTCCAGACCGATGATGGCGGCCATGGCGCCCTCGCCCACCGGAACAGCGGCCTGCATGGCGTTGCCGCGAATGCGCAGAAGCCGCGCCGTGTCGGCAATCGAGAACATGCCGGCAGCCGCAAGTGCGGAATATTCGCCCAGCGAATGGCCGGCGACATAGGACACCTTGTCCTTCAGCGAGAAGCCGCGCGCCTCCATGGCGCGAAGGGCTGCCAGCGACACCGCCATCAGCGCCGGCTGGGCGTTGGCGGTCAGCGTCAGCGTCTCCTCGGGGCCTTCCCACATGATCTGGGACAGTTTTTGGCCCAGCGCCTCGTCGACTTCCTCGAAAACCGCACGGGCCTCAGGGAAAGCGTCAGCAAGGTCCTTGCCCATGCCCACGGACTGGCTGCCCTGCCCCGGAAAGGTGAATGCGACGGCCATGAAAGGCTCCCGGATTATGTTTCACTTGAAGGCCGTGTGGCGCAAGGAAGGCCGGAAAGTCAAGGCCGCGCCGCACTTCGACCGTGGGCAGAGGGCATTTGAAAGGCGTCGCGCAGCCGGAACGTGGCTGGCCTCAGGCCTCCGAGCGACCTCGCACCGCGTCTTCTATCTGCCTGCAAGGAGAATTGATGCGCTTGGCATCCCGCCAGCCTAGCTTTTGTGACGGTTAAATGACAGTGAGATGACATTTTCCGATTTTGCAGTTTGGGGTTGAGAGTTGGCACATCCACAGGTAGCAGCGCACGACGGATCGCAACGCGCTCAGGCTGGCCTATCCGGCTGGCGCAACGCATGGGCGATTCGAGTCGTCGGCATGCTGGCGCTGACGTTTGCCATCTCCACTGTCCTGGTATTCTGCATAGAACTCGTGGTGCGCGGCTCGCTTGCGCCAACGCTACTGTTCTTCCAGCAACCGTTCCGCCCGGGCTGGACGACGGTGGCGCTGTTTGCGCTGCTGCTCATTTTCCTCGATGCACTGCTGGGTCGCGCCCATCACGCGCTGCTGCTGGTGGCTCCACTGGTATTGCTGCTCGCTTTCATCGGCCATCAGAAGTCGCTTTATCTCGGCGATCCGCTTTACCCGGCCGACATTCTCTATGCGCGCCAGATATTCGAGTTGCTGCCGCTGCTGGCGAGCGACCGGCCGGTTGCGGCCGCAGCCATCGCACTGGGCGCCCTGGCCGGCGTGGCTCTGCTCGTCGCAGCCTGGAATTACTGGTGCCGCAGCATGCCAGCACTGTCGCTGCGTGGGCGTCTCGGGCGGCTGGCGCTCACGCTGCCCCTTCTGGTGTTCTTCGGCTCGATCATGGACTACGCGACCTTCTCCTGGGCGCGCGATCGGCTGCAGATCATTCCGATGATGTGGGACCAGAAGGAAAACTACAACAGCAACGGCTTCGCCATCGCTTTCGCCCTCAATGTCCCCATGGCCAAGGTGGCAGCGCCTTCCGGCTATTCGGCCGAGGCGATCTCGGCGATCACCGGGCCGGAAGCCGCCGCCCCGGTGGTGCCGAGCGATGCACCCGACATCATCGTCATCATGAACGAATCCTTCTGGGACCCGACGCTTCTGCCTGGCATCACCATTACGCCCGACCCGATCGTCAATGTCCGGGCGCTGCAGTCCGGCCACATTTTCTCGCCGGAATTCGGCGGCATGACCGCCAATGTCGAGTTCGAGGCGCTGACGGGGTTCTCCAATGCCTTCCTGCCCTATGGCAGCATTCCCTACCAGCAATATGTGCGTGGCCCCATTCCATCACTCGCCAGCTTCCTGCGCTCCGAAGGCTACGACACACGCGCCTTCCATCCCTTCGCGGGCTGGTTCTGGAACCGCACGCCGGTCTACAAGGCATTCGGCTTCGAACACTTCATGTCTCAGGAGAACCTGCCGCCTCTGGCAACCCGCGGGCCGCTCGCTTCCGATGCCGCGCTGGTGGAGGAGATCATCCGGGAGGCCGACACCACGCGGGATCCATTGTTCTTCTTCGCGGTGACGCTGCAGAACCATGGCCCTTACGCGCCGAATCGTTATGACGACCCCACGCACACTGTCGACGGCGACGTGAGCAGCAAGGCGCGCGACAGCATCCTGAGCTATGCGGAGGGCGCGGCCGACGGCGACCGAGCACTGGGGCGGCTTATCGACTGGGCCCGGAAGCGCAACCGTCATACCATCGTCGCCATGTTCGGCGACCACCTGCCGCCGCTCGGGCCGGTCTATGTCGAAACCGGCTTCATGGAGAGCAACGTCGCCAAGCGCCGCGCGCCGCTGCCCGAAATGAGCGTCCAGCACGAGACGCCTCTGGTGGTGTGGTCGAACCGCACGGGCCCGGCAAAGACCGGTTCGGTGAGCCCGGCCTTCCTGCCGCTGCACCTGCTCGAGACGGCGGGCATCAGCCACCCTTACTACACGGGCTTCCTCGGCGAATTGCGCGGGCACTATCGCGTGGTCGATCGTAACCTGCTGGTCGGCGCCGATGACGAGACGACCCCGGACTGGTCGCGGGAAAAAGCCATCGATCCGGCGATCCGCGACTTCCGCCTGCTGCAGTACGACATGATCTTCGGCAGGCAGCACGCGGCGGAAAGCTTCTTCCCCGAAATGCTGAACGGCCCTGCCGCGATGTGAACCGCGTCAACGACAACGGCCCGAAGATCACTCTTCGGGCCGTTGTCGTTGCGGAAGACGGAGCCGTCTTGCAGCTTCCGCCCGCGTCAGTTAGTGATGTAGAGCTGCGAGATCGAGAAAGCGATGGTCTGGAAAGCAGCCTTTAGCTGGTCCTGGGTCTTGGCGACGTAGAAGTTGTCAGGCGTCGTGGCACACTTGCCGTAGAGATCGCGGTTCGCGGTGGTATCCGCACCGAAAACCACGGTAAACACCCTGACGCCTTGTGCCTTGAGCTTCGTGCACATGGACTGCGTCATGTTGTTGACGTTGGTCAGCGCCTTGCTGCGGTTTTGCGTCGAATCCAGACGTCCGTTGCTGAGGTAGCCGTAAGAGCCGTAGTCCGACTTATTTATGTTGTCTTTTTGGCCGAAGACGTTGTTTTCGCCGTCTGTGAAGACCACGACCACCTTGGACGTGCCTTCCGAGTTGAAGGCGTCGCCCGTGCCGAAATTCGGCGACAGGACGCGATATCCCCAGGCGAGCCCCTCGGAAACGTTGGTTCCCGAGCCGTTCCAATAGGTCATCTTGCTGATCTCGGTCTTCAGCTTTTCGAGATCATCCGTCAGCGGCGCGATCGGCGTCGGGCAGGCATAGTTGGGGCCGCTGGTCAATGGAGCGGCTGCGGTGATTAGATAGTCCGTCGGGGTCTTCTGCGTTGATTGCTTAGTCGAAACGTCGACGTACTTTCCGATGTACTTTTGCAGCGTAGCATTGTCCTTACTCGTGGACACGTCCGCGAGATAGCTGTTGTTGAATACGGAGCCGTCGGCGTTCTGGGCCTTGGCGGGCACGCCCGGCTCGTCAGGTGCGAAATAGGGCACAAACAGCGTTGCCGGATTGCTCAGATTGGGTTTGGCATCATCAAGATTGTAGGGACTCGGCCGCGCCTCGACGCAGCCCTTCCAATCCACGGAGGGATTGGAAATGGCCGTGGAAACGGGATCGGCGACATAAATGTTCTTCGGGTTCAGCCGCCTGAACAACTCCCAGTGGCCAACACGATTCTTGTTTGTCAGCGGCTCGAAATTCACGCCGTTGAAGGTATTTGTCTCGTTTGCAGGGATTTCCAAGCGCTTGTCGATCCACTCCTGCTTAAAGAAGTCGTCACCCTTGATGTTCACCGCCGTCACGAACGGCACCAGGGCTGAGCGGATCGTGCGCTGAAAGTTCTGCTTTTTCGCTTCCTGCAGGATGTTGATCAGATTGGTTGCGCCGTCGCGCAGCGCCTTCATGTTGGAGTCGCCCATCGAGCCGGTATTGTCGAGCACAAGCGCAATCTCGAGCTTGGCGGTCGATTCATAGGCGCTGGACGTCACCGAAATATGGGCGCTTTGGCCAAAAATGAAGCCGAAGTTCAGCGCGACGTCGGCAGTGGCCGTGGCCGAAGTGCGAATGGAATTGATCGCCTGATCCACCTTCAGCTCGGCGCTGGCGTTGAGCAATTCACGCTTGCCGCTGATGTTTGCCTTGAAAAAGCCGTTGAAAACATCCGTGCGTGAGGTGGACGCGTCGGCCAGACGCGAGGCAGCCAAAACCGCCGAATCCAATGCGTTCTGCAAATTCGATTTCGCGGTCATCAGGTTGGAAATGTCGAGCGCTAGCCCGACCCCGGCAAAAACGGCCGGAAGCGATAGCGCGAACATCATCGCGAAATTGCCGCTTTGCGACCGCCAGAAGCGATTGATAAGCATCGTTACCCCCGCAATGCCACTTTGAAGGAACTGTTGTCGCGCGAACAAGGTGAATATCGCGTTGATCCGCGAGCCTTCCTCGGCCGTTTCGTGAAACTTGGTTAAGGGCACGTTCGCGTCCGTGCACCAATTCGAAGGGTGTTTTGCCTTGCTTTCCCGCCGCAATACTGTATAGACGCCCGCAATCTGCCGGTCCCAGCTGGGGGCTGAACGGAGGGCCGGAGCTTTTGAAAGCCCCGTGTGAAGCAAGAAGTGCTTCCGCCTCCCGTGTCTCCGCTCTCGACCGTCTCGTCATGCTCCTTTCTTCCCCTTGGATGGCCTTGGCCTTCGAAGGATCAAGAGAAGTTGCAGAGGCTTAGCCGCCGGGAACCGGACAGGGAAACGAAGAAAGGCAAAGAACAATGGCTCTGTACGAACATGTGTTTCTTGCCCGCCAGGACCTTTCGCAGCAGCAGGTCGACGCGCTCGTGGAGCACTACAAGGGCGTCATCACCTCGCACGGCGGATCGGTCGGTCGGGTCGAGAATTGGGGACTGAAGTCCCTCACCTACCGTATCAACAAGAACCGCAAGGCGTACTACACGCTGATGGACCTCACCTGCCCGCCGGCCGCTCTCAACGAGATGGAGCGCCAGATGGGTCTGTCCGAAGACGTGCTGCGCTTCATGACCGTCAAGGTCGAAGCCCACGAGGAAGGCGCCTCGGCAATGATGCAGAAGCGCGAAGAGCGTTCGGAACGCGGTGAGCGCGGCAGCTTCGGCGACCGTGGTGACCGCCCGAGCCGTGGCTTCGGCGACCGCGACCGTGGTCCGCGCCGTCCGCGCGAACAGGCTGAAGGAGGTGCAGAATAATGGTCGACATCAACCAGATCCCGACCCGGCGTCCGTTCCACCGCCGCCGCAAGACCTGCCCGTTCTCCGGCGCCAACGCCCCGAAGATCGACTACAAGGACGTGCGTCTGCTGCAGCGCTACATCTCCGAGCGCGGCAAGATCGTGCCGTCGCGCATCACCGCCGTCAGCCAGAAGAAGCAGCGCGAGCTCGCCAAGGCGATCAAGCGCGCCCGCTTCCTCGGCCTGCTGCCCTACGTGGTGAAGTAAGACCCATTCCGGAAAGGGCGGCCACCGCCCTTTCCATCTCTCCGCGTCGGGTGCGGCGAGAAGCATCAAAATCCCGAAGTTGAAGCCGGACTTTGCGAAAGCTTCTAACTGCCGGACAGGCAGGACAGCGACCCTAGGCGCCAAGCGCCAGCCTGCTTCCTGACCCGTCCCGAACGAATCACGCCGCTTGCGGCACAGACAAAGGACAGGAACGATGGAAGTCATCCTTCTCGAACGTATTTCCCGCCTCGGCCAAATGGGCGACACCGTCAGGGTCAAGGACGGTTTTGCCCGCAACTTCCTGCTGCCGCAGGGCAAGGCACTGCGCGCCAACGAAGCCAACAAGAAGAAGTTCGAAGGCCAGCGCGCCCAGCTCGAGGCTCGCAACCTGGAGCGCAAGTCCGAAGCCCAGCAGATCGCCGACAAGCTCGACGGCAAGACCTTCGTGGCCGTGCGCTCGGCCGGCGAAACCGGCCAGCTGTACGGCTCGGTCTCGACCCGCGACATCGCCGATCTGATTACGGCCGAGGGCTTCTCGGTCAACCGCACGCAGATCGAACTCAACCACCCGATCAAGACCATCGGCCTCACCAATGTGGCGATCGCGCTGCATCCGGAAGTCGAGGTGACCATCACGCTGAACATCGCCCGCACGGCCGACGAAGCCGAGCGTCAGGCAGCCGGCGAGAAGCTCGACACGGCCGAAGCGATCTACGGCGAGGACATCAACGAGAACGCCCGCCCCGAGAATTTCTTCGATCCGATGGCGGAAGAAGAAGAAGGCGAGTAAGCCGCACCCGTTCAGTGTTGAACTGGACCAAAGCCCGGGCCCAAAGCCCGGGCTTTTTTGTACAAACTGGAACTATTGCACCTGCGGCGCTTTGAAGCAAAATAGAAGCGACCTCTTTTTCGTGAATGCAGGTGCTGTGCCATGAACATAATGCTGCAGCGCATCATCGAACGCTTGGTGCGCACTGGAAACCTCACTGTCACGAGTGCGAGTGGTTCGTCGCACAGATTCGGCGACGGCGGCGGAGACCCGGTGCATGTGGTCTTCCGCACGCGTCATGCCGAACGCGCCGTTGCCCTGGACCCGATGCTGGCGCTTCCGGAAGCTTTCATGGACGGCGAGATGGACGTCGTGGAGGGCGATATTCTCGGCCTGCTGCGCATCGCTTACCAAAACATGGGACCGAGCGGCGTCGAGGCGGCGTGGACAAAGGCCCTCGAGGGGCTTCGCAATGCGTTCCGGCGCCTGCAGCAGCTCAACACCACCGGGCGTTCGCGCCGCAACGTACAGCGCCACTACGATCTCTCGGGCGAGATGTACAAGCTCTTCCTCGACACGGACATGCAGTATTCCTGCGCCTATTTCGAGCGGCCGGACATGACGCTGGAGGAGGCACAGCTCGCCAAGAAGCGCCACCTCGCCGCCAAGCTGCGGCTGAAGCCCGGCCAGAACGTGCTCGACATCGGCTCGGGCTGGGGCGGCCTGGGCCTTTATCTGGCCCGCAACTTCGAAGCCGACGTTCTCGGGGTGACGCTGTCGACCGAACAGCATGCGGTCTCCACCGAGCGGGCGCATGCCGAAGGGCTGGAGAATCACGTCCATTTCGAACTGCGCGACTATCGCCACCTCACCGAGCGCTTCGACCGCATCGTCTCGGTCGGCATGTTCGAGCATGTCGGCGTCAACCACTACCGCACTTTCTTCGACAAGTGCGCTACCCTGCTGAAGCCGGACGGCGTGATGGTGCTGCATTCGATCGGCCGAAGCGGTCCGCCCTGCGCCACCAACGCTTTCATCCGCAAGTACATCTTCCCCGGCGGCTATATCCCCGCGCTGTCGGAAGTGTTGCCGGTGATCGAAAAGGCGGGCCTGATGGTGTCCGACGTCGAGATCCTGCGCATCCACTACGCGGAAACGCTGAAGAACTGGCGCGAGCGCTTCATGGCCAATCGCGAGCGCGCCAAGGAAATCTACGATGAACGCTTCTGCCGCATGTGGGAGTTCTATCTCGCCGGCTCGGAAGCGGCGTTTCGCTGGCAGGACCTGATGGTGTTCCAGATCCAGCTCACGCATCGCAACAACGTGGTGCCGCTGACGCGCGACTATATCGGCAAATGCGAGAAGGCGCTGGCCATGCACGACGGCCCGCGCAAGTCCGAGCCGGCGAGCAGCAAGCAGCCGAAGCGGCGTATTTCCGAGGCGGGCGAATAGCCCGCCTATTGCCTTCCGGCGATTTCACCTCGAAAAAGAACCAGGCAGCCAGAGGGCATTATCTTGAGCATTCCCATCTTCGTCGCCGCCGCGATCTGCGAAATCGCCGGCTGCTTTTCTTTCTGGGCCTGGTTGCGCCTGGAGAAGTCAGCGCTGTGGCTGATACCCGGCATCGCCCTGCTGATGGCCTTTGCCTGGCTGCTGACTTTTGTCGATTCTTCCGCCGCGGGTCGTGCCTACGCGACTTATGGCGGCATCTACATCGCCGCCTCGCTGGCCTGGCTTTGGATAGCCGAGGGCGTGCGTCCGGATCGTTGGGATTTGCTGGGCGCTGCCGTCTGCATCGCCGGCGCCTGCATCATCCTTCTGGCGCCGCGCGCCGCCTGAGCGCGGGGGCACCGCATCAGCCCTCTTTGCGGAGGACAACAGTCTGGAAGCGTGGCGTTTCGCGCGTTTCCTGTTCTGTTCCCGCAATCGCGCGGCTAATCTGCGCAAACGATTCGCGTCAACCTGGATTCGCATAGCCGGCCAAGCAGCCTGTGGATGGCTTGGACCGGCTGTGAATCATGGGAAACAAGGGGCGAATGTTCACAAGCCAGCGTCCATGTCTGGTACCGCAGGATACAGGGCAAGATCGGGGGCAAGATGGCAGAGGCGGCGCGCAAGTTCGAGGTGGCGGAGACTCCGCTCTATCGCGAAGCACCCAACAATATCGAGGCCGAGCAAGCCCTTCTGGGCGCGATCATGGTCAACAACGACGCCTATTACCGCGTCTCGGACTTCCTCAAGGCCGCGCATTTCTACGAGCCGCTGCACCGCAAGATCTTCGAGGTCGCGAGCGAGCTGATCCGCATGGGCAAGATGGCGAATCCCGTCACGCTCAAGACCTTCCTGCCTTCGGACGAGAAGGTCGGCGACATGACCGTCGCCCACTACCTCGCCCGACTCGCGGCCGAGGCCGTCACCGTCATTAACGCCGCCGACTATGGCCGCGCCATCTACGACCTCGCCACGCGCCGCGCGCTGATCACGGTCGGCGAGGACATGGTCAACATCGCCTACGATGCGCCGGTCGACATGTCGCCGGGCGAGCAGATCGAGGACGCCGAGCGGCGCCTGTTCGAACTGGCCGAAACCGGACGCTACGACGGCGGCTTCGAAAGCTTCAATGACGCGGTCAAGACCGCTGTGGACATGGCCAATGCCGCCTATATGCGCGACGGCCACCTCTCCGGCATTTCCACCGGCTTGCGCGACGTCGACCGCAAGCTCGGCGGCCTGCAGCCCTCCGACCTGATCATCCTTGCCGGCCGCCCGGCCATGGGCAAGACCTCGCTGGTCACCAACATCGCCTTCAACATCGCCCACGCCTATGAGCCCGCGCAGCAGGCCGACGGGTCGTTCAAGGCCGCCAATGGCGGGGTGGTCGGCTTCTTCTCGCTCGAAATGTCGGCCGAGCAGCTGGCGACCCGTATCATCTCCGAGCAGACCGAAATCTCGTCATCGAAGATCCGCCGAGGCGAAATCACCGAGACCGATTTCGAAAAGCTCGTCGCCTGCTCCCAGACCATGCAGAAGATCCCGCTCTTCATCGACGCGACCGGTGGTATCTCGATCGCCCAGCTCGCGGCGCGTGCGCGCCGCCTGAAGCGCCAGCGCGGCCTGGAAGTCATCGTCATCGACTACGTGCAGCTGATGCAGGGCTCCGCCAAGAATTCGCAGAACCGCGTGCAGGAAATCACCGAAATCACCACCGGCCTCAAGGCGCTGGCCAAGGAACTCCACGTTCCGATCATCGCGCTGTCACAGCTCTCCCGTCAGGTCGAAAACCGTGACGACAAGCGGCCGCAGCTCTCCGACCTTCGCGAATCGGGCTCGATCGAGCAGGACGCGGACGTGGTGCTCTTCGTCTATCGCGACGAGTACTACCTGCAGAACAAGCAGCCGGAGGAAGGCACGGCGGAATATGAGGAGTGGCGGCTGAAGTTCGAGAAGGTGAAGGGCAAGGCCGAACTCATCATTGCCAAGCAGCGTCACGGACCCACCGGCACCGTCGATCTCGCATTCGAGGGTCAGTACACCCGCTTCTCGGACCTGGCGGAAGAGCATCACCTGCCGGAACGGTTCGAGTAGTGCCCCCATGCGCGCGCTCGTAATCGCCCCGCCGGAGGCCGCCCATGGCTAAGACCCGCGTCCAGTTCATCTGCCAGAACTGCGGCACGGCGCACACGCGCTGGGCCGGCAAATGCGATGCCTGCGGCGAGTGGAACACACTGGTCGAGGAAGGCACGAACAGCGGCATCGGCAGCGGTCCCGCCTCCATGCGCAGCGCGCGCAAGGGCCGACCCGTCGCCCTCACCTCGCTGTCGGGCGACATAGAGGATGCGCCGCGCATCGCGTCGGGCATCGGCGAGCTTGACCGGGCCACGGGCGGCGGCTTCGTGCGCGGCTCGGCGCTTCTGGTCGGCGGCGACCCGGGCATCGGCAAATCCACCCTGCTGACGCAGGCCGCCGCAGCACTTGCCAGTCGCGGCCACCGCATCGTCTATGTCTCGGGCGAAGAGGCCGTGGCTCAGATTCGCCTACGCGCGCAGCGGCTCGGCGTTGCTGCCTCTGCGGTCGAACTCGCCGCCGAAACCAATGTCGAAGACATTCTGGCCACCATCGCCGAAGGCAAGCGGCCCGACCTCGTCATCATCGATTCGATCCAGACGCTGTGGACCGACCTTGCAGACTCCGCGCCCGGCACCGTTACCCAGGTGCGCTCCTCGGCGCAGGCGATGATCCGCTACGCCAAGTCCACCGGCGCAGCCGTGGTGCTGGTCGGCCACGTCACCAAGGAAGGCCAGATCGCAGGCCCGCGCGTGGTCGAGCACATGGTCGACGCGGTGCTCTATTTCGAGGGCGAAGGCGGCCACCACTACCGCATCCTGCGCACGGTGAAGAACCGTTTCGGCCCGACCGACGAGATCGGCGTGTTCGAAATGTCGGACAAGGGGTTGCGCGACGTCGCAAATCCTTCCGAACTATTTCTGGGCGAGCGGCACGCCAAGTCGCCGGGCGCGGCGGTCTTTGCCGGCATGGAGGGCACCCGCCCGGTGCTGGTCGAGATCCAGGCGCTGGTCGCGCCCTCGACGCTCGGTACGCCCCGCCGCGCGGTGGTGGGCTGGGACAGCCCGCGGCTTGCAATGGTGCTGGCCGTGCTCGAAGCCCATTGCGGCGTTCGCTTCGGCCAGCACGACGTCTATCTGAACGTCGCCGGCGGATACCGGATTTCCGAGCCGGCAGCGGACCTTGCGGTGGCGGCGGCGCTGGTTTCGTCCCTCACCGGACTTGCCCTGCCCGCAGATTGCGTCTATTTCGGCGAAATCAGTCTTTCGGGCGCGATTAGGCCGGTTGCGCATGCGCAGCAGCGCCTCAAAGAAGCCGAAAAGCTGGGCTTTGGACAGGCTGTCCTGCCGAAGGGCAGCGAGGAAATGTCCGGGGGGATCGGGGCCGGTGCATTCCAACCCGCGACACTCACGGACCTCGTTGTGCGGATTGCGGGAGCCCTGCGCCGAAACACGGACGACTGACCGGGCCAGGCGGCGCGGTACGGCACGAGCTGTCATGATGGAGTGAGAACGACATGCCGATTACGCTGCTGGACGGAATTCTCGTCGGCTTCACTCTGGTCTCGGCAATGCTGGCCATGGTGCGCGGCTTCTCGCGCGAAGTACTTTCCGTGGCGTCCTGGATCGCCGCTGCCGCAGCAGCCTATTACTTCTATCCGGCGGTGGTACCCTATGTGCGGCCGCACATCGACAATGAAAAGATTGCGATGGGCGCGGCCGCCGGCGTCGTCTTCATCATCGCGCTGATCGTGGTGACGGTCATCACCATGAAGATCGCCGATTTCATCATCGATTCCCGCGTCGGCGCGCTCGACCGCACGCTGGGCTTCCTTTACGGCGCGGCCCGCGGCGTCCTGGTCGTGGCGGTGGGCCTGTTGTTCTTCAACTGGCTGGTCGGCACGAATCCGCCCACCTGGATCGCTGACGCCAAGTCGAAGCCGCTGCTCGAGAGCGTTGGCGCCAAGCTTGAGAGCTTGATGCCGGAAGATCCCGAGAAGTCGCTGCTCAAGCGGTTGCAGCCAGGTGCCGCCCCGGACGCCGAGCCGGGTACGGCCCCTGCCGACGCCGGCGCGGAAACGCCGCAGGACGAAAATCCGCCCGCGGACAATTGATGGTGGCGCGCTCAGCGCCGCCGCGCTATATGAGTGCTTTCTCACGAGAGACCGCCCGATGGCCCAAGTCGAAGACACCTTGCCCAGCGAGGCCGATGACCATTTCCACGACGAATGCGGTGTATTCGGCATATTCGGCCGGCAGGACGCTGCCGCGATCGTCACGCTCGGTCTGCACGCCTTGCAGCATCGCGGACAGGAAGCGGCGGGTATCGTTTCCTATGACGGCTCGCAGTTCCACGTCGAACGCCATGTCGGCCTGATCGGCGACAACTTCACCAAGCCGAGGGTCATCGACAGCCTGAAGGGCAACCGCGCCATCGGCCACACCCGCTACGCCACCACTGGCGGCTCGGGTCTCCGCAATGTACAGCCGCTGTTTGCCGAGCTTGCCGATGGCGGCTTTGCCATCGCCCACAACGGCAACATCACCAATGCGATGACGGTTCAGCGCGCCTTGCAGAAGCAGGGCGCGATCTTTTCTTCCACCTCCGACACCGAGACCATCCTGCATCTGGTGGCGACCAGCCGCGAGAAGGATTTCAACGCCCGCTTCATCGAGGCGGTGCGCCAGCTGGAAGGTGCGTTCTCGCTTGTCGCGCTGACCTCCAAGAAGATGATCGGCTGCCGCGACCCGCTTGGCATCCGCCCGCTGGTGCTCGGCGATCTCGACGGCTCCTACATCCTTGCCTCCGAGACCTGCGCGCTCGACATCATCGGCGCGCGCTTCGTCCGTGACGTCAAGCCCGGCGAGATGGTGATCATCACCACCAAGGGCATCGAGAGCCTGTTCCCGTTCGAGCCGGTCAAGCCGCGCTTCTGCATCTTCGAATATGTCTATTTCGCCCGCCCCGACTCCACCGTCGAGGGCCGCAACGTCTATGAGGTGCGCAAGCGCATCGGCATGGAGTTGGCGATCGAGAATCCGGTCGAGGCCGACATCGTCGTGCCCGTGCCGGACTCGGGCACCCCGGCGGCCATAGGCTTTGCCCAGCAGGCCGGCCTGCCCTTCGAGCTCGGCATCATCCGCAACCACTATGTGGGCCGCACCTTCATCTCGCCCGGCGATTCCATCCGCCACATGGGCGTCAAGCTGAAGCACAACGCCAACCGCCGCATGATCGAGGGCAAGCGCGTGGTGCTGGTCGACGATTCCATCGTGCGCGGCACCACCAGCCAGAAGATCGTGCAGATGGTGCGCGACGCGGGCGCCAAGGAGGTGCATATGCGCATCGCCTCGCCGCCGACGCGCTCATCGTGCTTCTACGGTGTCGACACGCCGGAAAAGTCCAAGCTGCTCGCCTCGCGCATGTCGATCGAGGAGATGGCGGAATTCATCCGCGTCGATTCGCTGGGCTTCCTGTCCATCGAGGGTCTTTACCGCGCCGTCGGCGAGGCCAACCGGAACATGGAACAGCCGCAGTTCTGCGACGCCTGCTTCACCACCGAATATCCCACGCGCCTTGCCGATTTCGAAGGCGCCGACAACATACGCACTCTGTCGCTGCTGGCTTCCAGCGGGCAGTGATGGCTCGTCTCAATCCCCTTGGTTTCGAATCTCTCCCTGCGTGTCTCTCGCGCAGGGTGCCCGCTAGAGGACTGGCATGACTGCAACTCCCGACCTTTCCGGCCGCATCGCTCTCGTGACCGGCGCCTCGCGCGGCATCGGCTACCAGATCGCCAAGCAGATGGCGGCCGCGGGCGCGCATGTGATTGCCGTGGCGCGCACGGTGGGCGGGCTTGAAGACCTCGACGATGAGATCAAGGCAGCCGGTGGCCAAGCCACGCTGGTCCCGCTCGACCTCACCGACATGGAAGGCATCGACCGTCTCGGCGGCGCTATCAACGACCGCTGGGGCAAGCTCGACATTCTGGTGGCCAATGCCGGCGTGCTGGGCGTCATCTCGCCGATCGGCCATGTCGAGGCCAAGGTGTTCGAGAAGGTCATGGCGATCAACGTCACCAGCACCTGGCGCCTGATCCGCTCGGTCGATCCGCTGCTGCGCAAGTCGGATGCGGGCCGCGCGATCCTGCTGTCCTCGGGCGCGGCGCATTCGGCCCGCGCATTCTGGGGTCCCTATGCCGCCTCCAAGGCCGCCGTCGAGGCGCTGGGTCGCTCCTGGGCCGACGAGACCCACAATATGCCGCTGCGCGTCAACAGCGTCGATCCCGGCGCCACGCGCACGGCTATGCGCGCGCAGGCCGTGCCCGGCGAAAACCCCGACACCCTGCCCACGCCGGCCGAGATCGCGGCCAAAATCGTGCCTCTCGCCAGCCCTACGCTGCGCGAGACCGGCATGATCTTCCAGGCGCGGCAGGAACGTTTTGTTGCCTACCGCAACCCGGAATAGGACTTTAGCTAGACCTTCGGCGCGGAGTGGCTCTCCGTCACCGATAGTTCCGGTCGCGCATTGAGCGTCTGGAATACCACGCAATAGCGTTCAGTCAGCTTCAGGAGCGTATCGATGCGCTCCTGCGGCTCGTCCGTATCGAGGTCAAACTTCAGCCTGATCGCGCGGAAGCCGACCGGCGCGTCCTTGGCCACGCCCAGTGTGCCACGGAAGTCGAGGTCCCCCTCGGCCTCCAGTCTCGCGTCAGTGAGACGAAATTCAAGCGCGGTCGCCACGGCTTTCAGCGTCACGCCTGCGCATGCGACGAGTGCCTCCAGCAACATGTCGCCGGAGCACAGTTCCAGCCCGCTGCCGCCTGTCGCAGGGTGCAGACCGGCAATAGCCAGCGCCCTCCCCGTCTCCACCTTGCAGGCGATCGACTGATCGTCGATCGAGCCCCTGGCCCGCAAGGTCACCAGCGCCTGTGAGGCGTCCTCCCGGTAACTGTCCTTAAGGGGCGTCTGCAAGCTCTTCAATTCCGTGGCGTCCATGCCGATCTCCCAGTGCGATCTTTTGCGTCAACCTATCATGCAGGCGGCGCCGCGTCCTGCCACAACCGGCTGAGCCAGCAAAACAGGTTGGTCCTAATGCTCCTGGCCGTCTGGCTTAGCCCGACTGCACGTCATGGTCGTATAGCTGTCCAGCGCCGCTGCGTGGGGCAGGCGCCGATTCCTCAGGACTGCCACATGGCCAATGCCGTCATTGTCGATACGCGCGAACGCATCTACGCGGGCATGTTCTTCACCGGTATCGCCTATTTTCTGTTTTCGGGACAGGACGCCTCGATCAAGCTGCTGGTCACCGGCATCAGCGTCTGGCAGATCCTGTTCTTCCGCAGCGCAACGATTCTTGCAGGCGCGCTCGCCGTCGGCGGCCGCAAGCTGATGGTCGAATCTTTTCGCTCGCCGGTCTTCGTGCCGATGCTGCTTCGCAGCTTCCTGATCCTCGTCGCCTGGCTCTGCTACTACAACGCGGCGAAATATCTGCAGCTGGCCGAGCTGACCACGATCTATTTCGGGGCCCCCGTCATCGTCACGCTGCTGTCGATCTTCGTGCTGGGCGAAAAAGTGCCGCTGGTGCGCTGGGTGGCGGTGCTCATCGGCTTCGTCGGCGTCTATGTCGCCTGCGATCCGGCAACGCTCGGCATCACCGCGCCGGTTGCCATGGTGCTGGCCGCCGCCAGCCTCTGGGCGCTCGCTATCGTGCTGATCCGCAAGATCGCACTGCATGAGAGCACGATGGTGCAGATCGTTCTCAACAACGCCTTCTTCCTCGTCATTGCCGGCGTGCCGCTGTTCTTCGTGTGGCAGACGCCAGTCCCCTATGAATGGTTCCTGCTGATCGGCATCGGCGCTGTCGGCGGCCTTGCCCAGTTTGCGCTGTTCGAAGGCATGAAGCGCGCGCCCGTCTCGGTCATCGCGCCGTTCGAATACACCTCGCTGATCTGGGCCTTCTTCTTCGGGTATGCGATCTGGGGCGATGTTCCGCGCCATGAGGTGTTCATGGGCGCAACGCTCATCTTCCTTGCCGGCGTGGTCATCATCCTTGGCGAGCGCTTCCGCAAGCAGGACTGATCATCCTGACAGCACCCTGTCATGTGCCCTTTCCTAGACTGGGAATAGTCGCATGCAACCGCCGGAAAAAACGATGGCAGCACAGATCGACCATTCGGCCGAACGCCTGCTCGGCATCGTGCTCGTCACGGCATCGGCAGCAGTGTTCGGGCTCGCCGGCATTCTCACCAAGTCGATCCGTGCCGAGCCGATGGTCATCGCCTGCTGGCGCGGGCTGGTCGGCGCGCTTCTGATCACGGCCTATGTATTCTGGCGCCGCGGCCGGGCAGGCTCGGCGCACTCCATGCGGCTCGGCTGGCGGGGCTGGCTGATGGCGGTCGTGGGAGCCGGCGCCAGTCTCGCCTTCGTGTCCGCCTTCAAGCACACCTATGTCGCCAACGTCGCGATCATCTACGCCACCGCGCCTTTCGTGGCGGCGCTGTTCGCCTGGCTGTTGATGCGCGAACGCGTGCGCGGCCAGACCATGCTGGCAGCCGTGCTTTCGCTCGCCGGCGTCGGCCTGATGGTGTTTGCCGGCGCGGGGACCGGCCGCCCCTTCGGCGACGGGCTGGCGCTGATCATGACAGCTACCAGCGCCCTCTACATGGTGTTGATCCGCGCATTCCGCGAAACGCCGGCAGTCTGGGCGGGTGCCGTCGCGGCATTTCTCGTGTTCGCGCTTGCCTGGTTCGTCGCCGATCCGCTGGCCGTATCCGCACACGACGCAGCGCTCCTCGGCGCCTTCGGCTTATCGTACGCGCTCGCCTCGATACTGTGGACCGAAGGCGCGCGGCTGATCCCCTCGGCCGAGGCCGGCCTGCTGGGTTCGGCCGAAGTGCCTTTCGCCATTGTATTCGGCTGGCTCGTTCTGGCCGAGATTCCTCCCACCACCAGCTTTGTCGGAGGCGCGGTGGTGCTGACGGCAGTGCTCGCTCATGCCGGGCGCGACTGGCTGCAGGCGCGTGCGCTGCGCGCGGCCTGAACACGGAGGAATTCAAGGCGATGGAACCATCGCCGTCGTGAAGCGTTGCCGAGATGGACGGGCTTCGTCCCCATGCCCAACCCCTCTGCCCGTCCCCCTTACTCAGCCGGCCAGCAGGCCGGCTTTTTCTTTGCCCGGCTGTCCGCAGTCAACAGCGGCCGCAGGGCGGATCTGCGGCGTTCCTTTCGACTCCGCAATTCAGCCGCGAAAACGAAGGCAACAAGCGCATTGACGTAGACACAGCATCGTCTACCTTTCTGATCGAAGCGGTCGGCAAGAACCGCGACAAGGACACGCTGGGAGGTGCGGCATGATCCTGACTGGAACAATTGCCCTATGCGTGCTCGCGGTCTACCTGGCCGGCGCGTTCTGGCAGACGGTGCGCCTTGGCATCACGGTCCATCAGGCGCTGCTTTACCTGCCGCTCAAGCTTGCCTACCGCATCGCCGACGGGAACATGCGTGCCGCGCGCAAGGTCAAGGCGCCGGTAGTCTATGTTGTCACCCACCAGTCGCGCCTCGATCCCGCGCTGATGCTGGCGCTTCTGCCGGAGGATACGCTGCACATCCTCGACGAAGCCTCTGCGCGCTCTGCCTGGCTGGAGCCGTGGCGGGAGCTGGCCCGCACCATCGCCTTCAATGCCGAGCACATCTTCGTCAGCCGTCGCCTTGTGCGGGTGCTGAGGGGCAAGGGCCGCCTGGCGGTCTACCTGCCCGATAATATCGAACCCGACGTGAAGTCGTTCCGGCTCTACCGGGCCGTGGCGCGGATCGCGCTGCGGGCCGACGCCAGGGTGGTACCGATCTTTGTGGGCGGAGCACGGCACCTGCCATTTTCGCTCGCACCGGCAGCGAAGGCGCCGCGAAAATGGTTTCCACGCCTGACCGTCAGCGCGTTAGAGCCGATGACCATCTCCGAGCTGATCGCGCGCAGCCCCAAGCAACCGGCGCCGGCATCAAACGCGCTGTTCGACCGCATTGCGGAAGCCCGCTTCGCCGCCACCGATCCCGGGCGCTCCCTGTTTCTGGTCGTTCGCGATGCCGCGTCACGCATCGGTGGCAGTCACACGATCATCGAAGATGCGACCAGCGGGGCTTTGACCTACCAGCGCCTGCTCATGGGTGCGCGCGTGCTCGGCCTGCGTTTCGCCTCGATCTCCGCTCCGGGTGAAGCGGTCGGCGTCATGTTGCCAAACACCAACGCCGTCGTGCTCTCGCTGCTTGGCCTGGCCTCGAGCGGGCGGGTGGCGGCGATGATCAACTTTTCGGCGGGTCCGGCAAACGTGACCGCGGCCGTGCGCACCGCCATTGTCCGCACCATCGTCTCGTCGCGGACCTTCGTGCAGAAGGCCGATCTTGCCCATATCGTCGAAGCTGCCGAAATGGGTGGCGCAAGGTTCATCTGGCTCGAGGATTTGCGCGATGGCGTTTCGACGGCCGACCGCATCGCGGCCGCGTGCTTCTGGCGACTTCCGATCCACGCCCAGGATTCCCAAAGCCCGGCGGTCATCCTGTTCACTTCCGGTTCCGAGGGAAGCCCGAAGGCCGTAGTGCTGTCTAGCCGCAACCTCATTGCCAACGCCATGCAGGCGGAGGCGCGCATCGCCTTCGGCCCTGACGACAAGCTTCTCAATGTGCTGCCGGCGTTCCATGCCTTCGGATTGACCGGCGGCATCGTCCTCCCGCTGATTACCGGCGTGAGGCTTTACCTCTACCCCTCGCCGGTGCAGTTCAAGCGGATTCCGGAGGTGGCGGCGAAGGTGCGCCCGACCGTGATGTTCGGCACCGACAGCTTCCTCGCCGCCTATGCCGCTGCCGCGGGAGATGGCGATTTCTCGAGCCTGCGGTTCGTTGTCGCCGGCGCGGAGGCGCTGAAGCCCGAGACGCGCAATGTATGGCGCCAGCGCTTCGGTGTGGAGATCATCGAGGGGTACGGCCTGACCGAAGCCTCGCCGGTGGTTTCGGTCAATACGGCGACGCATGGGCGCGATGGAACCGTCGGCCGACTGCTGCCCGCCATGCGGATGCGGCTCGAACCCGTGGAAGGTCTGGCCGATGGCGGTCGGCTCCAGATTCAAGGCCCGAACCTGATGCTCGGCTACATGACTGCCGAGAACCCCGGCGTGCTGCAACCGCGCGACGACGCCTGGCAGGACACGGGCGATATCGTGTCGGTCGACCGCGAAGGCTTCATCACCATTCGCGGCCGCGCCAAGCGCTTCGCCAAGATCTCTGGCGAGATGGTTTCGCTGGGAGCGGTGGAAATTCTGGTGCAGGATCTATGGCCGGAAGCACATCACGCCGTGGTGGCTGTGCCCGGCAAGCGCAGGAGCGAGCGGATCGTTCTCGTCACGACCGCCGCAGACGCCGATCCGGCGCAGCTACGCCAATTCGGCATGCTATCCGGTGCCAGCGGCATGATGATACCCGACGAAATCGTCAAGGTCGCCGACCTGCCGATCCTTGCCTCGGGCAAGATCGACTATGTCGCCGTTCGCCGGCTGGCGATCGAGCGGCGTGGCCGCGAAGCCGCAGCTTGAAGGAACGTTCAGTCAGCCGGCGGCTGCATGGCAGCAGCCGCAGCCTTTTGTTCCTCCAGCCTGGCGCGGCGGGAATAGGCCCGCGCGCTGAGCGGCAGGAAAATCAGGTAGCCGATGACGGAAAGCGACAGCGTCTGCCACGGATAGGTCACGAGCAGCATCACGAAAAGTGCAACGCCAAGGATCAGCGGCAACACCTTGTCGCCGGGGATCTTGATCGTCTTGCCGGTATAGACCGGCAGGCGGCTGACCAGCAGGAAGGCGACGAGGAGGGTGAACCCCGAACACACAAAGCCGAACACGCGGTCCGGCACGACCGCGCCGATGAACACCAGGTAGATCGGCAGCATGACCACCACCGCACCGGCAGGCGCCGGGACGCCGACGAAATATTCCGCCTGCCAGGCCGGACGGTCCTGGTCCTCGTCGAGCACGTTGAAACGCGCCAATCGTAGACCGCAGGCGATCGCGAACAGAAGTGCGGCAATCCATCCGGGCGAGCCGGCACGATCCAGCAGGAAGGCGTAGATGACGAGCGCGGGCGCGACACCGAAATTGACTATATCGGCCAGCGAATCCATCTGTGCGCCGAATTTCGACGTGGCCTTGAGCGCGCGGGCGATGCGGCCGTCGATGCCGTCGAGGAAGGCGGCGATCAGCACCATGACCACGGCGGTCTCGAAGCGCATCTCGAAGGCCAGCCTTATGCCCGACAACCCGGCGCAGATCGCCAGCACCGTGATCAGATTTGGCAGGATCATGCGCAAGGGGATTTCGCGGATGCGCGGGCCGCCGCGGCCGTGCGGTTCGAAGGGCTGGAAGGGCGTCGGCACGGGCTACGAAATCCGCACTAAGGGGGTCACTGCGCCGCCGCCGAACTCGGCAAGCACGGTCTCGCCCGCAACAGCCGTTTGCCCCACCGCGACGCGCGGCGTGGCGTCGAGCGGCAGAAACACGTCGACGCGCGATCCGAAGCGGATCAGGCCGAAACGCTCGCCGACGGCCGTATTGCTCTCGGTCTCGGCCCAGCAGACGATGCGTCGAGCCACAAGCCCGGCGATCTGGACGACTGCGATTGTACCGTTCGGGCTCTCGATGACCAAGCCGTTACGTTCGTTCTCGTTGCTGGCCTTGTCGAGCTCGGCATTGAGGAACTTTCCGGGGCGGTGCTCGATGCGCGTGATACGCCCGCGCACCGGCGAGCGGTTCACGTGGCAGGAAAAGACATTCATGAAAACCGAGATGCGCGTCATCTCGGTGGCGCCGAGCCCCAGTTCGCGGGGCGGCACGGCGGGGCCGACCGCCGAGACCACACCGTCGGCCGGGCTTATGACCAAACGGTCGTCGACCGGTGTGACGCGCTGCGGGTCACGGAAGAAGTAAGCGCACCAAGCCGTTAGGATCAGGCCGACCCAGAACAGGTTGATCGAGAAGAATCCCAGGATGAGCGTCGCGGCTGCGAACGCACCGATGAAGGGATAGCCTTCGCGGTGCACGGGTACGAAGACGTTCTTGATGGTTTCGACCAGACTCATCGGAAGGTGGCGTCTCCAGTGGAAATGCCGGCCTGCTTACCGGAAAGCTCAGCCCACCGCAACGCAACATTGCGAAAACAGCCGCGGCGGATCAGACTTCCTCGGTCTTGCGGCGTACAACGACGCCAAGTTCGTCTGCTTCCCGGGCGATCCGCAACCGCTCCTCCGCTTCAGTTGCCTCCCGCTGGCGGGCCCACATGGAAGCATACAGCCCCTGCTTGCGCAACAGGGAGGCGTGCGTGCCGCGCTCGGCGATCTGGCCGTCCTTGAGCACGATGATCTCATCGGCCGAGATCACGGTCGAAAGCCGGTGGGCGATCACGATGGTCGTGCGGCCGCGGCTGACCAGGTCGAGGGCAGCCTGGATCTCCTGCTCGGTGTGAGTGTCCAGCGCCGAGGTAGCCTCATCCAGCATCAGGATTGGCGGGGCCTTGAGGATGGTGCGGGCAATCGCCACGCGCTGCTTTTCGCCGCCCGAAAGCTTCAGCCCGCGCTCGCCAACCATGGCCTTGTAACCACCAGGCAGATGCTCGATGAAGCCACCGATCTGCGCCAGTTCCGCCGCCCGCTTCACCTCCTCGTCGGTGGCGTCGGGGCGGCCGTAGCGAATGTTGTAGGCGATGGTATCGTTGAACAGCACCGTATCCTGCGGCACCATGCCGATCACCGCACGCAAGCTTTCCTGGCTGACATCGCGAACATCCTGGCCGTCGATCAGGATGGAGCCACTCTGCACGTCATAGAAGCGGAACAGCAGTCGGGAGATGGTCGACTTGCCGGCGCCGGAAGGGCCGACGATGGCGACGGTGCGGCCGGCCGGAACCTCGAAGCTGATGCCCTTGAGGATGGGCCGGCTCGGATCATAGGCAAACTGGACGTCGCGAAATTCGACCTTGCCGTCAGTGACCACCAGCTTGTTCGCATCGGGCTTGTCGACGACCTCCTGCTTCACGTCGAGAAGGTCGAACATCTGCTCGATGTCGGTCAGGCCCTGGCGGATTTCGCGGTAGATGAAGCCGATGAAGTTGAGCGGCACCGAAAGCTGCATCAGCATCGCGTTGATGAAGACGAAGTCGCCGATGGTCTGCGTGCCGGCCATGACCTCGCGTGCCGACATCCACATGGCGATGGCCATGCCGACGCCGAAGATCGCGCCCTGGCCGAAGTTCAGCCAGCCGAGCGAGGTCCAGATGCGGGTCGCGGCGATCTCGTATCGCGCCATCGAGCGGTCGAAGCGCTCGGCTTCCATGCGCTCGTTGTTGAAATACTTGACGGTCTCGAAGTTCAGCAGCGAGTCGATCGCCTTGGTGTTGGCGTCCGTGTCCGAATTGTTCATGTCGCGGCGGATGCCGATGCGCCAGTCGCTCGCCCACACCGTGAACCAAGTGTAGATCGCCACCGTCACGGCCACCACCGCCACGTAGAGCCAGCCGTAGGCAATCGCGAAGATCGCCGCCGTCAAAGCAAATTCAAGCAGCGTCGGAACGGTGTTGAGAATGGTGAAGCGGACAATGGTCTCGATGCCCTTTGTGCCGCGCTCGATGACGCGAGACAGGCCGCCGGTGCGTCGCTCCAGATGGAAGCGCAGCGACAGATTGTGCATATGCACGAAGGTCTTGTAGGCCAACTGGCGCACCGCGTGCTGGCCGACGCGCGCGAACAGCGCATCGCGCAACTGGTTGAAACCGACCTGAACCAGCCGCACCACGTTGTAGGCAAGCACGAGCATGACAGGCGTCAGCAGAAAGTCCGGCAGCGGCGGCGTCGGTGCATGGTCGCCGGAAAGTGCGTTGGTCGCCCATTTGAAGAAATAAGGCACCAAAATGAGAACGAACTTTGCGACGAACAAATAGACCGTCGCCCAGACCACCCTCGCCTTCAGGTCGGCACGGTCCGCCGGCCACATGTAGGGCCAGAGGTTGAGCAGCGTCTTCAGTGTGGAGCCGGACTCGGCGGAAACTGTCTTGTCGGCCAAAATGTCATGCCTTTTGTTGTTCTTCGCTGCTTGAACAGCAGGTTTCGACCAGATCGGCGACCTGGCCTGAGAAAGTGGTCAAAGCCTCACGATCGATCTCGTAGCGTGAGCGCTGCTTCTCCGGCGAAAAGCGCACCAGCCCGGCCTCGACCAGGATCTTCAGGTGCTGCGAGACGGTCGATTGCGCGAGGTCGAGCCTTTCGACGACATCCTTGCAGCAGCAGGACTTGCTGCCGGCCAGATATCGCAGGATCTCGATGCGTGCCGGATGCGACAACGCAGCAAACCTTGCCGCCGCCTGTTTGGTGGCTGCGTTGCTGCAATTGGCCCAAGCGGAGTCAGCGTTAGCATTCATCGTACATCGTCGATAAACGATGAATGCCTTTTCGGCAACCTATCTATGAGGCCGAAAAGGCAGAAACAGGGCGTCTTGCGCCCTGTTTCGAAATTTTCATGCCAAGCTGTCGGTGAGAGAGCTTACTGCGGGACCGTGGTCGCCTGCTCTCCAACCGCCTTCATATTGGCGGCTT
The DNA here is from genome assembly GCF_040045035.1 of Mesorhizobium sp. KR1-2. Taxonomy (NCBI): domain Bacteria; kingdom Pseudomonadati; phylum Pseudomonadota; class Alphaproteobacteria; order Hyphomicrobiales; family Phyllobacteriaceae; genus Mesorhizobium; species Mesorhizobium sp. KR1-2. The sequence continues at coordinate 668,037 of NZ_JBDZDS010000001.1, read as the reverse complement.
CGCCGTGCTGGGTCTTTTCCGGCACCTTGAAGACCTGCCCCGGCCAGATCCGGTTCGGATCGCGAATCTGATCCTGGTTGGCGAGATAGATCGTCGAGTAGCGCACGCCCAAGCCATAGACTCGGCGCGAGATGCGCCAGAGGGAATCGCCGCGCCGGATGATCACAGCGCCGTCGACGTTCTGAAGCTTCGGCGCGAGCACTTCCGGAGCCGCGGCTGCAACTTCGCCAGAGTTGGATTCTGGCTGGGCTGCCTGCGACGGAGAAGCCTCGCCCTCGGCCGGCTTTGCCTCGGCCACCGTTGGAGCAGTCTGGGCTGGTGCCGTTTCCGCCTCGGCAGCCGCAGGAGAAGACTGACCTGCCTCGGGTGCGACTGCAGACTGCGCCTCGCCCGCCTCGCGTTCGAACGGCACGGCTGCGCGGGCCACGACCTTTACGCCATCGGGCTCGAGCGCGTCGACGCGGATGATGTAGTCGCCCACCGGAAGGTCCCGCTCCGTCTCGATCAGGAAACGGCCGCCAGGAGAGGTAACGACCTCACCCAGCAGGATGTCGTTGGCATAGGCGCGCACCTTGCGGCCGGGATCGGCCACACCGGCGACGAACACCTTGCGCCCCTCGATCTCGACCGCCTCGACCTTGACGGTCGGCGTGTCGACCACCGTCGGGTTCTGGGCAGATGCGGAAGACGGGGTCGATTCCTGCGTTGCGGCAGCCTGCTGCTTGGGCTGCTGAGCGGCAGGTGCTGCCTCGGACGGCGCAACAGCGGCCGCATCGGTTGCGCTCGGCTCCGCCTCGCCAGCAGCCGTTGCCGACTGCTCGGACGTCGCCGACGCGGGCTCGGGTTCAGGCACGGAAATCAGCTTGCTCGGCGCGCCGGGCTGCTCGACCAGGGCAAGCACCTGGCCGTTCCGGTTCTCCGGAATGGAGACGATCGCGGTTTCCGGTGAAGTGGACACCACATTGTCGGGATTGGTCGAACGAAGCACGATCTGGTGGTCGCCCGGCTTCAACGGCTCGTCGATGACCACCGCAAAGTCGCCCTCCGCTCCGGCGGTGGCGTTGCCGATCACCTTAGCACCGACAACGATTTCGACCTTGGCCTGCGGCGCCGCCTTACCGGCGATGACGAGAGAGCCGTCAGCTTCGGCGCGCACCAGATCGAAGGACGGTGCAAGCACCTCGGCCGCGACCTCCGGCGTTTTCACGGGAGCGGCCGGAGCCTCGGCCGTCTCGGAAGCCTCCGGCTTCGCTTCTGCCGCTTGCTCGACCGGCTCAGCCGCTTGCCCGGCCGGCTCGGCAGCCGTTGCCGGCGCTTCCGGAGCGGGCAGCCGGTCCTCCTTCACGTCGGCCTGCTGCCCGGCCGCATCCGGCGACGATGTCACTGCGGGGGGCTGCGTGCCGAGATAGGGATCGAGCGCGCCGGCCATGTATGCCGTCACAGCCGCTGCGGCGACACCGCCGGCCAAAAACACCAACGCCCTGTTTATCGTGCTTGCCATGAACCCCTGCCCCTTAGCCGTCTAGCCCGTCTACCCTGTTTTCATGATGCCGACAAGAAAAAGCCCAGCAATGGTCTTGACCAGAGTTAAGCAGGCTATCACCAATCAACGACATGAATACGATTCGATCAATCTGCGTCTACTGCGGCTCTTCGCCGGGCCGTAGCGACGTCTACGTCAAGGCCGGCCACACGCTCGGACGGTCGCTTGCAGAAGCCGGCCTGCGCCTCATCTATGGCGGCGGCACCAAAGGCATCATGGGTGCCGTGGCCGAAAGCACGATGCGGGCAGGCGGCAAGGTCACCGGCATCATCCCGCGCTTCCTGATCAGCAAGGAAGCCACCGAGAATGCCCTCGGTCGGCTGGACGAACTGTTCGTCACCGAGAACATGCATGAGCGCAAGCACATGATGTTCGAGAAGTCGGACGCCTTCGTGGCGCTTCCCGGCGGCATCGGCACGGTCGAAGAGATCGTCGAGATCATGACCTGGGCGCAACTCGGCCATCATCGCAAGCCGATCGTCTTCGCCAATGTCGGCGGCTTCTGGGACCCCATGCTGGCCCTGCTCGACCACATGAAGGCGGAAGGCTTCGTCCACACCTCGCATCTGGTCAATCCGCTGGTGGTCGACCGTGTCGAGTCGGTGGTCGCGGCGATCCTGGCCGAAGGCGCCGTCGTGGACGCGCCCACAACCGGTGTGCAGACGCTGATCGACAAGCTCTGACCGGCAACTCACCAGCGTCCCTCGTCCTGCGCGGGACGCTGCAGCACAGCCGTGGCTATCAGGCAGGCTGTTCGACGCGCCGGAAGAACATCGACCAGGTGTAGATCGCCAGCGCCGTCCAGATGATGGCAAAGGCAATGAGACGCATCTGGCTGAACGGCTCGTCGAAGACGAACACCGCGATCACGAAGATGATCGACGGCGCGATGTACTGCATGATGCCGATGGTCGAATAACGCAGCAGCTTGGCACCGAACGCATAGAGCATCAGCGGCACGGCGGTGACCGGTCCGCAGCCCAGAAGCAATGCGACATCGTAGGGATCGGTGGCGATGAAGTGCCCCTCCCCGCGCATCTGCAGCCACACGATATAGGCAAGCGCCGGCACGCACAGGATCATCACTTCGAGGAAGAAGCCCTGGCTCGGGCCTATCGGCAGCGTCTTGCGCAGGAAACCGTAGATCGCAAAGGTCATGGCCAGGGCGAGCGACACCCACGGCACGCCGCCGGCATCGAAGGCAAGCACGATCACGGCCACAGCCGCAAGCGCTATGGCGGCAACCTGGAAACGGTTGAGCTTCTCGCCTAGAAGCGCCGCGCCCATCACCACGCTGACCAGCGGATTGATGTAATAGCCGAGCGCCGTTTCCACCGCCCTGTCAGCGGAGATCGCCCAGACATAGATACCCCAGTTGCAGGAGATGAAAGCGGCGGTAATGGCGGCCATCAGCAAGGTGCGCGGCGACCGCACGGCCGCCTTGACGTCGGCCGTGCGGCCGAGAAAGAGCAGCGTGGCGCCCGCGATGGGCACCGACCACAGAATGCGGTGCGCGACGACTTCCGCCGCCGGTATGTGCGCCACCGCCTTCATGAACAGCGGCAGCAGCCCCCAGAGGAGATAGGCGGAAAGCGCAAACAGGAAGCCACGGCTGGCCGCGTTGTCGGAAGCTTGGGTCTCGATCGTCATGCCACACCTATGCGCTCGCCCTACTGCGAGCACCATTTCAAACTTCTGATGGATGCTTGCGTTTCGCTGATGCCTGTCCGGCCGAACTATTCAGCCGCGACCTGGCCCGCCATTTCGCGGTTTTTCATCAGTTTGTAAACGATTGAATCCATCAGCGCCTGAAACGAGGCGTCGATGATATTGTCGGAAACCCCGACGGTCGACCAACGTGCGCCGGTGGAATCGAGAGACTCGATCAGCACCCGCGTGATCGCCTCGGTGCCGCCATTGAGGATACGCACCTTGTAGTCCGCAAGCTCCAGATCACTGATTTCGTTCTGGAATTTTCCGAGATCCTTGCGCAGGGCAATGTCGAGGGCGTTGACCGGGCCGTGCCCTTCGGCCACCGACATCTTCTCCTCCCCGTCAATGCTGACCTTCACGATCGCTTCCGACACGGTTTTCAGCGCGCCATTGGCGTCGTAGCGGCGCTCGACGATGCAGCGGAAGCTGATGACGCGGAAGAAATCCGGCACGGTATGCAGGAAGCGGCGAGCGAGCAGCTCGAAGCTGGCGTCGGCACCCTCATAGGCATAGCCTTGCGCCTCGCGCTCCTTGACCGCCGAGATCAGCGCGTCGAGACGGTTATCGTCCTTGGGCACGTCGATGCCACGCCGCTTGAGCTCGGCAATGAAGTTGGCCTTGCCGCCCTGGTCCGAAACCATGACCTTGCGGCGGTTGCCGACCGTTTCCGGCGGCACGTGCTCATACGTCTGCGGCTCCTTGATGAGCGCCGAAGCATGGATGCCGGCCTTGGTGGCAAAAGCCGAGGCGCCGACATAGGGCGCCTGGGCCTGCGGTGCGCGGTTCAGCAATTCGTCGAAGCTGCGCGACAGCCTCGAGATGCCCTCCAGCGCCTCCGGCGAAATGCCTGTCTCGAAACGCTCGGCAAAGGCCGGCTTCAGCACCAGCGTCGGGATGAGCGTGACAAGATTGGCGTTGCCGCAGCGCTCACCGATGCCGTTCAGCGTGCCCTGGATCTGGCGCACGCCTGCCTCCACGGCGGCAAGCGAGTTTGCCACCGCCTGCCCGGTGTCGTCATGAGCGTGGATGCCGAGGTTATCGCCGGGAATTCCCGCGGCGACGACCTTGCCGACGATGTCGCGCACTTCCGACGGCAGCGTGCCGCCATTGGTGTCGCACAGCACCACCCAGCGCGCACCGGCCTCGAGCGCCGTGCGCGCACAGGCCAGCGCGAAATCGGGATTGGCCTTGAAGCCGTCGAAGAAATGCTCGCAATCGACCATGGCTTCCCGGCCGGCAGCGCGTGCCGCCTCGACCGATGCGGTGATGGCGGCGAGGTTTTCCTCGTTGGTGCAGCCCAGCGCCACGCGCACATGATAGTCCCAGCTCTTGGCGACGAAGCAGACCGTGTCCGCCTTCGCCTGCAGAAGCGCCGCCAGCCCCGGGTCATTGGAGGCAGAGACGCCCGCCCGCTTGGTCATGCCGAATGCGGAGAATTTCGCGTGCGAGGTGCGTTTCTCCGTGAAGAAGGCGGTGTCGGTGGGATTGGCGCCCGGATAGCCGCCTTCGACATAGTCGAGGCCGAAAGCATCGAGCATGCCGGCAATCGCGATCTTGTCCTCGACGTTGAAGTCGATGCCCGGCGTCTGCTGGCCGTCGCGCAAGGTCGTGTCGTAGAGGTAGATGCGTTGTCTGGTCATGGGGAGTTCTATGCTTTCGTGTTCCGCCGAGGCGGAGGGGATAAAAAATCTCGGGTTCAGCGCTTTCCCGCGTAGGCGTCGGTCGCCCGGATCAGGCGGTCGAGGATGCCCGGTTCCGAATAGGCGTGGCCTGCACCCTCGATGAGATGATACTCCGCCTCCGGCCAGGCCTCGTGCAGTTCCCAGGCCGTCACCGGCGGGCAGGCCATGTCGTAGCGGCCCTGCACGATAACGCCCGGAATGCCTTTCAGCTTGCCAGCATCGCGGATGAGTTGGCCATCGTCCATCCAGCCGCCGTGGACGAAGTAGTGGTTCTCGATCCGGGCGAAGGCTAACGCGAATTCGTCCTCGCCGAACTTGTCGCTGGTCTCAGGCTCCGGCAGCAGGGTGATGGTCTCGCCCTCCCACACGCTCCATGCCTTGGCGGCGGCGATGCGGGTTGCCTTGTCGTCACTGGTCAGGCGGGCGCGGTAGGCGTGCACGAAATTGTCCCGCTCCTGCTCGGGAATCTGCGCAACGAAGCGCTCCCACTTTTCCGGGAACATCAGCGAGGCGCCGTGCTGGTAGTACCAATCGACCTCGCTGCGGCGCAGCGTGAAGATGCCGCGCAACACCAGTTCGCTGACGCGCTCGGGATGGGTCTCGGCATAGGCGAGCGCCAGCGTCGAGCCCCAGGAGCCGCCGAATACCAGCCATTTGTCGAAGCCGGCCATCTCACGCAGGCGCTCGATGTCGGCCACCAGATGCCAGGTGGTATTGGCTTCCAGCTCTGCATGCGGCGTGGAGCGGCCGCAGCCGCGCTGATCGAACAGGATGACGTCGTACAGCTTCGGATCGAACAACCGCCGGTGCTTTGGCGAAATGCCGCCCCCCGGCCCGCCGTGCAGGAACACCGCCGGCTTGGCGCCCTTGGTGCCCGAGCGCTCCCAATAAATCCGGTGACCGTCGCCGACATCAAGCATGCCGCTGTCGAACGGCTCGAGTTCGGGATAGAGCGTGCGGAGGTCGTCGGTCATTCCATTTGCCCTTTTTTCAGTGGCCAGGTTTCGGTGTCGTGGTCGGGGTGCTGGTAGGAGACCAGCGTCGAAAGAAATTCGGCTGCGCCCTCATCGGCCATGGTTTCCTCGCCGGGCAGATTAGGCACATTGTCGACATAAGGCAGCTTCGCCTCGATGCCCCACTGGATGACCGGTGCGATATCCTCCGGGTCATCGAAGGTTCCGATCATCAGGGCAACGCCGTCCGGCGCCTCGTAGGTGAGCGGCGTGCCGCAATTGCTACAAAAGCCGCGGGTGACAAAATTTGACGAGCGGAAGCGGCTCGGCTCGCCACGCGTCCATTCGAGTTTGGCGCTTCGTACAGAGATAAGCGGAGCGTAAAAACCGCCGCTCGCCTTCTGGCACATGCGGCAGTGGCAAACCGAGGCATCGCCCAACGCGCCCTCGACCCTGAACCTCACCGCGCCACACTGGCAGCCGCCTGTGTAGATGGGTTTGTTGTCGAGGCTCATCGCGTTCCTCCGGAGCCCTATTCGGGCGTATGGCAGACGGCTTCGACATTGTTGCCGTCAGGATCGAAGACGAAGGCGCCGTAGTAGTTCGGGTGGTAGTGCGGGCGCAGGCCCGGCGCACCATTATCCTTGCCGCCGGCTGCTATCGCCGCCTGGTAGAAAGCATCTACCTCGGCGCGCGAACGGGCGGTGAAGGCGATGTGGTGGTGATGGCCCGGCTTTTCGCCTTCACGCAGCCAGAAGGTCGGGCGGTCGCGGCCGTAGCCGCCAACCTTGACGCCGCCGGTATATTCGGTCGGCACCAACATCAGCAGCGAGGCGCCGAGCGGGGCCATCGCCTTGTCGTAAAATGCCTTCGACGCGTCGAAATTGCTTACGGTAATGCCAAGATGGTCAATCATCGCTTCACCTCCCATGTGGTCACACGTTCGCCGGTGGCGGGGTCCTTGCCGTCCTTCAGTTGCACACCTTGCTCCAAGAGCTCGGCGCGGATGCGATCGGCTGAAGCCCAGTCCTTCGCGGCGATCAGCGCTAGGCGTTCCGCTATGGCCTTGGCGATCGCCTCTTTGTCGACTTCCGCAACCTGAAGCTCAAAACCGAGGAATACCATAGCCGACTTGAGCGCCGCCGCTGCTTTCTCATCCTCGTCGCCGGCTGCCTGGCCGGCAAGATGCGACATGAGCTGGAAGGCCGCGCTGGTCGCCAGATCGTCGCACAGCGCCTCGACGATGCCCGCTGGAACCGGCTCCGCATCGACCGGGGCCATGTCGGCCGCGCGCTTCCACTTGCGCAGCGTGTTTTCGGCTTCTTCCAGCTTGCGCACGGAAAAATCGATCGGCTCGCGGTAATGCGTCATCAGCATGGCGAGCCTCAGAACGTCGCCCGGCCATTTGCGGCCGCCGAATTTTTCCGTCTCCAGCAGTTCGTTGATGGTGACGAAATTGCCCTCGCTCTTCGACATCTTGCGGCCTTCGACCTGCAGGAAGCCGTTGTGCATCCAGTAGTTGGCCATTACATCGGTGCCGTGGGCGCAGCGCGACTGGGCGATCTCGTTCTCGTGGTGCGGGAAGATGAGGTCGAGCCCGCCGCCATGGATGTCGAACACCTCGCCGAGATAGGCCGCGCTCATGGCCGAGCACTCGATGTGCCAGCCGGGGCGGCCCCTGCCCCACGGGCTGTCCCAGCCCGGCTCTTCGGGAGAAGAAAGCTTCCACAGAACGAAGTCGCCGGGGTTCTTCTTGTGCGCGTCCACTGCGATGCGCGCGCCGGCCTGCTGCTCGTCGAGATTGCGCTTGGAAAGCTGGCCGTAGTCGGGCATCGAGCCGGTGTCGAACAGGACTTCGCCTGCGGCTTCATAGGCATGGCCGCGTTCGATCAGGCGCTGAATCAGGCTGATCATGTCGGCCTTGCCGTCGGTGCGCGGCTGCACGAATTCGGTGGCGTGGGGCTCGAAAGTCGGCGGCAGGGTGCCGAGTTCCGCGACGTCCTTGTGGTACTGGTCGGCGGTCTTCTTGGTCACCTTGCCGATTGCCTCGTTGAGAGGCAGCTCGGGGAAGTCGCGCAGGGCGCGCGCGTTGATCTTGTCGTCAACGTCGGTGATGTTCCGCACATAGGTGACGTGGTCGGCCCCATAGAGCTGACGCAGCAACCGATAGAGCACGTCGAAGACGATCGCGGGCCGCGCATTGCCGATATGCGCGAAATCGTAAACGGTCGGTCCGCAGACATACATGCGCACATTGTCGGGATCGATCGGCACGAAGTCTTCCTTCGTGCGCGTCAGCGTGTTGTGGAGCCGCAAGTCCTTAGATCCGTTCGACATTCAAAATCCCAGTCCGTTCGGCAATCCGCCGCAAACCGGCAGACGCGATGAAGCTCCAGCCTGCTGGCCGGGGCGTTTGACCTGTCGAGAGAAAAGGCGAAAACGTCCAGACCAGCGCGTGCGCTAGCCAATAATGCAAATGCCACAAATGGCGAAAGACGTTTTCATAGGCTGCTTTATCGCCTTCGGCGCTATTGCCGTCAAGTCGCAACTTCGCAGCAAACATGTCGCCTTCCGGCCGTCAAATAGATCCGTAAGGTTTTATTAAACATAGAGTTACCGGAATTGCCAAGCAGGCTGAGCACCGGGTGGACGTCACGATTTCGTCCCAAAGCAAGAGCACCGTGGTTTTGGAAAGGCAATTGGGGAGCAGGACGAATGTCAGCTATGAAGAGCGAAGCAGAACGCATCCGAGCTCAATATGCGGCGCTGACCAGCCACTATCGCGCCATCGGACCGGCCGCGATCCTGGCTGCCGTGCTCGCAGCCAAGAAGCGCAAAGGAGCCTCAGCCGGCAACAAGCCGCGTTGACAGGCTGATTCCAATAGCGGTCATGACCAGGCCGATAAGGACGTCCAGCACGCGCCATGCCGAGGACTTGGCGAAGATCGGCTGAAGCAGACGCGCGCCATAGCCAAGCCCGAAGAACCATACGAACGACGCCAGCGCGGCGCCCAGGCCGTAGGCTACGCGATCCGGCCCGTCGAAGCGTCCGGACAGCGAGCCCAGCAGCACCACCGTGTCGAGATAGACATGCGGGTTGAGGAAGGTGAAGGCCAGGCAGGCTGCCACCGCCGCCTTCAGGCTGCCCTCGCCCGTGTTGGCTACCTGCAACACGCCGGGCTTGGCCGCGCGCCGAAAGGCGACGACCGCATACCACAGCAGGAACATCGCCCCGCCGACGGTGACGACGTTGATCAACATCGGCGATTGCGAGATCAGCGTGCCGAGGCCAGCAACGCCGGCCGCGATCAGCACCGCATCCGACAGCGCGCAGATCAGGCACAGCACGAAGACATGCTGCCTGAGCAGGCCCTGCCGCAGGATGAAGGCATTTTGCGCCCCAATCGCGATGATGAGCGAGGCACCGAGAAGGAAACCGGAAAGCGCGGCCGGAAGAAGGGCTGAAATCATGAAGGGCTTGGCCTGAAAGGGAGGGGCTAGAAAAGCGTCATCTGGGCGTGCGAAGCCGGCGCGGAGTTCTTGCGCTCCGGTTTCGGCGGCTCGGATTGGGGTTCGACCCGAGCCTGTATTTCCGGCCCCGTATTGGCGACCTTGTTCACGAGGTCGGAAACCGGGACAGGCTCGAAGAAGCCGGGCTCGGCCGGCCGCAGCAAATCGGCCACGTGGCGTGGCTCCTGGAAACGGCAGTCCAGCCAGCGCGAAAAATCCTGCTGCTGGATCACTACCGGCATGCGATCGTGGAGATGGACGATGTCGCTGCTGGCGCTGGTGGTCAGGATCGCGCCGGTGTCCATCTCGGAACCGCCCGGCTCGGCATAGGTTTCCATAAGACCGGCGAAGGCAATCACCCCGCCATGCCTGGGGCGAATCCAGTAGGCCTGCACCCGCTTGCCGCCGATCTGGCGCCACTCGTAGAAGCCGGAGGCAGGAATCAGCGCGCGGCGATGCCGCATGGCAGCGCGAAAGGAGCTCTTCTCGGCTGCTGTTTCCGAGCGCGCATTCAACAGCAAGGGAAAGTCGCGGGTATCCTTCACCCAGGCCGGAATCAGCCCCCAGCGGACGAGAAGCGAGATCCGATCCGGCAGGTTCGATCCCGGCGCGCGCGGCTCACCTGCCGTAACCATCAGGATCGGCTGCGTCGGCGCGATGTTGTAGCGGGGCGGGAACGCCTCCAGATCGGGCAGCGAAAATGTCGCGTCGACCTCTTTGGGGCTGGCAGTCAGCGCAAAACGTCCGCACATTCCTTGACGATACTCATTGATCTTGCGGCCAATGTGGCGGTGGAAATCCTGCGCAGCAACCTGTATCGGTTGAGCCATCCGGCCAATCCCCAGCCAAATCGGGCCGGCTCGAAAGTGGAGACCATGTCCTCACGACAGACGATCCCGGCAGTTTCGGTGGCCCTGATGCGCGGCGACCGCATCCTCTTGGTCAAGCGCGGGCAGCAGCCCTCGCGCGGACACTATGCCTTCCCCGGCGGCCGGGTGGAGCCTGGCGAAACCGAGGAAGAAGCGGCCCGCCGCGAACTCTTCGAGGAAACCGGGCTCGAGGCGGCGGAGATCACCCCGTTGGGCGCCTATCTGATCGATGCCGAACGCGACGGCCGCGAGATCACCTATCGACTGCAGGTTTTCTTGGGACAGCATTGTGGCGGCGAAGCGCGGGCCGACAGCGACGCCGACGAGGCCGGTTTCTTCACGCTGGCGGAAATGGACACTCTGCCCGTCACGCCCTCCGTGCTGGAGGTGTCGCGCAGCCTTTTGCAGCCTCATGCGCCGGACGATCCGGGTCGCAGCGGGGCCTAAAGAAGGCGTTCAATCCCTTCCCCGCAAATTGGCACGGTTTTCGCGACCCGGCAGCATGCTGGCAAAGCAAATAGCCGGGCATAGCGCTTCAGTCGCCTTGCGGCTGACAAATTGTTCCGCCACAAGGCGGCATGCGCCGAACAACGCCGGTCTTCATCGCGTTTCTTGTCGCTGCCTCGGCGGCGTCACCGTCCCGGGCGGAGGAAGCACCGTTCGAAGGAAGCCTGATGCGTCTGTCGGAGATTCTCGGCTCATTGCATTTCCTGCGCAATCTTTGCGGCGAAGACGGCAACAAATGGCGGGACGAGATGGAAAAGCTGCTCGACGCGGAAAAGCCGGACGCGGCGCGACGCGCCAAGTTCGTCGCGAGTTTCAACCGGGGATACCGATCTTTCGAGGGAACCTACGCCAAATGCACCGCTTCCGCGATCGAGGCGATAAACCGCTACATGAAAGAAGGCGAGACGCTGACCCGCGACGTGACGGGGCGCTATGGGAATTAAGTACGAGTCAACATTCTGGCGAACGGGGGCGCGCGGCATCGCCCCATGTGTTAGCTTGTTAATGGGACCTTAAGGGCAAAGCTCAAGTTGATCCGAATCTCGGGGGTCGCGACTTGAAAGGGTGGAAGATGGGTATCGAACACAGCACCGGCGATCTCGACGCGCTGGTCAGAGAAGAAAAACGCCTGACGGCCGTCGAGTGTCACAACGAAGCCTGGGCTGAAGGATTTTCCGCCGGCATCGAGACCGAGATTCTTGCTGAGGCCGCGCTGGCCACCGCTTTCGGCGAGATCCTGCGCACGCATGGCGAGGCCGCCGCTCTGGCCTTGCTCGACAATATGCGCGAGAAGGTTATCGCCGGTGAATTTGAACCCGTCCGCCTGCGACATTGACACGTCCCCAAGATCGCATTTTCACTGTAGAAAGTTGATCATCGGGCTCGATTCCGTTGCGACGCCCCGGAGAGGATGGGACATGCAGACACCGACGCGGAGCAGATCGCACCCCCGCAGGACCCAAGGCCTGGCCGTTGCCCTGTGGCTTGCCGCAGCCGGCATTGCCTTGCCAATGTTTTTCGCAGGCACACTGCCCGCGGCCGCGCTGAGCGAGATCAAACACGAGGAACTGCCCGCGCCGCCCGCGCAAACCCCAGCCGACAACAAAAGCAGTCCCCAGGACAAGGCGGCTCCGCAGTCCGAGGATGACCAGGGCAAGCCGTCGGAGGCGCCGGACCCTGACGAAGCCGAGCCCGACAATTCGCAGGCCCCCAACAGTTCTGCCCATTTCCCGGAAGACCCGAACGCGCCGCTGCCCGAGATCGTCTATGACATCGACAAGCTGCCCGAGCCGGTGAAGCGCCTGCGTCAGCAGATACTGGACGTCGCAACCAGCGGCGATATCGAGAAGCTGCGTCCTCTGCTTGGCAAGGGTGACGATGAAACTCAGCTGTCCGTCACGGGCATGGACCAGGACCCCATCGAGTTCCTCAAGGAACTGTCTGGCGACAAGGACGGCGAGGAGATCCTGGCCATCATCGAGAACATCCTCAACGCCAGCTACGTCCATCTCGATGCCGGAACCCCGGAGGAAATCTATGCGTGGCCCTATTTCTTCGCCATGCCTCTGGACAAACTAAACCCGCGCCAGCGCGTCGAGCTGTTCAAGATCGTGACGGCCGGCGATTATGAGGACATGAAGAGCTACGGCGCCTACAATTTCTATCGCCTCGGCATCACGCCGGAAGGCAAGTGGGCATTCTTCGTCGCCGGCGATTGAGCCGGCCACCAACCGCATCAAGCTGAATCAAAATCTCCCGCCAAGCATCTGTTTTGGCGGGCGATTTCATTTTCAGAAAGACTTCGCGAAGGCGATAGCGCCGTTGTTCGACGCCCGGCCTCGCCGATCCAGATCAGAGCGGCAATGCCTCGGAGAATTCAACCGGCTGGCCCTGCCCGGCCGAAACGATCTCGCCTTCCCACATCACGCGATTGCCGCGGATGACGGTGCCGACCGGCCAGCCCTTGACCTCCCGGCCGTTGTACGGCGTCCAGCCGGCCTTCGAGCCGGCCTGGGCGTTGGCGATGGTTTCGCGGCGCTTCATGTCCACAATCGTGAAATCGGCCTCATAGCCGGCCGCTATGCGCCCCTTGCGTGCCATGCCGAACAGGCGCTGCGGGCCGTGGCTCGTCAGGTCCACCAGACGTTCCAGCGTCAGCCGACCGGCATTGACGTGGTCGAGCATGATCGGAACGAGCGTCTGCACGCCGGGCATGCCCGACGGCGAAGCCGGGTAAGGCTTGGCCTTCTCCGAAAGCGTGTGGGGCGCATGATCCGAGCCCAGCACGTCAACGATGCCCTGGCTGACACCGCGCCAGACACCATCGCGATGACGTGCGTCGCGCACCGGCGGGTTCATCTGGATCAGCGTGCCGAGCGTCGCATAATCCTCCGACGACAAGGTTAGGTGATGCGGCGTAGCCTCGCAGCTCGCGACGTCCTTGTGCATCTCCAGGAAGTCGATCTCTTCCGCCGTCGAGATGTGCAGCACATGGATGCGCGCCCGTGCAGCCAGCGCGATGCGCACAAGACGCTCGGTGCAGCGCATCGCCGCGATCTCGTCGCGCCAGACGGGATGCGAGGACGGATCGCCCTCGACGCGCTCGCCAAGGCGTTCGCGCAGGCGGAATTCATCCTCCGAATGGAAGGCCGCGCGGCGACGCGTGTTCTTCAGGATCGCCAGCACGCCCTCATCGTCCTCGACCAGCAGGTCGCCGGTGGACGAACCCATGAACACCTTGATGCCGGCCGCGCCCGGCAGGCGCTCCAGTTCGCCCACGTCCTTGGCGTTCTCGCGCGTGCCGCCGACCCAGAAGGCGAAATCGCAATGCATGCGGTTCGTGGCCCGCGAAACCTTGTCGGCCAGCGCCTCGGCGCTGGTGGTCAGCGGATTGGTGTTGGGCATCTCGAACACTGCGGTGACGCCACCGAGCACGGCGGCACGCGAGCCCGTTTCCAGGTCTTCCTTGTATTCGAAGCCCGGCTCGCGGAAATGCACCTGGCTGTCGACCACGCCGGGCAGGATGTGCAGCCCCCGGCACTCGATGGTCTCGCCGGCGGAAGCATGGCGCAGGTCGCCGATCGCGGCGATGCGTCCGGCGCGCACGCCGATGTCGCGCAAGCCGCTGCCATCGTGATTGACGACCGTGCCGCCCTTGAAAATGAGGTCGAACGTCGCTGTCATTTGCCACCTTGCTCCTGCGATGCCTGCGGCTTACGTAATGGCCAACCGATTTGCAAGATCAGGTTCCGTCATGCCTTCAGCCCTGCTTTCCGACCGCACCCTCATTTCCGTCTCTGGCGCGGACGCGGAGCACTTTCTGCAGAACATCCTCACCACCGATCTCGACTCGCTCGCCGAAGGTGAAGCAAAGCCCGGTGCGCTGCTCACGCCGCAGGGCAAGATCCTGTTCGATTTCCTGGTCTCGCGAGACCGTGCCGGCGGCTTCCTGCTCGACTGCCGTGCCGAGACGGCTGATGATTTCATTCGCCGCCTGACGCTCTACAAACTCCGCGCGAAGGTTGAAATTTCAAAACAAGACCAAATACTTGTGGCTGCAGCTTGGGTTTCCGATTCACCTGCTTCGGCATCCGAGTCAACTTCGTCGCCCAATGCTTCGACGCGGCTGCGCGACACGCGGTTCCGGGAGCCGGCGGCTGCGTATCGTATCTATGGCGAGCCAGTCGCGGGTCCAGCCGATGCAAGCGGTTGGCATGCCTATCGCATCGCCCATGGCGTGGCCGAAAGCGGCAGCGACTATGCGCTTGGCGATGCTTTCCCGCACGACGTGCTGCTGGATGAGACGGGCGGTGTCGGCTTCGGCAAGGGCTGCTATGTCGGCCAGGAGGTCGTCTCGCGCATGCATCATCGCGGCACCGCCCGGCGTCGCGTGCTCCTGGTTTCCTCCGAAGCCCCCCTGCCCGAGCCCGGTACGGACATCGTCGTCAACGGCCGCAGCATTGGAGCGCTCGGCTCCGTCGCCGGCAACCGGGGCCTGGCGATTGTCCGCATCGATCGGGTGAAGGATGCACTGGACGGCGGCATGGCGGTCACCGCCGGCGATGTGCCGCTTTCACTTTCCATCCCGGCCTGGGCCAAGTTCACCTTTCCGCAGGTATCCGCCGGAGCGGAGGAGGCGTGATGGCCGATAAGGTCGGAGCGCCACCACGCGCCTGGCAGCGCATGCTCTCGGGCCGTCGGCTCGACCTGCTCGACCCCTCCCCGCTCGACGTCGAGATCTCCGACATCGCCCACGGTCTGGCGCGCGTGGCGCGCTGGAACGGACAGACCGGCGGCGACCATGCCTTTTCGGTGGCGCAGCATTCGCTGCTGGTGGAAGCGATCTTTTCTAGGCAGGCCAAAAACCCCTCACCCGACGACCAACTAGCGGCGCTGCTGCATGACGCGCCCGAATATGTGATCGGCGACATGATCTCGCCGTTCAAGTCTGTGGTGGGCGGCGGCTACAAGCAGGTCGAGCAGCGGCTGCAGCACGCCATACATGTCCGCTTCTCTCTCGCCCCTGAGATAGACGAAAAGCTGAAGAAGCAGATCAAGCGGGCCGACCATATCGCCGCTTATTTCGAAGCGACCACGCTCGCCGGCTTTTCGGTTCAGGAGGCGGCCAAGTTCTTCGGCAGGCCGCGCGGCATTACCACGGACGGCTTCGATCTCACCTGCCGCCCGGCAAAAGCCGTGCAAGGCGCCTTCCTGAAGCGCTTCGAGGCGATCGAGCGCCTGCGGGGCGTGAAGACCTGACGCTGCATCGATAGCTTGCAACTTTTCGGGATCATGCTCTAGCGCCCCGGCCGATCCAGCTTGTCCAGGAACCACTGGGTCAGGCGGGTCCAGACCTCGTCCTTCTCGCCTGAGTCCTCCAGCCCGTGATCAAGGTTGGGATTGTCGTTGACCTCGATGACGAAGACGCCGTCGCGCGTTTCCTTCAGGTCGACGCCGTAGAGCCCGTCGCCGATGCAGCGCGCGGCGCGCACCGCCGTTTCGATGACGTGCGCCGGAGCATGCTTCAGCGTGAAGGTCTTGATGCCCCCTTGGTCTGGCTTGCCGGCGCGGTTGTGATTGACGATCTGCCAGTGCTTCTTGGCCATCAGATAGTGCACCGCAAACAGCGGCTGGCCGCCGAGGACACCAACGCGCCAATCATATTCCGTCGGGATGAACTTCTGGGCGATCAGCAGATCGGAATCCTCCAGCCATTGCGTCGCCAGTTGCTTCAACTCGTCGAAGCTGGAGGCCTTCTTCACGCCGCGCGAAAACGAACTGTCGGGAATTTTCAGCACCAGCGGGAAACCGAGCGTCTGCGCCGCAAGTTCGAAGTCGGAGGGGCCTGCGATCATCACCGTCGGCGGCACCGGCACGCCGTTATGAGTCATCAATTCGTTGAGATAGACCTTGTTCGTGCAGCGGATCATCGACAGCGGATCGTCGATCACCGGCATGCCTTCCTGCTGCGCGCGCCGCGCGAAGCGATAGGTATGGTTGGAGATCGAGGTCGTCTCGCGGATGAACAGCGCGTCGTAATTGGCGAGCCTGGCAAGGTCCTTGCGCGTGATAGGCTCAACCTCCACTCCCATCTTCTCGGCGATTTTCGCCCAGTAGCGCAGCGAGGCGATCATGGACGGCGGCAATTCCTCGTGCGGATTGACGAGTGTGGCGAAGGTGTAGCGGGCCGGCGTGCGCGCCTTGCCGTCGCGCCACTCGCGGTTGGTGTAGGCAGCAAGGCACGCCAGGAAGCGAGGCTTTTCCTCCGCGCTCATGCGCCCCAACGGATGAAAGCCGATCTTGTGGATCGACGCCCATTCGTGCCCGTCCTTGATCGAAACCTCCAGTGCAGGCGCCCGGAACCAATCGAACAGCAGCTTCGCGAAACGGTCCCAACCCTTCGACGGCCCGATGCCGAAGAAGAAGGTCGCCTTGGCCGGAAAACTGCCTCCAAGGTCCTTTCGGCACTTGTTGAGTGCCAGCTCGAGCTCAGGCAGGGCGTTTTCGTAAAGCTTGTGCTCCGAAAGGTCGATCATGGTCTCGACCGTCGGGATGACCTTGTGCCCGCGCGAGCTGGCCAGCAGCGAGGCATAGTAGCCCCGGCTCTGGTAGCCGTAGTTGTTCGAGAGGTTGATGACCTTGGGACGCTGGCCATTGAACAGGGCGGGATGGGCGAGATAGTCGCGGTTGGTGATGATCTTATGCGGCGTCGCCACCTGATCGAGGTCGCTCTGCCTGCCTGTAAGGATGACCCAGCTCATTTTCGCTCGCGTTTCGGGATTTGATTTTCGGCGCTGCGCAGCGCCTTAGGATCGCGCCGGCCTGGGAAAATCTATTCGCGACGCGGAGGTTCCCAACGCAATTCATCATCCCTCTTCGCAGTCGGCAGCGATGCATCGAGCGTCTTTTCGTAGCGGAGAGCATTCATGCCGTCGGCGTAGTAGCCGAGCCACGTTCCGATCGGCCGATAGCCGTTACGTTCGTAGAGCGCGATGGCGCGCGGATTGTCCTGGCGCACCTCCAGCCGCACCGCCCGGCAGCCCCTGGCGCGGGCCGCGTCCTCGCAGACCGAAAGCAAGACGCGGCCCAGCCCTCCGCCGCTGGCAGGCGAGACTGCCAGCGAATAGAGCCGCGCCCTGGCGCTGCCTGCCCGGTAGAGCACGGCGCAGTAGCCGGCGACGCTGCCATGCGCGCCAGCGACGAGCAGCGAGGCGGTGGGGCTGGAAAGCAGGCGCCGGAAAGAGGCGCGGGAAAGGCGATCGGTCTTGAAGGCAATCTTTTCCAGCGCCGCAAGAGCATCGATATCGGAGGTTTGGGCGGGGCGAATCTCGGCGGACATGCGAACCGGTGAACCTCAATCGAAAAAGATCAACTCGAGGATAGGCGGAACGTCTCTGCCGCACTGTCTCGCACGGGCATCATCAGCGCTTTCGCACCTCCAATTGGGCCGAATTGTGACCGGTCCGGCGCGCCCCGGCCGCATGAAAAATCCGCCCCGAAACCCGCGTTTTCGATACGACTTCAGGGCGGTGAAACAAGGCTGCGGCCAGCCCTTCATCGCCTCGGAGAGGCTGCAAGCCGAATCAGCGTTGCTTATGGCGGCAATGCCAATTCCGGCCCGTCGCGAAATCAGGCGGCGCTGTCGCCGGGCACGCCGGACTTACCCGCATTATGCTTGCGGAGCGCGTTGAGGAAGCCAGTACGCGCGTCGGGAGGGTTGAGGCCACGCGGCTCGTAAACATGCCGCGTGAAAAAGAACTCGGTCAGGCGGAAAGCCTGCTCGATGGTCGCCATGTCGGCGCGCAACCCGGTCCCGCCGATCAGGAAGGCCGGCAGCGGCAGCATCTTGTCGTGCCAGGGCAGCCCGGCTTCCCGCGAAACGGCGCGGCCGGACTTCGGCGAGACATAGATTAGTTCTTCGCGCCGGCCAGTGGCGGCGCATTCGCTCAGGTCGAGCCCGAAGCCCAGCTCTTCCAGCACCATCAGCTCGAAACGCACGACGAGTTCGCCTGCGGCAGCAGCGTCGTCCAGATTGGAGATCAGTAGCCCCAGCATCTCATACAGGCCGAGATGTGGATCGCGCTCGGGCAGAAGGCGCAGATGTGCGGCCAGCGTCTGCAGCCCGTAGACCGCGCAGGCGCTTTCGAACAGCCGGGCAGCGTTGAGCTCCAGCGCCTCGACCTGGAACAGGCCCATATGCTCGTCCAGTCGCGCACGCCAGATCAAGTCGACGCGATTGCCCACCTGCAGCACCGGCTGCGCCTTGCGCGAACGGCCACCGCGCACCATGCCGAGATGACGCCCGTGCGCGCGCGTCATCACCTCAAGTATGACGCTGGTTTCGCCATGCTTGCGGGCGCCAAGGATAATGCCCTCGTCGTGCCATTCCATTTCTGGAGATTCGGCCGCTCAGTGCGGGAATTCAAGACCCATTTCGCGATAGCGCTCGGGATCGTCGCTCCAGTTCTCGCGCACCTTCACGAATAGGAACAGGTGCACCTTCTGCTCGAGAATTTCGCCGATGTCCTTGCGCGCCGCCTGGCCTATGGAACGGATCGTCTCGCCCTTGTGGCCGAGAACGATCTTCTTCTGGCTGTCGCGCTCGACATAGATGACCTGCTCGATGCGCACGGAACCGTCTGCCTTCTCTTCCCACCTTTCAGTTTCTACGTGGGACGAATAGGGCAGCTCCTGGTGCAGGCGCAGATAAAGCTTTTCGCGGGTGATCTCGGCGGCGAGCTGGCGCATCGGCAGGTCCGAAATCTGGTCCTCCGGATAGTACCAGGGGCCGGCGGGCAAAGCCTTGGCGAGATAGTCGAGGATAGCGCCGCAACCCGCGCCGGTCAGCGCCGAGACCATGAAGGTGCTGTCGAAGGCGACGCGCTTGTTGGCCTCTTCCGCCAATGTGAGCAGGGTTTCCGGCTTGACCCGGTCGATCTTGTTCAGCACCAGGATCTTTGGCTGCCGGACCTCGGCAAGATTGGTCAGGATCGTGTCCGCATCGCCCCTGATGCCGCGCTCGGCATCGATCAGCACCATGATCATGTCGGCATCCTTGGCACCGCCCCAGGCGGTGGACACCATGGCCTGATCAAGCCGCCGGCGAGGCTTGAAGATGCCGGGCGTGTCGACGAACACGATCTGTGCGTCATTGTGCGTGGCGATGCCGCGAACGATGGCGCGGGTGGTCTGCACCTTGTGGGTGACGATCGACACCTTCGCGCCGACGAGCTGGTTGACCAGCGTCGACTTCCCGGCGTTCGGCGCGCCGATCAGGGCGACAAAGCCCGAATGAGTGACGGGTTCGGCTTCGCTCACTACTCTTTTCCTTCCTGGCTCCAGACGCCCTCGCGCTGAAGCATGTTTGCGGCAGCGGTCTGCTCTGCCTCGCGCTTGGAACGTCCGGTCCCGAAGGCCGGCTCGAATGAACCGACACGCACGCTGACCGTGAATACCGGATCATGATCGGGGCCCTCGCGGCTTTCGATCTGATAGGCCGGCGTTGCCGCGGCGGCCTGGTGCGCCCATTCCTGAAGCGCGGTCTTGGCATCGCGGCGCGCTGCCCCGGTGACCTTCGAGCGCGGCTCCCAATAGCGCAGGATGAAGCGGCGGGCCACATCGAGGCCACCATCGAGATAGAGCGCGGCGATCAGGGATTCCAGCGCATCCGCGCGGATATTCACCCGCTTGCGCCCGGCCAGCGTCTTGACCTCGTTGCCGGCGCGGATCAACGCGGGGAGCCCGATCTCGTCGGCGATCTCGGCCAGCGTCTCGGCGTTGACGAGCGCGTTCAGGCGGACCGAAAGCTCGCCTTCGGCCGCGGCCGGGAAGGCGTTGAACAGCATATCGGCCACCACCAGCCCCAACACACGGTCGCCCAGGAATTCGAACCGCTCGTAGTCCGTTCCTGCCTTGACACCACGCGCACTGGCATGGGTGAGCGCGCGCTGAAGACGCTCCAAATCAGTGAATGCATGTCCGGTGCGCTCGCGCAAAGCATCCGCGAGCGCCTGCCCGGTTGGTCGTTTGAACGCCATTGTCCTAGTGGACAAACGTGAAGAGGCGCGAGGCGCGCAGCTCCGACGGCCACTTCCAGATTTCGAGCGGGCTAGCGCCTCCCGCAATCGAGAAGAAGACGATGTTGGCACGGCCGACGAGGTTCTCCGCCGGAACATAGCCGACCGAGAAGCGGCTGTCGGTGGAGTTGTCGCGGTTGTCGCCCATCATGAAGTAGTGGCCTTCCGGCACCAAGAACTCGCGCGTGTTGTCGCCAATCGAATTCGGCGTGAGGTCGAGCGTATCGTAGGAGACGCCATTCGGCAGCGTCTCGCGGTAGACGTCGACCGGGCGGTTGACTTCGGTGATATCCGGGTTGTCGATCTGGCCTACCTTCACGCGTGGAACGCCGACGTCGTTGATGAAGAGCTGGCCGTCGCGCATCTGGATGCGGTCGCCCGGCAGGCCGACCACGCGCTTGATGTAGTCCAGCGACGGGTTGGGCGGGAACTTGAAGACCACGACGTCACCGCGCTGCGGCTCGCTACCCCAGATGCGTCCCGAGAATAGGTCTGGCGAGAACGGCAGCGAATAGCGCGAATAGCCGTAAGCCCACTTGGTGACGAAGAGATAGTCACCCTCGAGAAGCGTCGGACGCATCGAGCCCGACGGGATCGAAAAGGGCTGGAACAGGAAAGTGCGGATAACCAGTGCGAGCAGCAACGCCTGGATGATGACGCTGACCGTTTCTCCAAGCCCGCCGGATTTCTTGTTAGGTTTCTCAGCCACGCTCATCTCTTCCTCGGTTTCTGCGTCGGGTATAAGGGCTCGGCGCGTTTGGAGCAATGTCTACCAATCGTCACGAGCGCCACGAAAATGGCCGTTATTCGACTTGTAACGCTTCAATGATCACAAAGGCTTGCGCCAGAGGAAAATCATCTGTGATGGTGAGGTGAATGACCGCGCGATGGCCGGCTGGCAGCATCCGCCCCAGCCGTTCGGCCGCCCCCCCGGTAAGCTCCATCGTCGGCTTGCCGCCTGGCAGGTTGACCACGCCCATGTCCCGCCAGAAAACGCCATGGGACATACCGGTTCCGAGCGCCTTGGCACACGCCTCCTTGGCGGCGAAGCGCTTGGCATAAGAGGCCGCACGCTCCTTGCGCCGCTCCGACTTCGCCTGCTCGATCTCGGTAAAGATCCGGGTCTTGAAGCGCTCGCCATAGCGCTCAAGCGACTTCTCTATGCGCCTGATGTCGATGAGATCGCTGCCGATACCGATGATCATCCGGCGCTGGTCCTCAGATGTTCCGACTGCCGGGCTTGACCGGCGGGATGGCCGCCAATTCCGGCGGAAGCTGGTCGGCCGGATAGGCCGGCACTTCATATTCGGCGAGCGCGATCAGCGGCACGCCGACATCGCTCTTGCCCGCGGAGCGGTCGATGATGCAGGCTGCAGCGACCACTTCGGCGCCCAGATCGCGCAGGCAGTCGATGGTCTCACGGATCGACAGCCCGGTGGTGACGATGTCCTCGACGATGACGACGCGCGCACCCTTCTCGATCTCGAAACGGCGTAGGCGGAAGACGCCGCCTTCGCGCTCGACCCAGATCGCCGGTACGGCAAGGTGGCGTGACGTTTCATAGGCCGGGATCAGTCCGCCTATGGCAGGGCCGACGACATAGTCGATCTGGCCCGGGACTTCGGCACGGATCTTCTCGGCCAAGGCGCGGCAAAGCTTCTCGGTCTTGTCGGCATGCATGAAGACCCGCGCCTTCTGGAGGAAGACCGGGCTGCGCAAGCCGGATGTCAGGATGAAGTGCCCTTCGAGGACTGCTCCGGCCTCGCGAAAAATGTCCAGCACCTGATCGGTATTCATGCCGCTCCCGCCATTCAGATGGTCAACCGTTGACGCGCTTGGCGTCGCTGACGCTCGAGTTTTCCTTGAGCTGCGAGAGCAGCCGGTTCAGATGCTTCAGATCCCAGACCTCAAGATCTATCAGCATTTCCGTGAAGTCCGGCGCGGTACGCACCATCGACAGCGTGTGGATATTGGCGTCGTTCTCAGCGATTACCTGGGCGATCTCGGCCAACGATCCGGGCGCGTTGATCGCCACCACGGAAATACGAGCCGGGAAACGTTCCTTGGTCTCCTCGTCGATGTCCCAGCGAACGTCGATCCAGCGTTCCGGCTGGTCGTCGAAGGCGGTGAGCGACGGCGACTGGATCGGATAGATGGTAATGCCGGCGCCTGGCTGCATGATGCCGATGATGCGGTCTCCTGGCACTGCACCCTCCGGCGCGAATCGCACCGGCAGATCGCCGCGCACGCCCCGGATGGGCACCGCTCCCCTTCCCTTGGCCGTGCTTTTGCCCTTGCGCGAAGAGCCGCGCCCCGGGATCTGGAACAGCATGCCAGCCGCATTGCGGATCTTGGACCAGCCTTCCTCGCGTTGCTTGGGCGCCTGCGTGACCCGCTCGTCCTTGAAGTCGGGGAAAACCGCCTTCATGACATCGGTCGACGACAATTCGCCCCGCCCCACCGAGGCCACGACATCCTCCACGTCCTTGCGGGCGAGCCGGTGCAGCACCGGCTTGAGGCTGTCCTTGGAGAAGGTTTTCCCGGCACGCTCGAAGGCCCGCTCCAGGATGCGCACGCCAAGGCCTGAATACTGCTTTCGGATCGCCGCCTTGGTGGCGCGGCGGATGGCCGAACGGGCCTTGCCGGTCACCACCACGGATTCCCAAGCGGCCGGCGGCACCTGCGCCTTGGAGCGGATGATCTCGACCTCGTCGCCATTCTTCAGCTCGGTCATCAGCGGCATGATGCGGCCGTTGATCTTGGCACCCACGCAAGTGTCGCCAACGTCGGTGTGGACCGCGTAGGCGAAGTCGATAGGCGTGGCCTTGCGCGGCAAAGCGATCAACATGCCCTTCGGCGTGAAGCAGAACACCTGATCCTGGAACAGCTCCAGCTTGGTGTTCTCCAAAAACTCTTCAGGGTTATCACCCTCGGACAGCTGCTCGATGGTGCGCCGCAGCCAGGCATAGGCGTTGGTTTCCTTGGAGATCGCATGGCTGGCATTTACCTTGCCGCCGGCGTCCTTGTAGAGCGCATGAGCCGCCACGCCGTATTCGGCGACCTTGTTCATCTCGCGCGTGCGGATCTGCAGCTCGATGCGCTGGCGCGACGGGCCGACGATCGTGGTGTGGATCGAGCGATAATCGTTCTGCTTCGGGGTCGAGATGTAATCCTTGAACCGACCCGGCACCATCGACCAAGTGGTATGAATCGCGCCAAGCGCAAGATAGCAATCTTCCACGCTGTCGACGACGACGCGGAAGCCGAAGATGTCGGACAGCTGCTCGAAGGACAGCGCCTTGGTCTCCATCTTGCGGAAAACCGACCAAGGCTTCTTCTGCCGGCTGGTGACGCTGGCCTTAAGCGAATACTTCTCGAACAGTGCGGAAAGCGAGTTTTCGATCTCTGCGATGACGCCCCGGTTACGCGCCGACACATCGGCCAGCCGTTCCGTCACGGTGCGGTAAGCTTCCGGATTGATGTAGCGGAAGGCGAGGTCTTCCAGCTCCTCGCGCATGCCCTGCATACCCATGCGCCCGGCCAGCGGTGCATAGATATCCATGGTCTCCTCGGCGATGCGCAGCCGCTTGTTCTCCGGCATATGGTCAAGCGTGCGCATGTTGTGGAGACGGTCGGCGAGCTTGACGAGCAGCACGCGCACGTCTTCCGAGATCGCCAGCAGCAGCTTGCGCAGGTTCTCCGCCTGCTCGGCCTTCTTCGAGACGAGGTCCAGCTTCTTGAGCTTGGTCAGCCCCTCGACCAGCTTGCCGAGGTCGGACCCGAACAGCTCGTCGATCTCCTGGCGGGTCGCGGAAGTGTCCTCGATCGTGTCATGCAGCAGTGCCACCGCGATGGTGGCCTCGTCCATATGCATGTCGGTGAGGATCGCCGCGACTTCGAGCGGATGGGAAAAAAAGGGATCGCCCGAAGCACGCCTCTGATGGCCGTGCTTCTGCATGGCGTAGACATAGGCTTTATTGAGAAGCGCCTCATTCACGTCGGGCTTGTAGCGCTGCACGCGCTCGACAAGCTCATACTGACGCATCATGGGCCAAATCTCACAGTCAAATACGAATCATGCGCCGGATCGCGCGACCCGACGCATGCCATAAATAAACACGATCCGGCCGGCAAGGAAGTGCCGGCGCGGTTACAATCGATCAGAAATCGTCGCTTTTCTCGGGTGCAACGAGGCCTTCGATGCCGGCGAGCAGATCTTCCTCGCTCATGCGGTCGAAGGCAATGTTCTCTTCCTCGCGGTCTTCCTCGGCGGAAACCACCGTTGCGTCGGTCTGATCGGCCAGTGCATGACCTTCGATCTCCGGCTCATCCACCTCGACATGCTTCTGCAGCGAGTGGATCAGATCTTCCTTGAGATCGCCCGGCGACAGCGTCTCGTCGGCGATTTCGCGCAGTGCCACGACCGGGTTCTTGTCGTTGTCGCGAGGCACGGTAATGGCCGCACCCTGGGAGATCTGCCGGGCACGATGGCCGGCCAGAAGCACCAGCTCAAAGCGGTTGTCGACCTTGTCGATGCAGTCTTCAACAGTTACGCGGGCCATGGATTGCCCCTTTCATACGCGGATGTAATGGAAAACAGGCGCGGTCCTTAACCCGAACGGCCAAAAAAAACAAGCACGAAAGCTCGCGAGCCACGCCACGGTAGACCCCACAGACGCACTCGCCGAGCGTCTGCTGCCTTAGCCGCATCACATTTTCTTGCATAATGTCACGAGACCCTTGGAATGCAGGCGCCCGGGCGATACTTCTTGGATCAGAATAATTTTACGCAACTGATTTTTGACATGCAACTCGGCAGCCGGGGTGCGCGTATTTAATGGAATTGCCTATTTCCCCAAAGGATACTTCACATGTTTGATCCTCGCGAAAAGATTGCACTTTTCATAGACGGCGCCAACCTCTACGCCACATCGCGATCGCTTGGCTTCGACATCGACTACCGCAAGTTGCTGTCGAGCTTCCAGAAACGCGGCTATCTGCTGCGCGCCTATTATTACACGGCGCTGGTGGAGGACCAGGAGTACTCCTCGATCCGTCCGCTCATCGACTGGCTGGATTACAATGGTTTCAAGGTGATAACGAAACCGGCCAAGGAGTTCACTGATTCCTCGGGGCGCCGCAAGATCAAGGGGAACATGGACATCGAGCTGACCGTCGACGCGCTGGAACTTTCCGATGTGATCGATCACTACGTGATCTTCTCGGGCGACGGCGATTTCCGCACGCTGGTTGAGGCGCTGCAGCGTCGCGGCAAGAAGGTGAGCGTGGTTTCAACGATGGCGTCCCAACCGCCGATGATTTCCGACGACCTGCGCCGCCAGGCGGATCATTTCATCGACCTGATGACGCTGAAGAGCGAAATCGGCCGCGATCCGTCCGAACGGCCGATGCGCAAGGCCGAACCTGCCGACAGCGACGACATCGACGATCTATGATGCAAGCAACAGTTGAACCTTCGCGCGACTGCGCTCTCTGCCCGCGCCTGCATGATTTTATCGCCAGTTGGCGCCAGCGTGAACCTCAGTGGTTCAACGCTCCGGTGCCCACATTCCTGCCGCCCGAGGGCGAAGACAGTGTCCGCCTGCTGATCGTTGGACTGGCGCCCGGCTTGCGCGGCGCCAATCGCACGGGCCGGCCCTTTACCGGCGACTATGCGGGCGATCTGCTTTACGACACGCTCATCCGCTTTGGCCTTGCCCGTGGCAGGTTCGAGGCACGGCCGGACGACAGCCTGGAACTGATCTCCACCGCAATCACCAATGCGGTGAAATGCGTACCGCCCGAAAACAAGCCGATCGGCTCCGAGATCAACACCTGCAGGACCTTCCTGACCGCGAATCTGGCTCGCTTCAGGAATCTCGAGGCGATTCTGACGCTTGGAACGATCGCCCACCAATCCACGGTGCGCGCGCTGGGGGGCCGCGTGGCCGCGCATCCGTTCAGCCACGGCGGGCATCAGAAAATCGGCAGACTGACCGTCTTTTCCAGCTATCACTGCTCGCGCTACAACACCAATACCGGCCGCCTGACCGAAGAGATGTTCGTAAGCGTTTTCCGTGAGATAGCGGAATTCCTGAACAAGTAGAACCGCCCGGCGGAGGAGTTCGTGGCCGAACCTCCCTCCGCCGGGATGGCGGCAGATCGGGTCAGCCGCGCTCCTTGAGCAGACGCCCCTTCTCGCGGTTCCAGTCGCGCTGCTTCTCGCTCTCGCGCTTGTCGTGCAGTTTCTTGCCGCGGGCGACGGCCAGGAGCAGCTTGGCGCGACCCTTGTCGTTGAAGTAGATCTTCAACGGCACCATGGTCATGCCTTCGCGCTCCACGGCCTGCTGCAGGCGCGCCATCTCCCGCTTGCTGAGCAGAAGCTTGCGGCGACGGCGCGGCTCGTGGTTGAAGCGGTTGCCTTGCAGATATTCCGGCACGTAGGAATTGATCAGCCAGATCTCGCCGCCTTCGGCGGAGGCGTAGGACTCCTGAATATTTGCCTGGCCCTGGCGCAGCGACTTGACCTCGGTGCCGGTCAGAACCAGACCGGCCTCGATCGTGTCGATCACCTCATAGGAAAACCGCGCCTTGCGGTTCTCGGCGGCAACCTTGTTGTTGGGGTCGGCTTTCTTATGGCTCATGGCTACGCAGCGCGACAAACCCGCGTCAATTGATCAGCCCGGCGTGCTTCATCGCCGCATCGATGCGCTCGGCTGTCGACGCCTCGACAGTCATCAGCGGCGAGCGCAGCACGTTTTCAACCTTGCCCAGGCGCGAGAGCGCGTATTTTGCGCCGGAAACACCCGGCTCGAGGAAGATCGCCTTGTGCAGCGGCATCAGGCGGTCCTGCAGCTCGAGCGCACGCTCCTTGCCGCCGTTAAGGGTCGCCTCCTGGAACTCGGCACAAAGCCGGGGCGCAACATTCGACGTCACCGAAATGCAGCCGACGCCGCCATGGGCGTTGAAGCCGAGCGCCGAGGCATCCTCGCCCGAAAGCTGGACAAAATCCTTGCCGCAGGTGAGCCGCTGTTCGGACACGCGCTCGACCTTGCCGGTGGCGTCCTTCACGCCCACGATGTTGGGGAAATCGTGCGCCAGACGGCCCATCGTCTCCGGCGTCATGTCGATCACCGAACGCGGCGGGATGTTGTAGATGATGATCGGCAGCTTCGTCGACCTGGCCACTGTGGCAAAATGCTCGTAGAGGCCACGCTGGGTCGGCTTGTTGTAGTAAGGCGTCACAACCAGCACCGCATCGGCGCCGACGCTCTCGGCGTGCTCGACCAAGCCGATGGCTTCGGCCGTGTTGTTGGAGCCGGCGCCGGCGATGACCGGGACACGTCCCTTGGCCACTTCGACACAAGCCTTCACGACCTGGCGATGCTCCTCATGCGAGAGCGTGGGCGATTCGCCCGTTGTTCCGACCGGAACCAGCCCCTGGGTGCCTTCTGCTATCTGCCATTCGACAAAGGCTCGAAAGGCTTTCTCGTCGAACCCACCATCCTTCTGGAATGGCGTTACGAGCGCAGTCATCGAGCCTCTGAGCATGTGGTCCAACTCTCTCTGCGACCTGTGGTTCGCAGTCCCTTTTTGATGTCGCGGCTTTCTATCCGAAAACGCGGCCGCGCACCATAGTCTTCGCATGGTGGCGCCGCAAAGATCGACTGTCCCAGATTGCGAACGCAACCAATCATGATAACCTTTCGTTAATCCGCTTTTCACCGGCGGCGACTAGGCTTTCGAGAACCCGCTTCCACTTGTACCGTGCAAGGGCAGGATTTGAGGAAAGCATGCGAGGTCAAGGGCAACACCTCATCGCGCTGCTCGGCGCTATCATCGCACTGACGCCTGTCGCCGCCTTCGGCGCAAGTGCCGACGTTCAAACGACTGCCGCAATCCCGGCAATGCCGGGTGGTTTCATCAATGCCGGGGCGACGGCCGTGGGCGATATCGCAGCCTTGAAGGCAGGACTCGATGCGCTGTCTGAAAGGGATATCCCGCGCGCACGCGCGGCTCGTGACAGCCTTCCGCAGAACTCGCTCGACCGCCACATCCTCGCCTGGGCCATAGCGCTACGCGGCGGCGACACCGTCCCGAGCGCCGAAATCGCCGCAACGGCGCTGGCATTGCCCGGCTGGCCAGGAATAGAAACCCTGCGGCGCAACTACGAGAGAGCCCTCTTCCGCGAAAACCCCGGGCCGGCCGCAGTGGTGAAGGCCTTCGGCGACACCGCACCGCAAACCGTCGAAGGCGTCACCCTCCTTGCCCGCTCTCAGGTCGCACTTGGCAATGGAGATGCCGCAAGGGCGACGCTGTCGCCATTTTGGCGGACACGGAAGCTGGAGCCCAGAGACGAGGCCGCGATCATCAAGGAATTCGGTGCGCTGATTCCTGCCGCCGACCACCGCATTCGCATGGAGCGGATGCTTTATGCCGATCGCGTGAATTCGGCTCAACGCGTTGCCAAGCTGGCCGGCGCCGAGGCCCTGGGCGACGCATGGAGTGCGGTGATCAAGGGCGACCGCAATGCCAAAAAGCTGCTCGACGCAGTGCCGGCGGCCCAGCGCTCCGCCGGCTATCTTTTTGCACAGGCGAAATTCCTTCGGCGCAGCAAGGACATCGAGCAGGCAGCGGCCGTGATGTTGCAGGCTCCGAAGGACGGCGCGTCGCTCGTCGACCCGGATACATGGTGGATCGAGCGCCGCGTGCTGTCGCGCGAGCTGATGGATCGCGGCGACATGAAGACAGCCTATCAAGTGGCGGCTGCCCACGCCGCCGAAAGCCCCACCAATGCCGCCGACGCCGAATTCCATGCAGGGTGGTACGCACTGCGCGGGCTGCAGGACGCCAAGACGAGCGCAGCGCATTTCGCCCGTATCGCGGAGCTTGCCGACGGCTCGATCTCGAAGTCGCGTGCCTACTATTGGCTCGGGCGTGCGGCAGAAGCCGGCGGTCCTGGTGACGCCAAAACCTATTTCGAACGTGCTGCCAGCTTCGGCA
The DNA here is from genome assembly GCF_040045035.1 of Mesorhizobium sp. KR1-2. Taxonomy (NCBI): domain Bacteria; kingdom Pseudomonadati; phylum Pseudomonadota; class Alphaproteobacteria; order Hyphomicrobiales; family Phyllobacteriaceae; genus Mesorhizobium; species Mesorhizobium sp. KR1-2. Next base: position 638,682 of record NZ_JBDZDS010000001.1, on the reverse strand, counting down.
CGACCTTCTACGGCCAGCTTGCGGCCGAACGCATCGGCCGCAGAGCAATCAAGATGGCCTACCCTGCACCGACGGACGCCGACCGGCGCAATTTCGACAGCCGGGAGGCCGTGCACGCCATAAAGCGACTGGAGGACGCCGATAATGCAAGCCTCGCCGACACGCTTTACCGGGACCTCGCCGCGCAGCTGGCCAGTCCCGGCGAACTGGCGTTGCTGGCAGTCATGGCCGAAAAACGCGGCAATCACTTCCTGGCCTTGAAGGTGGGCAAGATCGCCGCCGCGCGGGGCATCGAGATCGGCGCCCTCTCGCATCCGATCGGGGTTATTCCTGTCTCCGCCAATATTTCCAGCGCCGGCAAGGCGCTTGCCTATGCGATTGCGAGGCAGGAAAGCGAATTCAATGTCTCGGCCGTATCCGGCGCGGGGGCCCGCGGCCTGCTACAGCTGCTGCCGGGAACGGCCAAGGAAGTGGCCAGGAAGGCCGGCCTGCCCTTCGATCGGACCCGGCTTACCACCGACGCCGGTTACAACGCCGCACTCGGCGCGACCTTTCTCGGCGAGCAACTGAGCCGCTTCAACGGGTCCTACGTGCTGACCTTTGCCGGCTACAACGCCGGCCCGCGCCGTGCGAAGGAGTGGGTCAGCCGCTATGGCGACCCGCGCGGCAAGGACGTCGACACGGTGGTGGATTGGATCGAGCGCATTCCTTTTGCCGAGACGCGCAGCTACATCCAGCGAGTCATGGAGAATTACCAGGTCTACAAGATGCGCCTTTCGGGCAAGTTCGACATCATCGGCGACCTCGTGAACGGTCGCTGAGCTTCCTTTCCGGCGGTCGCAAAGTGCTTCGGGCGGTTTTCGAGTTCGGACACCCCAAGGCATCATCGAGTTTTGTCGAAAGCTGCCGCAGCCAGCCGGACAGTGCCAAGAGGAGCCTGAATGACCGTCAAAGCCCGATTTTCTGACTTCTTCTATACCGCGACGGACGGACTTCGCCTGCACGCCCGCGTCTACGGCGAGAATTCCACCGCAACCCCGGTCGTTTGCCTTCCCGGCCTGACCCGCAACGCCCGCGATTTTCACGGGTTCGCACTGTACCTGTCGCGCAGAAGGCGCAGGCGGCGCAAGGTCATTGCCTTCGACTATCGTGGGCGCGGGCAATCGGCCTACGACAGCCATTGGCAGAACTACAACCTGGCCGTCGAGGCAGACGATATTCTCGCTGGCCTCAGCGCACTGGAGATCGAGCACGCGGCCTTCATCGGAACATCACGTGGCGGGCTGATCATCCATCTGCTGGCCGCAATGCGACCGGCGCTGTTGAAGGCGGTTGTACTCAACGACATCGGCCCGGTGCTGGAGGGCGAAGGATTGGCGCATATCCGCGCCTATCTCGACGCCGCGCCCAGACCCAAGAACCTCGAGGAGGTTGTCGCCCTCCAGCGCGCGGTACATGGCCACGCCTTTTCAGCACTCACGGACGAGGACTGGCGGCGGTTCGTCAATGCGATCTATCGGGAGGACGGCGGGAGACCGGTCGCCGATTACGATCCGGCGCTCCTGAAAACCATGTCCGACCTGGATCTGGACAAACCGCTTCCGGATCTGTGGCCGCAATTCGAAGGGCTTTTCCGCGTGCCTCTTTTGGCCATTCGGGGCGAAAATTCGAAGCTGCTTTCCGCCGAAACGCTGCAGGAGATGGCCCGGCGCCACCCCGGGGCCAAGACGCTGACGGTTTCCGGTCAGGGGCACGCCCCCCTGCTGGAAACCGCCGGGCTGCCGAAAAGGATCGCAGCCTTCCTGGACAGCGCCGACGGCAGCGCTGCCTGACCGCCTTGCCGGACCGTTGGTGCCGGCCCACTTGCCTACCACGCAAAACAAAAAAACCCGGCGGTTGCCCGCCGGGTTTCTCCAGTCGACTGGTTAAGTCGATTAGAACGAGCGCTGGAAGCGCAGGAAGCCGCCCCAGAAGTGCCTGCGCTTGTGGTCGATGTCGTGATCCTCGTCCACACGACCCTCCGAGACACGCTCGGAGAAGTAGGTGACTTCCGGCGTGATCGCCAGGCCCGGAACAAGTTCGTACGACACGTCGGCAGCCAGACCGAAGTTCTTGGTCGAGTTAAACTTCTCTTCGTCACGGTGCTTGTTGCCCTCAGCATAGGACAGCTGCAGGTACGCCGTGAGCTTCGGGTTGAACTTGTAGGCGCCGCCACCCCAGACAGCCCACTTGCCGTTCCACGGCTTGTAGAAGCTGTTTATGATCGTGTCGTCGCGCTCCTCGTCGTGGTGCCTCTGGCTGCCCCAGCCGCCCATCACGAAGAGCGAGAGGGCGTCGGTGGCGTTCACGTCGAGGCGAAGCTTGCCGGCCCACTCCTTGAAGACATCGTCGTAACCGACAACGCCCGAGACGCCGCCCCAGCCCTGGGTCCAGGAAGCGCCGGCCACCACGTGCGGAGCATAGGAGTCGAGCGTGTAGATGCCGTTGCCTTCTTCAAGAGCGACGGCTGCCGAGAAGCCGTTGCCGCCCGTGTAGGTGTAGGCGATCTGGTGGGTGTCGAACGGACCGTACGGAATCAGGTCGTCGGCGATCACGCCACCGGCATAGCCCGTCAGCGTCGTGAACAGCGAGTCGGTCTTGCCGATACGGAAGCCGCCGAGTTCCATGTAGGCGTGGTTGATGCCGAAGCTGGCAGCGGTGTCGGTGAAGCCACCAATAATTACCGGCTCACCATCGGTGAAGGTGCCTTCCGGGTGACCAACGGTAATGGTATCCCAGTTGTAGTTGATGTGCATGTAGCCGCGCAGGGTGCCGAGTTCGGTTTCCGAACGGGCATCGAGCTGCAGGGCAGCGCGGGCACGCTTGAAGTAGGTATCGCGACGCCTGAAGTCGTCACGAAGGCGCTCGGTCTCCTTGCCCCTGTCGATGAGGACGTCGTCCCTGTCCTCGAAGAACTTCTTCTTGTCGATGACGTCAACCAGACCGCCGTAGGCGCCCTTGCCAACACCGATGTCGTAACGGATGTAGCCGCCGACGCGCAGGCAGGTCTCGGTGCCCGGGATGTAGTAGAAGCCGGCGCCGTAGACGTCGCAAATGCGAACGTATTCCATCGGTTCGGGCTCAGCGACGACAACCGCGTCGGCCGCACGAGCGCCGGAGACTGCGGCGAGAGCCGCAGCTGAGCCGAGTAGAAGGCTCTTGATATTCATTTCTGACCTCCAGTCAAAGTTGAAAAGCGGGTATGGGTACTTTTGCTGAAGGACAGCGTTTCCCTGCCCCATCCCCAATTTCGAAGAAGACTCGACTTCTCTCCTCTTCTTCTTGTTCGACATTACTTACGTCGCAGCAGTCTTCAACTAGGATTGCACGCCGACTATCGTCCCTGAGACGCTATCGGAGGCTGCTGTGGCGGAAATGCCACGATTTGGCATAACCCGGAAACGACTCTTTAACCTCTGAGGCCTCACTAGGACGCCCGCTCGACAAACGGAGAGTACAAGCATCGGGCGCAAGCCGGGTGTTTCAATTCCGGAATCCCGCGCTGCGCCAAGCGGCAAGGCCGGCGGAAATCGGCCGGCAGCCAGGGGCTGAAAGCCATTTTGCATTTTCACGCGCTTTTTTCGACAATTGTCGTCCGAGCTTATTGCTTGTGCGCGTCCTTTTCTTTATCCAGCGAAGCGCCGGAGAGGTGGCCGAGTGGTCGAAGGCGCTCCCCTGCTAAGGGAGTAGAGGTCAAAAGCTTCTCGTGGGTTCGAATCCCATCCTCTCCGCCAGCGCCCTTTCGCAACAGCCGAGCCCAGTTGCGATTTCCGGCGGGACGCTAAACACTCCCACATTGCTGGAGTGCTTGCGCGGGAATCGTCGCGCGGCCGCGTGGCCGGCGTGTATGGCTAGCTAAATGTCATAATAGAGTACGAACTCGTAGGGATGCGGTCGGATGCGTATCTCTTCGATCTCGTGCGAGCGCTTATAGCCTACATAAGTCTCCATGACGTCAGGTGTGAACACGTCGTCGGCGAGCAGGAACTTGCCGCCTGCCTGCAACGCGTCGAGCGCCTCATCGAGCGAACCAGGTGTCGACGGGATCTGGGCCCGTTCCATCGGCGGCAGATCGTAGAGATTCTTGTCGATCGGCTCTCCCGGATCGAGACGGCTGCGAACGCCGTCGAGGCCTGCCATCAGCATAGCCGCGAAAGCCAGATAGGGATTGCAAGACGGGTCCGGGCACCGGAACTCCACTCGCCTGGCCTTCGGATTCGGCGAATACATCGGAATCCGGCACGCGGCCGAACGGTTGCGCCGCGAATAGCCCAGATTGACCGGCGCCTCGAAGCCGGGCACGAGCCGCCGGTAGGAATTGACCGTCGGCGCGCAGATGCCGAGCAGGGCCGGCGCGTGCTTGAGCAGGCCGCCGATGTAGTAGCGCATCACTTCGCTGGAGCCGGCATAGCCGTCACCGGCAAAGATCGGGCGATCGTTCTGCCAGATGCTCTGGTGGACATGCATGCCCGAGCCGTTGTCGCCAAACAGAGGCTTCGGCATGAAGGTGGCGGTCATGCCTCGGCGACGCGCGACGTTCTTCACGACATACTTATAGATCATCACATTGTCGGCCATGCGGGTCAGCGTCGCAAAGCGCATGTCGATCTCGCCCTGGCCGCCGGTCGCGACCTCGTGGTGGTGCGCCTCGACGGGAATGCCGATCTGCTCGAGCAGCCTCACCATTTCGGTGCGGGCGTCCTGAAGCGTGTCGGCCGGCGGCACGGGGAAGTAGCCCTCCTTGGGGCGCAGCTTGTGCCCGAGGCCCAGCCCCGCGCGCCCGCTCCAGTTCGCCTCGACCGCATCGATGTCGTAATAGCCGTAATTGGTGCCCTGGTCGTAGTGGACTTCGTTGAAGACGAAGAACTCGAGCTCGGGACCGAAATAGGAGGTGTCGCCGATGCCTGTGGCCCTGAGATGGGTCTCGGCCTTCTGGGCGATGTAGCGGGCATCGCGGCTGTAGGGTTGGGCGTTGGTCGGATCCAGTATGTTGCAGATCAGGACCAGCGTCCTCGCCTCCGCGAACGGGTCCAGGAACGCCGTGGTCGGGTCCGGCACGACGAGCATGTCGCTTTCCTGAATTTCCTGGAAGCCGCGGATGGAAGAACCGTCGAAGCCGACGCCGTCGGTGAAACTCTCCGGCCCGATGGCTTGCGGCGGCACGGAAAAATGCTGCCACAGGCCGGGAAGGTCGACGAAACGCAGATCGACCATCTCGATCCCTTCGTCTTTTATGATTTTGAGAACGTCGTCCGGATTGGCGCAGTTGTAGGACATCGGTGTTTCCTTTCCCTATGTCGATCACTCGGACCGAGGTCGAGTTTCTTCCGCCAAATGCAGTGCTTCGTTCGCCCTTACCCTTGCTCCGCCTCGTTCTCGCAAATGCATATTTGCGCCGCATGATACGTCGAGGCCGTCCGCCTTACTATTGTTCTACTGTTCAATGACGAACGCCGCATGATCACGCGAAATCCATCGAGACCCGACGAAATCTGTTCTCATTTGAATCAAATGCCGCTGTGGATATTCAAATTCGGGTAAACGACTCGGTCCCCAATGCACTCATGAGCACAACAGACCGATACGACGTCATCCTGGACCCGACGGACACTTGGACCGTTTGGGACCTCATCAACAACGAACCGGCAGTCTTCGGCGACCATCTCCTCGCCGGACTGAGCGAAGTCGAGGCAAATGCGGCGCGGGACGTGATGAACGACGCCTGGCGCCGGCTGCGGGAAAGCGCCAAGCTGCAGATCGACGCGGCATAGCGGCAGGCCTTCTTCAGCCTGTCCGGTTTTCGCGACTGCGAACGAACAGGCTGCGTCGGCACCCTGCCGGACGTTTCAGCGCTTCACGCAGCGCTGCTAAGCGGCGCCGTTCCTGCAGTTACGCTTTGGCAGCAATGGTCGCCGCCAGCGAGGCCATGACCGCGTCCCGCTCGGCAGGGATCAGGACATCGACGTCGAAAAGTCTCAGGCTGCGCATGCCCTCGAGCGCGAGGTAGATGATGAGCGCATTGCTTTCGCTCTCGGAATTGGCCTTCATGCGGTCAAGCAGAGCGCGGTTGAAGCGCTTTACGGGAGCGAGAAAGTTCGGGTTCTCGGCCATTGCCGCCAAAACGCCCGAAGGCGGGGGCTGGCACTGCTCGAGCTCTGTGGAGAACAGTTCGAGGTAGGCGGCAAGCAGGCTGTTGGGCTGGTCTTGCCGCTCGCGCTCCTTGAGGCTCAACGCCGTGTCGAACTCGTGCACATGCTGTTCGACCAGGGCTTCCAGTAATTTCGCCTTATTCGGGAAGTGATAAAGCAGCCCGCCCTTGGAGACGCCCGCCCGATGGGCCACCGCATCCAGCGAAAGATGCGCCGGCCCCACGTCGCGCGCCACTTCAGAGGCCGAGGCAAGGATTTTTTGTCGGGCCGTGACCCTGCCGCTCGTCATAGGGTTCTCCGGATGACATTGACAATACCGTCCAGACGGTACAGTAAAAGCCCCTCAGTTTTCAACCGTCACGTTTTTCGTCAGCGAGGCGGGAACCAAATCGAACGTCTAGAGACCTCAAGCATTCTCAAAATTCGGTACCGCTCATGATCAAGCGCTTCGTAATCGCACTCATTCTCCTTGTCCTGGTGTGTGGCGGCATCATCGGCTTCAACAAGTTCCGCGACAACGCCATCAAGCAGTTCTTCGCCAACATGCCGGTGGCGACCCTCACCGTGTCTTCGCAGACGGTCGATCCGGTCACCTGGACTCCCAGCATCCAGGCGCTCGGCACCGTCAGCGCCTCGCAGGGCGTTGACCTGACCGTCGAAACCGCCGGCGTGGTCAAGGAAATCCGGTTCGAAGCCAACGACCAGGTGAAGGCGGGCGCCGTACTCATCCAGCTCGACGATGCAGTCCAGCAGGCGGATCTGGCCGCGGCAAAGACACAGGCGGCCCTCGATCAGACGGCGCTGGATCGCGCCTCCCAGCTGCAGAAGCGCGGCGTGGGCTCGGACGTCTCGGTCGATTCCGCGCGCGGGGCAGCCGACGCCTCGACCTCGCAGGTCGCCAAGCTCCAGGCCTTGCTCGATCAGAAGCAGCTCAGGGCGCCCTTCTCCGGCACCATCGGCATCCGCAAGGTGGACATCGGCCAGTACCTGGCGCCGGGCACGATTGTTGCCACGCTGCAGGACCTGGAGACCATGTATGTGGACTTTTCGGTCCCCGAGCAGCAGCTCCAGTTGCTGAAGATCGGCGGCCCGGTCCGCTTTGGGCAGACCGGCGACGGCATGCCGTTCAAGGGCAGCATCATCGGCATCGAGCCGAAGGTCGATCCGGTCTCGCGCCTGGTCAAGGTCCGCGCCGAGGTCAACAATGCCGACGGCAAGCTCAGCCCGGGCCAGTTTGTGCAGGCGCAGGTTCTTCTCCCGGAAGAGACGAACGTCGTCGCGCTCTCGCAGACGTCGGTCGTGACCAGCCTCTACGGCGACTACGTCTTCGTCATCCAGCCGGCCGACAAGCCGGAGGCTCCGGCCAATTCGGAAAAGCCGGCCGATCAAGGCAAGGCTCAGGTCGAGGCGGTGTCCGCCAAGGCCGAGCCGGAGAAGGAACAGCCGCTCGTCGCGCGCCAGGTCTTCGTCAAGACCGGCCGCCGCTCAAACGGCATCGTGGAGATCCTCAGCGGCGTCACGCCCGGTGACCGCGTGGTGACGGCCGGCCAGAACCGGCTCACCAACGGCTCGCCGGTCTCCATCGACAACACCATCAATCCTGCCGATCCGGCTCAACCGGAGGCTGCCGCGAAATGAGTTTCTCGGACATCTTCATCCGCCGCCCCGTCCTGTCGACGGTCGTGGCGCTCATGATCCTGCTGCTGGGCTTCCAGGGCATCTTCAAGCTTGCGGTACGCCAGTATCCGAAGGTTGAGGAAACGGTGATCACCATCACCACCGCCTATCCCGGCGCCAGCCCCGACCTGATCCAGGGTTTCATCACGGCTCCGATCGCCTCGGCCGTCTCCACAACCGAGAACGTCGACTACGTGACCTCGCAGAGCCGGCCTTCCGCCAGCGTCGTTACCGTGCAGATGAAGCTTGGCTCCAACCCGGACGTGGCGCTGACCGAAGTCATGTCGAAGGTCCAGCAGGTCAAGAGCAAGCTGCCGAGCGACGCCAAGGACCCGACCATCGTGAAGGGCACCGGCCAGCAATTCGCGATCATGTATCTGGCGATGCAGAATCCGAACATGACTTCGGAGGAGCTGACCGAATACATTGAGCGCGTCATCCGTCCGCGCGTCTCGACCATCCAGGGCGTGGCCGAAGTCCAGGTGCTGGGCGCGGCCAACTACTCGATGCGCGTCTGGATCGACCCGATCAAGCTGGCCGCGCGCGGCCTGACTGCGTCGGAGGTGCTGGCCGCGATCAATTCGTCGAACTTCCTGTCCGCACCGGGCAAGACCAAGAACGAATATGTCGCCTATTCGATCACGATGAAGTCGACCCTGCAGACGCCGGAAGCCTTCGGCGCCCTGCCCCTGCGCTCCGACAAGGGCGACGTGGTGCGGCTGCGTGACGTGGCAAAGGTCGAACTGGCCGCCGAGAGCACCGACACGGTTGTCAATTTTAACGGCAAGCCCGGCACCTTCATCGGCATCTTCCCGACGCCATCCGCAAATCCGCTCGACACGGCCTCGTCCGTGATCAAGGAACTGCCGGCGATCCAGTCCAGCCTGCCGGACGGCATGACGATCACGCTCGTCTACGATTCGACGGAGACGATCAGCGCCTCCATCCATGAGGTGTTCAAGACGATCGGCGAAGCCCTCGCCATCGTCATCGTCGTCATTTTGCTCTTCCTGGGCTCGTTCCGCTCGGTGCTGATGCCGGTGGTCACCATTCCGCTGTCGCTGATCGGTGTGTGCGCCATCCTTCTGGGGATGGGCTATTCCATCAATCTTCTGTCGCTGCTGGCCATGGTGCTGGCAATCGGCCTCGTCGTCGACGACGCCATCGTGGTGGTGGAGAACATCCATCGGCACATGGAAGAAGGCATGACGCCGATGCAGGCGGCTTTCAAGGGCATGCGGGAAATCTTCGCGCCAGTCGTGGCCATGACGATCACGCTGGCCGCCGTTTTCGCCCCCCTCGCCTTCACCGGCGGCTTGACCGGCTCGCTGTTCCGCGAGTTCGCCGTCACGCTGGCGGGTGCCGTGATCATCTCCGGCTTCGTCGCGGTGACGATCACCCCGACCATGGCGGCCCGCCTGCTGAAGCCCGGACACGGCCGTTTCCAGGGCTTTGTGGACCGGACATTCGACCGCATCGCGAATGCATATGAGCGACTCGTCTCGGGATCGCTGAAATATCGCCCCGTGACGCTGCTCGTCGTCGTGGCGCTGGTCAGCGTGACCGGGTTCATGTTCTTCAAGACGTCGAGCGAACTGGCGCCGGAAGAGGATTCAGGCGCGCTGTTCTCGCTCATCACCGCACCGCGCTATGCGACTTCGGAATATACCAGCCTCTATGCCCGCCAGATCCGCGACCTGACCAAGGACCTGCCGGAACTGCGTGCCAACTTCTCGATCGTCGGGATGGGCGGGCAGACCAACAGCGGCTTCTCGGTCTGGGCATTCAAGGACTGGGCCGACCGCTCGCGTTCTCAAAAGCAGATCCAGCAGGACATCCAGAACCGACTGAAGAACGTGGCGGGCGCGCAGGCGCTGGTCTTCGCGCCGCCTTCGCTGCCGGGCGCCGGCGGCGGGCTGCCGATATCCATGGTGATCCAGTCGACCGGCGACCCGAGCCAGGTGTTCGAGGTGGCCGAGGCGATCAAGCAGAAGGCACAAGCCTCCGGCCGCTTCATCATCGTGCAGAACTCGCTGTCCTTCGACGCCCCGCAGGTGACGGTGACGATCGACCGCGACCGGGCCGCCGCGCTCAACATATCCGTGCGCGACATCGGGACGACCCTCGGCCTCCTGGTCGGCGGCGGATCGGTGTCTCAGTTCGACCGCGATTCCAACAGCTATGACATCATCACCCAGGTGCCTGACCAGTTCCGCAACAATCCGGAAAAGCTCGGGCAGTTCTTCGTGCGCAGCGTGAACGGCGAGATGGTGCCGCTCTCGGCAGTGGTCGATATCAAGACCGATGCTTCGCCCGCCTCGATCGAGCAGTTCAACCAGCTGAACTCGGCGACGATCTCGGCGCTGCCGGTGCCCGGTGTTACCACCGGCGACGGCCTGGCCACCATCGAGGACATCGCCAAGCCGCTGCTGCCGTCGGGCTTCTTCGTCGACTATTCGGGCCAATCGCGGCTTGAGAAGGAGCAAGGCAACACCATCCTGATCGCGTTCGGGCTTGCCGTGGTCGTGATCTATCTGGTGCTGGCCGCGCAGTTCGAGAGCTTCCGCGATCCGCTCATCATCATGATGTCGGTACCGCTGTCGATCTTCGGCGCGATCATACCGCTCAACCTGGGACTGGGTACGCTCAACATTTACACCCAGGTCGGCCTGATCACGCTCATCGGCCTCATCACCAAGCACGGCATCTTGCTGGTCGAGTTCGCCAATCAGCAGCGCGAGGAACATGGCCTGTCGCGCGTCGAGGCAATCGTGGCTTCGGCCAAAGTGCGCCTGCGTCCGATCCTGATGACCACGGCCGCCATGGCGCTGGGCGTCGTTCCGCTGATCAAGGCGGCCGGCGCAGGCGCTGCGGCACGCTACTCGATGGGCCTCGTCATCTTCTCGGGCATCTTGGTCGGAACCATCTTCACCCTCTTCGTGGTGCCGATGTTCTACACGCTGATCTCCCGCAAGGAGCTTGTGCGCAAGGACGCCTTAGAAGCCGCTCCGGCGGCGGAAGAAGCCCCCGCGCATTGATGCACCTCCGACGCGCCCGGCCGACAAGTCCGGGCGCGTCGACCTTCGCGGCACTCTCTACCGCCCGCCAGCAGGCCCCTCACCCTTGGCACCCAAGAATTCTGCGGCCTGCCTCGCCGAATTTTGCTATTTGCTGGCCGATGCGACGACTCGCGAAAGCGTCGTCCCCTGAAATTCGAGAGCAATGAATGCCATGTCCAAGCGACCGCCCCTGACCCCGCTCATCGCAGCCCTGCCGGCAACGGTACCTTTCGTCGGCCCGGAAGCGCAGCAGCGCGTGAGTGGTCGCGCATTCCGAGCCCGCATGGGCGCGAACGAGAGCAGCTTCGGCCCCTCGCCCCGCGTGATTGCGACGATGCAGGACATCGCGAAGGACATGTGGATGTATTGCGATCCCGACAACCACGATCTGCGGGCCGCGCTCGCCGCCCATCTCGGGATCGGCTACGACAACGTCGTCGTCGGCGAGGGCATCGACGGCGTGCTGAGCCTCGCCGTGCGGATGCTGGTTTCTCCCGGTGATGCGGTCATCACCTCGCTCGGCGCCTATCCGACCTTCAACTTCCATGTTGCAGGCGTCGGCGGCAGGCTGGTCACCGTGCCTTACGAAAACGACCGTGAGAGCCTGGACGGGCTGCTCGCGGCGGTGAAGCGCGAGAATGCGCCGCTTGTGTATCTCTCCAACCCCGACAACCCGATGGGCACCTGGTGGGAGACGGACGAGCTCATCCGCTTCATGGACGCGCTGCCGGAAACCACCATGCTGATCCTGGACGAGGCCTATGGCGAGACGGGACCGGCATCGGCCCTGCCCCCGGTCGAGGTGGACCGGCTCAACGTGGTGCGCATGCGCACCTTCTCCAAGGCCTATGGCCTGGCCGGCATCCGCTGCGGCTATGCCTTCGGTGACGCCCAGCTGATTGCCGACTTCGAGAAGATCCGCAATCACTACGGCGTCAGCCGCATGGCGCAGATCGCCGGCCTGGAAGCGCTCGCGGACCAGGACTATCTCGCGACCGTCGTGGCCAAGGTAGCCGCCGGGCGCGACCGCATTTCGGCAATCGCGCGCGAGAACGGCCTCGCCCCGATACCGTCGGCGACGAACTTCGTGACCATCGACTGCGGTGCCGACGCCGACTTTGCGATGAAGGTGATGCAGAACCTGCTCGCCCGCGACGTGTTCATCCGCAAGCCGATGGCACCGGTGCTCAACCGCTGCATCCGCGTCAGCGTCGGGCTCGACCACGAGATCAACATCTTTGGCGAGGAACTGCCGCGCGCGCTGGCCGACGCTCGCGGCTGAATTTTCGGTCTGGGCGGACCGGGAACTCCGGTCCGCTCGCCGACTGCCAGGCAGGCCGAAGGGGGGCACTTGGCAGGCCTGCCTTTTTCGTAGCCTATGGCGCACGAAAGTCGCTCGGGCGGCGCTACTCGCCGCCTCCTGGCTCTCCCGCCCGATGACCGCCTCCTTTTTCCGGGAAGTTCAGCCCTTCCCTTTCTTCATCCGACACGACAGCTCAACCGAAGCGGTCCCCTGCAGCCTCTCTGGCAGTCCGGGCAACAGCCGCGCACCTGCCTTCGGCTCGATGACAGCCTGCCTTGAATTAATTGAACGTTCGTTTTATTCTTTTCCACAAGAGGAGAATTCATGGCACGCACCACGGGTTCCGACGGCGGCAGGACGGAAGCGGCAATCCGCGAGGCGGCGATCAATCTGATCGCGCGCTATGGCTATGAAGCTGTCTCCATGCGCCAGCTCGCCGCCGAAGTGGGCGTGCAGGCCGCTGCGCTCTATCGCTATTTTCCGACTAAGGAAGACCTGCTGTTCACGCTGATGCGCGAACACATGGAAGGCCTGCAGGCCGCATGGGAGATGGCCCGCCCAACTGCGGCCGATCCGCGTGGTCAGCTTGCCGCCTTCGTGCGCAACCACATTCGCTTCCACGTTGAGCGGCGGCACTCGACCCATGTTTCCAACATGGAGTTGCGCAGCCTTTCGCGCGATAATCTGACCCAGATTCTGCGGCTGCGCACAGCCTATGAAAAGGAGCTGCGGCAGATTCTGCGCGACGGCGCGGAGGCCGGAGTGTTCGTGAGCGACGATATCGGGCTGACGGCCATTGCCATCATCCAGATGATTACCGGCGTGATCGTCTGGTTTCGCCCAGACGAGCGGCTGTCCGTCGAGGAAGTGGCCGAAACCTATCTTGCAATGACGATGCGCCTCACCGGCGCCGAGATGCCCAGGGAGGCGCAGCATGTACACGCACACGCTTGATTTCGGGCATGGCGAAGACATCGATGCGCTACGCGACATGGTACGCCGTTTCGTGCAGGAGAAGATCGCGCCGCTTGCCGCAGAGATCGACCGCTCCAACCAGTTTCCGGCGCAGCTTTGGGCCGAAATGGGCGCACTCGGCCTGCTCGGCATCACCGCCGACCCGGATTTCGGCGGCAGCGGCATGGGCTATCTGGCGCATGTAGTGGCAATGGAGGAGATTTCGCGCGCCTCGGCCTCTGTCGGCCTCTCCTATGGCGCGCATTCCAATCTCTGCGTCAACCAGCTCAACCGCTGGGGCACGCCGGCGCAGAAGGAAAAATATCTTCCGGCGCTCTGCTCGGGCGAAAAGGTCGGGGCGCTCGCCATGTCGGAGCCGGGTTCTGGTTCGGATGTCGTGTCGATGCGCCTGCGGGCGGACAAGCGCAACGACCGTTTCGTGCTGAACGGCAACAAGATGTGGATCACGAACGGCCCCGACGCCGATACGTTGGTCGTATACGCCAAGACTGAACCCACGATGGGCTCGCGCGGCATTACCGCTTTCATCATCGAGAAGAACATGAAGGGCTTCTCCGTGGCGCAGAAGCTGGACAAGCTTGGCATGCGCGGCTCGAATACGGGCGAACTCGTTTTCGAGGACGTCGAGGTGCCGTTCGACAGTGTCCTTGGAGAGGAAGGACGCGGCGTCGAGGTGCTGATGTCGGGACTCGACTATGAACGAACCGTGCTTGCCGGCGGCCCGCTCGGCATCATGTCGGCATGTTTGGATGTCGTGGTGCCTTATGTGCAGACCCGGCGCCAGTTCGGCCAGGCCATCGGCGATTTCCAGCTCGTGCAGGGCAAGCTCGCCGACATGTACACGGCGATGAATGCCAGCCGCGCCTATGTCTACGCCGTGGCCTCGGCCTGCGACCGCGGCCAGACCACCCGCAAGGACGCCGCCGGCTGCATTCTCTACGCCGCGGAAAAGGCTACGCAGATGGCACTGGATGCGATCCAGCTTCTTGGTGGCAATGGCTATATCAACGACTATCCGACCGGGCGACTGCTGCGCGATGCCAAGCTCTACGAGATCGGCGCCGGGACCAGCGAAATCCGGCGCTGGCTGATCGGCCGCGAGATCATGGGGGAGAGCATCTGACATGCCTGTCATCCAGTCCCAACTTTCGACCTCAACTGATACATTCAAGGCCAATGCCGAGCATATGCGCGGGCTGATGGCTGACATTGCCGACAAGGCCGCAACCGTCGAGCGCGGTGGCTCCGAGGAAGCCCGCAAGCGTCACACTTCGCGCGGGAAACTGCTGCCGCGGCAGCGCCTCGGCCAGCTTCTTGATGCCGGATCGCCGTTCCTGGAGATCGGCCAGTTCGCAGCATGGGGCATGTATGGCGGGGACATTTCCTCGGCAGGCATGATCGCCGGGATCGGCCGTGTCGAGGGCCGCGAGGTGATGGTGGTGGTGAACGACGCCACGGTGAAAGGCGGCACCTATTATCCGGTGACGGTGAAGAAGCATCTGCGGGCGCAGGAAATCGCCATGCAGAACAACCTGCCCTGCGTCTATCTGGTCGATTCCGGCGGCGCGAACCTGCCCAACCAGGACGAGGTTTTCCCGGACCGCGAGCACTTCGGCCGCATCTTCTACAATCAGGCCAACATGTCGGCGGCCGGCATTCCGCAGATCGCCTGCGTGATGGGCTCCTGCACCGCGGGCGGCGCCTATGTGCCGGCGATGTCGGACGAGACGATCATGGTGCGCAACCAGGCCACCATCTTCCTCGGCGGACCACCGCTGGTGAAGGCCGCCACCGGCGAAGACGTAACGGCCGAAGAGCTTGGCGGCGCGGATGTCCACACACGGCTTTCGGGCGTCGCCGACCACTACGCAATGGACGATACGCATGCGCTCGCCATCACCCGACAGATCGTCAGAAACCTGAATCAGAAGAAGACGATAGGGCTCGATCTGAAAAAACCGATTCCGCCGCTTCACGCACCGGAAGAGATTTACGGCGTGGTGCCGACCGATACGCGCAAGCCCTACGACGTGCGCGAGATCATTGCCCGCATCGTCGACGGCTCAGAGTTCGACGAGTTCAAGCAGAACTATGGCACCACGCTGGTCACCGGCTTTGCGCATCTCCACGGCATGCCGGTGGGCATTCTCGGCAACAATGGCGTCTTGTTCTCCGAAAGCGCGCTGAAGGGCGCGCATTTCATCGAGCTGTGCTGCCAGCGCAAGATCCCGCTTATCTTCCTGCAAAACATCACCGGCTTCATGGTGGGCGCGAAATACGAGGCGGGCGGCATCGCCAAGGACGGCGCCAAGCTGGTGACGGCGGTGGCCACCGCGCAGGTGCCGAAGCTGACAGTCATCGTCGGCGGCTCGTTCGGCGCTGGCAACTACGGCATGTGCGGTCGTGCCTATTCGCCCCGCTTCCTCTGGATGTGGCCGAATGCGCGCATCTCGGTCATGGGCGGCGAGCAGGCGGCAACGGTGCTCGCCATGGTCAAGCGCGAAGGCATCGAACGCAAGGGCGGACACTGGAGCGCGGAGGAAGAAGCCGCCTTCCGCGCGCCGATCCTCGAAAAATACGAGCGCGAGGGTCACCCGCTTTATTCGTCGGCACGGCTCTGGGACGACGGCATCATCGATCCTGCGAAGACCCGTGATGTGCTGGCGCTAAGCCTTTCGGCTGCCCTCAATGCGCCGGTGCCGGACACGAAATTCGGCCTATTTAGGATGTAGTGCCGTGCGCTGCGGAGCACGGTCAACCGAGCACCCCAACGACGAAGGAGCCTGACATGCCTGCCAATCCGAGCAAATTTGTCTGGTACGAGCTGATGACCAGCGACGTCGATGCCGCGGAGAACTTCTACAAAACAGTCGTGGGCTGGAATTCCGAGGCCTGGGACGGAGGCGAAATGCACTACGTCATCATGAAGGCCGGCGACGCCAGCGTGGCCGGCGTGATGGCGATCCCCAAGGAAGCGGAGGGCATGAGACCGGCATGGCTCGGTTATCTTTATGCCGCAGATGTCGACGCGGCCACCGAGAGTGTTCGCAAGGCGGGCGGCAAGGTGTTCCGCGAACCGGCCGATATTCCAGACGTCGGGCGCTTCTCCGTCGTCGCCGACCCGCAGGGCGCGGTGTTCATGCTGTTCACGCCCAAGGGCGAAGGCAGCTCGCCGGCGGCGCCGATGACGCCCGGCCATATCGGCTGGCACGAATTGCTCGCCACGGACTGGCAGAGCGCCTTCGACTTCTACGCGTCCCAGTTCCGCTGGACCAAGGGCGACGCCATCGACATGGGACCGATGGGGACCTACCAGCTCTTCGAGGCCGGCGGCAACGCGATCGGCGGCATGATGACGAAGCCGCCGCAGATCCCCGCCCCTTACTGGCTATATTACTTCAATGTCAGCGACATCGACGCCGCGACCGAACGCGTGACCCAGAACAAGGGCCAGGTCGTGATGGGGCCGATGCAGGTGCCGGGCGGCGCGTGGATCACCCAATGCACCGACCCACAGGGCGCTCTGTTTGCGCTCGTGGGCACTCGCGCCTGACCAGCCTTCGCGTTGGCCGCTTCCTGGAGGATCGATGTTCAGCAAAATCCTGATCGCCAATCGCGGCGAGATCGCCGTCCGCGTCATCCGTACCGCACGGCGCATGGGCATTCGCACCGTCGCCATATATTCCGACGCTGACGCGAATGCGCTCCACGTCGCGATGGTTGATGAGGCGATGCACATTGGCCCCGCGCCCGTCGGCGAAAGCTACCTGCGCGGCGACCGGATCATCGAGGCTGCGAAAGCGACCGGCGCTGAAGCGATCCATCCAGGCTACGGCTTCCTCTCGGAAAACCCGGATTTCGTCGATCAGGTGGAGGCGGCCGGACTGGTCTTCATCGGCCCGTCCGCTGCCTCCATCCGCGCCATGGGCCTGAAGGATGCGGCCAAGCGCCTGATGGAGAGCGCCGGCGTGCCTGTGGTGCCGGGCTATCATGGCGAGACGCAGGACATCGTCGTCCTCGCCTCCAAGGCCCGCGAGATCGGCTATCCGGTGCTGATCAAGGCGCGCGCGGGCGGCGGCGGCAAGGGCATGCGCCGCGTCGATGACCCGGACAACTTTCCCGAGGCGCTTTCAGGTGCCCGCCGCGAGGCCAAGGCGGCTTTCGGCGACGACCGCGTTCTGGTGGAAAAATACGTCGAGAAGCCGCGCCATATCGAGGTGCAGGTGTTCGGCGACAATTTCGGCAACGCCGTCCACCTCTTCGAGCGCGATTGCTCGGCTCAACGGAGGCACCAGAAGGTGATCGAGGAGGCCCCCGCCCCCGGCATGACCGCCGAAATGCGCAAGGCCATGACCGACGCTGCGGTGAAAGCGGCGAAGGCTATTTCCTACTCGGGCGCCGGCACCATCGAATTCATCGTCGATGCCTCGGAGGGGCTCAGGCCCGACCGCTTCTGGTTCATGGAAATGAACACCCGCCTGCAGGTGGAGCATCCGGTGACGGAGATGATCACCGGCGTCGACCTCGTGGAATGGCAGCTGCGGGTCGCATCGGGCGAGAAGCTGCCGAAAAGCCAGGAACAGATCACGCTTGCGGGCCATGCCTTCGAGGCTCGTATCTATGCCGAAGATCCGGAGCGGGATTTCCTCCCTGCCATCGGCACGCTGCACCATCTGCGCTTTCCGCCAGACGCCCCGATAAACTCTACCATGCGCATCGAGACCGGCGTGCGCCAGGGCGATGCCATCTCGCCCTACTACGATCCGATGATCGCCAAGCTGGTGGTGCATGCCGGCGACCGGAGCGCGGCGCTCGACGCCTTGGCAACCGCGCTGAAGGACACACAGATCGCCGGCTCCGTTACGAATGTCGGATTTCTGGCCGCGCTGGCGCAGGACAAGGATTTCGCCGCCGGCGACGTCGACACCGGTCTGATCGAGCGCAAGCAGGCGGCACTCACGGCCAAGCGCCAGCCCGACAACGGTGTTATTGCCCGCGCGGCGCTGGCCGCCTCGGGCGCGAGACCAAGCGAAGGCCTGCCTGACGATCCGTGGGCGGCGCTGCCCGGCTACAGCCATTTCCATCCGATCGAGCGACAGGTCTCCCTTCATTTCGGCGGGAAGGAGTTCAAGGCCGGCGTAACGGCCCTGGCGAACGGCCGCTTTGCGGTTCGTTTCGATGGCATGCCGCCAATGGCGCAGTCGCAGGCCGATCTTGCCGGAACCGTCTGCTGGCCCGGCCATGTGACGGTCTTTGCCAAGGGGACATCCTTCACCTTCTCAGTGCCCGATCCCTTCGCCAGCGCGGCAGACGCGGAGGCCGGCGCTGTCAGCATGCGCGCGCCGATGCCCGGCCTGGTCAAGCTCGTCCGCGCCGACAAGGGCGATGCCGTGAAGAAGGGCCAGCCGCTGCTGATCCTTGAAGCGATGAAGATGGAGCACACCATCGCCGCCCAGCACGACGGCGTCATCGCCGAAATCGCGATCGAAGGCGCCCAGGTGACGGACGGGACAGTGCTGGTACGCTTCGTGGAAGAAGCGGGCACCTGAAAAGGCTGAAACGAAAATGGCCGGGACAAGCCCGGCCATCTCGTCAACTCGCCAGCGCGGCGACAGGCATTACTGCTCGATCGGAGCGTACTTGCCGTCGTGCCACTGGTTGATGTCGTAGGAGGCGTTCTTGAGGTCGCCCTTCTCGTCGAAGGTCACGTCGCCCACGACGGTGTGGATCGGCTCGCCGTTCTTCAGCGCTTCGGCGACCTTCATCGGATCGTCGGTGCCGGCGCGCTCGATGCCCTGAGCGAAGGCCTGGATCACGGCGTACGAGAACAGGGTGAAGCCTTCCGGCACGAAGCCGCCGGCCTTGATGTTCTCAACAGCTTCCTTCGCCTCAGGCTTGGCCTGTGGGTCCGACGGGAACACGAACATCGTGCCTTCGCCAGCCGGGCCGGCGACCTGCCAGAATTCCGGCGAGGCGATCGAGTCGGGCATGATCAGCTGGAACTTGAAGCCCTGCTCCGAAGCCTGACGCAGCATCAGGCCGGCTTCCGGGTGATAGCCACCGAAATAGACCACATCGGCCTTCAGTTCCTTCAGCTTGGTCACCAGAGCCGAATAGTCCTTCTCGCCGGCGTTGAGGCCTTCGTACATGACCTCCTTCAGGCCGCCGTCATTCATCGTCTTGCGGACAGCATCGGCCACGCCCTGACCGTATGCGCTCTTGTCGTGCAGGATGACGACGTTCTTGCCCGCATATTTCTTGGCGATCCACGGGCCCATGAAGGCGCCCTGGGCGTCGTCGCGCGTATAGAGGCGCATGATGGTCGGCCAGCCCTTCGCGGCGGCATCGTCCGTCATAACCGGGTTCGACGAGGCCGGGCTCATCATCAGGTAGCCGCTCTCGGCATAAACGGCCGAGGCCGGAATGCTCGAGCCGGAGCAGGCGTGGCCGTCGATGAACTTGATGCCATTGGCGACGATGCGGTTGGCGACCGACACGGCCTGCTTGGGATCGCAGACGTCGTCTTCGATCGACAGCTTGAGCTGGCGACCCATAACGCCGCCCTTCTCGTTGACGGCCTTGACCGCAGCTTCCGCGCCCTGCTTGAACTGGTCACCGATGGTTGCAAGCTGGCCGGTCATCGGCCCCGCAACAGCAATGGTGATGTCGTCGGCGCGCGCTGCCTGTGCCGCCAACACGAAGCCGACAAGAGCAGCTCCCAGAATCGTTTTCTTGATCACGTTATGTCCTCCGATATCGGCAAAACGCCGTGTGCCATAATTATTCCAGGCGCGGCGCAATTACCATCAGCCGTGGGAGCGATGCAACAATATCAAAGCAAGAAGGCCGCGACCGGCAAGATTATTGCCGATCGCGGCCTTCATGCTTGCGGCGTCGCGGGCGTCCCCCGCTCGCCGGCGTCAGTCGCCGTTGTGACATGCGCGGCCGGCCCGCCTCCAAGCTGCCGCGTTCTTTTGATGGGGCCCGGCCGTCTGCGCAGCCTGAACCCGGCATGTGTTCAATGGTCGAGCCGTCGGCTCAGTGCATCGTCATCCATTCGCGCGCCTCACGCAGGGCCTGCGCGATCTCGGGCTTCGACATAGATGCGGAAAGTTCGGCGCGCAGTTCGGCAGCGCGGGCCGAGCCCTTGATCGCGGCGATGTTGAGCCACTTGTGGGCAGCGACGACATCGACCTGACAGTCGCGGCCGGTTGCGTACATCATGCCAAGCTCGAAAAGAACGTCGGCCTGTGCGGAGTTGCCCATCGCGCCAAGGCCGGCCTCAAACATTTCAAAACGTGCCATCTCGAAGGTCCCTGTCCGTTGTGGAGAGCGCCTCTTTCTGTCGTCGCGGGCTGCCCTTCCGATGCTTCGAAGCATGAACCTGAGGCTTGAATTCGCCGTTAAACCGCGTGCTTAATCAGGCGCAAACAAAGTCCGAACAACTGGTAAATTACTGAATTCATTAATGATACGAATGCAGGAAGCGCCCGGGATTTCGGGAAAATTCGATGAAAATTCGACAGCCGGCGCGCAACCGTTTCGTAACCACGAATAGGTGCAACCCAATCGGAAGCCGGCAAGTTTCCCGCCACAGGCGCTCGCAAAATCCGTCCCAGCCTTCCGCTACGGCACCGCTTTCGTTTTCCAGGATGTTGGAATAGCTTACGTTTGCGTAAAGGGCGGAACGACGCGAGAACGCGAGGTCGACCGCCCGGCGCCTACAGGGAGGACACCGATGTTTCGCAAAATGAGCATGGCCGTTGCCGCAGTGATGCTGATGGCCGGCGCCGCATATGCCGACCCGATCGAAGGCAACTGGAAGACACAAAGCGGAGAGACCGCGGCCATCGGCTCTTGCGGCGACGGCGCGTTTTGCATCACGCTCAAGACCGGCAAGCATGCCGGCAAGCAGATCGGCAAGATGACGGCCAGCGGCGACGGCAACTACGCCGGCTCCATTACCGATCCGGCCGACGACAAGACCTACAAGGGCAAGGCCAAGCTCAACGGCGCCTCGATCAAGATGAGCGGCTGCGTGCTCGGCGGCCTGATCTGCAAGGGCCAGGACTGGACGAAGCTCTGAGGGCCAAGCGGAAGCCCGGACCCATGAACGGCCCGCGAGCGAGCGCTACGCGGGCCGTTCATTTTGCGGGGTGCGTCAGGCGCGGGCCCGCTGGCCGAACAGGACCTTCTGAGCCTCGGGATCATTGGCAAGGTTCTGGCGCTCGCGCTCTTCCTTGCCGATGTCGATGCCGCGGCGCACCGCGGGCCGTGACGTCATCGTCTCGAACCAGCGCTTGAGGTGCGGGAAGTCGTTGAGATCCTGGCCCTGCCGCTCGTAGCCCATGGTCCAGCCGATGCAGGCGATGTCGGCGATGGAGTATTCGCCGGCGAGGAAATCGCGGTCGGCCAAACGCTTATTCATGACGCCGTAGAGCCGGTTGACCTCATTGGTGTAGCGATCGATCGCATAGGGAACCTTTTCCGGCGCGTAGACGCGGAAATGGTTCGCCTGGCCGGCCATGGGGCCAAGACCACCCATCTGCCAGAACAGCCACTGGTCGACCTCGACGCGCTGGCGTTCGTCGGCCGGGTAGAACTTTCCGAACTTGCGGCCGAGATATTGGAGAATGGCTCCGGATTCGAAAATGAAGATCGGCGCCCCACCCGGCCCCTCCGGGTCGACAATGGCCGGCATGCGATTGTTCGGCGAGATCTTGAGGAATGACGGCTCGAACTGCTCACCACGACCGATGTTCACATATTTGATCGTGTAGGGAACGCCGAGTTCCTCCAGCATGATGGTGATCTTCCAGCCGTTCGGGGTCGGCCAATAGTAAAGCTCTATCGGCTTGGTCTGCGTCGTCATGAGGGATTTCTCCGTTCGGGAATGTCCCTTGCAGATAAGCAGGCGCTCCGGAAACGCAAGCGAGTGCAAGGCTCACGGCGATTAATAAAATTGAACCTAAGATGAACGGACTTCTCAGAGGCCGTTCAGTCGCGTTCAGGCATTCTCGCAGGCATTGGAAGGAGACCCGCCATGCTTGCCCGCCGGTTCACGATCGTCTGCCTGCTGACAGCCCTTTTCGGCATGTTCTTCTCGATGCTGGTGGCTCAGACGAGCCGTTCCGCCCACTCCTGGGAACACGGCACAGTTCGGGCCTGCTCCTATTACGACGGCGGATGGGCCTGCAATTATATTAGCCGCCACTTATAAGCCTCATTCCCTTGCGACAAGCGCCGCGACTATGAACAAGATCCACTCTTTCTCCATGAAAATTCTGCGCATACTGCCCCAGGCGGCACTGATCGCCGGCATGCTCGCCGCACCCATCCTGGCCATCCCGAAGGCTCGCGGCTCGACCGGTGCCACCATCGAAGCTCCCGCTCAGGAAAAAGTCGGCGCGGGCCTCGTTCTACTCCTCAGCCTGCAGCGGACCTGAAGATAAAATTTGGGCAGTGCTTTCGCCAGCCCCCTCCCAAGTGCGAAAGCAAGTCTCTATATTGGGTTATGGAAAAGAGAACCTACCCACAGCCCATCGAGACGATCTCCTGTCCGGAACCCTTCGGGCAGCAAAGCTTCACGAATGCCGGCGAGGCCGTCGCCGCTCTCAAGCAGCTCTACGAGCGCAACACCGCGTTCCTGCGCAACGCTTTCATGTCGCTGGCGGAGCAAGGCGATACGTACAAGCGCTATCGCGCCTGTTACCCCGAACTCAGGGTGACCACCAATTCCTACACGCAGATCGATTCCAGGCAGGCCTACGGGCACATGCCGCTGCCGGGGCGCTACTCCACCACGATCACCCGGCCCGATCTGTTCGAAAGCTATCTGATCGAGCAGCTGCGCCTGATCATGCGCAATCACGGCGTGCAGGTCACCGTCGCTGAATCGGCGACACCCATCCCGCTTCACTTCGCCTTTCTCGAAGGCACCCATGTCGACGGCTCCATCGCCGACCGCATCAAACGGCCGATCCGCGACCTCTTCGACGTTCCGGATCTGGATGGCACGGACGACCATATTGCCAATGGCACTCTCGAGACGCCACCGGGCGAACCGAAGCCACTGGCGCCCTTCACCGCGCAACGGGTCGACTATTCGCTGCATCGCCTGTCGCACTACACGGCGACCACGCCCAATCATTTCCAGAACTTCGTGCTGTTCACGAACTACCAGTTCTACATCGATGAGTTCTGCGCCTATGCCCGAGACCTGATGGCCAAGGGCGGTGGAGGCTATGACAGCTTCGTCGAGCCCGGCAATGTCGTGACGCGAGCAGGTGAAACGCGGCCCTCGGAGGGTGTCGCCCTGGCGCGTATTCCGCAAATGCCTGCCTATCACCTGCAGAAGGCCGGGCATGGCGGCATCACCATGATCAACATCGGCGTGGGTCCCTCCAACGCCAAGACCATCACCGACCACGTCGCCGTGCTGCGGCCTCACGCCTGGCTGATGCTCGGGCACTGCGCGGGTCTACGCAACACACAGGCCCTCGGCGACTACGTGCTGGCGCATGCCTATGTCCGCGAGGACCATGTGCTGGACGACGACCTGCCGGTCTGGATTCCCATTCCGCCGCTCGCCGAGATTCAGGTGGCGCTCCAGGAAGCCGTGGCGGAGGTCACCGGCCTTTCCGGCTACGAGCTCAAGCGCATCATGCGGACGGGCACCGTTGCCACCATCGACAACCGCAACTGGGAACTGCGTGACCAGCGCGGCCCGGTGCAGCGGCTCTCGCAATCGCGCGCCATCGCGCTCGACATGGAGTCCGCCACGATCGCGGCCAACGGATTCCGCTTCCGCGTCCCCTACGGCACGCTGCTGTGCGTCTCCGACAAACCCCTGCATGGCGAACTGAAGCTGCCGGGCATGGCGACGGAGTTCTACAAACGGCAGGTGGCACAGCATCTGAGCATCGGCATCCGCGCGGTGGAGAAGCTTGCCGAAATGCCGATGGAACGCCTGCACTCGCGCAAGTTGCGCAGCTTTTCAGAAACCGCGTTCCAGTAGCAGCCGCAATCGCCCACACGACATGCCAGCCGACGGACGACAACCGACGGCCGGGCCAAAGGCAGCCAGGTTACGACCATCTGGCATCTTGAAGGAGCCCTATTCATCCCGCTAAGGACGGGCATGAACAGGACATCCCTTCGCAAAAAGACAAGTGTGGTGGCCTTCGCCGCGACGCTCATATTGTCCACGCCGCTGGTAGCCGGCTTCTTCGGGACGCTGCATCCGGCGTTCGATTCCTTCGCGCATTTCCGCGTGCACCTCGCAGTGCTGATGGCGCTGGCGTCACTGCCGTTGCTGTTCGGGCGGTTCTGGAAGGAAGGCGCGATGGCCCTCGCCTTCGCGCTTGCCGCGCTGGCGACCACCTCCGTTTCGATGCCGGTTTTCGGGCTTGGCCCTGTGCACGCCGGGCTCGAGCCGAAGGATGAGGAGCAGCCGGTCTACCGGTTGCTGCAGCTCAACCTGCGCTATGACAATCCCGAGCCGAACAAGGTCCTCTCGCTCATCGGACGGCTGAGGCCCGACGTGGTGACGCTGGACGAAGTGTCGGGCATGTGGACCGAGAAGCTCGCGCTGCTGTCGTCGGCGTACCCGTATCGCATCATCTGCCCATTTCCCAACCAGGTTTTCGGCGTGGCGATCCTTTCGGCGAGGCCATTTGCCGAGGGACGAGAAGCCAGGTGCTACGAGCGAGGATCCCTTGCCGTGGCACCGTTGGATCTGGGCGGAAGATCGATCGAAGTGGCGGCCCTGCATCTCGGCTGGCCATGGCCGTTCGAACAGCCCTGGCAGATCAGGCAACTTGCTGAGCCGCTCTCTTCATTGGCCGAGACCGCCCTGCTTGCCGGCGACTTCAATGCCACGCCATGGAGTGCGACGGTGGCGCGGGTCGGCAAAATGGGTGGATTGACGCTGGTGCCCTCTGTCGGGCCCACCTGGCAGTGGCACGGGTTCCCCGACTTCCTGCGCTTCGCCGGCCTGCCGATCGATCAGGTCCTGCGGAAAGGAGACGTATTGGTGAACTCGGCCCGCGCGCTGGGCGAGGCCGGGTCCGATCATTTGCCGGTGCTGGTCGAGTTTTCGTTCAAGGCCCCGCCCCCAAGGCCTGAAGAAGAAGCGGAAACTTCGACTGCCGCGCTCGGCCCGGCGCTCCAGCCACGAGGCTGATGTCGAGCGCCGGAAACCGATGGTTGTAAATCCGCGCCCCCCTCTCCTACGCCGCGGATCCGAAAGGGCTTAGCCCCTCATGAAGTCGCCGACGAGCCTTTCGACGTTGCC
Organism: Mesorhizobium sp. KR1-2; assembly: GCF_040045035.1. Classification (NCBI taxonomy): domain Bacteria; kingdom Pseudomonadati; phylum Pseudomonadota; class Alphaproteobacteria; order Hyphomicrobiales; family Phyllobacteriaceae; genus Mesorhizobium; species Mesorhizobium sp. KR1-2. Next base: position 613,185 of record NZ_JBDZDS010000001.1, on the reverse strand, counting down.
GCCGGGGCGGTGCTCCTTGGCATCGAATCCACGCTGGCGGCCCTCATACTCGCTGTAGACACCCTTGACGCGACGCTGGACCTCGGCCTGCGACTTCGTGCAGTTCGGGTCGTTGTTGTTGGAGATGCCCGTCAGCGCCGACTGCGCGGCGTTGGCCATGTCCTGGGCGATCTTGCCGTGCACCTGCTCGTGGGTGCGGACGCCCACCATGAACCTGTCCCAGCGCTGCTTCAGATCAGGCGAAACGCGGCTGGCGAGCTTGGGGAAACGGTAGGTGAGGGACAGGGTCGGGGTCGCGCTGCGAAGGTGGCATGCTCCGCCAGACTTGTCCCAGTTCATGTTCCAGTGCACGTCATAACGGGTAGCCGCCATGGCACGGGCCTGGAGACCTTCCCTCGGGCCGCCACGATTCATGGACTGCATGATCGCGTTGCTGGTGGTTCCGCTGACCGGATAGGTTTCAGTTTTCACCAAAACCTTGCCTCCGGCGTGGGCGACATTCGCCACGCCACAGGCAAGCACCAGGACGGAAATTGCAATTGAACGCATGTGTTGTGCTCCAACTAGGGGGGGTAGGCCCGGCAAGAAAGCACAAGCTGGAGCTTATATCAACACTCACTTAATTAGAAATTTCACATATTGTGTGAAAAATTTCACATGTTCGGGTAGACAGGCCCCTCTCCGCCCTGCGGCGGCACCCAGTTGATGTTCTGATTGGGGTCCTTGATGTCGCAGGTTTTGCAGTGGACGCAGTTCTGCGCGTTGATGACGAATTTCGCATCGCCGCCTTCCTCGACCCACTCATAGACGCCCGCCGGACAGTACCGGCTTGACGGTCCTGCGAAGACATCGTGCTCGGAGCGCTTCTGCAAGCCCATGTCCTTGACCTGGAGGTGGACCGGCTGGTTTTCCTCGTGATTGGTGTTGGACAGGAAAACGGACGACAACCGGTCGAACGTTAGCACGCCGTCCGGCTTCGGGTAGTCGATCTTGTGATGCTTTGAAGCCGGCTCAAGAGAGGCAGCGTCGGTCTTGCGGTGCTTCAGCGTGCCGAAGGGCGAGAAGCCGAAAAGCGTGTTCAGCCACATGTCCAGCCCGCCCAGCCCGACGCCAACCAGCGTGCCGAAGCGCGACCAGAGCGGCTTGACGTTGCGCACCTTCTTCAGGTCCTTGCCGATATCGGTGCCGCGCCACTCGTTTTCATACGCCGTCAGTTCGTCGTGGCTGCGTCCGTCGGCGATGGCCTTGGCCACATGCTCGGCCGCCTGCATGCCCGACAGCACCGCATTGTGCGAGCCCTTGATGCGCGGCACGTTGACGAAGCCGGCCGAGCAGCCCATCAGCGCACCGCCCGGGAAGCTCAGCTTCGGTACCGACTGCCAGCCGCCCTCGGTGATGGCGCGCGCGCCGTAGGAGATGCGCTTGCCGCCCTCGAAAGTGTCGCGGATCGCCGGATGCGTCTTGAAGCGCTGAAACTCCTCGAAAGGCGAGAGATAGGGGTTCTTATAGTTGAGGTGGACGACAAAGCCCACGGCGACAAGATTGTCTTCGAGGTGGTAGAGGAAGGAGCCACCGCCGGTCTTCATGTCGAGCGGCCAGCCGAAGGAATGCTGAACGAGCCCCGGCTTGCTCTTTTCCGGCGCCACCTGCCAGAGTTCCTTCAGGCCGATACCGAACTTGCCCGGCTCGCGGCCGTCATCCAGCTTGTACTTGGCGATCAGCTTCTTGGCGAGCGAACCTCGCGCGCCCTCGCCGATCAGCACATATTTGCCGAGCAGCGCCATGCCGGGCGCAAAATTGGGGCCGTGCGAACCGTCGCGCTCGACGCCCATGTCGCCGGTCACGACGCCGGTGACGGCGCCTTCGTCATTGTAGATCAGGTCGGCTGCTGCAAAGCCCGGATAGATCTCGACGCCCAGCGCCTCGGCATGTCCGGCCAGCCAGCGGCAGACATTGCCAAGCGAGACGATGTAGTTTCCGTGATTGCTCATCAGCGGCGGCATCAGGATGTTCGGCAGGCGCACCGAGCCGGCAGGCCCGAGCACCAGGAAATGATCGTCCGTCACCGGGGTCTTGAACGGATGCTCGGAATCCTCGCGCCAGTTCGGCAGCAGCCGGTCGATGCCGATCGGGTCGACGACCGCGCCGGACAGGATGTGCGCGCCGACCTCGGCACCCTTTTCCAGAACGACGACGGAAAGTTCGGGATTGATTTGCTTCAATCGAATCGCGGCCGACAGGCCAGCCGGCCCAGCGCCGACGATGACCACGTCGAATTCCATGCTCTCGCGTTCAATCTCGCTCATCAATTCCTCCGCACTGACTTAGGGACCGTCAGGCCATCCTGCTGGCTTCCGCGCTCCATAGCGCATCCGAAAGCGACGTGAAACCACGCAACTGGCATATCGCGGAGTTTGCAACATCATATCATTTCCGGCCGCGCAAGCTAGACAGCGTTGACGTAAACGTCAATCAAGTGCGGTGTCGCAACCCGAATTTGGGAATTTTCGGCGGCCCGTTTCTCAGCCATACTGAGTCCATGCGTCACATCGAGCCTGCCCGGTCAGTATCGGTGCGTTCTGGCGCGGCGCGCCGCACTGCGGCTCCGCTGCTTCCGGTCATTCTTCTCCTCGCCGCAGCCCTTTCCTTTCTCCGCTCCGCCCATGCCGAGGATGCGGCTCATGGCACTCCCTGGCTTGCCGGCGCATATTCCTTTTCCGACGAACTGGGGGGCTTTCGCATCCGCTCCGTGACAGGTAGCGGTACGAAAGCAGACCCAGTCGTCATCGGCGAAGAACTCTATTCGGCAAGCCCGGTGACATTGGCGATCCGCGCCACCAAACCAGTCCGGGCCTTCGACTTCTCCGGAGACTACGCAAACGGCTTCGTCCATATGAGGCTGGAGGTGCTGAACGCCAGCGAGCGGGCATGGGTTGAGTTCGAGTTCGAGCTTCAGGAGATTTTGGACCTGCCGAGCACCTATGGCGACGGCCTGTCTTTTGACCAGGGCCGCAGCGATGCGAATGCGATCTCCTCGGACAGCTTTGCCGACTTTAGCCGTGACTTCGAGCCTTACGACCGGCTGCTGTTTCGCAACGGCAAAATCGACCCGCGACAAACCGACTCGTTCGGCTTCCTGATCACCGACTATACCCCGACAAACGTATTTTATCTGGTGCAGTACCCGCGCATCCCCTCGACCTGACTTGCATTCGCGGCGCGCGCGGAAGATTGTAGGACATGACCTTCAGCCCCCGACATGAGCAGCCGGACTTGCGCGAGCTGCTCGCCTTCTATGCCGAAGCCGGCGTCTACGACGCGCTGGCAGAGGATCCCGTTGACCGTTTCAGCGATCCCGGGCCGGCACAGAGCGCTCCGCAGATTTCCGCCGCATCCCCGGCAGGCAGGTCCCAGGACCGTGCCTCGCCCGCGCAGATGCGTGCTGCAGCGCCCGACCGAGCTGCCCCCCCGCCCCGGCCTGCCGCGCCCGCCGCCGTGCCCGACGAAGCGCAGGCCGCACTTGCGCGCGAGCTGGCGGCCAGCGCCAACACGCTCGATGAACTGCGCGAGAAGATGGCCGCCTTCGACGGCTGCAACCTGAAATTCACCGCCAAGAACCTGGTCTTTGCCGACGGCAATCCCGAAGGCGCGGTGATGCTGGTCGGCGAAGCCCCAGGGCGCGATGAGGATCTGGAAGGCCTGCCCTTCGTCGGCCGCTCGGGACAGCTGCTAGACCGCATGCTCGCGTCCATCGGGCTTGACCGCAACTCGGTCTACATCGCGAACGTCATTCCCTGGCGGCCGCCGGGCAACCGGACGCCCACGCCCCATGAGACCGAGATCTGCCGTCCGTTCATCGAGCGGCAGATCGAACTTGCCAATCCCAAGGTTCTGGTGACGCTCGGCGGGCCGTCGGCCAAGCTGCTGCTCGACACGACCGAGGGCATCCTGCGTCTTCGCGGCAACTGGCGCACGCATCAGACGAAGTCCGGCGAGGTTATTCCGGCGATGCCGACGCTGCACCCGGCCTATCTGCTGCGAAACCCCGCCCACAAGAAACTCGCCTGGCGGGATTTCCTAGAAGTGAAGGCAAAGCTCAAGGAGCTTGGCTAGGCCGAAGCTCCCTCTGGAGTCCGAGACCTCAGGAGTTGAATCCGACTGCCGGGCCAAGCGGTTGTTTCGGAATCGGAATTGCAAGCGTTGGCTACCGCTCAGACCTGCGAAGGGGCTGCCTTGCGGGCGGCTCTGCGCTCCAGACCGAGGCGTTGTTCACGCCAGATGATGAAGATGCCGGCGCCGACCACGATGATGCCGCCCACCAGCATGTGGATCGTCGGCACGTCACCGAAGGCGAAGTAGCCCACCCCTATGCCGAGGATCATCGACGTATACTCGAACGGCGCGACTGTGGAGGCTTCCGCGTAGCGATAGGCTTCGGTCATGAGGATCTGGCCAAGGCCGCCGCAACAACCGGCCAGGATGAGCAAGGCGGCCTGCGTGGTGGTCAATGATGCCCAGCCGAACGGATAGGTGATCAGCGACAACAGGGTCGCCGTGAGCGAGAACCACAGCACGATCGTCGAGGTCCGTTCCGTGTGCACCAGGCTACGCACCACGATCATGGCGATCGCCGACACGGCCGCGCCCACCAGTGCCGCGACGACGCCGAGCATTTCGTTATTGCCGATCCCGGCCTCGCCGCCGAACAGGGTGAGCTTGGGCCACGAAATGATGCAGACGCCGACAAGGCCGACGACGACGGCGCTCCAGCGGTAGACGCGGATGGACTCACCTAGAAAAATCGAGCTGAAGACGACCACCAGCAGCGGCTGGGCATAGTTCAGCGTGATCGCCTCAGGCAACGGCAGCCGCGTGAGCGCGAAGAAGCCGAGCCACATCGCCGTCACGCCGACCGTGCCGCGAAGGATGTGGTTCAGCGGACGCGCGGTGTGAAATGCGGTGAACAACTCCTTGTTGACCCCCAGGAAAACCAGGATCAGCGGAATCGCGAAGAAGGAACGGAAGAAGACGATCTGCCCGGACGGCAACGGCCCCGCCGCCTTGATCAGTGACGACATGGCTACGAAGACGGCGACGGATACGACCTTGAAGGCGATGCCGGTGAGCGGCTTGTTGACCCGCGAACTCTCGGATTTATTCACTTTGCTGCCACGGCGTCCCTGATCGTCTTCCATATGCGCGACGGCGTCGCCGGCATGTCGATATGCCGGATACCATAGGCGCGGTAAAGCGCGTCGGTAACGGCGTTCATGGTGGCCGGCGCCGCACCTATGGTACCCGCCTCGCCCGCCCCCTTCATGCCGAGGGCATTGGTGGTGGACGGCACGTTGCGGGTCTCGAAATGGAACCCCGGCACGCTGTCCGCACGCGGCACCGCGTAGTCCATGAAGCTCGCCGTCAGCATCTGCCCGTCCTCGCCATAGACGGTGCCTTCGCTCAAGGCCTGTCCGATGCCCTGGACGACGCCGCCATGAATCTGGCCGGCAAGCAGGATCGGATTCACGGTGACCCCGAAGTCGTCGACGATCGTATAGGCGAGGATTTCGACATGGCCGGTATCGGGGTCGATCTCGAGCTCGCAGATATGCGTGCCGTTGGGATAGGTGGCCTCGTGTTGGACGAAGTCACCGGCCGCCCTCAGGTCTTCCGGCTTCTTGGCGGCCTTGGCGATCTCGGCAAAGCCGATCGAACGGTCCGTGCCGACGATGCGCGCGCTGCCGTCGACCAGTTCGATGTCGGCCGGCGCCGCTTCCAGCTCGTCGGCCGCAATCCGGCGCAATTTCTCGGCCAAGGCCTCGCCCGCGCGGGATGCGGAAACCCCGCCCAGCGGGATGGACCGGGAGCCGCCGGTGCCACCGCCCGTCTCCAGGCGATCGGTATCGCCTTGCTGCACCTTCACCCTTGCGACATCGACGTTGAGCTTTTCCGCCACGAACTGCGCGTAGGCGGTGGCATGGCCTTGCCCGTTCGATTGGGTACCGATTGCCAGCGTCAGCGAACCGTCCGGATGGAGTTCCAGATAGGCGGGTTCGGAGCCGGGAAAGGCGCTCGCCTCTACATAGGTCGCCATGCCGATGCCACGGATCCTGCCGGCCGCCCTGGACTGCTCGAGGCGGCCCTCGAAACCGTCCCAACCAGCCCGCTCCATGGCGAGGTGCATGTGCGCTTCGAATTCGCCGACGTCATAAAGACGCCCAGACTGGGTGCGATAGGGAAACTGCCCCGGCCTGATGAAATTGCGGCGGCGGATCTCGTCTGGCCCCATGCCCAGGTCGCGGGCACAAACGTCGACCAGCTTTTCGATCATGAAGGCTGCTTCGGGACGCCCGGCACCGCGATAGGCATCGACAGGCGTAGTGTTGGTGTAGACGCCGGCGACGGTAACCGCCAAGGCCCCGATGTCGTAGACACCGGTCGACATGGTCGCGCCGATATAGGGAATGAACGGACCGTATTGAGAGCAATAGGCACCGACATTGGCCAGCGTGCGCACGCGCAGCCCCAGGAACCGGCCGTCATCGTCCATGGCCATCTCGGCGGTGACGGCATTGTCGCGCCCCTGCGCATCGGCCAGAAAATGTTCGGTGCGGTCACCAACCCATTTGACGGGCCGTCCAAGGCGGCGCGCAGCCTCGAGTACCAAGGCATGCTCGCGATAGACGAAGGCCTTGGTGCCGAAGCCGCCACCGACATCCGGCGTCACCACGCGCAGCTTCTGCGGCTCGATATTGAAGACCTGCCCGGCGAGGATGGAGCGCATGGAATGCACACCCTGCGAACCGGTCGTGAGCTGGTAGCGGCCCTCACCAGCATGCCACTCGCCGATCGCCGCGCGCGGTTCCATGAAATTGCTGACGAGGCGGTTGTTGACGAAGACGACACGCGAAACCCTGCTCGCCGAGGCAAAGGCCTTCTCGGTCTTGGCCACATCGCCGATCTCGTAGAGGAAAGCGCGGTTCGAACCGAGTTCGGGCCAGACCAGCGGCGTGCCAGGGTCAAGCGCGGTCGCAGTGTCGTTGGCCGCCGCCTCGGCATCGTATTCCACCTCGATCAGCTCGGCCGCGTCCTGCGCCTGGGCGCGGCTGTCTGCGACCACGAAGGCGACGGCATCGCCGACATGATGCACGCGGTCGCGGCAAAGGATGGGAATGTCGCGGGTCTGCGCGCGCGAGCCGTCCGGCTGCTTCTGCATGACGCTGGACTTGAGATCGCCGAGACCGGCAAGCTCGGCGCTGGTGAGAACGAGATGGACGCCGGGCGCATTTTTGGCCGCGTCAACGGAAACCATCCTTACGGTTGCCTTGGCCATCGGCGAACGCAGAACGAAACCATGCAGCATCCCCGGCAGGGAGATGTCGTCGGTGTAGCGACCTCGGCCAGTGATGAAAGCCGAATCTTCGACGCGCAAGACGGATGCGCCCACTCCGAATCTGGGCGTGACGACAGTCATGACATTCCCGCAAGGTTCGGTGGAGAGTGTGGGCGTGAATTAGGTCTCAGGCAAGTTTTGTCGAGGGGAGGTTTCGTGTAAATGGCAGTTCCGCCAACTTTTTGTGGGCCAGTTGCGAGCGGCCCGGCGACATGGCTCGCACCGACTGCAAGGCAACAACAGGAAAGTCGTGAAGATGCGTACAGATACCGGTCAGGTGTTCCGGCTCGAAGACTACCGGCCCAGCGATTACCTGATCCCCTCGACCGCACTTAGCTTCAAGCTCTCGCGGGAGAAGACCATCGTCGTTGCCGAACTGACGATCGAACGGCGTGACGGCGTCGCGGGCAACCCGCCATTGGTGCTGGACGGCGACGGGCTGACGCTGCGGCGCGTCGAGATCGACGGCAAGCCTCTCGATGCCTCAGCATACCGCGCAACGCCGGATGAGCTTGCAATCACCGCTCCGCCCAAGGCCGACCGCTTCCGGCTCCTCATCGAGACCGAGATCGACCCGTCGCGAAACCAGGCCCTGATGGGGCTCTACCGCTCCAATGGCGTCTATTGCACCCAGTGCGAGGCGGAGGGTTTTCGCCGCATCACCTACTTCCTCGACCGGCCGGACATTTTGTCGGTCTACACGGTGCGTATCGAGGCGCAGCGCGATGAAGCCCCGCTTCTCCTGTCGAACGGCAATCCGGGCGAGCGCGGCGATCTCGCCGACGGCTGGCACTATGCGGTCTGGCACGACCCGTTCCCGAAGCCGTCCTACCTGTTCGCGCTGGTGGCGGGCGATCTCGGCCGCGTCGGCGACAGCTTCGTGACGGCCTCAGGCCGCACGGTGGAACTCGGCATCTATGTCGAGCATGGCAAGGAGCGCCTTGCTGCCTATGCGATGGACGCCCTCAAGCGATCCATGAGCTGGGACGAGGAGGTGTTCGGCCGCGAATACGACCTGGACGTGTTCAACATCGTCGCCGTGTCCGACTTCAACATGGGCGCGATGGAGAACAAGGGCCTCAACATCTTCAACGACAAATACGTCCTGGCAGACGAGGAAACCGCGACCGACACCGATTTCGCCAATATCGAGGCGATCATCGCGCATGAATATTTCCACAATTGGACTGGAAACAGAATCACTTGCCGTGACTGGTTCCAGCTCTGCCTCAAGGAAGGCCTGACCGTCTTCCGCGACCATGAATTCTCCGCCGACCAGCGTTCGCGCGCGGTCAAGCGCATCGCGGAAGTGCGCACGCTGAGAGCCCATCAGTTCCCCGAGGATCAGGGCCCCCTCGCCCATCCCGTGCGGCCGCGGCGCTATCGCGAGATCAACAACTTCTACACGGCGACGGTCTACGAGAAGGGCTCGGAGGTCGTGCGGATGATCCGCACCATCTTGGGCGCCGATACCTTCCGCCGGGGCATGGACCTCTATTTCGAACGCCATGACGGCGAGGCCGCGACCATCGAGGACTTCGTGAAGGTGTTCGAGGAGGTGTCCGGGCGCGACCTGTCGCAGTTCGCGCTCTGGTACCATCAGGCCGGTACGCCGAACGTCACGGTGAGCGGTTCGCACAATGCGAGCGCCGGCGAATTCACGCTGGAGATCGAGCAGTCGGTTCCGCCGACGCCCTCGGAAAGCCGCAAGCGGCTGATGCACATCCCGCTCGCATTCGGCCTGGTCGGGCCGGACGGCAAGGACATCGACTATTCGGAGGTGGACGGCGCAAGCGTCGAGGACGGCGTCATCCATCTGCGCAAGCGCCGCCATGTCGTGCGGTTTTCAGGCGTCACGGAGCGGCCGGCCGTTTCCCTCAACAGAGGCTTTTCCGCCCCCATCACCCTTGCGATCGAACAAAGCGCCGGAGACCGGGCCTTCCTGGCCCGGCACGACAGCGACGCCTTCTCGCGCTGGCAGGCTTTCAACACCCTGCTCACCGAGACGCTTACAGCGGCCTTCCGCAGCATGCTCGGTGGCAGGAAGCCGGAATTCGCGACGGACCTCCTGCATCTCGCCGGAACCATTGCCGCCGATGAGACGCTGGAACCGGCGTATCGCGCTCTGGCGCTTTCCCTCCCGGGCGAGGCCGACATCGCCCGCGAAATCGGAACCAACATAGACCCGGATGCGGTTCATGCCGGCCGGGAAGCGCTGATTGCCGCGATCGCAGGAGCGAACCGGGAGCTTTTCACGGAACTGTATGGAAATCTTCAGGCATCCGGCCCCTTCAGCCCCGACGCGGCGAATGCCGGCCGGCGCACGCTGCGCAACATGCTGCTCGACTATCTGTCGGTACTGCCGGAAGGGGTAACGCTTGCGGCCGGCCATTTCGCAACCGCCACCAACATGACCGATCGCGCCGCAGGGCTCACCGCGCTCGTGCATCGTCACCGGACCTCGCCGGAAACGGTCGAGGCGCTCGCGGCATTCGAGGCCAGGTATCGCTCCGATGTCCTGGTGATGGACAAATGGTTCCAGATCCAGGCCTCCACTCCCGGCCCGGACGCCGTCGAAGTCGTGCGCGCGCTGATGGACCATCCGTCCTTCTCGATTGGCAATCCCAACCGCGTTCGCTCGCTGGTGGGCACCTTCGCCAGCGCCAACCAGACCGGATTCCACCGCGCCGATGGCGCCGGCTACCGCCTGTTCGTCGAGACGGTGCTGCAGGTTGAGAAGCGCAATCCGCAGGTTTCCGCCCGTCTGGCGACGGCCCTGCGCTCGTGGCGGTCGCTCGAGCCGGTGAGGCAGGCGAAGGCGCGCGAGGCGCTGCTGGAAATCCGCTCGGCGCACGGCCTTTCGGCAGACCTGCGCGACATTGTGGAGCGGACGCTCGCCTGACGCAGGGGCATTAGCAAGTTTTTAAAGGTTTTTTCGACCGGCCTCTGGACAACGCGAATCACCTTTGATTCCTTATGGATGATTCGGATGTGCGGTGTTGCCGGATCATCTTTTTAAGAGAAGGTTTCGGGGGCCTGGATATGGCGAAGGCGGACGCGTTGGGCGCGCCCGGTGAGAATGCTTTTGCCGAGCGCAGAAGCAGCACTTTGGCAGGAAACGCACGGATCATTGCCGAGCCGGCCTACCGCCGCCTGCTGGCTGCCGAGCCTGTTCTGCGCCGCTCCATTCCAAGCCTGATCATCCTCTTCCTGCTGGTCATCGGCGGGGCACGGGTCCTGTCGCTGATGGCGGGGCACGAAGAGGTCGAACGCAACGCCAAGACGATCCTCGGCCTTGCTGCCGCTGGACTGGCAAATTCCGTGACGATTGCCGCGGCCGACGGCGCGGCCGTTTCCGAGGCGAGCGGAAACCTGCTGGAACGCACAATACAGCAGGGCAACATTGGCAGCCGGCATGTGCTCGCCATCACCGACGAGGCCTTCAAGGTTCTGGCGGTGTCGCCGGAATCGACGCAGTGGGCCGGCAAGCGGCTCGACACAATCGTCACCGGCGGACAACCGCTGTTCCTGTTTGGCGACCGCGCCGGCGTCATGAACGTCCGCGTCGACGGCGAAGACTGGTACGCAGCGCTCAGCTTGACCAAGGAACGCAAGGTGGCCGCCGCGGCGCTGGTGTCGCGCGATGCCGTGTTCGCGGAATGGCGCAAGACGGTGTCGCTCAACGTCACGCTGTTCGTGGTGACCACCGGGGTGCTCATCATCGTGCTGTACGCCTATTTCAGTCAGGCGGCGCGCGCGCAGGCGGCGGATCGGCTCTATTTCCAAGCGCATCAGCGCATCGACATGGCGCTGGTTCGCGGCCGCTGCGGCCTGTGGGACTGGGACATGGTGCGCGGCAAGATGTACTGGTCGCGCTCCATGTACGAGATGCTGGGCTACGAGCCTTGCGATGCCATGCTGTCCTTCGGCGAGGTCGACGACATCATCCATGAGGAGGACGGCGACCTTTTCCAGCTCGCCAACCGTATCGTCTCGCGCGAGATCGACCATATCGACCAGGTCTTCCGCATGCGCCACGCAGACGGCCACTGGGTGTGGATGCGCGCGCGTGCGCAGGTCATCGACCCCGAGGCTCCGGAAATCCAGATGATCGGCATCGCCGTCGACGTCACCGAACAGCGGCATCTGCTGCTGCGCTCGGAAGCCGCCGACTTGCGCCTGCGCACGGCGATCGAGAACATCACCGAGTCCTTCGTGCTGTGGGACGCCCAGCAGCGTCTCGTGATGTGCAACACCAAATACCAGCAAGACAACGGCCTGTCGGACCGCGACGTCGTGCCGGGCACAGCGCGCCAGGCGATCGAAGAGCGCATGACCGCCTTCGCCGCGGAGCGTCGCCTGCCCAACGCGAACGGGTATCGCGGCGGCGTGACCTATGAGCGGCAGCTTGCGGATGGACGCTGGCTGCAGGTCAACGAATTGAAGACGCGCGACGGCGGCAAGGTGTCCGTCGGCTCCGACATCACGCAGATCAAGCAGCACCAGGAAAAGCTGGTCGACAGCGAACGGCGCCTGATGGCGACGATCCACGACCTCAGCCTGGCGCGCCGCGCCGAGCAGGAGCGCGCGCGCGAACTGGTCGAGCTCAACAAGAAATACATGAAGGAGACCGAGCGCGCGGAAGCCGCCAACCGGGCGAAGTCCGAATTCCTGGCGAACATGTCGCACGAGTTGCGCACGCCGCTGAACGCGATCATCGGCTTCTCGGAAGTGATGGAATCCGGCCTGTTCGGTCCGCTCGGCTGCGATCGCTACGAGGAATATGCCGGCGACATCCTCAGCAGCGGAAAGTATCTCCTCGGCGTCATCAACGACATCCTCGACATGTCGAAGATCGAGGCCGGCCAGTTCTCGATGGAAAGGGAGGAGATCGACCTCGGCCCGCTGATGAGCGAAACGGTGCGCGTGATCTCGCTGCAGGCCGCGCAGAAGTCGATCACGCTGGAGACCAATATCGCCGACTCGATCCAGCTCTACGCCGACCGCCGCGCGGTCAAGCAGATCGTCATCAACCTGCTCTCCAACGCGGTCAAGTTCACCGGTCAGGGCGGGCGCATTTCGCTGCGTGCGCGCAACGTGTCAGGCGCGCTGATGATCAGCATCGAGGATACCGGCTGCGGAATCCCGAAAGGGGCGCTGAGCAAGCTTGGCCGCCCGTTCGAACAGGTGCAGAACCAGTTCTCCAAGAACCACACCGGCTCGGGGCTCGGTCTCGCCATCTCGCGGTCGCTCGCCGAGCTTCATGGCGGCGCGCTCAAGATCCGCTCGACCGAAGGCGTGGGAACCATCGTCTCGGTGCGCATCCCTGCCCAAAAGGCACAGGCTGCAATCAAGGAAATCAAGGCAGCGGCATAACCACTGGCCCTATCAGGAGACGAAGGCGCCTGCTCGCTTCATCACCTGCGCGCGAACAGCGCTGGCGCCGCTTCCGAACGGTGGCAAATAGCCACGTTCAGTTTCGCTTGCCGCGCAACAGGCGATCGAAATTCGCCCTCACCTTTCGCTCGGTCTCCTTGAGATGCGCTGCCAGCACGCCGAAATCCGGAAGGTCGGTGACATCCAGCAAGAGGCCGGCGAGGCCGGGCGGCATGTCGTTGCGCTCGAAATGTCCCGTCAGGCAGAGCCGCGTCATCTGCGTCAGCGCCAGGTAGAACGCATAGGCGTCGCTCAATTCCTCTCTGGCTTGCGCATCGGCGAAGCCGGGTGCGAGGCGTGACAGAATTTCGGCCGTTCCGGTCAATCGCCGATCGCTCTCGACCCGGTGCGTCAAGATGGCGACCTGCGCGATGAACTCGAGATCGATCAGCCCGCCGGGGATCAGCTTGAGGTCCCACATGTCGCGGGCGGGCTTTTCGGTCCCGATCATCTTGCGCATGGCCGCCGCTTCCTTCGCCACCTTGGCGGGATTGCGCTCCATGGCGATGACGGCGGCCACCTCTGCCTCGACGGCCTCGCACAGCGTCGGCTCGCCGGCGACCGTGCGAGCGCGCGTCAGGGCCATGTGCTCCCAGGTCCAGGCTTCTTCGCGCTGGTACTTGCGGAAGGCGTCGATATGCGTGGCCACCGGCCCCTTGTTGCCCGAAGGCCGCAGCCGAAGGTCGAGCTCATAGAGAACGCCTTCGGCCGTGGGCGCGGAAACGGCCGAGATCAACCTTTGGGTCAGCCGGGCATAATAGTGCGACGGCGCCAGCGGCTTTTCGCCGTCGCTTTCGTCGACATCGGCGTTATGATCGTAGAGCAGGATGAGATCGATATCCGAGCCCGCGGTCAGTTCGCGGCTGCCCAGCTTGCCCATGCCAAGGATTGCGGCCCTGCCGCCTTTCACGCGGCCATGCCTCACGGCGAATTCGTCGATGACGGCTTCCAGCGCTGTGCCGACGGTGAGGTCCGCCAGGTCGGAGAAGGCTTTTCCTGCCTTGGGAGCGTCGATAGCCCCGGTCATCAGACGCACGCCGATCAGAAACTTCTGCTCGGCAGCGAATATGCGCAGGCGATCGAGAATGTCCTCATAGGTCTTGACAGCCTCCAGGAAGACCGTCAGCCGCGTCGCGAGATATTCCCTGTCCGGCAATTCCGATAACAGCCCCGGATCGAGGAGGCCGTCGAAGACATGCGGCCGGCGGGTGACGATGGCCGCGAGCCTGGGCGCGGCTCCCATGATCGTGGCAAGCAACCGCAGCAGCGCCGGGTTGGACTGCAGCAGCGAAAAGAGCTGGATTCCGGCCGGCAGCCCGGCCAGGAGCTCGTCGAAGCGCACCAAAGCCTCGTCGGCCCGGTGCGTCCTGCCGAATGCCTCGAGCAGCGCGGGCGTAAGCTCGGTGAGCCGCTCGCGCGCCTCGGCCGACTGGGTCGCGCGATAGCGCCCGAAATGCCAGGAGCGGATCACGCGGCAGATGTCGCTCGGCCGTTCGAAGCCGATTTTGTGCAGAGTCTGCAACGTGTCGGGGTCGTCGACATCGCCAGTGAAGACCAGATTGCCCACGCCCGACGAAAGCTCAGGCGCGGTCTCGAACAGCGCCGCATAGTGGCGCTCCACCTGCTGCAGCGACGCGCGGAATTCGGCCGCAAAAGCCTCGCGGTCGGCATAGCCCAGCATATGCGCGATGCGCTCGAGCCCCTCGTCGTCCTCGGGCAGCGTATGGAGCTGCTCGTCGGCAACCATCTGGATGGCGTGCTCGACCCGGCGCAGGAACCAGTACTGCCGCGTCAGCGCATCCCTGGCGTCGGTCGTGATCCAGCCACGCGCGGCAAGCTGAGCCAGCATGGGCACCGTTTCTCGCCCACGCAGCTCCGGGAACCGGCCGCCGGCGATGAGCTGCTGGGTCTGCACGAAAAACTCGATCTCGCGGATTCCGCCGCGCCCAAGCTTGACGTTGTGCCCCTTCACCGCGATCTGGCCGTGCCCCTTGTGTGCATGAATCTGGCGCTTGATGGAATGGACATCCGCGATTGCGGCGAAGTCCATGTATTTGCGCCAGACATAGGGCTGCAGTTCCTTGAGGAAGGCCACCCCCGCCTTCAGGTCGCCAGCCACCGGCCGCGCCTTGATCATGGCGGCGCGCTCCCAATTCTGGCCGCGCCCCTCATAGTAGAGCAGAGCCGCCTGGACCGGGATCGCCAAGGGCGTCGAGCCCGGGTCGGGGCGCAGGCGCAGATCGGTACGGAAGACATAGCCATGCTCGGTACGGTCCTGCAGGATGCGCACCAGGCGCCGCGTCAGCCGGGTGAACAGCTCGGTGGCGTCGAACGGGTCGATCACCGCCGGCGCCTCCGGGTCCAGGAAGACGACCAGATCGATGTCGGATGAGAAGTTCAGCTCATGCGCGCCAAGCTTGCCCATGCCCAGCAGAACCCATCCTGATCCTTCGGCGGGGTTCTCGGGGTCAGGCAGCTTGAGCTTGCCCTGGAAATGCGCGTCACGGAGCAGGAAGTCGACAGCGGCGCGTATGCACGCGTCTGCCAGGTCACTCAGTCGGCGCACCGTGGTAGCAGCATCCGCGTCGCCGGCGAGATCGGCCAGGGCGATGAGGAAATGCGCCTCGGACTTCAGCTCGCGAAGCGCCTGCATCAGCGTCTTTTCGGACACCTCGGTCGTGCGGGAAGCTGCCGCAATTGCTGCCTGGATGGAGAGCAGCCGCTCGCCGATCGTGTGATCGAACAAGGCGTCGAGGATTTCCGGGCGACGGCGCACGCAATCGCGCATGAAGATGGAAAGGTCGAAGACCGCTTCAAGAAACGCGGCCAGCTGGCACTTGCCGGTCAGCAGCGCTGCCAGCCTCGTCAGTTCCCGACTGGCGGCGGCTTCGGCGATCTCGGCGATCTCGCGCTGGGCCCGATCCCGATCCAGCGGCACAAGTTCGTGAGCCGGCTTTTCGAACCAGTCCCGGTTTTTCGATTTCGTGGCCACGCCTGCCGTCATTTGCTGGCCTCTTTCCTCGGGAACGCCATGGTTACAGATAGTCCCGGATCTGCGGAGGCAAGCTCGAGCCGACCGTGATGGAACTTCATGACCGCCTTGGTCAGGCTGAGACCCAGCCCCGAGCCAGGCTGCGACCGGCTCTTCTCCAGCCGCACGAAGCGCTCGGTGACCCTTTCGCGGTCTGCCTGATCAGGAATGCCCTGACCATTGTCGACCACGCGGAGCCGCACCTCGTTGCCGTGCTGCTCCAGCGTGACGCGGACCATCGGCTTTTCGGTCGAATCCAGCGAGTACTTGATGGCGTTGTCGACGATGTTCGACAGCGCCTGGCCGATGAGTTCACGGTTGCCGTCGATGACGACGGTGCCGGAGACAGGGGCCTCCAGCGCAACACCCTGTTCCTCGGCAACCGGTTCGTAGAGCTCGACCACGTCGTGTACTGCGGCTGAAAGGTCGACCTTTGTCACGATCTCGGAGGAATACCCGGCTTCCAGCCGCGAAATCATGAGGATCGCATTGAAGGTTTTGATCAGCTGGTCGGATTCGGCAATCGTGCTCTCCAGCGCGGCGCGATAATCAGCAACGCCGGACTCGCCTGCCAGCGCCGCCTCGGCGCGGTTCCTCAGGCGGGTCAGCGGCGTCTTCAGGTCGTGCGCTATGTTGTCGGAAACCTGCTTCAGTCCCTCGTTCAGATCGGCTATGCGCGCCAGCATCGCATTGAGGTTTTCGGACAGCCGGTCGAACTCGTCGCCAGCCCCGCTCACCGGCAAGCGGCCCGAAAGATCGCCGCCCATGATACGGCTGCTGGCTTCGGAAACGCTGTCGATGTGCTTGAGCGCCCTACGGCCGACGAAATACCAGATCAGCAGAGCGCCTAGTCCCATTATGCCCAGGGCCAACATCAGCGCACGACTGACGACGGCCCGGAGCCGCTCCGGCTCGCTGAGATCGCGGCCGACCAGCAGGATCATCTGATTGGGCAGACGAAGCACCACCGCGATGGCTTTATGGGTGTGCACCGTTTCCGCCTCGGCAGATCCCGGCGACGCGGATTCCGCACTTTGGCTCTCGGAACTGCTGTCGCCGAAGCGCTGATAGGTGAAGGGCCGTTCGGTCCAGCCGTCGCCGGACAGCACGCCTGGCTCGAGGCTCTTGACGTTGCCCGAAAGAATGCGGCCGTTGGCGTCGGCGATCAGATAAAGGTTGGCGCCAGGCTGGCGGGCCCGCCGCTCCATCGTGCGCACCAGGAACGGCAGCCCGCCGCGCTGGTAGGCCTGGCCCAGCCCTTGCACCTCTTCGTTGACCGTCTCCATCGTCTGCGCGGTCAGCATTCGCGCCGACAGCGACGTCATGTAGAAGACGAGCAGCACGGCGCAGAGCGTGAACAGCAGCAGGTAGAGGGCCGACAGCCGAGCCGCCGTCGTCTTCATCATGGTAGGCAATTGCAAGGCCATCGCTCAACTGGCCTTGAGCATGTAGCCTGCCCCACGGACCGTATGCAGGATGGGGCCGTCGAAGCCCTTTTCGATCTTGCCGCGCAGCCGGGAAACATGAACGTCGATGACGTTGGTCTGCGGGTCGAAGTGGTAGTCCCAGACATTTTCCAGGAGCATCGTGCGCGTCACCACCTGTCCCGCATGGCGCATGAGATACTCCAGCAGTCGGAATTCGCGCGGCTGCAGGGTGATGTCGCGCGAGGCGCGGCGAACAGTGTGCGAAAGGCGGTCGAGCTCGAGGTCGCCGATACGGTAGACCGTCTCGGCCTCCCGCGAGGTCCCTCGCCGGTTGAGTACCTCGATGCGCGCCAGAAGCTCAGAAAAGGCATAGGGCTTGGTCAAATAGTCGTCGCCGCCGGCCCGCAGACCGGTCACGCGGTCGTCGACCTCGCCGAGCGCCGAAAGGATCAGAACCGGGGTTGTGTTGCCGCGCGAGCGCAATCCAGCGATGACCGAAAGGCCGTCGCGGCGCGGCAGCATGCGATCGATGATCATGACGTCGTAGTCGCCTGAATCGGCGAGCGCGAAACCCGTTTCTCCATCCCTGGCGACATGGGCGGTATGGCCTGCCTCGGTCAGAGCCTTCTCCAGGTATTCCGCTGCCTCGCGGTCATCTTCGATAACGAGAATCTTCATCGGACCACTATACGCGATTTCGGCAGGTTCCAGGATACTTACGCTCATCGCCGATCTCCAACAAGACGCGGCAGCAGGTCTTGCAACCTACTGCCGCGGGGCTGGTGCGAACTGACAGAGCCGCGCCATCCCTGGATGCGCCCGAAACGGAGGGAGCGCATCGAAAAGTTCCGGCTGGTCAGCCCTTGTTGACGGGAAGCGTGACGAAACGGTTCGTATCCTCACGCGTAAGCTGAACAAGGACTGCCTTTCGGCCGGCTTTGGCGGCATCCGCCATCGCCTTGGTCACGTCGCCGGGGCCTTTCACTTCCACTGAGTTGACGGACATGATGACGTCGCCCGGCTGGATGCCACGGTCGGCGGCATCGCTATCGGGCTCCACGGCGGTCACGACGAGGCCCTTGCCGTCGTCGGCAGTGGTCACGGTCAAGCCGAGATTGGCCAGAGCGTCGGCCTGTGCCTGGGGCGATGACTGCTGCTCGGCGGAGGCCTGCTTGTCGGAGGCCGGAAGTGTGCCGAGATCGAGCTTCACGGTTTCCGACTTGCCGTTGCGCCACAGCGTCACGTCCACGGGCTGGCCCGGCGGGTTGGCGCCGATGATGCGCGCGAGTTCACGCGGCGAAGACACGTCCTTGCCATTAACCTGCGTAACGACATCGCCCGCGACGATACCAGCCTTCTTGGCCGGACCGTCGTCCTGCACGCTTGCGACCAGCGCACCCTTGGCGTTGTTACCCAGCCCCAGCGACTCGGCGATGTCGGGAGTGACCGGCTGGATCTGAACGCCGAGCCAGCCGCGCTGCACGCTGCCGCCCTTCATCAGGTCCTGCACGACCTGCTTGGCAGTGGATGCAGGAATGGCGAAGGCAATGCCGACACTGCCGCCCGACGGCGAGAAGATCGCGGTATTGACGCCGACGACCTGGCCGTTGAGGTTGAAAGCGGGACCGCCGGAATTGCCGTGGTTCACCGCCGCGTCGATCTGGATGAAGTCGTCATAGGGGCCGGCACCGATGTCGCGGCCGCGCGCCGAAACGATGCCTGCCGTAACGGTGCCGCCGAGGCCGAACGGATTTCCGACTGCGACCACCCAATCGCCGACGCGAACCTTGGAGTCGTCGGCAAACTCGACATAGGTAAACTTCTGGTCGCTATCGACCTTGAGCAAGGCGAGGTCTGTGCGCGAATCGGCGCCGACCAGCTTGGCATCCAGTTCCTTGCCGTCATTGGTCACGACCGTGAAGGACGAGCCTCCGTCCACTACGTGGTTGTTTGTGACCAGATAACCGTCATCGGAGATGAAGAAGCCCGAACCCTGGGCAACCGGTCGCGGCTGGCGGTCGCGATGCCAGCGCTTGCCATCCTGCTGCTGCTCCCCATAGCCGCGGAACTGGCGGAAGAAGCGCTTCATCGGGTGATCATCGGGAAGATTCTCAAAGCCGCGCGGGCCACTGAAAAAACCCTCTTCGTCGTCGGACACCGTCTTCGCCTTGACGCGGACGCTGACCACCGCTGGCGAAACATGTTCAACGACGTCGGCAAAGC
The DNA here is from genome assembly GCF_040045035.1 of Mesorhizobium sp. KR1-2. NCBI lineage: Bacteria > Pseudomonadati > Pseudomonadota > Alphaproteobacteria > Hyphomicrobiales > Phyllobacteriaceae > Mesorhizobium > Mesorhizobium sp. KR1-2. The sequence goes on along the minus strand of NZ_JBDZDS010000001.1, from coordinate 593,678 downwards.
CGGGCGCCTGCGGAGCATCCACGCGCACTGGATCCGCGAAAACCGGCGCGGTTCCCGAAGTGATCGCGCCAAGGCCGATCGCGCCCGCAACGGCGATTGAAGCGGCAGCGGCCAGAAGCCGGCTGCGGTTCTTCGAAACGGGATTGGGGGAAGTGGTCATGTGCTATCCTCTCGAATGGGGATGCAGACCGCATCCCGTCACAAGAGAGATAGACGGGGTCACATTACGGCGCTCTTTCCGCCAAATGAATCTTTCGTAATGTTGCCCCTGGAAGGCATCTAGCCTTCCTTCCGGAGGATGTCTTCCAGCGCCTGCTTTTCCTGGTCGCTCAGCGCCGGCACCTCGGTGTTGCGGCGCGTACGTGCGGCATAAAACATGGCAATGCCGCCGCAAAGCAGCAGTATCACCGGCGCGCCCCACAGCAGGGCGTTTCGCAGTTCGAAGCGGGGCTTTAGCAGAACGAACTCGCCATAGCGCGAGACGATGAAGTCCAGAACCTGGCTGTCGCTGTCGCCTGCCTTCAGGCGCTCGCGCACGAGCACGCGCAGGTCACGGGCGAGATCCGCGTCAGATTGGTCGATCGACTGGTTCTGGCAGACCATGCAGCGCAGCTCTTCAGACAGCGCCCGTGCACGGGCTTCCAATGCCGGGTTCTGCAGCACCTCGTCCGGCTGAACGGCATAGGCCACGCCGCCGAACATCAACGCGAAGGCCAGTGCCGCGAGAGCACTATGAAACTTCCGCTTCATGACGCGGCCACCTTGGGCTTGTCCGCGGCCCGACGAGCAGGCGCGCCGACGCGCAGACGCCGGTCCGTCAGCGATACGGCACCGCCGAACATCATCACAATGCCGCCGAGCCAGATCAGCGTGACCAGCGGCTTCCACCACATGCGAACAACGGCAGCCCCATCAGGCAGTTCGTCGCCAAGGGCGATGTAGAGCTGGCTGAAGCCCATCGTCCGGATACCTGTCTCAGTCGTCGGCATCCGCCGGGCCGGAAAGAACCGCTTCGAGGATACGACCTCGCCCTCTTCCTTGCCGTTGGCTCCTGTCAGCACGAAGCGGCCGCGATCCTCGGTGAAATTGGGACCCTGCGAGGGATGGATGCCGTCAAAGCGAACGATGCGCCCGGCGATCTCGACGGTCTCACCCGGCCTCATCGTCAGGATCCTCTCCTGCTCGAACGAAACGGCTCCGGCGATGCCGAGCACGGTCAGCCCTATACCGAGATGCGCCAGCGCAGTGCCGAACACCGAACGCGGCAGACCGACGAAGCGGCTGAACGCCGTTCGCGCCGGGACGTTGCCAAGCCCGGACTTCAGGGCCAGATCGGTTAGCGCGCCGAGCACGAGCCAGAAGGCGATACCGATGCCGACCGCGGCGAAGGCCGTGACGCCATCGACGAACAGCATCGCCGCCAGCACGGCAAAAAGCGTGCCGCCAAACGCCATCATGAGCCGTTGGGCCGCGCCGTAGATGTCCCCGCGCTTCCAGGCCAGCAGAGGCCCGAACGGCACCAGAACCAGGAGCGGCACCATCAGAGCGCCGAAGGTGAGGTTGAAGAACGGCGCTCCGACCGAGATCTTGTCGCCGGTCACCGCCTCAAGCACCAGCGGATAGAGCGTGCCGATAAGAACCGTGGCCGTAGCCGTGGTGAGGAACAGGTTGTTCAGCACCAGCGCACCCTCGCGCGAAATCGGCTGGAATATCCCGCCCGCGGTCAGGCTGCCCGCCCGCAACGCAAACAGCGACAGTGACCCGCCGATGAACAAGGTCAGGATGCACAGGATGAAGATGCCGCGGCTGGGATCGGTGGCGAAGGCATGGACCGAAGTCAGCACGCCCGAGCGGACCAAAAAGGTGCCAAGCAGCGAGAGCGAGAAGGTGAGGATCGCGAGCAGCAACGTCCAGATCTTCAGCGCCGAGCGCTTTTCCATCACGATCGCCGAGTGAAGCAGAGCCGTGCCCGCCAGCCAGGGCATGAAGGATGCGTTCTCGACCGGGTCCCAGAACCAGAAGCCGCCCCAGCCGAGTTCGTAATAGGCCCAGTACGAACCCATCGCGATGCCGCCGGTCAGGAATATCCAGGCAGCCAGCGTCCAGGGACGCACCCAGCGCGCCCAGGCCGCGTCGATCTTGCCGTCGATAAGCGCGGCAACGGCGAAGGAGAAACACACCGAGAAACCGACATAGCCGAGATAGAGAAGCGGCGGATGAATGGCCAGGCCGACGTCCTGCAGGATCGGGTTGAGATCGCGCCCTTCGATCGGCGCCGGCACCAGCCGCGCGAACGGGTTCGATGTCGTCAGGATAAACAGGAAGAAGGCGGCGCCGATCCAGCCCTGGACAGCCAGCACGTTGGCGCGAAGCGTCGCCGGAAGATTGGCGCCGAAGGCGGCGACGAGCGCTCCGAAGAAGGTCAGGATCAGGACCCAGAGCAGCATCGATCCTTCGTGATTGCCCCAGGTTCCGGTGAACTTGTAGAGCAGCGGCTGCAGGGAGTGCGAATTTTCCCAGACATTGACGACCGAGAAGTCGGATTGCACATAGGCCGTTGCTAGCGCGGCGAAGGAGAGCGCCGTCAGCGCAAAACCGGTAACAGCCACGGGCCCGCCAACCGCCATTAACCGCTCATTGCCGGTGCGCGCGCCGAATAGCGGCACCACCGACTGAACCAGCGCCAGCGCGAAGGCGAGGACGAGTGCGAAATGACCGATTTCAACCATGGTGTTGCGGACTGCCCATCACTCAGTTCTCCTGCCAGACGCCCTTGGCCTTCAAGCCATCGGCGACTTCCTTGGGCATATAGTTCTCGTCATGCTTGGCCAACACGCTGTCGGCCACGAAAACCCCGTCGGTGCCGAAGCTGCCCTCGGTGATGACGCCCTGCCCCTCGCGGAAAAGATCCGGCAGGATGCCATTATAGGTAACCTTCACCGATTTCTCGTGGTCCGTCACGCCGAAGCTGACATGGGTACCCTGCCCGCGGACGATCGAGCCATCTTCGACAAGCCCGCCAAGACGGATACGCTGGCCCGGCTGCAGCGTCGCTGCCTGCAGATCGGCAGGCATGTAGAAGTAGGAGGCTTTCTGTCCCAGAGCGTAGAATGTCAGCGCCATCGCGGCAACCAAGAAGCCTGCGCCTACGGCAATCACAGACAGTCTCTTCTGCTTGCGCGTCATGCGATTACTCCGTCGCCGACAGGCCTAGAGTCGCCGCAAATTCGGCGAATTTCCGGCCGTCCTCGGTGGTGGAACCCAATGCGGCCATGCCGCGAGAGAGTGCCGCGTGGGCTTCGTCGTTCTTGCCGAGCACCAGGTAAGACCGCAGCAGTCGCTGCCAGCCTTCGAGATCGTGCGGGTTCTGGCGCAGTTTCGCATCCAGGCCTGCAACCATCGATTCGATCATCGCCTTGCGGTCTTCCGGCGACATCGAGGCGGCGGTGTCCATATCCTGCTGAGTCGGGCCGGACGCTGGCTTCATGGGCCCCGAAGCGGCAAGACGGTTCCTGGCCTCGGCCAGCGCCTGCTCTGTGGGACCGCGCCACGGGGAATCAGCCGGCAGGTCGGCAAGCATTGCCTCCCACGCGCTGGCTGCTTCGGCCAGCTTCCCATCCTGGACAAGAGCGGACGCCAGGAAGAAGCGAGACTTGGGCTGGTCCTTTTCGAGCCTCAGCGCGCGCTCGAACGCCTGCTGCGCCTCAGCCGAAACCACGCCTCCACCAGCGCCGGTGAGGGCTTCGCCCAGCCCCGCTTCTCTCTCGGCCGTCGAACCTTGCAAGCGGATGGCGTTGCGATAGGCGGTCACGGCCTGGTCGAAGCGGCCCATGCGCATATAGACTGGCGCAAGCACGTCCCAGCCGCGGCCGTCCCCCGGATTGGCGGCGAGGTGGCCTTCCGCACGTGCGATCAGTTCGTCGACCGAACTCTCGGCCGGGCTTTGGGCAAGTCTTTCCTGCAAAGACTGCGAGGGAATATCGGGCGAGCCCAGCATGCCATAAAGGCCCCAGCTCACGAGCGGCACCGCAAGCACGGCCGCACCGCCGAGCACGCGCCCTGTAGTGGAGAAGCGCGGCGCCCGCGCGCTTGCCTCGTCGCTACCCGAGCGGATGATGCGGCGCGCGATCTCGGCGCGCGCCTGTTCGGCATCGGCAGGCTGGATGAGGCCGCGCGCGGCATCACGCTCCAGTTCGGCCAGTTGATCACGATAGACTTCGAGGTCGTGCTCACCGCCCGACGGCACGCCCTTTGAACGGCCAGCCAACGGCAGCAAAACCGTCAAACTGGCCCCAAGCGTCAGTAGGGCGGCAACGAACCAGAAAACCATGGACCCTTATTAGCGCCCCCCGGTTTGCGTGCCAACATGCGCCGCCTGCGGCGGATTGACGGCGCGCCCCATTTCAAGGGCAGCAAACGGGCGTCAGGTGAGAGGCGTCCAGCTGCCGTCCGGATTGCGGCAGGCGGTCCCGCGCGCGGTCTTGGCCTGTCCGGCGATATACACTGTCTGCGAGTATTGGCGGCAATCCTGCGACCCCACGCGATAGGGCTGAGCTGCAACCACCTGACCGGACCGGCCGGGGCGCTCGCTCTTCCACATGACCGGTTGACCGCTCTGGGTGTATTCAAGGGCCTGATATTCGGCCTCGAGCGCGCTGCGACGCTCGCGCTCGTCCAGGCCTGCGCCGATTGCACCGCCAATGAGCCCGCCGGCCATTGCACCGATGATTGTCGACGTGATCTTGCCGTTGCCTGTCCCCTGCTGACTTCCGACGAGGCCACCTACCACGGCACCGGTCGACGCGCCGACCTTGCTGTTCAGGCCAACCGTGCTGCAGCCTGAAATCGCAAGCAATCCGCCCACCAGCGCCGCGCCAATTCTCATGCTTGCCACCAATTCAAAATTCCCCTCGACAATCAACGGCTTGTGGGCTGCGATAGTTGCGATGTTTGACCGAAATTTGGCCAATGAAACCCCTTTGAGCAAGGTCTATTCGACTACTGCACACGACGAAGCTGCACAATCGCTTTAAGCCCCCTCATCGCCGAGCGCTCCAGAATCAGTTTACCGCCATATTCGTTGACGAGATCGGCGACGATCGCCAGTCCGAGACCGGTTCCAGGTTTCGTTTCATCCAGGCGCCTGCCCCGCTTCATGGCTTCGCGTGCCTTCTCCTCCGGGATGCCCGGCCCGTCGTCCTCGATCGTCAGCGCGAACTCGGTTGCCGACGCGCTTTGACCTGCGACAGGCGCGACAGAAACGCGGACCGACGCCTTGGCCCATTTCATCGCGTTCTCGAGCAGGTTCCCGACAATTTCCTCCAGGTCCTCCCGCTCGCCGCCGAAGACGATCTCCGCCGAAGGCGGAGCAAACGACAGATCGGTGTCAGGGTTCAGCTTCGCCATGACCCTGACCATCCTCTGGAGAATGGGAACGACCGGCGTGCGGTAGACGACGCTGTCGCGTTGCGCGGCCACCCTGGCGCGTCGCAGGTAATGTTCTACCTGGCTCTGCATGGCTGCGGCCTGGTCGGAAATCAGCTTGCCCTTCACACCGCCGATCGCCCGCCCTTCGTTGAGAAGCACGGCAAGCGGCGTTTTCAACGAGTGAGCCAGATTGCCCACCTGGGTGCGCGAACGTTCGATGATGCGGCGGTTGTTGTCGATCAGCGCGTTCGTCTCATTGGCCAGCGGCTCGATCTCGACCGGAAAACTCCCGTCCAGCCGCTGGGCACTGCCCTCGCGCACCATGGCGAGCGCCGCCCGGACCCGGCCGAGCGGACGCAGACCCAGCATGATTGCAATCGCATTGATGGCGATCATGCCCAGGCCGAAAAGCGAGAGGTAAGTAAGGAGCCGCTTGTCGAACGCTCCGATCTCGTGCTCGAGTTCGCTGCGGTTGCCCATGACGCGAAAGCGAGCGACCCTGTTCTTGGCGTCCAGCACGAATTCGCTCTCGAAAACCTCGATTTCCTCGCCCGCGATTCCCTGGGTGACGTAGTTGCGCTGAAAGCTCGCGTTGAAAGGCACCTCGGTGGTCGAAGGCGAAGGTATCGACTCGGTCATGGAAAGCGAGCGGAGGCTCCCGCTGAGGCCCGGGGAAACCGGCTCCACCGCCCAGTACCAGCCGGAATCCTGCTCGGAAAACCGCAGGTCGCCGAGGTCGGGACCACCGGTCAGGACGCCGGGTTCGGACACGCCCACGGAACCGATGAGATTGAAAAGGTGCGCAGACAGGAGGCTTTCGAAGCCTCGGTCGCTCGCCTGGCGATAGAGAGTCGCGATCACCGTATAGATGACGATCAGTGCCACCACCGCCCAGATGGTCGAAAAGGCGATGACGCGAAAGGCCAGCGAGCGGGGCCCTATCGTCATCCCTCGCACCTGTCTGCAGCTTTGGCGGCAAACAGCTTCACCGGGCGGGCTCGCGCATGCGGTACCCCATGCCGCGAACGGTTTCGATCATATCGACGCCCATCTTCTTGCGAAGACGGCCGACAAAGACCTCGATGGTGTTGGAATCGCGGTCGAAATCCTGATCGTAGAGATGCTCCACCAGTTCGGTGCGCGACACCACCTGGCCCATGTGATGCATCAGATAGGCAAGCAGCCGGAATTCATGGGATGTCAGCTTGAGCGGAACACCGCCGACATCCGCCTTCGAAGCCTTGGTATCCAGCCGAAGCGGCCCGCAGGACAGCTCGGAAGAGGCATGGCCGGCAGCACGCCGGATCAGCGCACGCACGCGCGCGAGCACTTCCTCTATGTGATACGGCTTGGTCACGTAGTCGTCGGCGCCGGCATCGATGCCAGCGACCTTGTCGCTCCAGCGGTCGCGCGCGGTCAGGATCAGGACCGGCACCTTGCGGCCGTCGCGGCGCCAGCGTTCGACAACGCTTATGCCGTCCATCTGCGGCAGGCCGATATCGAGAACGACCGCATCGTAAGGCTCGGTGTCCCCAAGAAAGTGGCCTTCCTCGCCGTCGAAGGCGCGGTCCACCACATAGCCGGCATCCACCAAGGCGTCCGACAACTGCCGGTTCAGTTCCTTGTCATCTTCAACGACCAATATGCGCATCTACTATCCGTCTGTTGCCGAAAACGGGGCAAGTAAAGGTCGATTCCGGCGAAATTAAAAAACTTGGCGTGTCAGGCTCAGTTCTGTGGCACCACGAATTCCGAGCGGCGCGGACGCTCCCCTTCCCTGCCCGGCACGAGTACGACGATCACACACACCGCCTGACCGCCTTGAGTGCCGGCGTTCGCCTTGGCCAAAGTGCCTCCATACTGGGCAGCGACATGTTGGCCGATCGCGTAGCAATCGGCAGACGCGACGACCGTCGGCTCCTCGTCGGTCTCGGCGGCCAGCAACCTGGGCGCGACCAGAACCGACAAGCAGAACGCAATGACAGCAGACCGGAAAATGGAGCGGGGCATCTTCATGATTTTCGTTATTATCCGACGACTGCTGAACGCGAAATGAACGTAGATCAGCAGCAATTCCCCCGTCCCGCAAGTCTTCGATCGCAAGTTCTCAGTGAAACGCGAAAAGCTCGCTGGATTGCGTCAACCGATCCTATTCTTCGCCGCAATCCGCCCGACGATGGCCACGATCCCGGCGATTGCGGCAACCGCCTGGAGCACCGCGTCGGCCAGCAGCGTCTGCTCCGCACCGTCAATGGAAACCCCGACGAGCCCTCCACCCGACGCGGCCACGACAATCAGCGCAGCCCAGATGGTGCGGGACAGATACCACGGTTTTTCGGAGCTCATGGCTGTTTCCTTTCGCGGGTTGGAGGGGTTTCGTTCAATGCACGACAAGCCGGCGGACGAGCGGAATGCCCCAGCCGGCCGCAACGCTGAACTGGCTGATCTTCACCTCGATCTCGGCCGGCCTCACCCCGAGATCGGCCGCGATCAAGGACGCCGGATAACGCCATGAAGGCTCGACGACGTTCGCCGTGCGGATCGGCCTGCCGTCGGCGGCAGCGATCTCGATTCGGTATTCCTCGCGTTCTTCGCCCAGCGGGATCTCGCCGACGCTCCAGTCGTCGGCATCGATTCGCCCGCGACGAACCCACGACAGGAGCAGATCGCCGTCGGCGCTCTTTCTCGCCCTGAGATGAACGGGCGAAAGCGGCCCGCGGGCACGCAGCCCTCCCACCCCGGTGACCGTGGCAAATCTGTCGCTCGAAAAATCGGCACCGAATGGCCCCACCCGCCAGTTGAGGGACAGGCCGATTTCCCGCGCCAACAGCCCCGCAGGTTGGACCGCGTCGTCAAGCACGACGAAACTTGCCCCCGCCGGCGCGCCGACTGCCATCGCATCGTCCGTGCCCAGTTGACCGCGCAGCAGATCATTCAGCCGCCACACATCCGGCGCGATCTCCTCGGCCTTCTGGAACTGCACGACCTCCCACGCGCCGTTGGCGGACCTGATCGCCGCCGCATTGGCGCCATTGAGCATCTGCAGGCGACTCGCGCTTGCCACTTCGGCGTCGAACAGCTCCACGAGGACGGAGCCGCTCCGGTCGATCCGCCCTTCGAAACCAGGCGACAGAGCCCCCGCCAGCCGGCCCACGCTGGCCGGCCTCGCAATCGACCCGCGCTGCACGAACCCTGTTTCTTCGGGCGATACGAACAGCGCCTGCCCCTTCCAGGGCTTTTGCCAGACGGCGATCCTGAATTGGTCCTCCGGTGCTCCGCCACCCGGCGCGGTCGGAAGGTCGAGCAGCTGCACAAAGGGTTGGCCGACTATCGGCGGTGCTGGAATGGACGGCACGATCTGCTGCGGCCGCCACATCGCGGGCGCGCCCTGAATGATCTGCCTGGCGGAAACCTTCCGAACCAAGCCATCCTCGATTTCCGTCACCAGGAAGCCAGAGCCGTTGCCTGTCCCCGCAAAGCGCACCACATTGCCAGGCACGACGTCCGCGTTGGGCGTCGCGACCGCGAAGGTGATACTCTCGCGCTCCGCCCAGATGCGGCGCATCCAATCGTCCAGTAGTGCCTGGCCTTCGCTGTTCTCCAGCACGCCCGGAAAGGAAATGACCTGCTGGCGGCTGCCAGCCGCGCCCTCGCGCACGGAGCGCACCGTGCCTGCCTGATATTCCATGAGCGGATCGCGAAAGGCGAGGATGCCCTCCACGGGCAGTTGATGATCCGGGATCCGAGCCGTTTCGATGATCGGGCCTTTACCGTCATAGACCAGTTCGGTGACCTCGACAGGTGCCTCGATCCGCGTCCCCCGACTTCGAAAAACCAGACGATCGGCCGCTTCGTGCACGGCGATGTCGAACAGTTCGACGATCGGCTCCAGTGCGGCGCGGGCTGCGCCTGGGTCGGCAATCACATAGCCTTGCACCGTGCCATCCGCGCCAGACGTGTCGGCCGGCGGTAGGCCGTGATCCTTGAGGATGCGGTCGATCAGCGCTGCCACCGACGGGTTGCCCAGCCGCCCGTTCAGCCAGTGGCCGCGGTTCCAGGTGCCTCCGTCGGACCAGATGTCCGTTCGCAAAGGAAAGGCCGGAAACGGTCGCGCGTCCCACGCCCAGAGATAGATACGCGAGGTGTCCACCATCCTGCCGCCGTAGAGCGACGAAAGCGGGTTGTTCTCTTCCCTGAAGGCGGCATCCTTCGGATTCCAGTGCCGCGCATGCGCTCCAAAGAATCGCTGCTGCGCAAGGTCGCTACGCCCGCCGTTGGAAAAATACGGGATCGCGTTCTCGACCGACTTCGGATCCGGGAAGACGTTGGGCTGGTTCGGCCCCTTGTCCACCGCCGGACAGCCCAGCTCGGTGAACCAGATAGGCTTGGAGCAAGGAACCCAGGCGGTGGGCGTCTGAGCCTCCTGCCCGCCTTTTCGGTCATAGTGCCGGTTGCTCCACCAACCGGCCAGATCCTTGTAGCGATAGACCCAGGGCTTGCCGTGGCTACCATCGGTGATCGGCGCGCGCTCCCGGCGCAGCCGGGCCTCGGAAGAGGGATAATACCAATCGTATCCCTCACCGCCGGCAATCGCCTCGCCCATTGCCGCCGCGTCGTAGGGGTCGCGAAATCCGTCCGGGTTGGGGCCCGAATAGTCCTCGTCGCGCCAGTCCGACAGCGGCATGTAGTTGTCTATGCCGACTGCATCGACGACCGGATGAGCCCACAGCGCATCGAGATGAAAATAGACGTCGCCGCTGCCACCGGCGGGCTGATGCCCGAAATACTCGCTCCAGTCCGCGCCATAGGTGATGGCCGTGCCGGCTCCAAGGATAGCGCGAACGTCGGCGGCGAGCGCGCACAGCGCCTCGACGAAGGGGAAGGCATCGTTCTGGTCGCGCAGCGTGGTTAGTCCGCGCAACTCGGTCCCGATCAGGAACGCGTCGACGCCGTCGGCGGCAGCCGCGAGATGCGCGAAATGCAGCAGGAAGCGCCGGTATCCCCAGTCGTCCGCCGCACCTGTGAACCGCACACCGCCAGCCGTTGCCTCGAACTGAGAGCGAACTGCGCCGCCACAAAAGGCCGACACCTGCGGCCGCGCGGCCGTCGTCCTGTCGGCGCTTCCCGGGCGCATCGGCGCGGGGTGGCTCGTGATCCGGCCACGCCAGGGATAGGCCGCCTGAGCCGCACCGCCGTAAGGATCGGGCAGCGTGTTGCCGGCTGCGATGTCCATCATCACGAACGGATAGAGCGTCACCTTCAGCCCGCGTGCCTTGATCTCGCGGATCGCGGCAATGATGCTCCGGTCGGAGGGCGTGCCGCCATAGGCAGGCCCGCCGTGCGACCATGACACGGCCGCCGCAGCATCCATGCTGACGCCCGACGAACTCCAGGCTTCCGAGAAGCCCGACGCCGTGCGGCTGGTCACCATCGGGCGTATCCTGCATTGCCCTGCCCGCAAATCATCGCCGAACCAGGTGGCGACGAGGGCGACATGCTCGAGGTTGGGGCAAAGCATCTGCAGTTCGTCGAGCGACGCCGCAAGATTAGTGCCTGCATAGAGAACGTGGCGGTTAGCGGCGCTGCTGTCGCCCGGCCGCTTCTGCTGGGTGACGAGACGCGGCGACAACCCATACTCCGTCGCCCCCGGAATGAGACACACCGCCCGCACCTGCCGCACGGTTTCGCCGACGGGCCTCAGCACCTCGAACTGGAACTGCGGAATGCGATTGCCGTAGTCGCCAAGCGCAAAGCGCTCGAACACCACATAGGCCAGGCCGCGATAGGCCGGCGCGTTGCCGCTGCCCTGCTTGGCCTCTATCAGCGGATCGACGGGCTGATCCTTGCTTCCGCGATAGATCCTGACCTCGAAGTCGTTGCGATCGATCTCCCTCCCATCCGCCCAGATGCGGCGAACTCCGGCAATCTCCCCTTCGCAGAGGGCGAAGGCGACATTGGCGAAGTAGGAATATTCGGTCACGCTCTGGCCGCCGCCCTTCGAACCCTGCCGTTGCGTGGTGCGCTTTTCCTCGAAACGGGTGGCCCAGATCAGCGTGCCCCCAATGCGCGCACTGCCATAGACGCGCGGGATCGAGGCGCCTTCCTCGGCGGTGAAAGGCCGAGCGCCGTTGAGGCGCGGGCCCTCGACATGGCGGGTGCTGTCGATCAGTGCGCGGTCGATGGCATAGCCGGCCAGCGCACCGACGGCCGAGCCGATCGCACTCCCGACAGGGCCGAGCACGCCGCCGAGCACCGCGCCGGCAGCCTGCAGCAAAATGGTAGCCATCGGGGCCTCCGGACGTCAGCGGGATTGCGGTTTCTCGGGAAAAGCGAATACGCCGGCAATGCGGCTTCGCCATTGCGGCACCAGCGCCGAAGCAACCACCTCATGCCCCTGATAGGCGTGGATGAATCGCTCCGGCGCGGTCATGATCGCTGCGTGCTTGGCAGGCAGATGCGGCCGCCAGCGAAACAGAACCAGGTCGCCGGCGGACAGTTGCCCGAACGGCTTTTCGGCGCAGTGGCGCCGCGCAGCCGCAAGCATCAGGTCCTGCCCACCCGCTTCCGCCCAGTCCGGCGCGTAATCCGCCGGCTGCTCGGGCTCGTTTCCATAGACCGCGCGCCAGACGCCGAGCACGAGGCCGAGGCAGTCGCACCCCACGCCCTTGCGCCTGCCCTGATGCCGATAGGGTGTGCCAAGCCACGACATGGCCTCCGCCACGATCAGCGACACCACGGAGATGTTGTCCGGCTGCTGCTCGCTCATGGCACGATCGGTTTCCCGTCGAACTGCCCACCCTCGACGACGTAGCTGTAGGCGACGTCGTTGCCCGGCAGGTGGGGAAAGCCTTGAAAATTCACCGCATTCGAAAACTTCGCCTTGCAAGTCGCAAAGCTCTTGTCGCAGCCCGCGGTAATCGAAAACGTGTCGCCGGCGCGGATTTCCGGTCCCGCCCCCGGCCTTAGAACCAGGGCGATGCCTCGCATGTCGCGGCGATGGTCGACGATGCGCTCGCTGCGTCCGGCGCGCGCGCCGGTCTTCCGGACCAGCACGCCGTGGCAAAACCAGCCTGGCTCGAACGCTTCAAGACCGGTGACCACGACGGTGCCATCCCCCTCGCGGGAGCTCACAACACCCGTCCCGGTAAAGCCCTGCTTGCTCAATGCGAAACGGCACCGCTGGTCGCCCAGCTCCGCGTCGCAGGCGCGGCCGACATAGCGTCCGTTGGGCTGCTCCAGCGCCCGGGTCAGGCTTTCCAATTCCGCGACGAACCGCTGGTCGCTGCGCGTGATCTTGCCGATGGTTGCCGTGCGCAGCAGCACGGACTGCTCCGGCCGGCGCCAATTGACCAGGAAGGTCTCGAGCTTCGCACCGTCATAGAGGCCGGCGGCAATGTCCTCGTCGCATATGTCCGCCGAAGACAGAGCACCCTCGACATCCACCGTGTCGACCGCCAACCCCAGCGTCTCGCGCGCCTCGCTCGCGCTAAAGCCCGTCTCGGGCTCGAAGGTCAAGCCGGCCACGGTCAGCGCTCGGTCGTGGTCGGTGTAGCCGCTCACCATGCCGTCCGCCCTGGTCAGTCGCCAGCAGTGGCAGACCGTGGTGACCTCCCGCGACAGATGATTGGCGAGAGCCTGAGGATAAGCGCTCAAAGCAGCACCTCCACCAGCGGGATCGACGGAATCTGCCCAGCCTTGAATGCCGTCAGGCTCATCGACATGCGCTCGGCGTCGAAGCGCACGGGCACATCGAACTCATAGCCGGCGGTGACTTCCGCTTCCAAAGCGGGAACCGCCCCCTCCTTGAACACGATCTCGCCGCTAGCCTCGAGCGAGAAAACGGCCGAGGCCACCTCCACGCCGCCGACGGCAACCTTCAGCGATGACGCCACCGGCTTCGGGATCAGCCGCACATAGGCATCCTTACTGGTCCCATAGCGCTTCACCAGCCTGAACCGACTGGTGGTCCCGTCTCCACGCCCGAGAAGCTGGTCCCGCAGCGAAGGCGTCTCCTCGGGTCGGCAAGACTTCATGTCGAAGGGATCGCGAAAGCGGAACGCGTGGAGCGACCCGCGCCGCGCCTCGAAGAAGACCAGCACGTCATGCAGGTCTTCCAGCGTTCTGACACCGGTTCCGGCATCGTAGTGGCGGCGCGATTGCGAAAACCGCGCATTGCGCTTCTCCCGGCCCGAGGTCAGGGAAACGATCTCGTTGCGCCGCTCCGGCCCGCCGGTCGCGCCGAAGGAGACCGCGAGCGGAAACCGCACATCGTGAAAGTTGGCAAGCTCCGACATGACGCCCCCTCAAAAAGTTCTGGTGCCGCGCGAAACCGCCCGTGCCAGCATGCCGGTGATCTGCGCCTCGGATTTGCGGAACGAGGCCGCGTCCGGCGTCGAGATGTTGAACACCACGTTGACCGGCGCGCTGCCGCCTGATGCGACGACGCCCAGCCGCCCGTCGGATGACCGCTGCAGAGGCAGGATCGCTTCCGGTCCCGCCTCGCCCATCAGGCCGAGGCTCCGTCCCATGGGAAAATAGCTCGGCGCGGAAACCACACCGCCGTCCGCGAACGGAACCACATGTCCGGGAACCCCGCCCTTGGCAAAAGGCAATATGCCGGAGAGCCCGCCGAGCAGGCCCGAAAACAGCGAACCCGTCAGCGACTGGAGCGGCTTCAGCCCCTCCTGCAGCGCCATGCCGGCCAGGTTGAGCCCGATGCGCCGCAGCACTTCGTCGAGTTCCCTGCCGCCCACGGCCGCGCTCTTCAGCGCTCCAGTGAGCTGCGCCCCGAAGCGGTCGGAGAGCTTCTCAAGGTCGCCCAGCGCGGCTTGAAAGGGCGCGATGTCGGCATTGATCGAGACCGTCACGTCTTCAACCATGCTCCCTCCTCTTATGGCTTGTCTGGAAACGCCTGCATCAGAGCAAGCATGTCCTCACGGCGCGGCGCTTCACCGGCCGCCCTTTTCAGCACGCTCGCCGCCCGTTCGAATTCGCGCGGCGTCATTGCCCAGAATGCGTGGGGTGAAAGCCGCAGCAGGCCGAAGCCCATGGCCATCACCTGATCCCACGGGAATTCGAGCGGCGCGCCTGCCGCGGCTTTCAAGGGTTTGGCGTGTTCCCCTGCGCAGGGGCGCCGAAAGTGGCCGTGAGCAGATCGGAAACGATCGCGGCGAAGCCTGTCGCACCGCCGCTCGCCTGCATGGAACGCACATCCTCGTCGGGAATGTCCTGGCCAGCGCCGCGCAACCCAGCCCCGATGATGCGTATCATGTCGAGCGCCGAGAGGCGCCCGCGCGAGAAGCGCTCCACCAACGCCCCGAGATCGTCGGCGGCATAGGCCGCCTCCAGTTCCGCCAGCGCACCGAGCGTCAGGCAAAACCGGTGGGTCTTACCGTCGAGTTCGGCCGCGATTTCACCGCGTCGTCTGTTTGCCGTCACGGCGTCACCGTGAAGCTGACAGGCCCCGCGGATTCCAGCGCCATATCGAAGGTCACTTCGCCATCATGGGTTCCGGTGTATTCCAGCGAGGTGATCTGGAACGGACCTTGGACCAATCCGAAATCCGGGATCGAAAACTGCCAGTCGCTGATCTCTCCGGCGAAGAACCGCGAGCGGATCGCCGCATCCGACTGCGCATCCTTGAAAATGCCCGTTCCGGTGATCGACGCCCGCTGGACCCCGCTGCCGGCAAGCAGCTCCCGCCAGCGCCCCGCCGAGTCCGAATTGGTGACGTCAACAGTTTCGCTGTTGAAGGCGATGCGCTTCGAACGCAGCCCCGCGACCGTCACGAAGCTTCCCGCTCCCGTGGAGTCGAGCTTAAGGAGAAGGTCCTTGCCCTTCTGAGCGACCATGTCCGGTCTCCTGATATTGGTTGGACGAAAAGCCGGGCCTCAGCCCGGACAGTCACGCCGCTTCTTCGATCACCGCCCGATAGCGGAGAAGGCCGTGATGGACCGAAAGGTCGTCGTCGTACCTGGCCTCGGCGAACTCCAGCCGCATGTTCACCAGGTGATGCGTGTCTAGCGTGAGGGAGCCGTTGTCCAAGCGCGCTCTGGCGGCCTCCATGATTTCCAGCGTTTCCTTCTTGCCCTTGGCCTTCGACCAGATATGAAGGGTGAAGAGGTGCTCGCTCCCGTTCTCGGTTCCGGTGCTCCAGTCATAGACGCTGGTGCGGCCGAAGGTGAGATATGGAAACGGCAGATTCGCCGGCGCGCGATCGTAGATCTTTTCGCCCCCGAGCAGTCCGGTCAGAACGGGGTCGTTCCCGAGCGTCGCGAAAATCGCTTGCTGCAGCTCAGCGGCCTGTGCGGTCATCGCCTTCCCCCATCCTTCGGGTTGCCATGCCACGCTGGTCTTGCGCGGCGCGCCGGACCCGCATTTCCGCACGGTAACCTCGTTCCGCTTCTTCCGCCAGATCATGCGCTTGCCAGCGCAACGCCCGCAGAAGCCCGTCGATCGTCAGCTTCATGGCAAGCTTCAAGGGCGCGCCTCCTTCACCCGGCAGACGAGATAGCGGCCGGTTTCGTCAGGATCGTGAACGGTGAGAATGTCGAAAATCCGTCCGGCCTTCTTCAGCCGCATCCCACTCGCCACGCCTTCGCGCCATCTCACGGTGACGCGATGGGTCACGGTTTCCAGCATCTGCCCCGCGCCGAAGACGGATTGCGCCGAAACCGGCTCGATCATCGCAAAGACGGACGCGACCTCGGACCAGGCCTGCTCGTGCCCTCCCAGTCCGTCGGGCGTCTCCGTGCACGCCTCCAGCGCCAGCTCCGTTCTCATTTGGCCTGGATCGATGAACTGCGCCCGCATCACAGCCTCCGCTCGCGGTAGCTTGCAAGCATCCGGTCAATTCCGGCCGGATAGGAGACCGGCTGGTCGCCCGGCCCGAATGCGGCGCGAAACTCGTACCAGTGCGCGGCCAGCAGCGTGACGGCACGTTTCAGAAGGTCCGGCACGTCCGTCCCCGCCTCGCCGAAGCCGGCTGAAAAATCGATCTCGATGCCGTTGGCGATGCGCAGCCTCTCCGGGCGCTGCTCGAAATGCAGCCGCGCCGGCCGCGACAGCGTGTCGGGCAGATAGGTGCCTGGGTCAAGCACCGCGGCTTCGCCCTCGCTTCCATAGACCGTTACCGACAGGATTTCACGCACCGGATGCCGCGCCAGCAGCACGCAGCCGCTACTCGGCCAGCAGTCGAGCACCAGCCGCCAGGCTTGGTTGATCATGGCCACGCCCGTGGTGCGCTCGACATCCTCACGCGCCGCCCGGATCAGACCTGATAGCAATTCGTCCTCGCTGTCGTGCGAGAGGCGCAGATGGCGCTTCATCTCGACCAGCGTCACCGGTTCGACGGCGGGGTCGACCGTTCGCAAGAGCGTCATGCGATTACCTTCGTTTCGGGGAGAAATGGAAGCGGCGGCCCCGGGGAGGACGGCCGGGGCCGCCAACGACGGCGCGGCAAGCGGAAGGGGTGCCCGCCTGCCTTTGCGTCGTCGAAGCGAAAGCCGCCGGTCAGGCGGTTGCGAACTTCAGCAGCTTGATCGCATCAAAGTCCTGGACGCCGCCGCCGACCCGCTTGGTGGTGTAGAACAGCACGTAAGGCTTCGCAGAGTACGGGTCGCGCAGCACCTTCACCCCGGTGCGATCGACCACGAGATAGCCCCGGCTGAAGTCGCCGAAGGCGATCGGCGTGGCATCGGCTGCCGCGTCCGGCATGTCCTCGGCCTCCACCAGCGGGAAGCCCATCAGCATGGCGCGCTGGCCGGGTGCCGCAGGCGGCTGCCACAGATAGTTGCCGTCGGCGTCCTTGAGCTTGCGCAGCGTGGCCTGCGTCTTGCGGTTCATCACCCAGTTGGCGTTCTGGCGATAGCCGGCCTTGAGGGCATAGACCGTGTCGATCAGCACGTCGGACGGGGCATCGTCGGGCAGGCCGCCCGCCTTGCCGGTCAGCGTGAGGCCGATCTTGCCCCAGGCCCAGTTCGCCTCCGCAATCTTGGGATAGCTGAGGAAGCCCTTGGGCTTGCTGGTGCCGTCGCCGGAAACGAAGGCCGCGCCCTCCTGCTCGGCGAAGGCCGCCTCCACCTCGCCGGAGATCCACTGGTCGAGATCGACCACCGCGTCCTCCAGCAGCGAGGCCGTCGCCGCCGGCATGGCATAGAGCTCCATCGTCGGAAACTGCAACTCGGCCAGCGTCGAGGCGGCGGTCTGTGGCCGCGCGGCGGTTTCGCCGACCCAGCCCACCGCCGGCCCGCTGATCGCGAAGGGCTTCTTCAGCACTGCCGCTGACACCTGCCGCACCGACGCTATCGAGCGGATCGGCGACAGAGCCGCGAGGCGCCTGCCGATCTCGGCTTCGGTTTCGTCAGGCACCAGATAGCCGCCATCCTGGCCGGAGCCGTAGGACATCGCCTTCGTGTCGAGCGAGCGCAGGAGCCTGTCGTCGCCGCTGCGCACATAGGCCTCGAAGGCGGCCTTGTGCTCGTTCCGCACATGCCGCGCACCGCCGCGACCGAGCGCCGGCCTGACGGCCTTCAGCGAGAGATCGTCGAGTGCGCGCTTCTGTTCGTCCAGCGCGCGCGAAATACGGTCGACCTTCTCGCTGGTCACCGCATCGGCGCCCCGCCTTTCGAGCTGCGCCAGGCGTTCGTCGTTGCTGTCCTTGAAGGCCTCGAAGGTCGACATGAAGTCGCTGAAGGCCTCGGAGAGGTCGAGGTGGCTGCCGGCAGCCGACTTGGTTTCCAGCACCCTGGAATTGGCTACAATCATGGAAGGGTTTTCCTTGTTTCGTTGACCATGCGAGTGGCCTGCCAGATCGTTTCCAGCAGTGCCGCTTCCGGTCCCGTTGCGGCGTCCCGCCCGCCCACGAGACTTGCGAAGCCCTTGGAGATGACCCTCCGGGCCTCGCTTCGCGTCAGCCCAGCATCCCGCGTGAGCCAGCATTCGAATTCACGGATCGTCGGCAGCCTGCGCGCCTTCACGGTGTCGATGCGCGCTTCCGGCAGCATCGGGAAGGTCACCACTGAAATCTCCCAGAGATCGGCCTCGAGGATCCGCCTCACCCCGCTTGCCGGATCGCGCTTGGCGCGCACCGCGTGGAAGCCGATGGAAAGCCCGTCGAGCGCGCCGCCGCGCATCAGGCTGAGCACGTCGCGCGCGCGGCCGACTTCCTTGGCGAGCCTTCCGCGCACGAACAGGCCGCGCGCGTCCTCGCGGATTTCCGTCCAGGCGCCGATCGGCTCGTTCGGATCGTGCTGGAACAGCATGCGGATGCCGGACGCGCCGCGCTTCTCGAGCGAGCGGGCAAAGGCACCGCGCTCGACCACGTCCTTGCCGAGATCGACCTTGCCGAACAGGCTGGCATATCCCGAAAAGGTGCCGTCCGTTTCTACGTCGCCCAGCACGAGATCCACGAATTTGCGCTCGCAGCGCCTCGCCATGGCGTCAGCCTTCATCGGCATTCTCCGTTTCCGATTTCTTTTGAAGCGATCGCCCGAAGCCGTTGCCCTGAAAGGCGCGCATTGCAAAGCCGAGCGCCCACCAAGCGCAGAGGCTGGCGGCGGCCGACCCCATCAGCACCAGCTCGCCCGGGCCGATCAGGCTCTCGATGCCGAATTCAGATGCGATCTTGAGGCCGGCCGTTCCGCCGAAAATCAGGCCGCACACCACGCCCACGGCAAAGCGCGCCGCCGCCTCACGGCGACCGTGAGGAAGGATGTAGGCCAGCGAAATGGCCGAACCGGCGACCGCGCCGGCCCCTTTGGCGAGCCAGATCCAGCCCGCCTGCGACATATCCGTCATGTTGGGAAACTCCTGGATGGCCGCCTGCCCGCTCAGGTCAGGTCGCGCGGCTGGTAGCCCACCGCCTCGCGTTTCTCGTCGTCAGTCAAGAAGCTCGCACCCTCCAGCCGCGCCCACAGCGCATCGCGCTCGCCCGACAGGCCCTCGACGCAGTCGGCGTCGTACCAGAGCCTGAGATCGGCGCCGAAGGCAGGCGCCAGCCAGGCCGACAGTTCCTTGGCCGTGCGCGCCACCAGCGGCAGGATGGTCAGCCGGTAGAAGGCGCGGTTGGCCTCCTGGTAGTTGGCATAGGTGTTGTCGCCGGGAATGCCGAGCAGCATGGGCGGCACGCCGAAGGCGAGCGCGATGTCGCGGCTTGCCGAATGCTTGGCCTCGATGAAATCCATGTCCTTCGGCGTCAGCCCCATCGCCTTCCAGTCGAGGCCGCCCTCCAGCAACAGTGGGCGTCCGGCACGCGTAGCGCCCGAATAGCCTTCCTCGAGTTCTGCCTTCAGGCGTTCGAACTGCTCGTCGGTCAGGTTGCCGCCTTCCTTGGGCGCATAGACCAGCGCGCCGGAAGGCCGGGCCGAATTGTCCAGCAGTGCCTTGTTCCAGCGTCCGGCAGCGTTGTGCGTATCCAGCGCCATCAACGCGGCCTCTAACGGCGGAAAGCCGTAGTGGTCGTCGAGCGGGTGAAACAGCGTCAGATGCAGCGCTCCGCCGCCGGGAAACGCGCCAATCGGCGTCTTGCGCTTTGCGGCCCCCTGCCGGTATTCGAGCGCCGACGGCCAGCCGCTGGCGTCTGTCAGCACGGCCACCCGGTCAGGGCGCAGCAGGTGCAATTCGCGTACATCTTCCCCGGCCTCGATCATCTCGACATAGGCGTTGCCGGCGAGCAGCAGGTGCCCGTACAGAGCCTCCAGAAACGTCGCGCCGGCCTGCCGCTGGTTCGGCCGCTCGAGCAGCCGCAGCAGGGGATGGTCGTCCAGTTCCGCCGCGCCCTCGTAGAGAAGCCAGGGAATCGCGGATGCCGTCTCGGCGATCAGCCGCACCGCGCGGTGCACCACGGGGTTGCGCATGAACCCCTCTCTGGCAAGCGCAGCGTAGTCGCGATGCGTCCAGCGTGCCTCGCCCTGGGCGTGTAGCGCGACGAAGCCTGCCGGCCCGACACCCTTGCGCTCGGGCCGCGCACCGTCGCTCCCCGCCATGCGAGGCCAAGGCCATTTCCAAGCCATGTGTCTATCCTGATTAGAGAAAATCGCGGATGCGCGGACGCCCCGAGCCGTCCGGCAGCAATTCGTTCACCGCCCAGACCAGCGCGTCGAGGCGGTCGGGCGAGCGGTTGTTCGACAGGCCGTTCGGCCCGAAGTCGCACATTTCGTCTTCCAGTTCGGGAAACCGGCCCGCATGGCGCACCCTGCCCTGCTGGTAGAGCATCGCGACAGGCTCGGCCCGCAGCCATTTTCCGCGCCGCGCCCGCACCGCCTTCACCGGGATCACCGGATCGACCGTGCGGATCACGGCCGTCACCATGTCGCCGCCTTGGTTGACCTCCGCCACCAGGCAATCCGCCTGCAAATGATGAAACAGCGAAACGGCGGCTCCGGCCCAGTCCTGCGGCCGCGCCGCCTTCACCGTCGCGTCGCCTAGAATGATGACCGTCCCTGCCGCATCCAACCCCGCCGCAACGATGCCGCAGGCGTCGGAGGTCTTGTGCGAACTCGCCGGCGGGTCGACCGCGACCACGACACGGCGAAGCTCCGGCACTTCGTCCAGCCGGGCACGCTCCACCGCCTCGCGCGACCACAGCGCATCCTCGCGATCTTCGATCAGTTCGCCTTCCAGTTCCTGCCGCCCCAGGCGCGTCCCGCCATAACGCTTCTCGACCGTGTGCAGGAAAGCCTCGGCGAGGTTGCCGGCATTGTCGGCCGTCCGCATCCGCGTCACCAGCACCGAAGGGTCCGCCAGCAGTCGTTTCAGCAGCGTGATTGGCCGGGGTGTGGTGGTGATGAGCTGTTTTGGCTGTTCGCCCAGCCTCAGGCCGAACTGCAGCATGTCGAAACAGGCCTCGACATTCTTCCATTTTCCGAGCTCGTCGCACCAGGCCGCCTCGAATTGCGGCCCGCGCAGGCTTTCCGGATCTTCCGACGAGAAGATCTGCGCAACCGCGCCGTTGCTCCACACCAGCCGCCGCCGGCTTGCCTCGAAGCGCGGCTTGTCGTGCCGCGAAATCGTGACGATGCCGGAAGGCCCGTCGATCATCACTTCGCGGACATCGCCCAACGTCTCGCCAATCAGGGCGATGTGCCGGTGCTTGTTCCTGGCGAAGGGCGAAAACCCGCGAACCAGGCTGTTCACCCATTCCGCGCCGAGGCGGGTCTTGCCTGCCCCGCGCCCGCCCACCACCAGCCAGGTCGAAGGCCAGGAATTCAGCGGATACTGTTTGATACGGGCGTTGAGGAACCACTCTCTGGCAATGTTGCCCAGCCCCTCATCCCCTAGGTTTTCGGCAGACCAGTTGCCTTGCGTAGCCCTCAGCCAGTTCGATAATTCGCTCGTCGATACGCTTGAGAAGTCCGGCCATGTCTGCATCGCGCTTTATGTCGTTCTCCTTCGTCCCCTCGTCGCTGCGTATGATTTCCCAGATCTTCTCGAGCGTGCGCGTCAGGGTCGAGATCGCTTCGATGCGGGCCTTGTCCAGGCCGACGGCACCCTCGCCGTTCCCAATGCCGAGCGCCTCGATCTCGCCGATCAGCCCATCCACCAGCTTCGCCAGCCTCCCGTTCTGGGTGCCCGCGTCGAGCAGGCTCCCGTCCCGCCAGCCCTCGCGGGCGGCGCGCGCTGCGGCGAGTTGCTCAAAGCTGGGTGCCGCGCCTTCGTAGAGGGCGCGCGTCGCCACCCAGCGGTCACTGGCCGGTGTCGTCATGGGGGCTCTCTGATTTGATGGAAATGTCCGAGGAAACTTCGAGGCGGGAATTTCCGGCCCTTCATTCGAGGCCGCCACCCACACTTTTCGGACGATAGCGAGACACTACCAAAGCAGCGTCACGGTGTCAAGAATATATTCCTATTTCCGGTCGATTTTTCCGCTGCGCTCCATGCGCCTTGGATTTCCGACGCGGCATCCGGTAATATTGGAACGGCAAGACGACGTCGGCATTTACCGTCTATAAATTGCCACATGGTTTTTCAGTAATACTGGGCGAAACAGCCGGGCGGCGGTGAAATGGACGACCCATCAGCAAATCGAAAGCCGAAAGCGCCCCGAGCCGGCATATTTCTGGCTATCGACGCCTGGATCGATTCCTCGCTTTACGAAGCCAGCTTCAAGGCGCGCGAATTCTGGGAGACGATGACGATCTTTTTCCGGCGCTTCCGCGTCCGCGGCTGGCGTCGAGGCGTCATCGAGGTTTTGAGCGAAGGCTTCACCATGGGCGCGGCCGGTTCGGTCGTCCTGCTGGCTCTCGCTCTGCCCGCCTTCGAGGAGACAGCAGGCAGCTGGCATCAGCAGGACGATTTCGCCGTCACCTTCCTGGATCGCTATGGCAACGAAATCGGCCAGCGCGGCGTCATCCAGCGGGACTCCGTTCCCGTCGACGAAATGCCTGACTATCTGATCAAGGCCGTGCTCGCTACCGAGGATCGCCGCTTCTTCGAACACTACGGCATCGACTTCATGGGCCTGTTCCGCGCCATGTCGGAAAATGTCCGCGCCAACTCCGTCGTCCAGGGCGGTTCGAGCATCACGCAGCAGCTCGCCAAGAACCTGTTCCTCAACAACGAACGCACCTTCGAGCGCAAGATCAAGGAAGCCTTCCTGTCGATCTGGCTGGAGCAGAACCTGTCGAAGAAACAGATCCTGCAGCTTTACCTGGACCGTGCCTATATGGGCGGCGGCACGTTCGGGATAGCGGCGGCGGCGGACTTCTACTTCGGCAAGCAGGTCAAGGATCTCACTTTGGCCGAATCCGCGATGCTGGCTGGCCTTTTCAAGGCGCCGACGAAATACGCGCCCCATATCAACCTTCCCGCGGCCCGCGCTCGCGCCAACGTCGTGTTGTCCAACCTCGTCCAAAGCGGCTTCATGACCGAGGGACAGGTGCTTTCGGCGCGGCTGCATCCGGCCACCGCGGTCGACCGGGGTGACCGCAAGAGCCCCGACTATTTCCTCGACTGGGCCTTCGACGAGGTCAAGCGCATCGCCGCCAAGTCGGGCGAACATTCGCTCGTCGCGCGAACCACCATCGATATGAACCTCCAGAAGGCTGCTGAGGAGGCGGTAGAGTACAATCTGCGCCAGCACGGCAAGGAATACCACGTCACCGAAGGTGCCGTGGTTGTCATCGAGCGCAATGGCGCGGTGCGGGCCATTGTCGGCGGTCGCGACTACGGCACCAGCCAGTTCAACCGCGCCACAAAGGCGCTGCGCCAGGCCGGCTCGTCATTCAAGCCTTACGTCTACGCCACCGCCATGGAGCATGGTTTCACCCCGGAATCGGTCATCTCCGACGGGCCGATCAGCTGGGGCAACTGGTCGCCCAAGAATTACGGCCGCAGCTTCGCCGGGCGCGTGACCCTGACCACGGCCTTGCTGAGGTCCATCAATACGGTGCCGGTGCGCCTGGCCAAGGACTATCTGACGACTGCGCCGATCAAGGCACTGGCGGAGGCCATGGGCGTCGAATCCCCCATCAGCTCTCACAAGACCATGGTGCTGGGCACCTCGGGCATGACCGTCATGGATCAAGCCACCGGCTTCAGCGTGTTCGCCAATGGCGGATTTGGCGGCGCCCGGCACGGCATCACGCAACTCGCCACCCATTCGGGAAAGGTCATCTACGACTATGAACGCGACGCCCCCAAGCCCAGGCGCGTGCTTTCCGAGAAAGCGGTGTCGGCCATGAATTCCATCATGGTGCAGAACCCCGAGGTTGGCACCGCACGCCGCGCTGCCCTGCCCTCCATCCGCTCGGCCGGCAAGACGGGCACCACGCAGTCCTATCGTGACGCCTGGTATGTGGGCTTCACCGGCAACTACACGGCGGCCGTGTGGCTGGGCAACGATAACTACTCGCCTACGCACAACATGACCGGCGGCTCGGTCCCGGCGATGGTTTGGCAGCGGCTGATGACCTATGCCCACCAGAACATCGACATCAAGCCGATCCCCGGCATCAAGAACCCCTATGTCGACCCCAAGGTCGCCGAGAAGGCCGCCGAAATGGAGCAGAAGAATGCCGATGCAGTCGACGTGGACATGGGTCGCCCGCCCATTCTCTCAAGCGCAACCACCCGCGTGCTGCGGGAGATGGGCGACGCTTTCCGCACCGCACCGCCTCTCGGCGTGCCGGCGGAACCCGAAACGCTTTCGGTCCTGTGATCGTCGCTGTCGAGAGACCCTTTCGAAACCGCAATCAAATATGCGGTTATCGTAGCCCTGTTTCGCACTGACTTGCCTTGATTGCCTG
Organism: Mesorhizobium sp. KR1-2; assembly: GCF_040045035.1. Taxonomy (NCBI): domain Bacteria; kingdom Pseudomonadati; phylum Pseudomonadota; class Alphaproteobacteria; order Hyphomicrobiales; family Phyllobacteriaceae; genus Mesorhizobium; species Mesorhizobium sp. KR1-2. The sequence goes on along the minus strand of NZ_JBDZDS010000001.1, from coordinate 569,007 downwards.
CCACCCGATATCCCGAACTGGCGTTTCACTTCGCTGCAGCTCATGTTCAAGAACACGTTCCTCGTAGCGCTGACCCTTGCCCTCGCCATCGGCGGCGGCACCGCGAGCGTCTGGTATGCCCTGGCGATGCAGGACGGGGTTGGAGCGGTCACGATCGGCGGGTGGACGGCCTTTCCCGATATAGGCACACCCGATGCCGATCCCTATTCGAAGGCGCGAGTGGCGCGCGAAGGCGTCCTGGCCCTCGGCCGGGCAGAAGGTCTGACTTTCGTCGCCGAGCACGACGATAGCGGTGCCGACCTTCAACGCGGCTGCAGCTACATCATCGACGGGGCCATTCCCCCGGCGCGCTTCTGGACTCTTTACGCTGCTGACGAGAAGATGACCGTCATAGATGGGCGCAATCGCCGTGCGCCCGCTCTCCACTCCTATGAGGTGCTGCGTCGGCCGGACAATTCCGTCGCTGTGTCCGTAAGCAGGCATCCCGCCGCAGGAAACTGGCTGGCCGTGGACGGCGCAGGCCGCATGTTCTTCGTGCTCACGCTTTACGACACCACGATCGCGAGCAGCACGGGAATTGCCAATGTCGAGCTGCCGAGCATCGTCAAGTCGGGGTGCGGCAATGCTTAGGCTCCTGCACGCCCTGCTGTTGGGGCTCCTCGGAGCTGGCATCGTGCATATCGTGGTGCTGTTGCTCGTGCCGGCCTATTCGGAGCGGGACGCCTGGTCCCAGCTCGCCGCGTCGACGGGCCTCTACCAGCCTGCGCGTCTCGACGCCGGACCGGGCGTGACGCCGATCGTGAAGTCGGTCGATCCGCTGTTCGACGCTGCCGCCTGCCGCTTCGATCTTTCCGACGGCATCCTTCACATAAACGCCAAGGGGCAGACGCCGTTCTGGTCGGTTTCGGTCTACAATCGCGCCGGGGAAAACATATACAGCTTCAACGACCATACCCTGCCGGACGGCAAGGTCGACTTCATCGTGTTGACTCCCGCGCAGATGATCGAGTTGCGCAAGGAAATCCCGGACGGCATAGAAAACATGATCTATGTGGAGTCGTCCGCCGAGCAAGGCATCGTCGTCCTGCGCAGCTTCGTGCCGGACGACAGCTGGAAAAAGTCGGTCTCCGACTTTCTCGGCAGCATCTCATGCAAGCCGCAGTGACGGCCACCTGCCGGCACCCCCTGTCCGCCTTCAGTTCAGGTCAGTGGCTTGGTTTAGGCTTCTTCGGACCCGTGTCCGCGTTCGCGACGGTCGTGTTGACGCCGGCTGCCTCTGTCAAAGCCCTTCGCTCGTAACGAACACCCGGGAAGATGATGACGGATGCAAGCGTCTCCACCGGCTGTACGGCTGGCCTGCGAACCGCCTTCCGCGGCACAAAAGACAATATGCTGCCCATGACACGCGCTTTCCCCCTGGGTATGACCGGAGCAACACGCAACGCCTCCTTCGCGGATAAGGCCAGCAGATGGTTAACGAACCGTTACCGATAAATTGAAATATTTATCGGCATTCCCAGAGCGCGTCTTTTTCCTGAATCCAAATATACTTTCACCGATTAACGACGTGAATTGCTCATACAAACCGAAGCAAACCCTGAGCAGAACCTCCAAAATTTGTGCTCAGGCATAAACCCCGTTCACCTCGACTTGCAGCCCGCTTGCCGAGCCATCCACATCGCCGTCCCCCTCGCTTCTAATATTTGCACGGACCCAAGGTGAACCGCCAACATGCTGTGCCCCAGCCGTTAACCCTTTGTCAGCACAGGTAAATCAAAAGGTGACAGTTAACGGAGCGCTAACGGATAGCCGCTAATTTTATCTTCACCCGAACAGTGCCGACCGCCGCTCCGGCGGCCTGCCCGGTCCGGGCTGTTCGTGCGTATCGTGTCAGCGTGGTTCTCGTGTCATCTTCAGATTTCAGGCGACTGGCCTTGAAAGGCGAAGCAGGAAGGAGTGAGCGGCTGTTTAGGGCCGCCGTATCGGCTTTCTGTTCGCTGACGCGCCCTACCCGCCGCGAAATCGCACAGCTTGAAGACCTTGCCTTGCCGCTTTTCGACGCCGTGTCGGTCGAGGCACGCCGCTTCGCGGCAGCCGCCCTTTCCGAATGCGAATACGCGCCCCGCGCGCTGGTCCAGCGGCTTTGCAACGACAGGGTCGATATCGCCGCCCCGCTCCTCATCCGCTCCAGGCTGGTCAAGGATGTCGACCTCATCGCGTTGATCGGTCGCCATGGCCTGCCGCACGCCCGCGCAATCGCACGCCGCCCCAACCTCAACCCGGCCATCGCCGATCTGATCAGGGCGCTCGACAACTCCGGGCCGGTCCGGCTGTCCGGAGACAGCCAGGGCAAAAACGAAAAGGCAACGCAGCCCGATTTCGCCAAGGACACCGAAAGCCGCGAGCACAACCCGGGCACTTTGGCTGAGGACGCACGCCAGCGCCTGCGCTCGATGATGCTGCCCTCACGCGAGGAAGAACTGCCAGCGGGCAATCTCTCCGGCAGTGTCTCGCCTTATGCGAAACTGCGCGATACGGCGCTGATGGGCAACTCCGCCCTTTTCCAGACCGTCCTGGCAGATGCAGCCGGAATCGATTTCCGGGCCGCGAAATCCATGGCCGAGATACCCGGCAATTCCATCCTGATGGCAGCGCTCAGGTCGTTCGAACTGAGCGAGGAGCGAGCCTTTCTCATATGCGCCGCGTTATTTCCCGGCAGCTTCGCCGATCCGACGCGGATTCGGCGTTTCCTCGAAGCCTACCGGGCGCTGGCCCCTGACGCAGCCCGCGAACGCGTAAAGGCCTGGGAAAGGGACATCGCCTCCGTTCCGTCCGCAACAAACCGCACACAGGACGCGGCCGCCAATCAGGCAGAGGCACGCCTCAAGGCGTCGTGACGGAAATAAGCTCCTCGACAGGTGTTTGACCGACCTCGATCTCCACCACCCAGATGTCGGGATCGAAACGCTTCTCCTTTTCCAGGCGCGCTTCGGCCTCCTCCAGGTCTTGGCAGGCAACCAAGGAAAAATAACGGTCGTCCGGCCGCGCGGAGTCGTAGCTGCTTTGCGGCGCGGGGCCCAAAAGCGACGTCTCGCCCAGACGGCTCCTCGACAGAATGAACACCGCACCCGCCTCTGCGGCCCCGCGCTTGATGACGGCGGCGAAACCGCCCGCCGCGAAAACGCGCCGCAGCAACACGGAAACCCAGAGATCGGTGGTGACACGCATCGCGTTGCCGGCCCTTGTTCTTCAGCGAGCATGCATTTCATGCCCCTGCCGTCGTTAGCGGATTCTACGCCGAGAGCCGATACATAATCCGAAAGCCGATTTTCTCCAGCCTCGTCTCGCGCCTGCCGGGTGTGAACCTCGCAGCAGGTTCGCTTCGTCGCCCTCCGCTACTGCGTCAGGCCGATGTCCTTCATCTTGGCATACACGGCTTCGTCCGGCTCGCCCGTTTCCGGAAGGCCGAACAGCGATTGGAATTCGCGTATGGCTGCCTTCGTGCGGCCGCCGACGATCCCATCGATGCTGATGTCCTCGTTGCCGAACGCCTTCAACCCCTGCTGGATCTTGGAGACGCGCTGGCCATTCGGTGCGGACGCAGGCTGCTCTGCCTCGGACGGCTGTACAGCCGCCGGCTTGCCTTGCGGCGATGCCGGGCGCGGCTGCGGCGCAGGCGCCGAAGGGATTGCCGACGTGGTCGGTGTCGCGCCAAGCTGGTTCAAGAGCTGGTCATCCACCCTGCCGGAAGCCGGCAACCCCATCTTGCGCTGGTAGTTCTCGATCGCCCGCGTCGTGGCGGGTCCGGTGAGCCCGTCCACCGCACCGTCATAGAAATTCAGGCTCTTCAGAATGTTCTGAACCTGCTCGACCACTGGATCGCCCGCCGGCCGCACTGGAACCTCTTCGGGGCGCTCGATGCGTATGGTCGTCTCCTGCGGACGCGCCGCCGCATCCTCGGCTTCGATCGGACGGCTGAACTCCCGCGTCGCAAAGAAGGCGCCGGAATGCGCATGCGGCTGGTACCACAAGGCGTTCGCCGAGACATAGAACAGCGAAACGGCGAACGCGGTCGAACCACCAACCAGAACCGGGTTGCGCGAGATCATTCCTCCGACGACCGCCACGCCGCCCTGGAGGGGGCTCGGCCTGCGAACAACCCTCTCCTCAGCTTGCCTTGCGGAGCGAGCCATGCCCATCCTCATTAGCCTTGCCACCGGCGCGTAGCGACACGAGGGCGCCCTTTTCACCCGCCTTCTCCGGCGTCGACGGGCCGGCGACCGGCAGGCTGATGGTCACGGTCGTGCCACCGCCCACGACGCTTTCGATCGACATCGTGCCTTCATGAAGCCCCACCAGCCCCTTGACCAGCGACAGGCCGAGGCCCGTGCCCTCGAACTGCCGCGTGTAGTCGTTCTGCACCTGCGTAAACGGCTTGCCCAGGCGGCAGAGATCGTCCTCGGCGATGCCGATGCCATTGTCGCGGACCCAGAAATGCAGCCGCGAGCCGAGTCGCTTGCCGCCCACCGTCACGCTGCCGCCATTGGGCGTGAACTTGATCGCGTTCGAAACCAGGTTGATCAGCATCTGCTGGACGGCGCGACGGTCGGCATGGATCTCGCCCGCTTCCGGAGCAATCTGCGTCGTCAGCTCGATTGCCTTGGCCTCGGCCTGCAGCTTCATCATCGAGCGGCACATCTCGACCGCATCGGCAAAGCGGAAGGATTCCGGATTGGTGGCGTAGGTGCCAGCCTCGATGCGGGAGACATCCAGTATCGAGTTCACCACCGCCAGCAGGTGATGGCCGGAATCGCGCACCAGCGTGACATATTCCCTCTGGCGCGGATTCTGGAAGCCGCCGAACGTCTCGTGCAGGAGCATGTCGGAAAAGCCGATGATGGCGTTGAGCGGCGTGCGCAGTTCGTGGCTGACCGCGGCCAGAAAGCGTCCCTTGGCAAGCTCGAGCGCCTCGGCAGCCTCTCCGGCGGCATCGAGCTCCGCGCGCAGGCGCGCGCCCTCCTCGTTCTCGCGCACGAGAGCGGTGAATGTCCGGCCCTGATCGCCGCTGTCCATCAGTTCCACCAGGAACGGGTGGTAGTTGTCGTTCGAGCCACCCTCATCCTGGCGAGGCAGCCTGATCCGGACCTCCATGGTCCTGTACCTAGCTCCGCCGCGGAGATCGGCCAGCGCGCACAGATAGCCGACGCGGTCCGCGACATGGATGCGGTCGAACAGTCCCGTGCCCAGCAGCAGCTCCGGCTGCAGGTGCAAGGTCTCCCGCGCCTGGGCCGACACGTCGAGCAGTTCGCCGCTCGGCGTCATGCGAATCACAACGGCGTCGAGGATCTCCTCGAGACCCGGCCGGTCGGCATCGCGTTCTTCCCGGCTCGAATCTTCGAACAGGCCGCCTGCCCGCAGCACCAGCGTCGCGGCATAGGCAAGCGGCACGAGCCAATGCCACCCGGCTGTCATCGCCGCCTCGAAAGGCGCCATCGAACCTAGCAGCGCCTGCGCCGGCACCACGGCCAACGCCGCGCCAGCGCCACAAAGAGCCGACCGGGCCGTACGCCGCTGCCAGAATGCCTCGACCGGTAGCGCCAGCATCATCGCCGATATCGGCGAAGCCAGGCCGCCTGCCGCCGCCACGATCAGCGAAAGCATCGCGGCGCCAGCCGCCAGGGCTACTCCGGCCGCGAGGCCGGTACTTCCCGTCGCGGCAACCAGCAGGACGACGAACCAAGCCATGCCGAAGGTCGCGCAGATGACCGCCAGCGTCGCCGCCGTACCGAACATCGCCGGCAGGAAAAGGCCGAGTGAAGCAGCGGCAAAGAAAGGCGCCGTGAGCATGATCCCGATCAGACGCCGCTGCTCGGCGCGAGCCTGGTCACCGCGGACGGAAGGATGCACCAGCCGGTCGCAGCCGGCGTCAATGGCGCCAAACACTTCGCTGGATCTGGTGACGAAAAAACTCACGCAACGCACTCGCAACTGGTCCGCTTCGCGGATCGCTTTTGATTGTCTCCGAAACTCGCACCCAGCGTTTAAAGAAAGGATAAGGCAGGCCGTCTTGCCTCTCCCAGGATGGTAAATATCGGGCGCTCCGGGCAGAAAAGCGCTCCCAGTTCCCTGCATGGTAAACAAAGGGTTAGCTGCGGATTGCCCGAAAATGAACGCCTGCGCAGTCGCGAAAAACCCAGGTCTTTGGCATCACCCGAAGCAAATTCAGAAGCTTGGTTGGTTAAGAAATACCTTCACGCTTCACTACAAACCGAACTGCATCAGCGGTGCGACGAGATAGATAAAACTTGAGCTAAATTTGCGGAAAATGCTGTGGTGTTCCGCAAGCGCTCCTTTGCGTGGCCGTGTCAGTCTGCTCCATACAAACGAGGCCATGCCAGTGCATGATGCATGGCCCGCATGCGACGAGGGCAAGGACATGGGTTTTCTCATCAGGATGGCATTCTGGTTTTCGCTGGTTCTCCTGGCGATTCCGTTCAATTTTGGCGACAAGGGCGGCGATCAGCCCAATGTCGGCGCCATCCAGGCCTTCCTTGCCGCGCGTGAAGCCGTCGGCGACGTCAGCGGCATCTGCGAGCGCAAGCCCGAGGTCTGTGAAACCGGCAAGTCGGTCATGCACACGGTCGGCATCAGGGCGCGCGAGGCTGCCCGCATCGCCTTCGAGACGCTCGACAGCCAGTTCGGCCAGCCCGACACGACGTCCACCACGGGCAGCATTCCGCCGGCAAACTGATTTTTCCTTTCGCCGCTTCAGCGGCCCACCGCAGGCCGGTCTGCCCTCTCTCGGTGCCTGCGGTGTTTTTCTTTTTCCGTGACGCGGCGGGTCCGTATCACTATATCGAGTTTATGACCGCGACGATCCAAGCCATCCGAGACGACTTCGCCTTCCTGGACGACTGGGAAGACCGTTATCGCTATGTCATCGACCTCGGTGAGACCCTGCCGCCCTTTCCCGATTTCGCGCGCGACAGTGCCCACAAGGTTCAGGGCTGCGTCAGCCAGGTCTGGCTTCTGACCGATTGCGACGACGGAGGGGATCCGATCATCCGCTTCCAGGGCGATTCTGACGCCCATATCGTCCGCGGCCTTGTCGCGATCCTGCTCGCGCTGTTCTCCGGCCGGCGCGCCAGCGAAATCATCGCGACCGATGCCGAGGACGTCCTGCGCTCGCTCGGCCTCGACGAGCATCTGACGCCGCAGCGCGCCAACGGCCTGCGCTCGATGGTCAAACGCATCAAGCACGACGCCGAAAGCGCCCTGCGGCAGCCTGCCTGATCCGCTTCAATCGATCTTCGGCCGATAATCCTCGCTTCCCCAGTGCAGAACCCGTCTGGCTGCGCCCTGGCGTTCGAGACATTGCGGGCTGTAATGTCGGCTCAGCACGCCGAGCGCGCTCTTGAGAACGATCTTTGCCGAACGGACCGGCCAGCCCCTTTCGGCCTCGACCAGTTCCAGCCCCTTCAGGAAGCAGCAGATATCGACGAGCACACCTGAAAGCTCGGGGCCGACAGCCGCGATGGCTCGCTCCACGCGCAGGCGCGCGGCGAGCGCCGCATCGGTCAGGTCCGCGATACCATTGCCGTCGCTCCTGCGCCCCGAGGCCACGCTCGCCACCCAGTTCGCTCCGGTTCGGGGCATTATCTGCCCGCGCGTATAGTCGGTGCGCAGACGTTCGCCGGCCCTGAACTCCACCTCGGACAGGAACGGCCTGCCATCCTTCGTCCTCCGGCGCCTCAACTGCCCGAGCGGCGATTCCGACAGGTTGACGATCGCTTGCGTGGGCAAGCCCTCGACATCGACCGTCACAACCTCCAGATCACGGTACCGATTTGCCGGCTGCCCAGCAGAAGCAGCCTCCCAAAGTGCCACTTCGTCGTTCGCGCGAACGATTGCACCCGCCCTGACCAAGTCGGCAAGTGCCGCGCGCGAGACAGAAATCGCACCACGTTCGCCACCGTCCAGCAGAACCTTTCCGGCCACAGCCGCCTCCCGGACCGATGCCGGTCCATGCGACAGGAAGCGAACGATGCGCCGACCGTCTTTCTCTTCCCCTGAATGCTCGGCCATGTCACCGCTCCAACCTGTGCCGGAACGCAGCCAGGACGACCCGCTCCATCATCGCCACGACCCGGTCGAACTCCTCGACGTCGCGCAGATCCTCGATCAGATGACAGGCGTACATCACCGTCGTGCGGTCCCGCGAAAAGCCTTTGCCTATGTCACTCATGCTCAGGCCCAGCACGACATGCCCGACATACATGGCGATCTGCCTCACGCGTGACACGTCCTGTGCGGTGCGCCCCGTTCGCCGCAGTTCCTTGCTCGAGACGTTGAACAGCGCGGCACCGATGTCGATCAGGCACTCGCACCACTCGATTGCCTCCTCGGTTTGCCTCTCCGCGACCTGTCCCGGCAACCGGCGCTCTGTCACCTTTTCCGACGGAGGTCTCTCGATCTGGAGTTTCTCGCATGTCGCAGCTATCTGCACGAACCATCCCTCCGCATACTAGGAATTAATTCTTATACCCAGCCACCACGGAGATGTGAACAAAAACAGAACAACTAATCTGCCGGAAAAACCTAACTGATTGATCCAAAAGGAATTTTCGAACCAGTCAACAGCCGCTCGCACAGATATTCATCCCCACCCTCTCACGCCGCCCGGATAGTCGAGGCGCAGGAAGCGAGAGGAAATTTCCAGATGAGCGATATTCACGCCGAATACAGGGCCTTCACGGCCCGGAAATTGTCGGAGGTGGCGGACGCGAGACAAACCGCGGCCCTTCAACTGGCCTGTGGGATCGATCTGACGGAGGCAATGGCGGCCGGCCCCGACTTGAAGGCAGGGCTTGTCCGCCGCCTTACGCGCGCCATCGAGCGGGAGCGGCTCCGAGGCATGCGGCGCCACTGGAGCTACGACCTGAACCGGCACATCGCGCTGAAACAGGCGCTGGACCGGCTATGCGGCAGAAGTGAAAAGCGAAAAGCAGGCCCACGTACAACAAGCCGACGCTGCTCCTTCCGGATAGCCACAAAGTAAAACGGCGCCCGAAGGCGCCGTCGAAACTAGAAAAACTGGCCTTATTACTTGGCCTTGCGCTTGCGGCCCAGGCCCATCTTCTTGGCCAGCTGCGAGCGTGCTGCCGCATAGTTCGGCGCAACCATCGGGTAGGTCGCGTCCAGGCCCCACTTTTCGCGGTACTGGTCCGGTGACATGCCGTAGTGGGTCATCAGGTGACGCTTCAGCGACTTGAACTTTTTGCCGTCCTCGAGGCAGATGATGTAGTCGTCGTGGACGGAACGTTTCGGATTCACTGCCGGCTTCTGTTTGTCGGCAGGCGGTTGCTCGACCGTTCCCCCGACACGGCCTAGAGCTGCATGCACATCGGCGATGAGGTTCGGCAACTCGCCGACTGGCACAGGATTGTTGCTGACGTATGCGGCGACAACATCGGCCGTCAATTCGATCAGCATCTCGTAATTTCTGCTCGGCGTCTCGACAGTGTCCATATTCTTCAGGCCCCAAGATAAGTTGGAATGGCGCCCCTTTTTATAAAGGCGGGGCTTTGCGCGACTTAACGAAGGGTTAGTCCACCACGATTCGTGCCGCTACACCTTAATGGACTTTAATGCCAATTAAGTCAATTAAATATTTCGTAATTCCGTGTAGCGACTACCGATAAGCCCCAATATTCACACATGTAAACTTCGGCCATTTCAAGTTCTGGAAGCACCCTCTGGCAACTTTCGGCGAAGTAGCCAACCACAATGCCTATATTACATCTTTTAATGCAAATTACTCAACTTTGGGTGGTCTTCACGATAGATTGAACAGAACTGCCAATATCGTCCCTGACTGATTTTGGCCACATACGACAACCGGAAGCATGTGCAGCCTTGGCCAAAAGATGTGAAGATATTGGGACGGTCATGAGAAAGAATATCACCCCAGCCAACGCGCGCGTGGATATGGCCAGGTCCTGAGACTGCACGGCCAGGGCGATCAGCATGACGCAGGAGCCCAGCGTGCCGGCCTTCGAGGCCGCATGCATTCGGGTGTAGAGGTCGGGAAGACGCAGCAGGCCGATGGAGGCGACCAGCGTAAATATCGCGCCGATCACGATAAGTATCCCGGCCACATAGTCGAGCAACAGGACGATCATCGCTTCCTTCTCCTTGAGGTCTTGCTTCCCGCCTTGCGGGGTTTGGCTGGGACCTGCTTCTCCGTCACCCCGCGGCTCATGACGAAGCGTGCGAAGGCCACGGTCGCCAGGAAGCCCACCAGCCCGAGCGCGATGGCGATGTCGACATGAAAGGAAAAGCCGGTCCTTATCCCAAGAACGGCAATGAAGCCGATGGCGATTGCCACCAGCATGTCGAGGGCCAGGATCCGGTCGGGAAGCGTCGGGCCGCGCAACACGCGCAGGACCGTTAGCAGGAAGGACAGGCACAACAGTCCCAGCGCAATCGTGACGCAGAACGACAGGAAGCTTTCGCCAGACATCACCGGAAGGCCTCCATGATCTTCCGCTCGAAGCCTTCCGCGATGTCGCGGCGGGTCGCATCCGGGTCGGAGCAGTCGATGGCGTGGACGAACAGAGTGCGCTTGTCGTCGGACACATCAACCGACAGCGTCCCGGGCGTCAGCGTGATGAGGTTGGCAAGCAGCGTAATCTCGAAGTCGCGGTCGACCGTCAGCGGATAGGCAAATATGCCGGGCTTCAGGTCCATCTTTGGCGACACGACCAGTATCGCCACCCGCCAGGCCGAAAGGATCAGTTCCTTGAAGAACAGAATGACAAGCGAAAGCGCCTTGCCCGCGCGCACGAAACTGCGGAGCGAGCCGATATGCGCGCGCACCAGATAGAGGGTGACACCGCCGATCAAGACACCGAACAGGATGTTCGGCAGGGTAAACGAGCCGGTGATGGCGGCCCAGGCAAGGGCCAGCAGGATCACGCTGAGATAAAGCGTCATGAGCCACCTCCCGCCGCGAAGACGGCCCCTACATAGCCGGAACTGTGCAGCAAGCCGGCGGCCGCCATGTTCGCGATCCTGATGACGGGCTCAGGGAACAGTCCCAGCACGACGATCGGCACGGTCAGCGCCACCAAGGCGGCATATCCGAGCAGCGGTAGAGCCGTGCCCCTCGTCTCGTGCCCGCCGGCATGGTCCCGCCAGAACGCCAGCAGGAAGACACGACCGAGCGTGATGGTGGTAAGGAAACCGCTCAGCAGGATTGCGCCTGCCAGCCACCACGCGCTGGCATCCATTGCCGCTTTCACCAGCATCACCTTTGGCCAAAGGCCGGAAGCCGGCGGCAAACCGGCCACCGCCGCCGCAAGCACCAGCGCGATTGCCGCCAGAAACGGCGAGTTCCGGTAAAGGCCCGAGAGCTCGTGCAGCGAAAAACTGCCGCCCCGCTCCTTCATCATGCCGGCAAGCAGATAGAGCGCAGTCATGATCAGCATGGAATGAATGGCATAGAAGATCGCGCCGGAGATGCCGGTCTCGGTACCGAGCGAGAGGCCGGCCAGCATCACGCCGACCCCGGAAGTCACGAGGAAGCCGAAGATGCGCCTCGTATCCGACTGGGCCAACGCGCCGAGCACGCCAAGGATCATGGTGGCGACGGCAACCCAGCCAATGAGGTCTGCAAGGGCGGCCCGCTCGACCGGAAACAGCATCACCAGCGTCCTCAAAAGCGCATAGATGCCGATCTTGGTCAGCAGGCCGCCGAACAGCGCCGCCACCACGATGCGCGGTGTGTGATAGGAGGCCGGGAGCCAGAAATTGACGGGAAACGCCGCCGCCTTCATTCCGAAGGCCAGCAGATAGAGCGTCGCAAGCGTCATCAGCGGCGCACCGCCACGCACGCCGTCGGCCTTGCGGACGATGTCGGCCATGTTGAGCGTGCCGAAGATGCCGTAGAGATAGGCGGTCGCAATTAGGAACAGCGTCGTCGCCACCAGGTTCAGGATGGCATATTTGCTCGCGCCGTCGATCTGCGCCTTTTCCGATCCGAGAATGAGCAAGCCGAAGGACGAGATGACGAATACCTCGAACCAGACATAGAGGTTGAAGATGTCGCCGGTCAGGAACGCGCCGCTCACGCCCGCCATCATCAGCATCATGAACGGATAGAAACCGTAGCGGCGGCCGGTCACGCCGATGTCGCGCAAGGTAAAGACCGCGCAGACGAAGGCGATGCTGCCCGAGGTAAGCGCGAAGGTCGCGCCCAGCAGATCCACCGTGAACGATATGCCGAAGGGCGGCAGCCAGCTTCCCATGGTCATGGACACCGGCCCGTGCTCCAGCACGCGTGCGAACAGCGCGACCTCCGCACCCATCAGCGCGGCGAGGCCGACCAGCGCGGCGATGCCGTGCCAGCGCATTTCGTGCCGGAACATCAACAGCAGCGCGCCGAAGATCAGCGGAATGATCACTGGCGCGATCACCAGCCAATCCGCCGCCGTCGCGGGCGTCGTGATCATCGCACCGGCCATATCGGCGACTTCACCCGTCATAGTCAGTACCCCAGCGGCGGAAGGGGCTCGCCCTTCGGTTCGGCCACGCGCATGCCGTCGGTGTCGTCGGTGCCGATCTCCTGGTAGGCGCGGTAGGCCAGCACCAGCAGAAAGGCGAAGAAGGAGAAGGAGATCACGATCGCCGTCAGGATCAGGGCCTGCGGCAGCGGGTTGGCCACCGGCCCGACAATCGTCTCCAGGCCGTGCGGGATGATCGGCGGCGCCGTACGCTCGATCCGTCCAGCGGTGAAGATCAGCAGGTTCACCGCATTGCCGAAGATCGCGATGCCCAGCAGGATGCGGATCACATGCTTGGACAGCATCAGGTAGATGCCGACCGCAAAGAACAAGCCGACGAGGATTGAGAGAACCATCTCCATCAGCCGTCCTCCCTTTCCTCGAGCGACAGCGCGACGGAGGTGATCGCGCCCACCACGACGAGATAGACCCCGATGTCGAAGAACATGACGGTCGAGAAATCCACCTTCACGCCCAGGAAGCTCACGGAAGTCCAGAGCCCTGTCAGGAACGGCACCCGGAACACGTAGGACAGCATGCCGGCAAGCGCGGCCAGCAGCAGTCCGAAACCGGAGATCGCCATGGGATGAAAATACATCGAGCGTCGCACCGCATGCACACCGTGCGCGATACCCAAAATCGCGAAAGCCGATGCCGCGATCAGGCCGCCGATGAAGCCGCCTCCCGGTTCGTTGTGGCCGCGCAGCAGCACGAAGACCGAGAACAGCAGCATCAGGCTGGTCAGATAAGGCGCGGCGGTGCGGAAGATCAGCGTACGCATGTCAGGCGTTCTCCTTCCTGCGCGCCGGCCGCCGTTCGTTCCTCGACCGGATGCGGATCAGCGCCAGGATCGACAGTCCGGCGATCATCACCACCGAGATTTCTCCGAGCGTGTCCAGTCCGCGGAAATCGACGATGATGACGTTCACGACATTACGGCCATGCGCGATCACCAGCGAATTTTTCTCGAAGAATTTGGTCAGCGTCTCATCGAAGGGAAACTGGGTGACCTTGAGCAGCAGCAGTCCCAGCGCCGCGCCGCAGGCTCCCGCAATCGTCGTGTCCAGCAGCTTGCGCCCGATCGGCCGGTGATCGGATACGGACAACCGCAGCCGTGTCATCACCAGGGCGAGGATCACCACCGAGAGCGTCTCCACCATGAACTGTGTGAAGGAGAGGTCCGGCGCGCCCATCAGCATGAACAGCAGCGCCACCGCGAAGCCCTGGATGCCGAGCGACACGATAGCGGTCAGCCGGTCCTTCGCATAGACGACCGCGCCCAAGCCGATGACGCCGATGATCATGACCGTGACTTCGTAGAACCAGGGATCCGGCAGGCCCGATATGGTCGGCAACTCGTCGAACACCACCATCGGCATCAGAATCGACAGCGCGACGGCGATGAAGGTGACGGTCATGTAGACGTCGAGCCGGCCATTCTGGACGATCCTGGTCACGCCGGCCGAGAAGCGGACAAGCCCCCGCATGACCTGATCGAAGCCGCGGTCGGGGCCCCAGCCGATTGCCTCCAGCAGCGAGGCGACGGCGCCGCGCAGTCTGGCCTGCCCGAAATAGGCCGCAACGCCAAGCGCTACCGTTATGCCGGACAAAAGCAGTGGCAATTCCAGATGCGGGACTGTCGAGACGTCCACCGTCAGCGACTGCCCAGCGATGGCGCTGGCCATCGGCGAGGAAAACAGGCGATGCGCCACGGCCGAGAAAATCCCGGCTGCGAGGCCGCCGATCGCCAGGACGAGCGGACCGGTCAACAGCAGCATCGCCCCTTCATGTGTCCGCCTGGGCACTTTCACCGTCGGCCCGACGAACGGCTTCAGCCCCACGGCGAAGGCGATGGCGAACATCAGCGCGTTGCCGGCAATCGCGACGAGTGCGGCAATGCTCGCCCAGGCGCCGCCGACCGCGAGGGCCGCATAAATTTCCTCCTTGGCGAGGAAGCCGAAGAACAGCGGCAAACCGCCCATGGAAAGCGCCGCCAGCAGACCCGCGACGAATGTGGCCGGCATCGCGTGACGCAGCCCGCTCAGCGCGCCGATATTGCGCGTTCCCGTCTCATGGTCGATCAGTCCGGCAACCATGAACAGCGCGCCTTTGAACATGGAATGCGCGATCAGGTAGAGCACTGCGGCCTCGATGGCCCTGTCGGAGCCGAAGCCCGTCAGCATCACCAGCATGCCGAGCGAAGCGACGGTGGTGTAGGCCAGCATCAGCTTCAGATCGGTCTGGCGGATGGCCAGCAGGGTTCCGACCAGAAGGGTAGCGCCACCGAACAGCGGCAGCACCGTCTCCCAGGCAAGCGTGTCGCCCATCACCGGATTGAGCCGCATCAGCAGATATACGCCTGCCTTCACCATGGTCGCGGAGTGCAGATAGGCCGACACCGGCGTCGGCGCCTCCATGGCGTTGGGCAGCCAGAAATGGAACGGAAACTGCGCCGACTTGGTGAAGGCGCCGCCAAGCACCAGCACGAACGCCGCCAGGTAGAACGGGCTGCCGCGCAGGGCGTCGCCCGCCGCAAGCAGGCCGGACAGTTCGGTTTGGCCGGTCGCGATCCATATCAGTATCAAGCCCGCCAGCAGAGAAATGCCGCCCAACCCGGTCACGATCAGCGCCTGCACCGCGGCGCGGCGCGCGGGCTCCCGCCGATGATCGAAGCCGATCAGCAGGAATGAGGTCAGCGACGTCAGTTCCCAGAACACGAACAGCATCAGGAACGAGTCGGACACGACCAGTCCCTGCATCGCTCCCATGAACATCAGGATGAAAGAGAAGAACCGGCCCTGATGCTCATTGCCTTTCAGATACCCGCCGGAAAAGAGCACGATCAGCGTGCCGATCCCGGCAATCAACAGGGCGAAGGTCAGAGACAGCCCGTCGAGATACCAGGAAAAGCGCACGCCCAGGCTGGGTATCCACTCCAGCCCGCCGCGCACCGGCACGCCGCCAGCAACATCGCCAAGCATCCCTGCGAAATGCGAAAAGATCCAAAGCGGCGCCAGAGACAGAACCCATGCGGCATTGTGCTTCAGGAGTCGCGTCAGAATGGGCGCCAGCAAAGCGGCCAGAAACGGCAGTATCAGCGCAAAGAAAGTCAGCAGCTGTTCCCCCGTTTCCTGTTCCGTTGCCCTTTGCGGGCTTATTCTCGAGCTGTCGGCAAAACTTGTTAGCGCTCAAATAAACGGGTGCTTCTCTGGGGGCAAGAGCTTCGTGGGCGCCGTCCACTGTGTCGCACCAAGTGGCGCCGCCGGGTAACGATGCGGAACCTTCTTGCGAGCAGCAGCACAACTGGCGGCCCGTGAATGATGTGCCTGACACGATTCCAATCCGGCGGCGGAAACAAGCTCTTGAACCGCAGGCCAGTGGCGTGTTCACTCGTCGTTCGAGTAATCCATTCTAGCGAGACGCAATGACCCGTACCGGCATATTCCCCCAGATAAATGCACCGCAGACCGATGAACGACCCGTGGAAGACACCCGGCACGGTATCACGCGCGTCGACGAATTCGCCTGGCTGCGGGCGGAAAACTGGCAGGAGGTGTTTCGCGATCCGACCACGCTCGATCCCGCCATCCGCGACCATCTCAACGCCGAGAATGTCTACCAGACGGCGCTGATGGCCGACACGGAAGAGCTGCAGAAGCGTCTGTTCAACGAGATGAAGGGGCGCATCAAGGAAGACGATTCCTCCGTTCCCATGAAGGACGGGCCCTATGCCTATGGCTCCTCCTACAAGAAGGGTGGCCAGCAGCCGCGCTTTTTCCGCATCCCTCGCGACGGCGGCGAAGAGCAGATCATACTCGACGGCGATGCCGAGGCTGAGGGCAAGGCCTATTTCCACCTGGGCGGCCTCGATCATTCCTCAGACCACAAGCGCCTGCTGTGGGCCTTCGACGACATGGGCTCCGAATTCTACAAGCTCCATGTGCGCGATCTGGCGACCGGCGAGGACCTGCCTGACCAAATCGGCGACACCGGCGGCTCCGGCGTCTGGAACGCAGGCAATGACGGCTTCTTCTACACGCGGCTGGACCAGAACCACCGCCCGTCGAAAGTGTTCTTCCACGCGCTCGGCACAGACGCAGCCGAAGACCGCCTGGTATTCGAGGAAACCAACCCCGGCTTCTTCATGAGCGTCGGCGGCTCGCGGCGGAAGGACTGGATTTTCATCAACATCAACGACCACGAGACCTCGGAATACCGGCTGCTCAGCATGGCCGATCCGCTGGCCGAGCCGATGCTCGTGGCCGCGCGCGAGACCGGGATTCAGTACGATCTGGAGGAAGGCGGCGACGTGTTCTTCGTCCTGACCAATGCCGACGGCGCCAAGGACTTCAAGATCATGACGGCGCCGGTTTCCGATCCTCGCCGCGAGAACTGGAAGGAGCTGGTGCCGCACGAGCCTGGGCGCCTCATCCTTTCCGTGCTTGGCTTCCAGGACTTCATGGTGCGCCTGGAGCGCAAGGAGGGCCTGCCGCGCATCGTCATCCACGACCGCAAGACCGGCGAAGAACACCTGATCTCGTTCGAGGAAGAGGCATATTCGCTCGGCCTTGGCGGCTCCTACGAATACGACACGGACGTCATCCGCTTCTCCTATTCGTCGATGACCACGCCCACCCAGCTCTTCGACTACAACATGCGCACGCGTGAGCGCGTGTTGCTGAAGACGCAGGAAGTGCCCTCTGGCCACGACCCGGACCATTACGTCACGCGCCGCCTGATGGCGCCCGCGCATGACGGCGAACTGGTGCCGATCTCTCTGATCTACCATCGCGACACGCCGCTCGACGGCTCCGCGCCGTGCCTGCTCTATGGCTACGGCTCCTACGGCATCACCATCCCGGCCTCCTTCAACACCAACTGCCTGTCGCTGGCCGATCGCGGCCTCGTCTATGCCATCGCGCATGTCCGCGGCGGCAAGGACAAGGGCTATGCCTGGTACGAAGACGGCAAGCGCGCCAAGAAGACCAACACCTTCCTCGACTTCATCGCCGCCGCGCATCACCTGGTTGCGGAGCGCTACACTTCCTACGAACGCATCGTCGCCGAAGGCGGTTCGGCCGGCGGCATGCTGATGGGGGCGATTGCCAACATGGCACCGGAAGTGTTTGGCGGCGGCATCATCGCCGAGGTGCCCTTCGTGGATGTGCTGACGACGATGCTGGACGACACGCTGCCCCTCACCCCGCCGGAGTGGCCGGAATGGGGCAATCCCATCGCCTCGGAGGCCGACTACAAGACCATTTCGGCCTATTCGCCTTACGACAATATCGAGGCGAAGGACTATCCGCCGATCCTGGCAGTCGCCGGCCTCACCGACCCCCGCGTCACCTACTGGGAGCCGGCCAAATGGGTGGCCAAGCTTCGCAAGCTGAAGACGGATCACAACCCGGTGCTGTTCAAGATCAACATGGACGCGGGCCATGCCGGCGCGTCCGGCCGTTTCTCCCGGCTGGAGGAGATCGCCTATACCTACGCTTTCGCGCTGAAGGTCACGGACAAGGCATCGGCCGAGCCGGCCTGATCGGCTGAACGGAGCGGCGCGCTGCCTCTGGCCGGGTGCGCGCCGCCTCCCTATTCGGTCACCGCTTGTTGCGTCTTCCGCGGTGGAAAGCCGTTGGGGTGCGGCGGTACCGCCTTCAGATAGGCGGCGATCGCCGCGCGATCTTCCGCCGTCAGCCTGGCCATATTCTTCTGCACCTCGACCATCGAGCCGCCGACCGAATCATAGTCGGGCGTAAAGCCAGTCTCCAGATAATTGGCGATGTCGTCCTCCGACCACCCGCCGATACCGCCCTCGCCCGAAGTGATGTTGGGTACGATGCCATCGCCTTCGGCGGCAGTGGCGCCGGCCAGCCACTGGCTTGCTCTTGCCGCACCGCTGAATTCGCGCGGCGTGTGGCATTCGCCGCAATGTCCCGGTCCTTCGACCAGATAGCGGCCGAGCATGGCCGGCTCGGGCGCCGCTTCATCAAGCGTCACCACAGGTTCGGTCGTCAGATAAAGCCGCTTCCAGAGGCCCACGCCGCGCCGGATGTTGAACGGAAAGCTCAGCGAATGGTCGGGCGTCTTGCCCGAAACCGCCGGCAGCGTCTTCATGAAGACGTAGAGGTCGGCCACATCGGCCGGCTTCATGCGTGCATAGGAGGTGTAGGGAAAGGCCGGATAGAGATGCTGCCCGGACGGCGAAACGCCCCGGATCACCGCGTTGGCGAAGTCCTCGGCCGACCAGGCGCCGATGCCGTCGTTTTCGTCTTGGGAGATGTTCGGAGCGACGAAGGTGCCGAACGGCGTCTTCAGTTCGAGCCCTCCAGCGAGTTCCAGCTTGGCGTCGCCCTCGGCATTCGGCCGGGCGTGGCAGGAAGCGCATCCCCCTGCCCAGAAAATGCGCTCGCCTTTGGCGGCATCTCCCGTCCCCAGCCCAGCAAGCTCCTCCGGTTCGAGCCGGACCGGCGCGGTCAGGAACCAGAACGTGGCACCGCCGACCGCGCACAGCGCGACCGCACCGGAAGCCAGTCTTGCAACGATCCCCATCGGCCGGTGTCAGCCCTTCTTGAGGCGGAAGCTCTCGTGGCAGGAGCCGCAATTCTGCGAGACCTTGCCGAATTCGGCCTTCAAGGCACCCACATCCGCCGGCGCCGCGGCCACCGCGGCAGCGGTGTCAGCCTTGAACTTGTCGACCGCCTTCTGGAAGCCGGGCATGTCTTTCCAGATCTTCGGCGAAGCTGTCGTATCGCCACCCGTTTCGCTTCCTTGCGGGAACAGCGCCGCGACATCGATCTGCTGCGCTTCTTCGTTCAGCGTCTTCAGTGCGGCCAGCACGAACTCGGCGTCGAAGGGCTTCTCGCCCTTGGCGATCGCGGCGATGCTTTTGAGCGCCTTGCCGTTCGCCTTCATGATCGCCTGGCGCTGGGCAATCGGGTCGGCCATTACCGCCGAGCTGGCGAATGCGAGCATGGAAACGGCGAGTACGAGCTTTCTCATCGATGTCCTCCGGGTGATTTGGCTGTGTGGAAACCCCACCGGCAAATTGAACGAAAACGTTCTGACATGCTCTTCACGCTTTCGTTATCCGCGCAGGCCAAGTGCGGCTGCCCAAAAAGAAAAACCCCGGCCAGGCCGGGGTTTTCCGCAACGAAAGGGCTCAGGCCTTTTCGTAAAGTTCGAGGACATGGTCCCAGTTGATCAGGTTGTCGACGAAGGCCTCGAGATACTTCGGGCGCAGGTTGCGATAGTCGATGTAGTAGGAGTGCTCCCACACGTCGACGCCGAGGATCGGGGTCGCGCCGTGCACCAGCGGGTTCTCGCCGTTCGGGGTCTTGGAGATTTCGAGCTTGCCGTTCTTCACCGAAACCCAGGCCCAGCCCGAGCCGAACTGCGTGACGCCGGCATTGATGAAATCGGCCTTGAACTTGTCGTAGCCGCCCAGGTCGCTGTCGAACGCCTTCTGCAGCGCTGCCGGCAGCTTGTTGCCGCCGCCGCCCTTCTTCATCCACTTCCAGAAGTGGACGTGGTTGTAGTGCTGGGCAGCGTTGTTGAAGAGGCCGGCATTCTTGCCGAACGACTGCTTGACGACTTCCTCCAGCGACAAGTTTTCCATGCCGGCTTCGGCGGCAAGCTTGTTACCGTTGTCGACATAAGCCTTGTGGTGCTTGTCGTGGTGGTACTCGAGCGTCTCCTTGGACATGAAGGGCTGCAGGGCCTCGTAGTCATAGGGCAAAGCGGGCAGTTCAAAAGCCATTGGTCATACTCCCTCGTTGGCAATTATGGTGCTTGTCTATCGGCTTGGATTTTACCGCACAGACATAAGGTGAAATCGTTTCCGAACAACCCCGTGTTCGATGTTCGACCCCTTCTAGATCATCATCGCGAAAAGTGGCAGCGTGTTTCCTGCAAAAAGCTGCGGGGGCTCAACTGACGGGCGTCGAATGCGCCCAGTCCCAATACAGCTCCCGCGCCTTCTTGGCCACCGGGCCCGGCTGCATGACGCGATCCTCGATCTTGGTCACCGGCACGACCTTGGAATGGTTGCCGGTCGAGAAGATTTCGTCAGCTTCCAGGAAATCACGCACCATCAGAGCTTTTTCGGTGGTTTGGAAGCCGTAGTCGGCAAGCAGCGAAATGGTTCGCGAACGGGTAATGCCGGCCAGGAAGGTCCCGTTCGCGGCCGGCGTGAAGACGTGGCCGTCCTTGACCAGGAATATGTTCGACGAGCCCGTCTCTGCGACATTGCCCAGCATGTCGAGCACCAGCGCGTTGTCGAAGCCGCGCATCTTGGCCTCGAGAATCGCGCGAGCGTTGTTCGGATAGAGGCAACCCGCCTTGGCGTTGGTGGGCATGGTTTCGATCGTCGGGCGGCGGAAAGGCGACAACGTCACCGAAAAGCCGGAAGGCGGCAGCATCGGCGCTTCATAAAGGCACAGGCAGAACCGCGTCGAGGCGGGATCGGCGGGCACGCCCATGTAGCCGCCATGCTCGGCCCAATACATAGGGCGGACGTAGACCGCGGTCTTGCCATCGAATTTTTTCAGGCCTTTCCAGGTGAGCCCGATGATCTCTTCTGCGCTCGTCGTGGGCTTCAGCCCCAGCGAGATCGCCGAGGCGTTAACGCGGGCCGAATGCAGGTCGAGATCCGGCGCGACGCCCTCGAACCAGCGTGCGCCGTCGAAGACGCTCGTTCCCAGCCACATGGCATGGCTGCGCGGGCCGAGAAGGGCGACGTTGCCCTCGTACCAATCGCCGTCGACATAGGTCCAGGTCTTCGTCTGCGCTGCCGCTGAAAGTGACATGGGTATCTCGTCTTCCTCTGCGTTAGCCACCATGGAAGACGCTTTGGCCGCCTCCGTCAACCACGCACTGCGGAAACGTTTGATGCCAGCGGTTCGGCGCAATAGGGTGAGATTCGTTGTGCTTGTGGCAAACAGGTTGAGCGAGAGGATCGATGCGCCACCCAGCCTATGTCTTCGATGCCTATGGCACTTTGTTTGATGTGCATGCGGCAGTGCGCCGCCATGCCGGCGCGATCGGCCCCGACGGTCAGCTCCTGTCGGAGATATGGCGGGCAAAGCAGCTCGAATACTCCTGGGTGCGCTCGCTCATGGGAGCCTATCTCGACTTCTGGCAGTTGACCGAACAGGCGCTGGATTTCGCCTTCCGCAAGGTTCCGTCCGCCGACCGCAGCCTGCGGCAGGACCTGCTCGACGCCTACTGGCAGCTCGATTGCTATCCCGAAGTGCCGGCGGTGCTGAAGGCCCTCAAGGCCGAAGGCGCCCGCATCGCCATCCTGTCGAACGGCTCGCCGGCAATGCTGGAGGCGGCAGTCCGGTCGGCGGCCCTCGACCAGGTCCTGGACGACGTCTTCTCGGTCGACGCGGTGCGCAAATTCAAGGCCCATCCATCCGTCTACGAGATGGTCAGCACCGGCTGGCGGCTCTATCCGGATGCAATCTCCTTCCAGTCGTCCAACCGCTGGGA
This sequence comes from Mesorhizobium sp. KR1-2, assembly GCF_040045035.1. Taxonomy (NCBI): domain Bacteria; kingdom Pseudomonadati; phylum Pseudomonadota; class Alphaproteobacteria; order Hyphomicrobiales; family Phyllobacteriaceae; genus Mesorhizobium; species Mesorhizobium sp. KR1-2. The sequence continues at coordinate 546,952 of NZ_JBDZDS010000001.1, read as the reverse complement.
TGTGGCCGGCGCAACCCGCTTCGGCTTTCGCACAGTCTGGATCAACCGGACCAACCAGCCGGACGAATATCTCGACCTTCAGCCGGGTCTGATCCTGCCTTCTCTGGAGGGGCTTTTGCCCGACAACCGGCCTTAGGGTGAGTGGCCGAATTACCACATTCGGCCTAGGGTCACACCTTTGCCTTCCTTTCTTCACGCCATCGCCGGATTCAAATTCCTCTAATCGCGCCCAATTAGAGGGGGGGAGTGAAACCAGTGGCGCCCTCAAGCGTTCACGGATTTTTGCGATGTCCGCGGGTATCCCCCGCGGCATCAAGACCAAAAAGGGCATTCATGACTGATTCGCTTTTCTCCCCCCGCATCAACCGTCGCGGATTTCTCGGCGTAGCGGCCGTTGGAGCCGCCTCCTTTGCCGTCTCCGCCTGCAGCACGGTATCGCGATCGAACTACGTCGACGGCGGTCCGTCGATGACCCCGCAGATAAGCGTCGACCCCGCATTCGGCGACTATGCCACCATCTACGGCCCCACGATCGATGAGGGCTATGAGCTGCCCGCCATTCCGATCAAGAAAATGGACAAGCGCTTCCTGCGCCAGATCGTGCAGGACCCGACCGGCGAGCGTCCCGGCACGATCGTGGTCGATACGACGAACCACTTCCTCTACCTCGTGCGCGAGGGCGGCGAGGCGATCCGCTACGGCGTGGGCCTTGGTCGCGCCGGTTTCGAATGGTCGGGCCGCGCCGTCATCCAGTGGAAGCGCAAGTGGCCGACCTGGACGCCTCCGGACGAAATGATCGGCCGTCAGCCGGAGCTTGCCAAATACAGCGCCCGCAACGGCGGCATGCAGCCGGGCCTCACGAACCCGCTCGGCGCGCGCGCCCTCTACATCTTCAAGGACGGCCAGGACACGCTGTATCGTCTGCACGGCTCGCCGGAATGGTTCTCCATCGGCAAGTCTGTCTCGTCGGGCTGCGTGCGCCTGATGAACCAGGACATCATCGACCTCTTCGATCGCGTCCCCAACAAGACGCCGATCCTGGTGACGGGAAGCGTCGGCGGCGTGGCCTGAGCCACGCCTCCTCGTCCTTTTCGAAAGCGAACAGTCTGCCGGCTCCACGATACGATCGCGGTGCCGGCCCGCTCCCTTCCTATTTCCGCAATATGCCGAGAATGCCGCGCACCAGCTCGCGCCCGAGGCTCGAGCCCACCGAGCGCACTACCGACTTGACCGCCGCTTCCGTCACTGTCTGACGGTTGGACGGGCGTGGCTGACCGGAACGCCCCCCGCTCGGGCCGTTGCCGAAGTCGGGCAACGTCCAGCCCCCGTTCTTCTCCACCTCACCCTGCTGCCCGCCTTGGCCGGCCCGCTTCTGCAATATCTCGAAAGCCGATTCGCGGTCGATCATCTGGTCGTACTGACCTGCGACGGGGCTTGCATTCATCACGCGCCGCCGCTCCTCCGGCGTCAGCGGACCGATCCGCGAAGACGGTGGCCGGATGAGCGTCCGCTGCACCATCGAAGGGATGCCCTTCTCTTCCAGCGTGGACACAAGCGCCTCGCCCGTGCCGAGATTGGTTATGGCCTGGAAGGTATTGAAATCCGGATTGGGCCGGAACGTGTCGGCGGCGGTCTTCACCGCATTGGTTTCGCGAGGCGTATAGGCGCGCAGCGCATGCTGGATGCGATTGCCCAGTTGCGCCAGAACCGTCTCGGGCACGTCTAGCGGGTTCTGCGTGACGAAATACACGCCGACGCCCTTGGAGCGGATCAGGCGTACCACCTGCTCGACACGTTCGAGCAGCGCCTTCGGCGCTTCGTTGAAAAGCAGATGCGCTTCGTCAAAGAAGAAGACGAGGCGCGGCCGCTCCGGGTCGCCGATCTCCGGAAGCTGCTCGAAAAGCTCGGACATGAGCCACAGCAGGAAGGTCGAATAGAGCCGGGGATTGGTCATCAGCTTTTCGGCGGCGAGCACGTTGACCGCGCCGCGACCGTCGCGCGCTGTGCGCATGATGTCGGCGATTCGCAGCGCCGGCTCGCCGAAGAAATTGGCTCCGCCCTGCTGCTCCAGCACCAGCAAAGAGCGCTGGATCGCGCCCACCGAGGCTTTGCTGACGTTACCATATCGCCCCGAAAGCTCTGCGGAACGCGTGGCCATGTGGGCCAGCATCGACTGCAGGTCCTTCAGGTCGAGCAGCAGAAGGCCTTCCTCGTCGGCGATGCGGAAGGCGATGTTGAGGACACCTTCCTGCGCGTCGCTGAGGTTCATCAGCCGCGACAGCAGCAGCGGGCCCATCTCGCTGATCGTGGCCCGGATCGGGTGGCCCTGCTCCCCGAAGAGGTCCCAGAAGATCGCCGGGGTCTCTCGGAGCTCGTAAGGGTCGAGCTTCACCGCCTCCGCACGCTTCAGCAAAAAATCCTTGGCCTCGCCCGGCGCAGCGATACCCGACAGGTCGCCCTTGATATCGGCGCAGAACACCGGCACTCCGGCATTCGAAAATGCTTCAGCCAGCACCTGGAGGGTCACAGTCTTGCCCGTGCCGGTCGCCCCAGTGATCAGGCCGTGGCGGTTGCCGTATTTCAGCAGCAGCTCTTCCGGCCTTTGGTAAGTGTCGTCGGGCTTGCGACTGGCGCCGATGAAAATGCTGTCTTCCTGGACCATATTTCCTCTCGTCTGCGAAAATACGCCGATCGGCTTGCCGGGGCGGCTGCGCCCCACGGCTGCTTCAAGGTATAGTAACGCAGGTGCCACGTCACAACGCCAATCGGAAGAATGACCTGTCCTCACATGCGTGCGGCAGACCTCGTCGCAGGATTGTCGCCGTACCGAACCTGTGTTGCATTGCGGCGGTAGCACTGTAGCCGTAGAGTTAGCCAGCCTGGATGCGGTCAGGTCGAGAGGGACGAGAATGGACACACGAGCCGTCTTCAGCGACGTCGAGTTTCCGGCGAGCAATCGCGAGCAGTGGCTCGCCCTGGCGCAAAAGGCGCTGGCGGGCGCCTCCTTCGAAGAGACGCTGGTCTCGCATACCGATGACGGCATCCGCATCGAGCCGCTCTACGAGCGGGCAGCGGCCCCCGAGTTCCTTGCCAGGCATAACCTCGAATCGCCGTGGATCATGGCCCAGCGAATCGACGACACCGATCCCGCGCGTGCCAACGCACAAGCGCTGGAAGAAATAGAACAGGGAGCGACCGGCCTTGCGCTCGTGTTCGAAGGCGCCCCCAACGCCTATGGCTACGGCCTGCCGGCTTCCGCCGAGGTGCTGGAAGCAGTGCTCGAAGGCGTTGCGCTCAACCGGACCTATCTGCGCATCGACGTGCATCCGTCGAGCCGCGCCATGGCCGACTGGCTGGTGGCGATCCTGACCAAGCGCCGCGTCGACCCGTCCAGACTCAACCTCTCCTTCGGCATCGACCCGGCCGCCATCTTCGCCGGCACCGGGCGGCTGCGCATGTCCATCGAGGCCCTGCAGGCGTCCATGCCGCAATCGCTGGCGCATTTCTTTGCGCTCGGCGTTCCGGGCATGCTCCTGGAGGCCGATGGCCGCGTGCTGCACAATGCCGGCGCCACGGAGGCGCAGGAACTCGGCGTTATGCTGGCTTCAGCCGTCGCGCATCTGCGACTGTTCGAGGAAGCCCGGCAGGCGCTGGTCTACGCTGCCCCGCATATCGGCTTCTCGCTCAGCGTCGACCAGGACCAGTTTCTTTCCATGGCCAAAATCAGGGCGTTGCGAAAACTCTGGGCGCGCGTCCAGCAGAGCTGTTCCATCGCCCCCTCGCCCGCCACGATCCACGCCGAGACCTCTTATCGGATGATGACGCTCAAGGATCCTGAGACCAACATCCTGCGCACCACGCTTGCGGGCTTCGCCGCCGCCACCGGCGGGGCGGATTCGATCTCCATCCTCCCGCACACCATAGCCCACGGCCTGCCTGACGCCTTCGCGCGGCGCGTTGCCCGCAATACCCAGCTCATCATGGCCAGGGAAAGCCATCTCGGCTTCGTTGCCGATCCCGCATCCGGCTCAGGCGGCGTAGAGGCGCTGACGGCGGAGCTTTGCGAAGCAGCGTGGCGCGAATTCCAGAAGATCGAGACGGAAGGCGGCGTGCTGCGCAGCCTGGCCGAGGGACACATCCAGCGACGCGTGCACGGGGCGCGCGACCGCCGTGCGGCGGAGTACCGGGACGGCAAGCGGACGTTGATCGGCACCACCATCTACCCGCTGGCCGCCGAGCCTGAAGTAAAGACCCTCAGTGCCGACCGCCGCCCGGCGCCGACGGACGGCACCGTTTTCTGCGAGCCGTTGCCGGCGGCGCGCCTAGACGAGCTGATCGGAGCCACCGAATGATCCCCGATTTCTCCAAGCTCGATTGGACAGATCCGCGCTCGGATGAGACGAGCGCAAAGGCCGAGATATGGCACACGCCGGAAGGCATCGCCGTAAAACACCGCTACGGCCCGCACGATCTGGCCGACCTGCCCTATCTCGACAGCTATCCCGGCATCGCGCCCTATATCCGCGGTCCCTACCCGACCATGTATGTCCAGCAGCCCTGGACGATCCGGCAATATGCCGGTTTCTCCACGGCAGAGGAATCCAACGCCTTCTACCGCCGCAATCTCGCCGCCGGCCAGAAGGGCCTTTCGGTCGCCTTCGATCTGGCCACCCACCGCGGCTATGACAGCGATCATCCGCGCGTGGCGGGCGACGTCGGCATGGCCGGCGTGGCAATCGATTCCATCCTCGACATGCGCCAGCTTTTTGACGGCATACCGCTCGACAAGATGACCGTGTCGATGACCATGAACGGTGCCGTGCTACCGATCCTGGCGCTCTACATCGTGGCGGCGGAAGAACAGGGCGTTTCGCAGAAACATCTCGCAGGAACCATTCAGAACGACATTCTGAAAGAGTTCACGGTGCGCAACACCTACATCTACCCACCAAAGCCGTCGATGCGGATCATCTCCGACATCTTCTCCTACACTTCGCACCATATGCCGAAGTTCAACTCGATCTCCATTTCCGGCTATCACATGCAGGAAGCGGGAGCGACGGCGGACCTGGAACTCGCCTACACCATCGCCGACGGCATCGAATATGCGCGCGCCGGCGTGGCGGCCGGCCTCGACATCGACAAGTTCGCGCCGCGCCTGTCGTTCTTCTGGGCGATCGGCATGAACTTCTTCATGGAAGTCGCCAAGATGCGCGCCGCCCGTCTGCTCTGGGCGAGCCTGATGCAGAAGAATTTTGAGCCGAAGGACCAGCGCTCGCTGTCGCTGCGCACCCACAGCCAGACCTCGGGCTGGTCACTGACGGCGCAGGACCCCTACAACAACATCATGCGCACCATGATCGAGGCGATGGCGGCGACGCAGGGCCATACCCAGTCGCTGCACACCAATTCCTTCGACGAGGCGCTCGCGCTGCCCACCGACCATTCGGCGCGGATTGCCCGCAACACGCAGTTGATGCTCCAGAAAGAGTCAGGAACGGCCCGCATCATCGATCCCTGGGGCGGCTCGACCTATGTCGAGCGGCTGACGCATGACCTCGCCGCCCGCGCCCTTTCCCACATCGAGGAGGTGGAAAATCTGGGCGGCATGGCGGCCGCCACCGAAAAGGGCATACCCAAGCTGCGCATCGAGGAAGCCGCGGCCCGCACGCAGGCCCGGATCGATTCCGGCGAACGGGCGGTGGTCGGCGTCAACGTCTTCCGGCCGGAGCAGGACATCGAGGTCGACGTGCTCAAGGTCGACAATGCCGAGGTGCGCGCGCGCCAGCTTGCCAAGCTGCAGCAACTCAAGGGCACGCGCGACGTGGCCGCCGTCGAAGGCGCGCTCGACGCGCTGACCAAAGCCGCAAGGGGCAACGAAAACCTGCTCGAATTCGCGATCCGCGCCGCGCGCGCCAAGGCGACCGTCGGCGAAATCTCGCTCGCGCTCGAAAAGGCATTCGGCCGCCACGTCGCGACCGTCCAGACTATTTCCGGCGTCTACCGCGCCGAGATGGGCGAAAACGCCGCCGCCGACCGGGTCCAGCAGTTGGTCGATGCCTTCGAAAAGAAGCACGGTGCCAAGCCGCGCATCCTCGTCGCCAAGATGGGTCAGGACGGGCACGACCGCGGCCAGAAAGTGATCGCCACCGCCTTTGCCGATCTCGGCTTCGACGTCACAGTCGGCGCCATGTTCCAGACGCCGGAGGAGATCGCCAAACTGGCGGTCGACAACGATGTCCATATCGTCGGGGCATCGTCGCTGGCGGCCGGGCATCTGACACTCATTCCCGAGCTGCGCGACGCACTGAAACGGCTCGGCCGCGAGGACATCGTGATCGTCGCCGGCGGCGTCATCCCGCCGCAGGATTACGATGCCGTGCTGGGGTCAGGAGCGTCGGAAATCTTCCCGCCCGGCACGGTCATCCCCGAGGCGGCGGAACGGCTTTTGGAGAGACTGCTCCAGCCGAGCTAGGCGGATTGCTTGTAGATCGGCGCGACGAGTGTTCCGTTTGCGCTTAGCCCGCCTTCAGCTCGACGATCTCCCACTCCTTGCCGCTGACCGTGGCGGCCTCGCCGATGCCCTTGCCGAAAAGCGCCAGCGCCATGGGCGAGACATGCGAAATCATGCCGTGCGAGGGATCGGCCTCGTCCTCTCCCACGATCTTCCAGCTCTTGCGCTGGCCGTCCTCGTTCTCGATCGTCACCGTCATGCCGAAGCGCACCACGTCGCTGTCCGGCCCGGGAACCGACAGCTCCGCCGTCTCGCGCCGCGACGACCAGTATCGCAGGTCGCGTGAAACGAGCGCAAGGCGCTCGCGATTGCCCTCACGTTCGGCTGCGGCAAACTCCTCGCGCAGTGCGGCGAGATTGGCCTCGATCATCGCGAGGCCCTTTTCGGTCACGAGATTGCGATGCTCGCTGACCGGCCGTTCGCCAATGTCGGCGATCGCTTTCTCGCTGTCTTCTTCGCGGGTAAAAGCTCTGCTCATGTATTTAGCTTATGCGCAGGCCGATATTCCTACAAGTCTTCCGCGTATTGTTCCTTCGGATGCTCGCGCATTCCGAGTTAGGCCAAAACGCCTGCGGCGGCGCAGGCTGCATGTGCGATAAGCCTGGCCATGGCCGCCGCTATCGTCACTTCGGCAGTTCCTGGCCGCCCTACTCATTGAACGCGCTTTCCAGAACCGTCCGCAATGTCACTTCCTCGGTCTCGCCGGCGGTCCTTTCGTAGAGGATATCGTCGACCAGCCAGCCTTCGGGCGCGGAGAGCACGGCAAGGCGATCGGTCCAGTCGGCCTCCGGCGAGTGGGGAAACTTGTAGCTCACTTCCACCAGGGTCCGGCCGTCCGCGTCGGTGACTGCTCCCGGCTCGCACACCGGCGCAACGTCGGGATAGGACTGATAGGGAATGCCGTCGCCGAAAGGCGGCTTTTCGTCTGGAACGGCCTTGGCAATGGCGTCGTTGCGGCGTTCCGCCTCCGTGACCGCATCGCGCAGCGACGGCGTCAGCAGGTCGCGGACGCCCGCCTCGTCATCCGCAACCCGCGTCTGGCAAAAGGCCGCGGCAAGCTCTCCGGCGGTCTGGGCGGCCAGGGCGCCGGACACCGAGCCGAAGAGGCAGAAAGCAGCTATGACGATACCATTCAGTCCCATCGCGATCCCCCCGAACTCCGCCTCGACGGAGGCAAACCTAGACTTCGGCCGTCACGCCCGCCGCCAGGAAACCACCATCGACGGCGAGGGTGTGGCCATTGACGAAGCTGGCCTCCGGCGACAGCAGGAACGCGACCGCCGCCGCAATCTCCTCCGGCTCGCCATAGCGCGCCTGCGGCACGCGGCCGACCCACAGCCGCCGCGCTGCGGTCGACTCCCCTGTCTCGGTCGGCCCGGGCGCGACGCAATTGACCCGTACGCCGCGATTGCCCAGTTCCAGCGCCAGCACCTCCGACATCAGCTTCACGCCTGCTTTGGAGGCGCCATAGGCGAGATGGCCGCGATTGGCGCGCATCCCCGAAACCGAAGCGACGTTGACGACGGACAGCCCCTCTCCCATGCGCTCCAACGCGGCCTTGGAGGCGATGAAGGTGCCAACCAGATTGACGTCCAGCAACTCACGCAGCAATTCGGCGCTGGTATCCTCTGCCGCAGCCTCGCGCGAAATCCCCGCCGCATTGACCAGCCCTCCGATCAGCCCGAGCCGATCCACGATCTCGTCGAAGGCCGTTTCCATCTCGTCCTCGTCGGTCACGTCAGCCTGCAGGAAGATGGCGTTGTCGTCCGCGAACTCCTCCTCCGCCGCCATCAGCGCCTGTTCGTCCACGTCGATGATCGCGACGGGCCAGCCGTCGTCCAGAAGCCGGCGTGCAATCGCCATGCCGATACCCGATGCTCCTCCGGTAACGACCGCCGACTGCTTCATCTGATGCGATCCAGGATCGAGACGTAGTTTGCGACGGCCGCGCCGCCCATGTTGAAGATGCCGCCGAGCCTCGCGCCGGGCACCTGAATGCCGCCGGCCTCACCCGTCAGCTGCATGGAAGTCAGCACATGCATCGACACGCCTGTGGCGCCGATCGGATGGCCCTTGGCCTTCAGCCCGCCCGAAGGATTGACCGGCAGCTTGCCGTCCTTGGCGGTGTAGCCTTCCAGCGCCAGCTTTGCGCCCTCGCCGCGCTTGGCCAGACCCATCGCCTCATATTCGATCAGTTCGGCGATGGTGAAGCAGTCATGCGTCTCAACGAAAGACAGGTCGTCCAGCGCCACCCCCGCCTTCTTCAGCGCGCGCGCCCATGCTTGCTCGCACCCCTCGAACAGCAGGATATCGCGCTTGGACATCGGCAGAAAGTCCTGCACATGCTCGTTGGCGCGGAAGGCCACCGCGCGGCGCATCGCCAGCGCGTCCGAGCTGTCCATCAGCACCAGCGCCGCCGCGCCGTCCGACACCAGCGAGCAGTCGGTGCGCTTGAGCGGTCCGGCTACATAAGGATTCTTCTCGCTCTCGGTGCGGCAGAATTCGAAGCCAAAATCCTTGCGCATCTGGGCGTAAGGGTTGTCGACGCCGTTCTTGTGGTTCTTGGCGGCGATCATCGCCAGCGCATCCGACTGGTCGCCATAGCGCTGGAAATAGGCCTGCGCGATCTTGCCGAAGACGCCGGCAAAGCCGGCCGGCGCGTCGCCGTCTTCTGGCAGATAGGAAGCGCGGAGCAGGTTGCGGCCGATTTCAGCCGCAGGCGTCGTCGTCATCTGTTCGGCGCCCACCACCAGCACGACACGTGCTGCCCTGGCATCGATGGCACGGATGCCCTGCCGCACGGCCGCCGAGCCGGTCGCGCACGCGTTTTCCACGCGTGTGGCTGGCTTGAAGCGCAGCCGGTCGTCCGTCTGCAGCACAAGGCCTGCAGTAAAGTCCTGCGCGGAGAAGCCGGCGTTGAAATGGCCAAGCACGATCTCGTCCACGTCGTCGGGCCCGAGGCCGGCGTGTTCCAGCGCTTCCGCCGCGACTTTGGTGATCAGGCTTTCCAGCGTTTCGCCTTCCAGCTTGCCGAAGCGCGAATGCGCCCATCCGACAATGCAAGCAGTCATGGGTGTCTCCATCAGCAAGCCGCATGTTGCGACATTCGGGGCGCGAATCCAATGCCCTGAATCGCCGTTCCACCATGCGGCGCAGTTCCTTCCCGGCAGGGAGCGTCGCAACGGCGGAACGCGATGTCGGGATTTTTATTGATTGACCAGTCAATTAAAAATAATGTCCCGTCTGGAGGAGTTGAAGTGCCCAAAGTCGGAATGGAACCACTGCGCCGCAAGGCGCTGATCGACGCGACGATCTCCGCGATCGGCGAACGCGGCTCTCTCGACGTCACCATGTCGGAGATCGCCGGACGCGCCGGCGTGTCGTCCGCGCTCGCGCATCACTATTTCGGCGCCAAGGACGAGCTTCTGCAGGCAACCATGCGCTATCTGCTCTCGGAGCTCGGCGCGGATCTTCGCGCCGCTCTGCGTGCGACGGCGGGCCCGCACGAGCGCGTGCTCGCCGTCATCGAGGTGAACTTCTCCGACAAGCAGTTCCAGGCCGGCACCATCGCCGCTTGGCTCGCCTTCTATGTGGAGGCGCAGAAGTCGACCGCCGTGCGGCGCCTGCTGCGCGTCTATGCGCGCCGGCTGCATTCGAACCTGATGAGCGGCCTTTGCGTCCTCATGCCCCGCAGCGAGGCCGACCACGTGGCTGAAGCCATCGCGGCCCTGATCGACGGTTTCTACATCCGCCACGCTCTCAAGGACGGCGCGCCCAACGCGGCAAGCGCGGTCGCGGTGATCGAAGACTATCTCGAAACGAAGCTTCTCCGGCAGAAGGCGGACAAATGAGCAGGCGCCCGAACATATTGATCATCATGGTCGACCAGTTGAACGGGACGCTGTTCCCCGACGGCCCGGCCGACTTCCTGCATGCGCCCAACCTCAAGGCGCTCGCCGCCCGCTCGGCCCGCTTCCGCAATAACTATACCGCCTCGCCGCTCTGCGCGCCGGGCCGTGCCTCCTTCATGAGCGGGCAGTTGCCTTCGCGCACCGGGGTCTACGACAACGCTGCCGAGTTCGTATCCTCGATCCCGACCTTCGCGCATCACCTGCGCGCCGCCGGCTATCACACCGCCCTTTCTGGTAAGATGCACTTCGTCGGCCCCGACCAGTTACACGGCTTCGAGGAGCGCCTGACCACCGACATCTACCCGGCCGACTTCGGCTGGACGCCGGACTACCGCAAGCCCGGCGAACGCATCGACTGGTGGTATCATAATCTCGGCTCCGTTACTGGCGCGGGCGTCGCCGAGATCAGCAACCAGATGGAATATGACGACGAAGTCGCCTTCCTCGCCGGGCAGAAGATTTACGAACACGCCCGCGCTTCGGAAGACCCGCAGCGCCGACCCTGGTGCCTGACCGTCTCCTTCACTCATCCGCACGACCCCTATGTCGCCCGCCGCAAATACTGGGACCTCTACGAGGACTGCCCGGCACTGGAGCCGGAGGTCGGCTTCATCCCGAAGGACAAGCAGGATCCGCATTCCCAGCGGCTCTACCTCGCCAGCGACTACGACAGCTTCGACATCACGCCCGAGCAGGTGCGCCGCTCGCGCCGCGGCTATTTCGCCAACATCTCCTATCTGGACGACAAGGTGGGCGAGTTGGTCTCGGTGCTCGAGCGCACCCGCACGCTCGACGATACGATCATCCTGTTCTGCTCCGACCACGGCGACATGCTGGGCGAGCGCGGCCTGTGGTTCAAGATGAATTTCTTCGAGGGCTCGGCGCGCGTGCCGCTGATGGTCGCCGGCAGGGGCATCAACCCCGGCCTGATCGAGGCGCCGACCTCCAACCTCGACATCTGCCCCACCCTCTGCGACCTCGCCGGCATCGACATCGCCGACATCATGCCCTGGACGGACGGCCAGTCGCTGAAGCCTCTGATGGATGGCCAGCCGCGCACCGCGCCGGTGCTCATGGAATACGCCGCCGAGGGCTCCTACGCGCCGCTCGTGGCGATCCGCGAGGGCAGATACAAGTTCGTCCACTGCGAGACCGACCCGCCGCAACTCTTTGATCTGGAATCGGATCCTCTGGAGCGCATCAACCTCGCCGCCGACCCGGCCAATGCCGCGCTGGTCAACGAGTTCATGCAGAAGATCCGCACGCGCTGGGATCTAGCCGCCTTCGATGCTGCCGTGCGCCAGAGCCAGGCCCGTCGCTGGGTGGTCTATCCGGCGCTGCGCAACGGCTCCTACTACCCCTGGGATTTCCAGCCGCTCAGACAGGCCTCCGAGCGCTACATGCGCAACCACATGGACCTCAACGTACTCGAAGAACAGAAACGCTTTCCGCGAGGTGAATGATGACCACGCCTATCGTCCCCACCCTCGACCACCTGAAGCGCGCCTATGCTGTCACCTCGCAAGTGACGCAGCTGACGCCGCTCCTGAAATCGCGCCCGCTGGCGGCGATGTCGGGTGCTGCCCGTGTCTTCGTGAAGCCCGAGTCGCTGCAATGGGCCGGCTCCTTCAAGGTGCGCGGCGCCTATTGGCGCCTGAAGCAGCTTTCGCCCAGTGAAATGGCGCGTGGCGTGGTCGCCTATTCGTCGGGCAATTTCGCGCAAGGGCTCGCCGCCGCCGGCCAGGCGCTCGACATTCCCGTCACCATCGTCATGCCGATCGACGCGCCCGCCGCCAAGCGTGACGCGACGGCCAGCTATGGCGCACGCGTGGTGCTGACCGACCATGGCACGCGTGCCCGCGAAGAAGTCGCTTCCGAGCGTGCCCGCGAAATCGCCAAGGAAGAAGGGCTGGCCCTGCTGCACCCGTTCGACGATACGGAGATCGTCGCGGGCCAGGCCGGCACCGGCCTGGAAGCAATCGACCAGCTGGCCGCCAAGGGCATCAAGGCCGACATCGTGCTCTGCGCGGTGGGCGGCGGCGGGCTGATCGGCGGCGTGGCGCTCGCCTTCCACTACCTCTCGCCTGAGACGCAGGTCATTGCCGTCGAACCCGAAGGTTTCAATGGCATGGGCGCGTCGCTCGCCAAGGGCGCAATCGAAACCGTGCCACTCGTCGCGCCCTCCATCTGCGATGGGCTGATGGCGCGCAAGCCCGGCGAGGCCCCCTTTGCCGCCGTCACCGCCGCCAAGGTGCGCGGCCTTGCGGTCAGCGACGCTTCGGTGCGCCGCGCCATGAAGGTAGCCTTCGAGCGCCTGAAACTCGTGCTCGAACCTTCGGGCGCATCCACCCTGGCCGCCCTTTTGGAAGGCGGCCTCGACCTCGCCGGCAAGACCGTTCTGGTCATCGCCACCGGCGGAAACGTTTCACTGAATGATTACATGAGGCACATTGCCGATGCTTGAAGCAGATTTCGTCATCGTTGGTTCTGGCTCGGCCGGCGCGGCCATGGCCTACCGCTTGTCGGAAGACGGCAAGCATTCGGTCATCGTCATCGAATATGGCGGCTCGGATGTCGGCCCGCTCATCCAGATGCCGTCGGCGCTTTCCATTCCGCTCAACATGCCGCTCTACGACTGGGGCTTTTCCACCGAGCCCGAGCCGCATCTGGGCGGGCGCGTTCTGGCCACCCCGCGTGGCAAGGTGCTGGGCGGCTCCTCCTCCATCAACGGCATGGTCTATGTGCGCGGCCACGCGCGCGATTTCGACCATTGGTCCGAACAGGGCGCCACCGGCTGGGCCTATGCCGATGTCCTCCCCTACTTCAAGCGCATGGAAGACAGCCAGGGTGGCGAGGACGGCTGGCGCGGCAGAGGCGGCCCGCTGCACGTTCAGCGCGGCAGGCGCAAGAACCCGCTCTATGCCGCCTTCATCGAGGCCGGCAAGCAGGCCGGCTTCGAGCTGACCGACGACTACAACGGCTCAAAGCAAGAAGGCTTTGGGCCGATGGAGCAGACCATCCGCGGCGGCCGCCGCTGGTCGACCGCCAACGCCTATCTTCGGCCTGCCCTGAAGCGGCCAAACGTGCGCGTTGTCAAAGGCTTCGCCCGAAAGGTCGTCATCGAGAATCAACGCGCCATCGGCGTCGAGATCGAAGCTCGCAAGAAGATTCAGGTCGTCAAGGTGCGGCGTGAGGTGATCCTCGCCGCATCCTCGATCAACTCGCCCAAGATCCTGATGCTGTCGGGCATCGGCCCCGCGCAGCACCTGAAGGACCATGGCATCGCCGTCGTCGCCGATCGTCCCGGAGTCGGCGCCAACCTGCAGGACCATCTCGAACTCTACATCCAGCAGGAATCGACCCAGCCGATCACGCTGAACTCCGTTCTCAATCCCTTCTCGAAGGCGTTGATCGGTGCACAGTGGATGCTGTTCAAGAGCGGCCTCGGCGCCACCAACCATTTCGAGGCTGCTGCCTTCATACGTTCGGCCGCCGGCGTCGACTATCCCGACATCCAGTACCACTTCATCCCCGCCGCCGTGCGCTATGACGGCAAGTCGGCGGCCAAATCCCACGGCTTCCAGGCCCATGTCGGACCGATGCGCTCCAAGTCGCGCGGGGCGGTGACGCTGCGCTCGCCCGACCCGGCGGACCGGCCGAGGATCCTGTTCAACTATATGTCGCATCCCGACGACTGGACCGACTTCCGCCGCTGCATCCGCCTCACCCGCGAGATCTTCGGCCAGCAGGCCTTCGCTCCCTATCGCGGCAAGGAGATTTCGCCGGGCGGCCATGTGCAGACCGACGCCGAGCTCGACGAATTCATCCGCGACCATGCCGAAAGCGCGCTGCACCCCTGTGGCACCTGCCGCATGGGCCGCGCCGACGATCCGATGGCGGTCGTGGACCCGCACTGCCGGGTCATCGGCGTGGAGGGGTTGCGCGTGGCGGATTCCTCGATCTTCCCGCGCATCACCAACGGCAATCTCAACGCGCCGTCCATCATGACCGGCGAGAAGGCCGCCGACCACATTCTCGGTCGCCAGCCGCTCGCCCCCTCCAACCAGGAACCCTGGATCAATCCGCGCTGGCAGGTCTCGGACCGCTAGGCTAGTGCAGGCAACACCTTGAAAGAAATTCCGGAGTCGACAATGCGCGCTCAACCCAAAGCCTCGCACTACATCAACGGCCGCTTCGTGGAAGACGACAGCGGCGCGCCTCTCCCGGTCATCTATCCCGCGACCGGCGAGACCATCGCCACGCTGCATTCGGCGACGTCCAAAATCGTCGAGCAGGCGATCGAGGCGGCACGCGAGGCCCAGCCCGCATGGGCGCGGCTGAAGCCGGTCGAGCGCGGCCGCATCCTGCGCCGCGCCGCCGACATCTTGCGCGCCCGCAATGAAGAGATCGCCCGCATCGAGACGCTGGACACCGGCAAGGCGATCCAGGAAACGCTGGTGGCCGATCCGGCCTCGGCCGCCGACGCGCTCGAATTCTTCGGCGGCGCCGTCGGCAGCTACAATGGCGACTATGTCGACCTCGGCGGCTCCTTCGCCTACACGCGGCGCGAAGCTCTCGGCATCTGCGTCGGCATCGGCGCCTGGAACTATCCGATCCAGGGCGCGGGCTGGAAGTCCGCGCCGGCGCTCGCCATGGGCAACGCCATGATATTCAAGCCGTCCGAAAACACCCCGCTTTCGGCGCTTGCTCTGGCCGAGATCTACAGTGAGGCCGGCCTGCCCGACGGCCTGTTCAACGTCGTCCAGGGCTACGGCGACGTCGGCGGCGCCCTCGCCTCGCACGAGGCCGTGGCCAAGGTCTCGCTCACAGGCTCGGTGCCCACCGGCAAGAAGGTTCTGTCGCTTGCCGGCTCGCTGATGAAGCACGCCACGATGGAACTCGGCGGCAAGTCGCCGCTGGTCATCTTCGACGACGCCGACGTCGAGAACGCCGTCGGTGGCGCCATGCTGGGCAATTTCTACTCCACCGGCCAGGTCTGTTCCAACGGCACCCGCGTCTTCGTGCAGAAGGGCATCTACGACCGCTTCCTCGACCGGCTCACCCAGCGCACCAAGGCCATCCGCATCGGCGATCCGCTGGACCCCGAAACCCAGATGGGCCCGCTCATCAACAAGGCCCAGCACGAAAAGGTCACCGGCTATGTGGGCATCGGCAAGGCCGAGGGCGCAACCCTGCACCACGGCGGCGGCGTGCCGTCGCTTCAGGGCTTTGAAGGCGGCTTCTTCGTCGAGCCCACGATCTTCACCAACGTGAAGGATGACATGCGCATCGCCCGCGAAGAGATCTTCGGCCCGGTGATGAGCGTGCTGACCTTCGAGGAAGAAGACGAAGTCGTGGCCCGCGCCAATGCCACCGAGTTCGGCCTCTCGGCCGGGGTCTTCACACGCGACCTGCCGCGCGCCCACCGCGTCATTTCCGAACTGCAGGCGGGCAGCTGCTGGATCAACACCTACAATCTGGCGCCGGTGGAAATCCCCTTCGGCGGCTACAAGCAGTCCGGCATCGGGCGGGAAAACGCGCTGGCTGCGCTCGGCCACTATTCCCAGGTCAAGTCGATCTATGTGGAGACCGGCGACGTCGCCAGCCCCTATTGAGGGCTGACACGGGCCAAGACGCGGCTCGCGAATTGAATCGCTTCCGCGCCGCAAGCCACTGTTCTGTCTGGAGGCTTCAAGGCCGGTGCACTCGCCGGCCCTTTCTTTCAGTGCCCGTCGGTGCTGTCGAGATACTGCATCAGGGCGCAGACGAGATGGTAGAAGATCGAGGCCGGCACCTCGCTCGCCAGCGAGCGGCCGCGTTCGTCGATCCTGTCGATCCACAGGCCGAGCGGCGCCGGATCGATGTGCCAGCGGAACAGGCGCCCCACTCGCGCCTCGATCTCGGGCTTGAGGTCGGGACCGTCCGCACCGTCGAGCGCTATTGCCGCCTTGATCGCCTCGGTCTGCGGCCAGCTGCGCGACACCCGGTCGAGCGGCATGCCCTGGCGCGAGACAGCGCCATAGGCCAGCCCCGTCGCCCGGTTCAGGCCATTGGCGATCGCCGAGGCATAGAGCTTGCGCGCATAGGCAGTCAGGTTCTTCTGGCCGCTCTTGGCCGCGAAATCGACCAGCAGCGACGCCCACTCGAAATGATGGCCGGGCTCCGTCCAGGCGCCCTTCTCGCCAGCGGCCGGCAGCCATTCGTCGTTGAAAAACTCCCCGAGCGTCCAGCTTTCCGGATCGAAGAAGTGGCTGCGGAACAGGTCGACGATCCGCGCCGCGCGGCGTAGATGGCCGCGGTCTCCCGTAGCCGTATGCCAGGCGAGGAAGGCTTCCAGCAGATGCATATGGGGGTTGGAGCGGCGCAGCCCTTCGCCCGCCGATGTCTCCAGAAAGCCGGTCAGCCGCTCGTCTTCGAGATGGGCATCGAGGAAGGCAAAAGTTTCCTCGCCAAGTCGCAATGCGTCCGGGTTGCCGCACATATGCGCGTAGGCCAGCGCCAGCAGCACGCAGGAATGGTCGTAGGCGTCCTCGGTGGCGTCGGCCACGCCGCCGTCGATATTCATCGTCCGCACCCAGCCGCCGCGCTCCGTGCGCCCATTGCCGGACATGAAGGCGAGCCCGTGCGCGATCAGCGCATCGGCAGGGCCGTCCCACCCGCGCAGCTTGGCGACCGCAAACGCATAGACCTGGCGGGCCATGGTACGCATGCGCTTGGGCTTCACCAGCGGCTTGCCGTCGAACCCCAGCGCCTCGTGGAAGCCGCCCAGGCGCTCATCCACGCCGGCCGTCGACCACAGCGGCAACGTCTCCTCGAACAGCCAGTGCTGCACGCGCTTGCGCCAGGCCCCGCTTAGCAGCACGCGGTCATGCGAGGGCGTGAACTTCGTCTCAAGCCGGCCGCTCTTTTCAAGCTGTTCGACGATCTTCTTCACATCCTGGCTGTGGCTGACGGGCGCAACGAAGGTGGCGTCCATCGTCGCGACGATGGCGATGTCCTTCAGGCCGATCGCCGAAAGCAGCCTTCCCTCGCTGCGCAGGTAGGAGTTCTCGCAATCCATGGCGACCACGTCGCCGACGGTGACGTTTCCTTGCGCGTCCGTCGGGCTGACATCGAGCAGCGATTGCCACGAACCGAGGTCGTTCCAGCGGAAGGTCGCCGGCACCATGGCGATGTCGCCCGCCTGTTCCATGATCGCATAGTCGATCGAGATCGACGGTATGGCTTCATAGAGCTCGAGCGGCATGTAGAGACCGGAGAGATCGCTGTTCGATGCCTTGAACGCCCGCTCGGCGGCCTCCCAGATCTGCGGCTGATGCCTTGCGAATTCATCGCGCATTGCGCCGGCACGAAACAGGAAGATGCCGGTGTTCCAGAAGAAGTTTCCGGCCTTCAGATAGGCCTCGGCGGTTTCGAGATCCGGCTTCTCGACGAAGCGCGACACGTCGCTGACGTCCGCCCCGTTTCCGGAAACCTCGATGTAGCCATAGCCGGTCTCCGGCTGGTTCGGCTTGATGCCGAACACCACCAGCCGGCCGGCGCGCGCGGCGGGCACGCCCTGCTCAATGGTCTGCCAGAACTGCTGTTCGGTGGAGATCTGATGATCGGAAGGAACGACCAGCACGATGCCGTCGCCATAGGCCGAAAGTGTCTGCAGCGTTGCGATCGCCACCGCCGCGGCGGTGTTGCGCCCCACCGGCTCGAACAGCGCCAGGCCGCCGGCCAGGTCGATCGCGGCAACGTCGTCCTGCACGCGCCCGGCGTGGCGCTCGGAAGCGATGAGGAAGACCGGCGTTTCGCCATCCGGCCGCGCCTTCAGCCGGCGCAGCGTCTTGACCAGCATCGAGCCGTCGCCCGCAAGATCGTGGAACTGCTTGGGATTGTCCTCGCGCGACAGCGGCCACAGCCGCGAGCCCACGCCGCCGCTCATCACGAAACTGACAATCCGCTCTGTCATGATAGCTGTCCCCGCTCAGAATGTCTGGTTGTAGGCTCCCACCTGCGGGCTGCGGCGCAGCACCGCATCGAGCGCATCGAACATTTCCCGACGACGCTCGGCCGAGACCGGACTTTCCACGACAACCACTATCTCCGGCTTGTTGGAGGAAGCGCGCACGAGACCCCAGGTGCCATCCTCGGTCACCACGCGCACACCGTTCACGGTGATGAGATCGGTGATGCTCTGGCCGGCGAATGTGGCGCCACTTTGCTTCATGGCCTCGAAATCGGCGACGACGCGGTCCACGACGCCATACTTCACCTCGTCGGCGCAATGCGGCGACATTGTCGGTGTGCCGTGGGTCAGGGGCAGGTCGCGATAGAGATCCGCCATGCTGCGTCCCGAATTGCGGTCGAGCATCTCGCAGACCGCAATCGCGGTGACGAGCCCGTCGTCATAGCCGCGGCCGATCGGCGGGTTGAAGAAGTAGTGCCCGGACTTCTCGAAGCCGGCAATGGCGCCGATCTCGGTCACCCGGCGCTTCATGTAGGAGTGGCCGGTCTTCCAGTAGTCGGTGCGGGCACCGTTCTTGCGCAGCACCGGATCGGTGGCGAACAGCCCCGTCGATTTCACGTCGGCCACGAAGACCGAGTTGGGGTGGATCGCGGAAATGTCGCGGGCGAGCATCACGCCCACCTTGTCAGCGAAGATCTCGTTGCCCTCGTTGTCGACGACGCCGCAGCGATCGCCGTCGCCGTCGAAACCCAGCCCGACATCGGCGCCGGTTTCCAGCACCTTGTCGCGGATGGCATGCAGCATCTTCATGTCTTCCGGGTTCGGGTTGTAGCGCGGGAAGCTGTGATCGAGCTCGACGTCGAGCGGGATCACCTCGCAGCCGATTCGCTCCAGCGCTTCGGGTGCGAAGGCCCCTGCCGTCCCGTTGCCGCAGGCCGCCACGACCTTCAGCTTGCGCGCGATCCTGTGGCCCCTGGTCAAATCGTCCAGATAGGTCTTCCGGAAACCCGCCACGAATTCGTAGGTGCCACCGCCGATTAGATCGAAATCGCCTTCGAGCACGATCTTCTTGAGCGCGCTCATCTCGTCCGGGCCGAAGGTCAGCGGCCGCGCCGCGCCCATCTTCACGCCGGTCCAGCCGTTCTCGTTGTGCGAGGCCGTCACCATCGCAACCGACGGCGTGTCGAGCGCAAACTGCGCGAAATAGGCCATGGGTGAGAGCGCCAGCCCGATGTCCTTGACGCGCGAGCCGGCCGCCATCAATCCTGCCGTCAGCGCCTGCTTGATCGACAGCGAATAGCCGCGGAAGTCATGCCCCACCACGATATCGGGTCCGACGCCCAGCCGGAGGATAAGTGTGCCCAGCCCCATCCCCAGCGCCTGCACGCCGATGAGATTGAGCTCGGGCGCCTTGTCCGAGCCAGGGTGACCGAACCACCAGCGTGCATCGTACTCGCGAAAACCCGTGGGCTTCACCAGCGCGCTGGTTTCGAACGCAAATGTGTTGGGCTTGGCCTCGCCGACGATTTTGAAGGTCACGCAGTCCGCTCCGGTCGCGATTGGTCGGATTTTACAATAGCGGCAACGGCTTACTGCCGCATTAAGTCTCCTTATCCGCCTTTCGGCTGGGCACAAAATCGAAAGCTGTGGGTTGGTACAAAGAAAAGCGAAGTTTCTTCACCCGACAGTCCGTTTGCCGCTTGCGGAGTTTTTTTTCGACGGCTATAAGCCCGCCGTCTGGTCACGGAGTGTAGCGCAGCCTGGTAGCGCACCTGCTTCGGGAGCAGGGGGTCGCAGGTTCGAATCCTGCCACTCCGACCAGAACATCCGGCCATCGGCTGGTATTTCCTTCCCGTACGAAAAGTTACACCCTCCCGACTTTTGCTGATGGTGAAGTTGGCTCGACGCGGCTATGTTTCGGCAATGAGCAAAAAACTTCAAGTCCTCTGCGTCGCCGCTGTCGCAACCTGCGCGATTGCTTCGTCCAGCGCATTTGCGGGCACTTCCAAGCCGCTGCCGGGCGTCAAGCAGCCGGACCCGATCGTCCAGGCGCCCCTACCCGAACCGACAGCCGAGCCGCAGACACCGGGAACCTTCAAGGTCGGTGATTTCGACGTGAAAGTGTCCGGCAGCATCACGATTGACGTAGGCGTCGGCAGGGTCAAGCCGCCGAGATAGATCGGCGACTCAAGTGCTCCCTGCTTTCGGCCTCCAGCATTACGCCACGCGGGCGTCAGCCTGTTCGCGGAACCTCGTCACGTCAATCGCCGCGCTCATCAGCGCCTGCGTGTAGGCCTCGCGCGGCCGGTCGAAGATTTCGTCCGTCGGCCCCTCCTCCACGATCTGCCCCTGCTTCATGACGATGATGTAGTCCGCCATGGCGCGCACCACGGCAAGATCGTGGCTGATGAACAGATAGGAAAGATCGTGTTCGGCCTGCAGGTCGCGCAGCAATTCCACGATCTGCTTCTGCACCGAGCGGTCGAGCGCCGATGTCGGCTCATCCAGCACCACCACCTTCGGCTTGAGAATCATCGCCCGCGCAATCGCAATGCGCTGTCTCTGCCCGCCCGAGAATTCGTGCGGATAGCGGTTGCGCATGTTGGGATCCAATCCGACCTCACGCAATGCCTCCACAGCCCGCTGGTCGCGCTGCCTGGACGACAGCGACGGCTCGTGCACCAGCAGTCCCTCGGTGATCACCTGCCCGATGGTCATGCGCGGCGACAGCGAGCCGAACGGGTCCTGGAAGACCAGTTGCAGTTCGCGTCGCAGCGGACGCATCGTTTCGGGTCCCGCCCCGGAGATGTCGCGATGGTCGAATCGGATCGCCCCTTCGCTCGGCAGCAGGCGCAGCAGCGCGCGGCCCAACGTCGACTTTCCCGAGCCCGACTCGCCGACGATGCCGATGGTCTGGCCGCGTTTCAGCGCCAGCGAGATGCGGTCCACGGCCTTCAGCAGCAACGGCGGGCCTGCGAGGAAGCCGCCGCCGATCCGGAACGTCACCTCGACGTTGCGCCCTTCCAGCAGGACCGGCGCGCCGCTCGGCGGCGGCGCCTTCCGGCCGGTCGGCTCGGCCGCCAGCAGCATCTTGGTGTAGTCGTGCTTTGGCGCCGCAAACAGCGCCTCGGTCTGCCCCTCCTCCACGATCTCACCCGAACGCATCACATAGACGCGGTCGGCGAAGCGCCGGACGATGCCGAGGTCGTGGGTGATGAAGACGATCGCCATGCCCAGTCGGCGCTGCAGGTCGGCCAGCAAGGCCAGGATCTGCGCCTGCACGGTGACGTCGAGCGCGGTGGTCGGCTCGTCGGCGATCAGTATGTCGGGATCGTTGGCCAGCGCCATGGCGATCATGACGCGCTGGCGCTGGCCGCCGGACATCTCGTAGGGATAGGACTTCATCCGCCGCTCGGGGTCGGGAATCTTCACCAGTTCCAGGAGGCGCAACGCTTCCTTGCGCGCCTCGGCCGCGCTCAGCTTCCGGTGTCGTATGATCGGCTCCATGAGCTGGTTGCCGATGGTGTAGAGCGGATCGAGCGACGTCATCGGCTCCTGGAAGATCATGGTGATCTTGCGGCCGCGCACGTCGTTCAACTCGGACTTGTCGAGTTCCAGCAGGTTCTTGCCGCGGTAGTCGACGGCGCCGCTCGACTCGCCATTGGCGGCCAAGAGGCGCATCGCCGCCATCATGGTCTGGCTCTTGCCCGAGCCGGATTCGCCGACAATGGCGACCGTTTCGCCGGCATTGACGTGCAGGTTGATGCCCTTGACGGCATCCACCTGCCCGTCGAGCGTGCGGAAGCGGACGCGCAGGTCCTTCACGGCGAGGATGGGTTGGGAAGTGGTCATCGCTTCAACGGTCCTTCGGATCGAGCGCATCGCGCAGGCCATCGCCGACGAAATTCAACGCAAACAGCGTGGACACCAGGAAAACGGCGGGGAACAGAAGCAGCCAGTTTGCCGTGCCGATATTCTTGGCGCCCGTCGAGATGAGCACGCCCCAGCTCGTCATCGGCTCCTGCACGCCAAGGCCCAGGAACGACAGGAAGCTTTCCAGGATGATCACCTGCGGCACCAGCAGCGTCATGTAGATGACCACGACGCCGAGCAGGTTCGGCACGATGTGCCGTTGCAGGATGCCGCTCCGTTTCACCCCCAGCGCTTCAGCGGCCTGAACATATTCCTGCCGGCGTAAGGACAAGGCCTGGCCGCGCACGATGCGGGCCATGTCCAGCCACAGCACCGCTCCCACTGCCAGGAACATCAACACGAAGTTCCGTCCGAAAAACACCACCAGCATGATGACGAAGAAGATGAAGGGCAGCGAATAGAGCACGTCGACGATGCGCATCATCACCTCGTCGGTCTTGCCGCCGGTGAAGCCGGCAACGGAGCCGTAGATCACCCCTATCGCCACCGCCACGATGCCGGCGAGCAGGCCGATCGCCATCGAGATGCGGCCGGCCATCAAGGTACGGGCCAAGAGATCGCGGCCAGTGTTGTCGGTGCCGAACAGGAAGTACTGCTGCTTGACCGACGCGCTCATCGTCATCTTCAACCCGTCGTCGGACTTGGTTTCGATGCGGGTGTCGTGGAACGTGTCGGAGCGGTCGAGGTAGCGCGTGCTGCGTTCATCGACCGGTTTTGACGAGTTCACCGTGACGTAGACCCGGTCGCCATCCTGGTGCCATTCATCGATGTCGACACGCATGCGCTTGACCGCGTCGCGCAGCGCACTCTCGATCATGTCCGCCTTCGGATAGGCGGAAAGGCTCGGCGGCGTGCGCACATAGTCGGCATAGATGGTGGTGTATTCGTGCGGCACGAAGGAGGGGCCGACCACGCAGACGATCGCCATGAAAGCCAGGTAGAACAAGCTCACCATGGCCGCCTTGTTGGATTTCAGGCGCGCCCAGGCGTCGCCCCAGAACGAACGCCCTGCAACGGGCGCAGCGATCGCCATATCAGTCATAACGCACCCTCGGGTCGACGACCGCGTAGAGGAGATCCACGATCAGGTTGAAGACGATGGTGAACAGCGCGATCACCACGACGGTGCCCATCACCAGCGTGTAGTCGCGGTTGAGCGCCGCATCGACGAAATAGCGGCCCACGCCAGGAATGGCGAAGATCGTCTCGACGATGATCGAGCCCGTCAGCAGCGCCGCCGCAGCAGGCCCTGCATAGGAGATGATCGGCAGCAGTGCGCCACGCAGGGCATGCTTGACCACCACCGACCACTCCGAAAGGCCGAGCGCCCGGGCAGTGCGGATATGGTGCGAGCGAAGGGATTCGATCATCGAGCCGCGCATCAGGCGCGCAACGATCGCAATCTGTGGCAGCGCCAGGGTCAGCACCGGGCCGACCTTGTTGACCAGCGCGCCGTCGCCCCAGCCGCCGATGGGCAGCATCTTCCAGGTCAGGCCAAACACAAGCTGGATTATCGGCGCGATGACGAAGGTGGGGATAGTGCTGCCGGCAGTGGCCAGCGCGATCACACCGTAGTCGGCCGTCTTGTTCTGGTTGAGCGCGGCGATCACGCCCAGGATGCTGCCTACCAGAAGCGCCAGGGTCAGCGCGGAAGTGCCGAGCTGGATCGAGATCGGCAATCCCTTTGCAAAGAGCTCGCCGACGGTGAAGTCGGGCATGTTGTAGCTCGGACCGAAATTGCCGTGCAGCAGGTTGTTGAGATAGTTCAGATATTGCTGCCAGAGAGGATCGTTCAGGCCGAACTGGGCTTCGAGGTTGGCCTTGATTACCGGGCTTAGTCCGCGTTCCTGGTTGAACGGCCCGCCGGGCGCAACGCGGATCAGGAAAAACGCCAGCGTCACGATGACGAAAAGCGTCGGGATGGCGGTCAGAAGCCGCCGGAAGACATAGAGCAGCATGGATTTTCCCCGCTGTCGCTGAAAAGCCGGGCCGCCGCCTCCCTCAAGGGAAGCGGCGGACATCGGCTCGGGAACTATTCCTTGCTGATGAAGCGCGAGGGATGGATATCCATCACATTGTCCTCGAAGCCGTGAAGCTTCGACGAAACGATGTTGTGGTAGCTGTAGTAGAGGATCGGAATGTTGCCGACCTCGTCAATCATGATGCGTTCAGCTTCCGCCAGGTCCTTCATGCGCTCTTCCGGCTTGCCGCCGGCTGCGGCCGCCTTGTCCATGGCTTCCTCGAACTTCGGGCTGACGTAGCTCGAGTAGTTGTTACCGCTGGCCTTGCGCGAGATGCCCAGGAACGTTTCCGGATCCTTGTAGTCCGCGATCCAGCCGGCGCGCGCCACGTCGTAGTCGCCCTTCTGCTCAAGGAAACCGTAGTGGGTCTTGGTGTCGGTGTTGAGCAGGGTCACCTCGATGCCCAGCGGCTTGAGCTGCTCCTGGATGGCGACGGCAGTGTTCTTGTGGTTCTCCGACGTGTTGTAGCGGATTTCCATCTTCAGCGGCTTGTCGGGGCCATAGCCGAGCTTGGCCAGGATTTCCTTGGCCTTGTCCTCACGGTCGATCTGCGACTCGTCGGCGAAGGAGGCCAGCGCCGGCGTGTAGCCGTCGATACCCGGAGGCACCATGGAGTAGCCCGGCAGCATGGAATTCTGCCAGACCTTCTCGGCGATGAAATCGCGATCGATCGCCATGGAGATCGCGTTGCGCAGCTCCGGATTGGTCCAGGGCTCCTTGTCGGTCTTGATCGCGTAGTAGTATGTGCCGAGATACGGCCCGACGTGAATCTCATCGCCGAACTTGGCCTTGAGGTCGGACAATTGCTCAGTGGGCAGATCGTCGTAGCTGTCCATCTCGCCAGCCTCGAAACGCTTCATTGCCGATGAGCGGTCCTCGGTCATGATGTAGTTGACGACATCGGTCTTGACGGTGCCCGCATCCCAGAATTTCGGATTCTTGACCAGCTTGATGTGATCGTTGGGAACCCATTCGGCAAGCGTGTAGGCGCCGTTCGACACGAGGTTGCCGGGCTTGACCCAATCGGCGCCGAGCTTGTCCATGGACGCCTTGTTGACCGGATAGGCCGCCTGGTGCGTCAGCATTTCCAGGAAGTAGGGCGTAGGCGCCTTCAGCGCGACCTGGAAGGTACTTGCGTCGATTGCCTTGACGCCCATCTCCTCCGGCTTCGCCTTCCCGTTGTTGACTTCCTCGGCATTGACCACGGGATAAAGCATCGAGGCGTATTCGGCGGCGGTTGCCGGATCTTCCAGGCGCTGGAAGGCATAGACGAAGTCCTCGGCTGTCACCGGACTGCCGTCAGACCAGACGCCATCCGAGCGAAGCTTGAAGGTGTAGACGGTGCCGTCATCCGAGACAGTCCAGCTTTCGGCCGCACCCGGAATGAGGCCTGCCTTCTCGTCCTGCATGACCAGGCCCTGGAACAGATCGCGCAGGACGTGGGCTTCGTAAACCGTCGAAGTCTTATGCGGATCAAGCGATTCAGGCTCCGCGGCCATGCCGCGATTGTAGATCATGTCGGCGAGGGACGGCGTCATCATCGCGCCGCCCGCCATGGACAGGCTCACCGCGAAAACCGTCGCTTTCAGGAATTTTTTGAGCGTCATGTCTCTCTCCCAGCTTGCCGCCGCGTACCGGCGACGGCCAAGTGCCTTTTGGCGCCCCTAGGCCGAAGTCTCCTCCCTCGGCTTCGTTGAGCGAGCCGGCAAGCCCCTCGGAGCCGCCGTTCTGACGCAGACACTATCCATCAGAGATTTCGAATTCAACAGACTCCGACTTCCGCGAGTACAAGAACGGCATTCCCTAACGGCACTTGCAGCCCGAGCCGGAGGCGCGCCGCGTGTCCAACGTTCATCACTTGTTAAACAACCACAGGTTACATTAGCAATATCTTCTTCAAGTGCCGGCGCCACGAGTTTCAAGCGCGCCAATTCCGACAAACGGCAATCGTCGAGGTACTTCGGTGCATATCTGGCGCGACCTGTCCGGAACGTCCGCAATCGAACTTGCGCTGATAACACCGCTCTTCGTCGTGTTCTTCCTCGGCATGGTGGCTTTCGGGCTCTATGTCAGCGTCTGCCATTCCGTGCAGGAGATCGCGGCGGCGGCCGCGCGCGCTGCCGTAGCCGGCCTGAACGAGCGCGAAAGGCGCAATTTGGCTGCCGAATTCATCGATATTTATGCAGCCGGCTACCCGTTCATCGATCTGCGCCATCTTACGCTGGATATGCACGACAACCCACGTGACCGCCGCAGCTTCGTCGTTGCAATCCGCTACGAAACAGCCGAGCTGCCGGTCTGGAGCCTGCTGCGCGGCCTGCCGCTACCGGGCAGGGTCATCTCCCGCCAGTCGACGATCCGCATCGGCGGCGTATGACGCCCGGCGCGGCCGTGGGCGCTCCCGCTGGAGGGACTTTTGCCCGCCAAAAATAACACTCAAAAGTTGTAATCATGCTCTTTGGCAGCGGTTCACCGAGCTTGGCGCTCAGAGCCTTTGGCATCCGCGACTTCTTCCGCGAACGCGACTGAACGACCAGGCAGAAGCAGCCCGCCGTCCACGCTTTGCACTTCCGCCGGCAGCAAAACGCGCCAGTAAAACCCCTTGCGCAAGGGCAGCTCGAACACAGTGGCGCCACGATCTCCATTGATGAGGACCGCAAGGTGCACCCGCTCTTCCCCATCCGCATCGAGCAGCATTGCCAGCCGCCGGCGAGCGGTATCGGTCCAATCCATCGTATCCAGCGGCCTTCCCGCTTCCGACAGCCACTCGACATCCGCCACCTGCCGTCCAGGCAAAGCCTGTCCCGTCAGAAAATCCACCGAACGCAGCGCCGGCACCACCTTGCGCAGCGCAGCCAATGCCGCGACATGGCTTTCCAAGCCGATGTCCCGCGCCTTCCAGTCGAGCCACGAGATCTCGTTGTCCTGCGCAAAGGCGTTGTTGTTGCCGTGCTGAGTGCGGCCGAATTCGTCGCCGGCGGTCAGCATGATCGTGCCGCGCGAGGCAAACAGCGTCGACAGCAGCGCGCGTAGGTCCCGCTCCCTGCGTTCCTTCACTTCCGCGTCGCCGGTTTCGCCCTCGACGCCGTTGTTCCAGGAAAAATTCTCGTCGTGGCCGTCGCGGTTGTCCTCGCCATTGGCGGCATTGTGCTTGCGCTCATAGGCGACCAGATCGGCCAGCGTCATGCCATCATGCGCCGCGATGAAATTGACGCTACGCGTCTGCGCCGCCCCCGAAAAAACATCCGACGAGCCGGCAAGCCGCGTCGCCAGCGCGCCAATCCCCCCATCGCCTCGCCAGAAGCGGCGGACGTCGTCTCGCAAACGGTCGTTCCATTCGAGGAACGGCGGCCGGAACCCTCCTAGCCGATAGCCGCCCGGCCCGATGTCCCAGGGCTCGGCGATCATCACCCTGTGGGCAAGTTCCGGATCGCTCCGCATAGCCGCGAGCAACGGCGCATCGGCATCGAAGCCCGATGCGGCTCGGCCAAGGACGGTCGCGAGGTCGAAGCGGAACCCGTCGACGCCGGCGTAACGCACGAAATGGCGAAGCGCGTCGAGGATCATCTTCTGCACGATAGGATGGTCGCAGGCGAGCGTATTGCCAGTGCCGGTGTCATTGACCAGACGGCCATCCTCCGCGTGGCGATAGTATGCGCGCGCATCCAGCCCGCGCAGCGAGAGGGTTGGGCCAAGCTCGTCGCTCTCGCCGGAGTGGTTGAAGACGAGATCGAGGATCACGCCAATGCCGGCCGCGCGCAGCGCCGCTACCGTCTCCCGCAATTCAAAAATGCCGCCCGGCGCCAGTCTCGGGTCCAGCGCCATGAAGGTGACTGGATTGTATCCCCAGGCATTTTGGAGCCCGAGAGGCGGCAGATGCCGCTCGTCGATCCAGGCCGTCACCGGCATCAGTTCCACAACCGAGACGCCGATCTTCTTCAGATGCGCGATGATTGACGGATGCGCCAGCGCGCGAACGGTGCCGCACTGCGCCTCGGGAATATCCGGATGCAGCTTGGTGAAGGCACGGACCGGCACCTCGTAGATCAGCCCGCCGGGGCGGAACAGCGGCGGCTGAAGTTCGAGCGGCGCAGGCAGTTCCGTCACGATCGCCTTGGGCATCAACTGTGCGGTATCGCCGCCCTCGCCGCGCCGCGCCGCCAGCCTCGGGTCGAAGCGGTAGGGCCGGTCAATGGCGCGCGCGTACGGGTCCATCAGCAGCTTATCGGGATCGAACCACAGGCCGCGCTCGGGCGCATAGTCGCCATCGGCGCGATAGCCATAGCGCGCGCCGGGCCCAAGGCCGGGCACGAAAGCCGAATGAACGCCATCGTCCTGTCGTTCAAGTGCGACGCGTTCCAACTCGCACTGACCCTGCGCATCGAAGATCGAGACCCAGAGCCGGCTCGCTGCACCTGACCATACGGAGAACCGCACGCCACCCCGATCGACCTCGGCCCCGAAACGCAGCGCGCAGTTCGGGTCGCCGAGATCCATCAGGTAATGACGCTCGGCTTGCTGCGGCCGGTATGGGCATGAATGCCGGCAATGTCGTCGGCGGCGACGATCAGGTCGGCCAACGCGACTTGCGTATCGAGGTCGTGCTTGGACTCATCGGGCTCGTAGCGCTCGACATAGAGCCGCACGGTGGCGCCGGATGTGCCGGTGCCGGACAGCCGCAGCACCACCCGCGCGCCGCCCTCGAACAGGATGCGAATGCCTTGATGTTCGCTCACCGAGCCGTCGACGGGATCGTGATAGGAGAAATCGTCGGCCTTCTCGATCTTCATGCCGTTCACCGTCGTGCCGGCAAGGCTCGGCAGCCTGGCGCGCAGCTCGTCGATCATGCGGTGGGCGCGATCGGCCTGCACGTCCTCATAGTCATGGCGCGAGTAGTAATTGCGGCCATAGGTCGCCCAGTGCTTTCTGGCGATCTCCTTCACGCTCTCCCTGCGCGCGGCAAGAATGTTGAGCCACAACAGCACGGCCCACAGACCGTCCTTCTCGCGCACGTGGTTGGAGCCGGTGCCGGCACTTTCCTCGCCGCAGATGGTCGCCATGCCGGCATCCAGCAGGTTGCCGAAGAACTTCCAGCCGGTCGGCGTCTCATACATGCCGATGCCCAGCTTGGCGGCGACATGATCGGCCGCGCCGCTGGTGGGCATGGAGCGCGCAATGCCCTTCAGCCCGTCCTTGTAGCCGGGCGCCAGATGCGCATTCGCCGCCAGCATCGCCAGCGAATCCGAGGGTGTGATGAAAATGCCGCGCCCGATGATCAGATTGCGATCGCCGTCGCCGTCGGAGGCCGCACCAAAGTCCGGCGCGTCGGGTCCCATCATCTCGTCATAGAGATGCTTGGCGTGCACGAGGTTGGGATCGGGGTGATGCCCGCCGAAATCCGGCAGCGGGTGGTAGTTGCGCACCGTATGGTCCGCCGCGCCGAGCTGTCCTTCCAGGATTTCCTTGGCATAAGGCCCGGTCACCGCATGCATGGCGTCGAAGCGCATACGAAAGCCCGACTTGAACAGTTTTCTGATGGCATCGAAATCCAGCAGGCTTTCCATCAGCTCGGCATAGTCGGCAACGGAATCGATGATCTCCACGGCCATGCCGGCCACTTCGACCTCGCCGATCTTGTCGATGTCGACGGCCGGAATGTCGGCGATCAGATAGCGCGAGATCGTCTTGCTGCGCTGGAAGATCGCGTCGGTGACTTTCTCCGGCGCGGGGCCGCCATTCTCGACATTGTACTTGATGCCGAAATCGCCGTGCGGGCCGCCCGGATTGTGGCTGGCCGACAGGATGATGCCGCCGAAGGCCTTGTATTTGCGAATGACATTCGAAGCGGCGGGCGTGGACAGGATACCGGCCTGCCCCACGATCAACCGGCCGACGCCGTTGGCCGCGGCCATGGCGATTACCGTTTGCACGACCTCGCGGTTGAAGTAGCGGCCGTCTCCGCCCAGCACCAGCGTCTTGCCCTTAAAACCCTCGAGCGCGTCGAAGATCGACTGGACGAAGTTCTCGACATAGTGCGGCTGCTGGAACTCGGACACTTTCTTGCGCAGGCCCGAGGTTCCCGGTTTCTGGTCGTCGAATGGTTTGGTGGCAATGGTATTGGTCATCAGTCAGCCGTCTGTTTCAAAATCAACGAATTGTAGAGTTCAACGTATTTGGCCGCACTTCGATCCCACGAAACATCGGCCTTCATGCCCTGGAGCTGCAGCGATTGCCAAACGGTCGGGTCGGCATAGGCATGCATCGCGCGCCGCACGGCGTGCAGAAAGGCGTCGCCGCTTTCCGGCGCGAACTGGAAACCGGTGGCCACACTGGCCGAAATCGCCGCCTCGTTGGCGTCGATGATGGTGTCGGCCAGCCCGCCGGTGCGCGCCACGATCGGCACACAGCCGTAGCGCAGGCCGTAGAGCTGGGTCAGCCCGCAAGGCTCGAAGCGGGAGGGAACGAGTATCGCGTCGCAGCCGCCCTGCATGAGGTGCGACAGTGCCTCGTCATAGCCGGTGACGACGCCGACCCTGCCGCGATGCCGCGCGGCGGCGGCCAGCAGGGCGCCTTCCAGCCCCTGGTCGCCCGACCCGAGCACGGCCAACCTGCCGCCTCCGGCGATGATCTGGTCGAGGATCGAGATCAGCACGTCCAGTCCCTTCTGCCAGCTCAAGCGGCTGACCACGCAGAAGATAGGCCCGGCATCGTGGTCGAGATTGAAGCGCTCCTCGACAGCCCTCTTGTTGGCGGCGCGGGCCGTCAGCGTCTCGGCCGAATAGGTCGCGGCGAGATGCCGGTCTGTCTCCGGATTCCAGATCTCGACATCGATGCCGTTGACGATACCGTGCAGATCGCCGGCGCGCAGGTTGATCAGCCCGTCGAGCCCCATGCCGAAGGCGGGCGTGCGGATTTCCTGCGCATAGGTCGGGCTGACGGTCGTGATGGCCGAAGCCGCCTGCAGCCCCGCCTTCAGGAAGCCGACGCCGCCGTAATATTCGACGCCATCAAGCGTCATGGCACTGTCCGGCAGGCCGAGCTGCGGAAAGATGCCGGCCGGAAAGCTGCCCTGGAAAGCCAGGTTGTGCACGGTCATGACCGAGGGCACCGAAGGCGCACGGCCATAGCGCATATAGGCCAGCGTCATCGCCGCCTGCCAGTCATGCGCGTGGACGATGTCGGGCGAGTATCCCGCCGCCTTGCCGCCAGCTAGGTCAGCACCGACGAGGCCAAGGGCGGCGAAGCGCCGCCAGTTGTCCGGCCAGTCGGCACCTGTCGCATCGCCGTAGGGCCCGCCGATCCTCTCGAACAGATGCGGCGCATCGAGGACGAGCAGATCGAGACCGGCAGCGTGGGCAGCATAGACCGCCGCCCTGCCGCCGTGCAGATCGGGATAGGCTAGCAGCGGCTTCTTCTTGTTGAATGCAGCCATCACCGAGGGATAGCCGGGCACCAGCGAGCGCATGGCAACACCCTGCCCAGCCAGTGCCAGCGGCAACGCGCCCGCCACGTCCGCCAGCCCGCCGGTCTTGACTAGCGGAAATATCTCCGGCGTGACAGAAAGCACCTGCATCGACGAATCCTAGTTGGTCAGCCTGTCGATCATGTCCTGCGTGATCAGGCAAATGCCTTTTTCCGACACCCTGAATCGCTTCGCGTCCAACTCCGGGTCTTCGCCCACGACAAGGCCTTCCGGTATCTGGACACCGTGGTCGATGATCGCCCGTTTCAGGTGCGCGTTACGGCCCACCACGCAGTCAGGCAGCATCACCACCTCTTCCAGCGAGGAATAGGAATTGATGCGCGCGCCGGTGAAAACGAGGCTGCGTTTGAGCGCAGCGCCCGACACGATGCAGTCGCCCGCGATCAGCGACGACACGGCCGAGCCGCGGCGACCATCCTCATCATGCACGAATTTCGCCGGCGGCTTCAGCTCGGCATAGGTCCAGATCGGCCAGTCGCGATCGTAAAGGTCGAGTTCCGGCGTCACGTCGGTCAGGTCGATATTGGCTTCCCAATAGGCATCGATGGTGCCGACATCGCGCCAGTATGGCCCGGATTCCGCCGTCGAGCGCACGCAGGATTTTGCAAAACGGTGCGCCACCGCCTTACCGTGCTTGACGATGTAGGGAATGATATCCTTGCCGAAATCGCGGCTGGAGTGAGGGTCGGCGGCGTCGCGCCGTAGCTGCTCGAGCAGGAATTTCGTCCTGAACACATAGATGCCCATCGAGGCCAGCGCGAAATCGGGCTTGTCGGGCATGCCGGGCGGATCGGCAGGCTTTTCGATGAAGGAGATGATGCTGTCGCTTTCGTCGACATGCATGACGCCGAAGCCGGTAGCTTCCGCGCGCGGCACTTCCAGGCACCCCACGGTCACATCCGCCTTGGCCTCGACGTGCTGGCGCAGCATTAGCTCGTAGTCCATCTTGTAGATGTGGTCGCCGGCCAGGATGACCATGAACTCCGGGCCGTAGGACTCGATGATGTCGATGTTCTGGTAGACCGCGTCGGCCGTGCCCTCATACCACTGTGTTTCCGAAACGCGCTGGCTGGCCGGCAGCACGTCGAAGCTTTCGTTTCGCTCGGGGCGCAGAAAATTCCAGCCGCGCTGCAAGTGCCGGATCAGCGAATGGGCCTTGTACTGGGTGGCGACGCCGAGGCGGCGAATGCCGGAGTTGAGCGCGTTGGAGAGAGCAAAGTCGATGATGCGTGTCTTGCCGCCGAAATAGACCGCGGGCTTGGCCCTTCGGTCGGTCAGTTCCTTCAGGCGGCTCCCCCTGCCGCCTGCCAGTACATAGGCCATGGCGTCGCGCGCCAAGGGCTGCGGTCTCTTCGTCGTGTCCATCGTAACCCTCCCAAGTCACTCACCCCGAACGAATTCCAGCATGATGGTAGCCAACGGCGGCAGAAGCAGCCTGGCCTGGATGGTCCCTTCAGCACCGGCCACGGCCTCCACCGTGCCGCCATTGCCCTTGCCCGACCCGCCATAGTCCGACGCGTCGGTGTTGACGATTTCGCGCCACGTGCCCGCCTCCGGCAGTGGCAGCCGGTAGTCCTCGCGCGGAACCGGCGTGAAGTTGGAAATGACGGCAACGGGCGCCTCGCCCGGCGCCTTGCGCAGCCAGGCGAAGACGGAGTTCTGGCGGTCGTCGACGACCAGCCAGGAAAAGCCATCCGCCTCGCAATCGCGCGCATGAAGCGCCGGCCGCGAGCGGTAGAGATGGTTGAGGTCGCGGATAAGTCGCTGAACGCCGCGATGCGGCGCGTATTCCAGCAATTGCCAGTCGAGCGAGCGCGCCTCGTTCCATTCGCTGCGTTGGGCAAACTCCTGCCCCATGAACAGCAGCTTCTTGCCCGGATAGCCCCACATGAAGGCGTAGTAGGCGCGCAGCGTCGCGAATTTCTGCCAGTCGTCGCCGGCCATCTTGGAAAGCAGCGTGCCTTTGCCGTGCACCACCTCGTCATGCGACAGCGGCAGCACAAAATTCTCGCTGAAGGCATAGACCAGCCCGAAGGTGATCTCCTGGTGATGGTGGGTGCGGTGGACGGGCTCGCGCGCCAGATAGGCGAGCGTGTCGTTCATAAAACCCATGTTCCACTTGAAGCCGAAGCCTAAGCCCCCCTCATGCACCGGCTGCGACACCTTCGGCCAGGAGGTCGATTCCTCGGCGATCGTCATCACGCCGGGATTGCGGCCGTAGACCTCCTTGTTCATCTGCTGGAGGAAGCTGACGGCTTCGAGGTTCTCGCGCCCGCCCTTCTCGTTGGGGATCCACTCGCCTTCCTTGCGCGAATAGTCGAGGTAGAGCATCGAGGCGACCGCATCCACGCGCAGTCCGTCGAGATGGTATTTCTCGGCCCAGAACAGCGCGTTGTTGACCAGATAGGAGACGACCTCGCGGCGGCCGAAATTGTAGATCGCAGTGTTCCAGTCCGGATGAAAGCCCTTGCGCGGGTCGGCATGCTCGTAAAGCGCGGTGCCGTCGAAATGCTCCAGCCCGTGCGGATCGACCGGAAAATGTGCCGGCACCCAGTCGAGGATGACGCCGACGCCGGCGCGGTGCGCCCCGTCTACGAAGCGGGCAAAGCCTTCCGGCTCGCCGAAGCGCGCGGTGGGCGCATAGAGACCGGTGGTCTGGTAGCCCCACGAAGGATCGTAAGGATGCTCCGTCACCGGCATGAATTCTATGTGGGTAAAACCCATCCCGACCACGTAGGGGATCAGTCGGTCGGCGAGTTCGTCCCATGACAGGAACGAACTGTCCTCGCGGCGCTGCCAGGAGCCGGCGTGAACCTCGTAGATCGAGATCGGCTGGCGACGCGCGTCCGCCTTGCTCCAGAAATCCCGATGCTTCTGGTCGCCCCACTCATGGGACAGCGGCGCCATCGTCACCGACGCGGTCGCCGGCCGAAGTTCCGAGCGGAAGGCGAACGGGTCCGCCTTCAGGGGCCTTGTCTCCCCGTCCGGCCCGACGATCTCGAACTTGTAGGCATGGCCAGCGCCAACATCGGGGACAAAAATCTCCCACACGCCGATATCCTGCCTTCGGCGCATGGCATGGCGGCGGCCGTCCCAGTCATTGAAATCGCCGACCACCGAAACGCGCCGCGCATTGGGCGCCCAGACGGCGAAATGCACGCCTTCCGCGCGCTCATGCTGGATGAGATGCGCGCCGAGCTTGTCGAAAAGCCTGAGATGCGAGCCTTCGGCGATGAAGTAGTCGTCCATCGGCCCGAGCACCGGTCCGAATGAATAGGGATCCGTCAACCACCACTCGCCACCGGCATTGCGCACACGATATTTCAGCGGCTGGCGCTTGCGGATCGAAAGCCTGCCTTCAAAGAAGCCCGCATCGTCGCGGCGGGACAGTTCGCCGGCCTCCTTGCCCGCGAGGGTGTAGGCGGTGACGAATTCCGCACCCGGCACGAAGCATCGTGCCACAAAGCCCTTGTCTGATGCCTGTACGCCGAGAACCGCGAAGGGATCGCCATGGGTGCCGGCAACAATCGCTCTGATATCGGCGGCCGAGGCTGCCCCCGGCTGCTGCGTCGCGATTCCGGCACGCGTCCCCGTCATGTCCTCGCGCCCCTCCCCAATGCCCTCACGCTACTCCTTCGGCCTGCTCATGCAATGGCAATCATGCCGGTACGTTCCAGATTTCATTGGCGTATTGGCGGATGGTGCGATCCGACGAGAACCAGCCCATGCGCGCGACATTGCGGATCGCCCTGGCGTTCCAGTCCGGGCTGTCGCGCCAGACCGCATCGACCTGCCGCTGCGCGGCCGCATAGGCGTCGAAATCGGCCGCAACCATGAACCAGTCGTTGTCGTAGAGCTCGGAGATCAGATCGCGATAGCGGCTCGGATCGTCAGGAGAAAACACGCCCGAAGAGATCGCCGCCAGCGCCTGCGACAGTTCCGGCGAGGCCTCTATCATGGCGCGTGGCGCGTAACCGCCATTGCGGCGCTCGGCCACTTCCTGCGCCGTCAGGCCGAAGATGAAGATGTTGTCGGCACCCACATGCTCGCGGATTTCGACATTGGCGCCGTCCAGCGTGCCGATGGTCAGCGCCCCGCTCAGCGCGAACTTCATGTTGCCGGTGCCCGACGCTTCCATGCCCGCCGTCGAAATCTGCTCGGAGAGGTCCGCCGCCGGCATCATCACTTCGGCAAGGCTGACATTGTAGTTCGGCGTGAACACGACCTTCAGCAGCCCCCGCACAGCCGGGTCGCGATTGATGACCCTGGCGACGTCGTTGGCCAGTTTGATGATCAACTTGGCGTTGTGATAGCTGGGCGCGGCCTTGCCGCCTAGGAACTTCACCCGCGGCGCCCAATTTCGCTCGGGATGCGAGCGGATCTGGTCGTAGAGGGTCACCGTCTCGACGATGTTGAGCAGCTGGCGCTTGTATTCGTGGATGCGCTTGATCTGGATGTCGAACAGCGCCGACGGATCGAGTTTTATCCCCTGCCGCTCCGAAACCATCGCAGCCAGACGTTCCTTGTTCGCGCGCTTCACCGCACCGAATTTCTCGCGGAAGCCGGCATCGCCCGCAAAGGCCTCCAGTTCCGTCAACGCCTCTATATCGTCGAGGAAGCGGTGCCCGATCGCCTCGCGGATCAGCCCGGTCAGACCCGAATTGCACTGGATCAGCCAGCGGCGCGGCGTGATGCCATTGGTCTTGTTGTTGATGCGCGCCGGATATAGCCGGTGCAGGTCAGCAAACACCGTCTCCTTCATCAGCTCCGTGTGCAGCGCCGACACGCCGTTGACGGAATATGAGCCGGCAAAGGCAAGGTTGCCCATGCGCACGCGCCGCTCGCCATTCTCCTCGATCAGCGAGATGCGGGCGATCTGCTCGCCGTCGAACTGGCCGGTCGCGCGCGCCTCGTCAAGTAGCTCGGCATTGATCGCGTAGACGATCTGCATGTGGCGCGGCAAAAGCCGCTCGAACAGCGGCACCGGCCAGCTTTCCAGCGCCTCGGGCAGCAGCGTGTGATTGGTGTAGGCGAAGGTGCTCTTGGTGATGCCCCAGGCAGTGTCGAAGTCGATGCCGTGCACATCCATCAGAAGCCGCATCAGCTCGGCCACGGCAACGGCCGGATGCGTGTCGTTCAAATGTATGGCCGCCTTTTCCGGCAGCGAATGCAGCTCGCCATACTGGCTGAGATGACGCTGGATGATGTCCTGCAGCGAGGCGGTGGAGAAGAAATACTCCTGCCGAAGCCGCAATTCCTGTCCCGCGGGGCTGGAATCGGCCGGATAGAGCACGCGCGACAGCGCATCGGCCTTGTTGCTCTCGCGCAATGCGCCGATATGGTCGCCCGCATTGAAGGCATCGAGAAGGATAGGGTCCACCGGCATGCCGGCCCACAGCCTCAGCGTGTTGACACGGTTGCCGCGCCAGCCCACGACGGGCGTGTCGTAAGCCACGGCCAGCACCCGCTCCTGCGGCCTCCAGACATGCCGCTCCAGCCGGCCGGCCTGTGAGGTGATCTGTTCGACCGTGCCGCCGAAGCCAACTTCGAAGGAGCGCTCGCGCCGCTCGAACTCCCACGGATTGCCGTGGTCGAGCCAGGTTTCGGGCAGTTCCACCTGCCAGCCGTCGGAGATTTCCTGCCGGAACATGCCATTGGCGTAGCGAATGCCGTAGCCATGCGCGGGCACATCCACCGTCGCCATGCTTTCCATGAAGCAGGCGGCGAGCCGCCCGAGACCGCCATTACCGAGGGCGGCATCCGGCTCCAGCGTGGCGATCACATCCAACTCGACGCCGAGCGAGCCCAGCGCTTCGCGCATTTCCTCCATCATGCCGAGATTGGAGAACGCATCGCGCATCAGCCGGCCGATGAGAAATTCCAGCGACAGATAATAGACGCGCTTGGCGCTTTGCTCGTAGGCCTGCTTGGTCGACTTCACCCAGCGGTCGATGATGCGGTCGCGCACCACCAGGATCGCGGCAGTCAGCCAGTCATATTGCGTGGCAACGGTGGCATCCTTGCCGACCCGGTATCTCAGGGCCTTGAGGATTTCGGCGGCCAGCGCCTCGCCTCTTGATTTCTGTTGGGTAGTGCCTTGAGGTGCGGATACGAATGCAAGCTTCATGTCACCTCTTGAGCGCCGTCGGCAGCCGTCTTCGCGGCACGGCCAGTCTAGACGATACAATCCGACTTTCAATCGTTTCAAGCTTCCCCGAGAATTTCGGAGGAAAGCCTTCGCAGCCTATCTTGCAGCGCACCCGCAACGGACTTATTCGAGGGGAAACAGGCCAATTCCTGCGGAGGACCGGAAGCATGATCCTGTGTTGCGGCGAAGCCCTGATCGACATGCTGCCGCGCGAAAGCACGGCGGGCGAGCCGGCCTTTTCTCCCTACGCCGGCGGCGCCGTGTTCAATTCGGCCATCGCGCTCGGCCGGCTCGGCGTTCCGGTCGAATTCTTCTCCGGTCTCTCCTCCGATCTCTTCGGCCAGCAGATCCGCGGGGTGCTGGCGTCCAGCAATGTCGGCTCGCGCTACGCCGACATTTCGGCGCGTCCGACCACGCTCGCCTTCGTGCGCCTCAACGACGGCCATGCCACCTACACCTTCTACGACGAGAACACCGCCGGCCGCATGCTCAGCGAAGCCGACCTGCCGGTTCTGGACGACGAGATCGGCGCCATGCTGTTCGGCGCCATCAGCCTGATCCCGGAGCCCTCGGGCTCGGCCTACGAGGCGCTGATGCGGCGCGAGCACGGGCGTCGCGTGACCATGCTCGACCCCAACATCCGTCCCGGCTTCATTTCCGATCATGAGAAGCACCGCGCCCGCATCGAGCGCATGATCGCGATGGCCGACATCGTAAAACTGTCGGACGAAGATCTGGCCTGGTTCGGCCATGCAGGCGACCAGGAAGAGACCGTCCGCAACTGGCTCTCTTCTGGCCCTAAGCTTGTGGTCGTCACGCACGGCGCGGCGGGCGCGATCGGCTACTCCAGGCATCACACCGTTTCGGTGACGCCGAAGGCGGTTACCGTGGTCGACACGGTCGGCGCCGGCGACACCTTCAACGCCGGCCTGCTCGCTTCCCTGCACGACCAGGGCGCGCTGACCAAGGCCAGGCTGGAGGCGCTTTCGGAGGAAGAGATCCAGGCGGCATTGGAGTTGGGCGCGCAGGCTGCGGCCGTCACCGTCTCGCGCGCCGGCGCAAATCCGCCCTGGCGGCACGAGATCGCCTGACAAGCCCGAAGCGGGCCTTTTCCCGTCTTTCGGCCGATCACTTTATATTTCGGGCCCGCAACGGCTTCCGCACGCAGCACCCCTCGCCGCCATGGAAGCCCGCATTTCCGGCTGTTGAAGGCGCAAAATCCGTTGCGCACGGTAACGCGACACCTGGCCGCGCCAGCCCGCAAATCTTTCGAGCCCGGTTCAACTCTGCTATCAGCCCTGGGGATATCCGCGAAAAGAAGACTTTGGAGCAGAGATGCAGTTCATCGATCTGGGCGCGCAGCGCGAAAGAATTCGTGACAAGCTGAGCGCGGCGATCGACCGCGTGGTCAACGAGGGCAAGTACATCCTCGGGCCAGAGGTCGCCGAATTCGAACGACAGCTCGCCGCCTATGTCGGTGTGAAGCACGTGGTCGCCTGCGCCAACGGCACGGATGCGCTGCTGCTGCCGCTTCTGGCTTCCGGCATCGGGCCGGGCGACGCCGTCTTCGTGCCGAGCTTCACCTTCGCCGCGACGGCCGAGGTGGTGGCACTGGCCAAGGCCGAGCCGGTCTTCGTCGACATCGATCCCGAAACCTACAACATCGACATCGAAAGCCTCGAAGCCGCGATCGCCATGATCAAGGCCGAGGGCCGGCTGAAGCCGCGCGCGATCATCCCGGTCGACCTGTTCGGCCTCGCCGCCGACTACGACGCCGTTGCCGAAATCGCCGCCCGCGAGAACCTGATGGTCATCGAGGATGCCGCCCAGTCGATCGGCGGCAAGGCCGATGGCCAAATGTGCGGTGCCTTCGGCTCCGTGGGCTCGACCAGCTTCTACCCGGCCAAGCCGCTCGGCTGCTATGGCGACGGCGGCGCCATGTTCACCAATGACGACGAACTGGCCGCGCGCCTGCGCTCCTTCGCCTTCCACGGCAAGGGCGAGACCCAGTACGACAACATCCATGTCGGTCTCAACTCGCGCCTCGACACGCTGCAGGCGGCGATCCTGATCGAGAAGCTGGCGATCCTGGAAGACGAGATGGAAGCCCGCCAGAAAGTGGCGCAGCGCTATCGCGACGGCCTGCACAATGTCGTCAAGGTGGCGCATGTGCCGGAAGGCCGCCGCTCGGCCTGGGCCCAGTACGCCATCGAGACGCCCTATCGCGACGAGCTCAAGGCTCACCTGCAGTCGCTCGGCATTCCCTCGGTGATCTACTATGTGAAGCCGCTGCACCAGCAGGTCGCCTACAACCACTACCCGCGCACGCCGAAGGGCCTGCCGGTTTCGGAAAGCCTGCCCGAGCGCATCCTGTGCCTGCCGATGCACCCCTATCTGAGCAATCAGGATCAGGACCGCATCATCGACGCGATCAGCGATTTCATCGCGGCCAGGACGGCTCAGGCCGCCGAGTAACTAGCCCGGCCTGCGACGACTCAGGCCCTGCTCTCTTACGAACCGCGCGCTGGAAACGGCGCGCGGTTTTTTGTTCCGGCTTGGTGCGCTTCATCCGCACCGAACCGCCGGATGAGAGGTCGAGGCATGGGTCCCCGGAACCCCTCGTCGCTCGCTACGCTCGCCCTCGGGGCCCGAGGACGACGGTGAGGCAAGGGCCCGCAATATGACCCCCAAAGAATGCGACGCTGAAGGTCAAAGGGAGGACGTGAAACTTCCGTCGTCCTCGGGCCGGAGCACGAGCGAAGCGACGTGCGGAGGTTCCGGGGACCCATGCCTCGGACTCTCAACAGGCAGTCCGGTGCAGGTTAGCACCCATCTGCGCGTCTAAAACTCCGGCGCGTCCGAAACACGTCCCATCGCGACAAAGGACGGGTTAGCAAAATCCGCCTCGCCCACCCGGTTGCGCTTGCCGTAGACCAGGGGCTTGCCGCCTGCCGTGGTCGTGCTGCCGCCTGCCGCGCGCAGCACGGCATCCCCAGCCGCCGTATCCCATTCCATCGTGCGGCCGAAGCGCGGATAGACGTCCGCCTCGCCCGCGGCGATGAGGCAGAATTTCAGCGACGAGCCCACGGAAACGATCTCGGCCGCCTCGATGCCCCGGACGTAGGCGTCCGTCTCGGGCGTGCGGTGCGACCGGCTGGCGACAATGGTCAGCGGCGTCCGCCCCTCCCTCACAGAGATGCGATGGCGACCGGAAATGGTCTGATCCTCGCCGACCGTCAGCGCTTCCGCCTTGCCCGGACGGCCGGAGAAGAACCGCCCGCTG
The DNA here is from genome assembly GCF_040045035.1 of Mesorhizobium sp. KR1-2. Taxonomy (NCBI): domain Bacteria; kingdom Pseudomonadati; phylum Pseudomonadota; class Alphaproteobacteria; order Hyphomicrobiales; family Phyllobacteriaceae; genus Mesorhizobium; species Mesorhizobium sp. KR1-2. The sequence continues at coordinate 505,705 of NZ_JBDZDS010000001.1, read as the reverse complement.
CAAGGCGCGTAGACCACGCCAATTTTCGGAATGCCGTCGCGGATCAGCGCGATGTTGACGGTAAAGTCGGCGCTTCCGCCGACGAATTCCCGTGTGCCGTCGAGCGGATCGACCAGAAAGAAAGAGTGCCCAAGCTCCGGAGCCCGAATTCCCGCCGATGCCTCTTCCTCGGCCACGCAGGGAATATCCGGGAAGGCTGCACGCAGCCCCGCCAGAATGAGCCGCTCGCTCGCCCGGTCGGCTTCCGTAACGGGCGAGGAGTCCGCCTTGTGCTCCACGGACACCTTCGAGTGGAAGATATCCATGATGACGCGCCCGGCCTCGAGCGCGAGCCCCTCGAAAACCGAGAGGATCGCCTCGTCGTCAGATGCCGCCGCCGTCGTCGTAGTGTTGATTTGCAATGTCGCGCTCACGTAGCCAGCCTTCGAGAACATCTACCATTTCTTCGGGCGTCCTGCCGAGCGTCTGAAGGTGGATTTCCGGGTTTTCCGGCGTCTCGTAAGGAGAGTCAACGCCAGTGAAGTTCTTCATCTCTCCCGCCAGGGCCCGAGCGTAAAGCCCCTTGGGGTCTCGGCTGGCGCATTCGTCGAACGGCGTGTCGACGAACACCTCGATGAACTCGCCCTCGCCCATCAGCTCGCGCGCCATGCGCCGCTCGGCGCGGAAAGGCGAGATGAATGACACCAGCACGATCAGGCCGGCGTCCGCCATCAGCCGCGCCACTTCCGACACGCGGCGAATGTTCTCCACCCGGTCGGCCTCGGAGAAACCGAGGTCGCGGTTCAGGCCGTGGCGGACATTGTCGCCGTCGAGGATGTAGGTGTGGCGGCCGCTCGCATGCAGCTTCTTTTCGAGAAGATTGGCGATGGTCGACTTGCCCGAGCCCGAAAGGCCGGTGAACCACAGCACCGCCGGCTTCTGCTGCTTGGCGGCGGCGCGCGCCTCTTTCGTCACGTCCAGCGACTGCCAGTGGATATTGTCGGCGCGACGCAGCGCGTGCTGGATCATGCCGGCACCGACGGTGGCATTGGTCAGGCGGTCGATCAGGATGAAGGCGCCGGTGGCGCGGTTCTCGGCGAAGGCGTCGAAGGCCACCGGCGACTGCGTCGAGATCGTGCAGATGCCGACCTCGTTCATCTCCAGCGATTTGGCCGCCGCGTGCCCGAAATCGTTGACGTCGAGGCGGTACTTCAGCTCGGTCACGGTCGCACTGGCCTGGTCGGTCTCGGTGCGCAGGATGTAGGAACGCCCGGGAAGCAACGCCTGCTCGTCGAACCAGACGATTTTGGCCGCGAACTGGTCGGCGACATGCGGCCGCGCCGTGGGCGCGACCAGCAGGTTGCCGCGCGAGACCTCGACCTCGTCCTCCAGCACCAGCGTCACCGCCTGCCCCTCGACGGCCTGCGCCACGTCCCCGCCCGAGGCGACAATGCGCTTGACGCGCGAAGCCTTGCCGGATTTGGCGACCACGATCTCGTCGCCCTGTGCGATCGAGCCCGAGGCGATCGTCCCGGCAAAGCCGCGAAAATCAAGGTTGGGCCGGTTCACATACTGGACCGGGAAGCGGAACGGCTTATTCCACGCATCCTGTTCGACATCGACCGCTTCCAGGTGCTCGATCAGCGTTGGACCGGCATACCAGCCGGTCTGCTCGGAGCGGCGGCTGACATTGTCGCCGAACCGTGCCGACATGGGGATTGCGACGATCGATACAAAGCCGAGATCCTTCGAAAAGGCCGTGTAGTCGGCGACGATCTGCTCGAACGCCGCGCGGTCGAAGCCGACGAGGTCGATCTTGTTCACCGCCAGCACGATGTGGCGGATGCCCAGCAGCGAGGCGATGATGGAGTGGCGGCGCGTCTGCCGCAGCACGCCCTGGCGCGCGTCGATCAGAACGATGGCGAGGTCGGCGGTGGAGGCACCGGTGGCCATATTGCGCGTATATTGCTCATGGCCCGGCGTGTCGGCGACGATGAACTTGCGCTTCGATGTGGCGAAGAAGCGATAGGCGACGTCGATGGTGATGCCCTGCTCGCGCTCGGCCTCCAGCCCGTCCACCAGCAGCGCGAAGTCGATGTCGTCGCCGGTCGTGCCGTGCCGGCGCGAATCCCGCTCCAGCGTCGCCAGCTGGTCCTCGAAGATCTGCTTGGTGTCCGACAGCAGCCGCCCGATCAGCGTCGACTTGCCGTCGTCGACCGAGCCGCAGGTGAGGAAACGCAAGAGTGACTTCTGCTCCTGCGCGGCCAGGTAGTCGTCCACCGCCTCGGCGGCGACGAGGTTTTCCGCAAGCATGTGGCGCATGATCAGAAATATCCCTCGCGCTTCTTCTTTTCCATGGAGCCCGCCTCGTCGCGGTCGATCAGGCGCCCCTGGCGTTCGGAGGTGCGCGCGATCAGCATCTCGCTGACGATGCCCTGCAGGTCCGTGGCGTCGGAATCGATGGCGCCCGTCAGCGGGTAGCAGCCCAGCGTGCGGAACCGCACCAGCCTGTTCTCGATCACCTCGCCGGGCTTGAGCTTCATACGGTCGTCATCGCGCAGGATGAGCATGCCGTCACGCTCGACGACGGGGCGTTCCTTGGCGAAGTAGAGCGGCACGATCGGAATGTCTTCACGCAGGATGTATTGCCAGATGTCGAGTTCCGTCCAATTGGACAGCGGAAAGACCCGGATCGACTCGCCCGGCGCCACGCGCGTGTTGAAAATCTTCCACATCTCCGGCCGCTGGTTCTTCGGGTCCCAGGCGTGGCTCGAATTGCGGAAGGAAAAGATGCGTTCCTTGGCGCGGGACTTCTCCTCGTCGCGCCGCGCGCCGCCAAAGGCGGCATCGAAGCCGTATTTGTCGAGCGCCTGGCGAAGGCCCACCGTCTTCATCACATGGGTGTGCGTGTTGGAGCCGTGGTCGAACGGGTTGATGCCGTCGCGCACGCCGTCCTCGTTGATGTGCACCAGGAGATCGAAGCCCAGGCGCTCCGCCATCGCATCGCGAAACTCGATCATCTCGCGGAACTTCCAGGTCGTGTCGACATGAAGGAACGGAAAGGGCGGCTTCGCCGGATAAAAGGCCTTCATGGCCAGATGCAGCAGCACCGAAGAATCCTTGCCCACCGAATAGAGCATCACCGGCTTGGCAAACGTCGCCGCCACCTCTCGGAAAATGTGGATGGCTTCGGCCTCGAGCCGGTCGAGATGGGATAGCCTGGCAAGCATGGGGTGCCTATCAAGAATGCGATGCAAGGACGCTGCGGCTGCAACGCCCTGAATTTCCCCGATTTTCCCCGTAATGGCCCAGCGTCTCAAGGAGAACGCTACCAATTTCGCGGCCTTGGCCGCTCGGAACATGCGCGGCACGGCGCTTCGATGGAATCCTGTTCCTCGCCACCGCATGACTCCGCCTCGGCGGCGAAAATGAATTGCGCCGGTCGCCCACCCATGGCAGGTGATGCTTCAGAAACAAAATTGCGGCCGAAGTTTCCCACCCGACCCTTCATCGCTTCCCAGGCGATCTTAGCGGAATGATTTCATCTTGAAGAAATTCTTGAAATACGAATTCGTGAACCGGGCCTTCGCTTTCTTCTGCTTTGCCGCGGTGCCCGGACTCGGTTCGGTAGTCAGCTTCGTCTGGCACGGCGGCGCACTCTGGTGCGTGTTTGAGATCCTGTCCGGCCGGCGGACATTCAGCCGCGATCACAACATGCTCGTTATGACGCTGCTGGCCCTCCTTTATTGCGTGCTGAACGCGATCCCCACGCTCTGGCACCATTCGACATATGGCGGGGCCGACCAGATGCTGCGCCTGGGCACGCTGCTCCTTTTCCCCTTCTCCTACTCGATCTGGTCGATTTCGGATAAGGCGGCGCTCATGCGTACGGTCATACTGGCCAGCATGGTCGCCTGCTACAGCGGCCTGGCCGTGGCGATGGTGCAGACCTACGGTTTCGGCCACCGGGCAGCGGGCGGCGCCGGCAACGCCATCGTCTTCGCCTTCGCGATCAGCATGGCCGGTTCGATCTCGCTTGCCGGCCTGTTCTCCCAGGAAAACAAGCTGGTCCTGCCGCTGGCCGGGGCCTTCGTCGCCTCGTGGCTCGCTCTGTTCTACTCGGGCACCCGCTTCTTGTGGATCACCACCCTCCCCGTCGATCTGATCGTGCTCTGGATCTACCGCCGGCAGCTCTCCCGCTTCATTTCCCCTCGAACCCTCGCCCTCGTCGTGCTCGGGCTGGCGCTCGGCTTCGGTGCGAGCTTCAAGGGAATCCAGAACCGCCTGCAAGGCCTGAGTTCGGACTGGTACAAGGCCTCCCTCAACGACAATTACGACACCTCTGTCGGGGCGCGGCTCTCTCTGCTTGAGATGGCGCCGGAATACATCATCCAGCATCCGTTCGGCGGCCATGGCCTGGGAGCGACCAGGAAGCTGATCGAGACCGGTTTCAAGGAGAAGCACGGCCTGGACTACAGCTTCTCCCACTTCCACAACGGCTATCTGACCACCGCGGTCGAATCCGGCGTCCTCGGCCTCGTCTCGCTCCTCGCGATCTTCGTAGCGGCGATTGCCAACGCGTTGCGTGCAATCCGCAAAAACCTGGATCCCGTGGAGGTTTTTGGAGGGGCCATGCTCCTCATTCTGACCGCCACCTACGGCATCGGCGCGCTTGCCAACAAAGTTCTCGGCCACGACATCCAGGACACCGTGTTCATCGTGTTCCTGATCATGGGAACCTATCTCGCCTCCGGCACCTCGCGCCTTACCGACAACGACCGGGTCGCGGCTGCCTAGCTCCGAATGATCCCCGCAAACAAAAAGGCCGCGAACCTCCGTTCGCGGCCTTTTTGTTCGAATAGTTTTTCGAGGTCAGCGCTTCGGCAGCAGCGCCCAGACGGCCGGGGCCAGCGTTGAGGCCAGCGCGACCTTGATCAGGTCCGGAACGATGAACGGCACCACGCCGAACTGCCACGACTTCTCGACGCCGATCAGGGTGGCGAGCCAGGCGAAGCCCATCGCCATCATGACGACCTCGGCCGTCAGCACCGCGCCGAACATCTTGAACGGGCTGCGGTCCCAGCCGCGGTCAGCCGCCCAACCGACGATGGCCGCCATGGCCACGAAGCCGGCGAGATAGCCGCCGGTGGAACCGAGCATGTAGGCGATGCCGATGCCCTTTTCAGGCGTGCTCTGGAACACCGGGAAGCCCATGGCGCCCTGCGCCATGTAGAGAAGCAGCGTGGCCACCGCCAGCCGCATGCCGAAGGCGGCGGCGATCAGGAAGATCGCCAGCGTCTGCAGCGACATGTCGACCGGGCCGAGAACGACCTTGGTCTTGGCCGAGAGTGTCAAGAGCAGCGTGCCGGAAACGGCGAGGAAAATCTGGGTTGCAAGCCGCGCGGCGCCGCTCTCGGGCATGGCCAGCGAGACGAGCGGGCGGGCAGTAATTGAATTTGCCATTGTGGTCCCCATTTCTGTCGAGGTCGGCCGATCGGGTCGGCCGGGTTTGCCTATATTGGCTGGCGTGCTAAGCGGCAAACAGTTTTAGCGGTTTGTGCGCCAAAGGCGAGGCAGGTTTCGACGATGTCCCTGGAATTCGATACCAAGTTCGAACCGGCCTACGACGAGGCCGTGCCGGTCGCCAAGGGCATCGCGCGGCTGACGGTGAACAATCCCGGTGCCTTCACCTTCCACGGCACCAACAGCTACATCGTCGGGCAAGACACGTTGGCCGTCATCGATCCGGGCCCCGAGGACGAGGCGCATTTCCAGGCCCTGGTCAAGGCGATCGCCGGACGGCCCGTCAGCCACATCTTCGTCAGCCACACGCACAAGGACCACTCCCCGCTTGCCGCGCGCCTGGCCCAGCATACCGGCGCGGTCGTGGCTGCGGAGGGGCCCCACCGCCCGGCACGGCCGTTGCGGATTGGCGAAGTCAATCCGCTCGACGCCAGCGCCGACATGGATTTCGTGCCGGACCTGCCGCTCAACCATGGCGACATCATCGAGGGCGACGGCTGGCGCATCGGCACCGTACTGACGCCCGGCCATGCCGCCAATCATGCGGCCTTCTCGCTGGAAGGAACAGGCATCCTGTTTTCGGCGGACCATGTCATGGCCTGGGCGACATCCATCGTCGCGCCCCCAGACGGCGCCATGACCGATTACATGACCTCGCTCGATCGGTTGCTGGAACGCGACGACCGGCTGTACCTGCCGGGTCACGGCGGTCCCGTCACCAAGCCCCGCGCCTTCGTGCGCGGTCTGAAGGCGCACAGGAAGATGCGCGAGCGCGCGGTCCTCGAAAGGCTGAGGTCGGGCGACCGCACCATCCGCGAGATGGTGGCTGCGATCTACCGCGACACCGACCCGCGCCTACACGGCGCCGCCGCCCTCTCGGTGCTGGCGCATCTGGAAGACCTCGTCGCCAGCGGCGTGGCGACGACCGAGGGCGCGGTGTCCATCGACGGGCATTTCGCGCCCGCCTGATCGTCGTCAGTCGGAGTCGGCCGGCGCCTCGCCGAGTCGCGTCGCGACCTCGCCATCCAGCTCCTTCAGGAAACTGCCGATGCGCGCCGCATTGTCGCCGAGATCGTGGCGGCCGTAGCGCGAGGCCGAGCGCATGTCGACATAGGTCGTGTCGCCCTCGTCGATCAGGCGGATCGAGACGTCGATTGGAAAGGCCAGCAGCGTCGTATAGGCGAGCGCTTCGATGCTTACCTCTGCTTCGTCGCCGTTGGGATGCATCGGTCCGTACAGTTTCCAATCGGTATGCGACAGCACCGTCTCGACCGCATCGAGCGTGTTATCCAAAGACAGGTTGTAGCGCCGGCCTGTCAAATCCGGGTATTTTTCCATCTGCAGCTTGCGTTGTGCCGGCGTCGGTTCTGCCAGCGGGTTCATTCCGGGAGTGCGTGTCTTCGCTGCCAGCGTCAGGGCCGGCGGATCGTCGAGATCCGTGGAGATGTCGTTGAGTTCCGGATATTTGAAGGCGCGATAGCCCGAGAGCACGAACGGCACCAGCACGAGCAGCGCTACCAGAGCTCCAAACGTCAGGTCCCTGCCGCCGCGATCGCCATTGTTCCAGACACTCGGGAGAGCGTAGGCGACCAGCAAAAGCGCTAGGGCCGTAAGCAGCGCGACGATGCCAAGCACCACGAGGAAAGCGACCGTCTCCAGCAGCGCGTATCTGTGGGCGAGGCCCGACACGATGAACAACACCGCCGAAAACGAGGCCAGGCGTCGGGACCAGACAGCCGCCTTGGACGTTCTCTCTTCCAGATATGCCGCCATGTCGCCGTGCCGCAGGGTGCCCTATTCCGAATGCCGATTCCTTAGAGCATGATCCCGAAAAGTCGCAGACTTTTCGAACAAGATCGTGCTCCAAAAGCAAAAGCTTGAAGCGAGTTGGCCATTCAAGGAAAAGCCATCTCTCTCTAGAGCGTTTCGCCCTCCTGCAAAAGCCCGCTGTCCGTCGGCAGGCGGTAGTCGCCGAATTGCTTGCGCAAGGCGATCTTCTGGATCTTTCCGGTCGCCGTATGCGGTATCTCGTCCACGAAGGCCACATCGTCCGGCAGCCACCATTTGGCGACCTTGCCTTCCATGAAACCGAGTATGTCGGCCTTGGCCGGCTCTGCGCCCGGCTTGCGCACCACCACCAGCAGCGGCCGTTCGTCCCATTTCGAATGCCGTACCCCGATCACCGCGGCCTCCGCCACCTCGGGATGCCCGACCGCCAGGTTCTCCAGATCGATGGTCGAGATCCACTCGCCGCCGGACTTGATGACATCCTTGGCGCGGTCCGTGATCTGCATGTAGCCGCTGGCATCGATATGGGCGACGTCGCCGGTGTCGAACCAGCCGTCATCGTCGAACTGCTCGGCGCCCACGCCGCCATAATAGGCGCGCGCCACCGCCGGCCCGCGCACCTTGAGGCGACCGAAGGTCTTACCGTCCCAGGGCAACACGCGGTCATTGTCGTCCGTCACCTTCATCTCCACGCCGAAGGGCGCATGCCCCTGCTTGGCCTTCAGGTCGAGCAGCGCCTCGCCCTTAATGCCTTCGCATTCGGGTTTCAGGGTACCCAGGGTTCCGAGCGGCGACATTTCGGTCATGCCCCAGGCGTGAACGACCTCGACATCGTAGTTCTGCTCGAATTTCCGGGTCATGATGCGCGGGCAGGCGGCCCCGCCGATGACCACCTTCTTCAGGTAGGGCAGTTTCTTGCCGGTCTCCTCCAGATGCTGGAGCAGCATCAGCCACACCGTCGGCACGGCGGCCGTGAAGGACACTTTCTCGGTATCGAGCAGTTCGTAGAGCGACGCGCCGTCCATGCGTGCGCCGGGCATCACCAGCTTCGCACCGATCATCGGCCCGCTCTGGGCAAGCCCCCAGGCGTTGGCATGGAACATCGGCACCACCGGCAGGACCACGTCGCGCGAGGAGATGCCCATCGCGTCCGGCATGCAGGCCATCATTGCGTGCAGCACGTTCGAGCGATGGCTGTAGACGACGCCCTTCGGCTCGCCCGTCGTGCCGGAGGTGTAGCACATGCCGGCGGCGGTGTTCTCGTGGAATTCCTTCCAGCGGAAGTCGCCGTCCGCCTCGGCCAGCCACTCCTCATAGGCGATCGCGTTGGGCAGCGTGGTCTGCGGCATATGCGCGGCATCGGTGAGCAAGATGACCTGCCTGAGGCTCGGGACCGCCGGGGCGATCCTCTCCACCAGCGGCAGGAAGGTAAGGTCTACAAAGAGCGCCTTGTCCTCGGCGTGGTTCATGATCCAGGCGATCTGTTCGGGAAAGAGGCGCGGATTGAGCGTGTGATAGATCGCGCCCATGCCCATGATGCCGTACCACGCCTCGATGTGGCGCGCCGTGTTCCAGGCCAGGGTGGCGATGCGATCGCCTTGCCGGTAGCCGTCCCGCTCCAGGCGCTGCGCAAGCTTCAGCGCGCGCTGGCGGATTTCGGCATAGGTCGTGCGGACGATCGGCCCGTCGATGGAGCGTGAGACGACTTCACGGTGAGCGTGCTGGATACCGGCATGATCGAGAATTTTGTGACAGAGCAGCGGCCATTCCTGCATAAGTCCAAGCATTGCGATCCTCCCCGACGTTGTTTTCGGGCATTGTTGGAACGATCTGCGGGATTGTCCAGTAGTGCTTTCCCTTGCGTCACCCGGCCTTAGCCTAAATGACTAGGATTTCCGCACTTACCCTCACCAGATAGGAAGGAAGGCACGGCTTTCGTCACAATCCGGCCATGCTCGCTCCCAATTCTTCTTCTAGCGGGGACTATCGTTGATGGAACAGGGGTCCCGCATGAACGAGCAACCTGTCGAAGAGGACGTCGTGGACATCATGTCCGAGAACAGCGTCGAGCTTCCGGAAAAGGGAACCGCCGTCTCCGACCAGGATTTCGAGACCGTGGTGCGCGGTGCCCTCGATGCGGTGGGCGGCACCCTTCTCTTCAAGGTGCGGGTCGACCACGCGGAAGAGCCGCATCACGCAGCGGCAGCCTTCGTCGGCGAAGGCGAAAACCGTCAGTTCCTGGTCATGATCCTGCCGATTGTCGGCGGCCATCTGCGTGTCGAAACCACCGCCAAGAGCAAGAGCCCGATCGCCGGCATCGCCGCTGCCTACGTAGGTCTGGCCGAGGCATTCGGCCACGCTGCCTGAAAACCGCCTCGCTCGCCGCTATCGGCCCCCAAGCTGAAGTCGCGGCGGGAGCCTGCGGAACGGAAAGCCGGGCACGGCGTTTTCGGGCGACGCAGGAGCTTCGCCATGGCAACGTTAGCACCCCCCTCGCCCGGATTGCGGCGCAATCCTAATCACCGCCTCACAGTGAGACGCTTCGCGGGCACGGTCGTTGTCACTTTCGCCGACGCGGTCATCGCCTCGTCCACCGCCGCGAAGGTGCTGCGCGAGGAACACCGTCCGCCGGTCTACTACATCCCCTTCCAGGACATTTATTTCGAGTTCCTCATTCGTTCCGACAAGCGAAACCACAGCCCCTATCTGGGCGATTCATCCCATTGGAACATCACCGCCTCGGGTGCAGCGGAAAAGGATGTCATGTGGGCCTACGAGACGCCCTATGACGAGGCGAAGGCAATCAGGAATCACGGCGCCTTCGATCCGAACAAGGTCAGGGTAGACGTCCTGCCGACAGCGAAGGCGTGGCACCCCTGAGCCACAGTCACGGCAAGGGCCCTCGCCTGTCTTTTGTGGCTGTCAATCGGTGGTGTCGTTGGTTCCCACGCCGTCGGCGTCGTCGAGGCGCACGAAGTGTACGCCCTTTGCCTTGAGTTCGAGAAGCCCCTTCACGAGCCCCTCGCCGGCCGCATGGGTCGGCTGATTGATGTGTGCGATGATGACGTCGCCGTCCTTGGCCGCCGCCACCCGCCGCGCGGTTTCCCTGGCGCTCAGCAGCGAGCCGCCGTCGCCGTTGATCGAGTAGCCGGCGATCTTGAAGCCGAGCTTGCGGATCAACGCGATCGCCGAGGGGCTGTATTGCGCCGTGGCGCCGCGGAACCATTTCGGCGCCGGCTCGCCGGCCTTGGCAAGGGCGTCCGCGCCCTCCTCCACTTCGGCCAGCACGGCGTCGGGGCTGCCGGCGCTGCTGATGCCGTAGATCTTGCGAGGCGTATCCACCGCCGGGATGTGGTGGCCGCCGTGGTTTTCCAGCTCGAACAGGTCGGGATGCGCGCGCATGATCTCCAGCGCGGCGGCATTGCGCTTGAGCCAGGTTCCGGTGACGAAAATCGTTGCCGGGATCCGGTTCTCGACAAGCGCCGAGAGTATGCGTTCATCGGTCCTGCCGCCGCAGGCGTCGAGCGTCAGCGCGACGCGCGGGGTGCCGCTATCCTCATGTGGCTTGAGACGCAGGGTCGGCTCTAGCAGCGGCACGGCGTGGCTGGCGGAAGCCGCCGAGACGAGGAGCCCGGCGGCAAGGAAGGTTTTTACGAGCAGGCGCATGACAGTAAATTTCAGGCAATCGAGGGCCTCTCCCCCAATTCCCCCATCAAGGCGAAAATCGGGACGGCCGACGCCTGCGGCTGATTAAATGACCTTTCGCGACGTTTTGACCGCCGCCTGGGCCGCCGCCAGCCGCGCGATCGGCACGCGGAAGGGCGAGCAGGAAACGTAGTCGAGGCCCACTTCCTCGCAGAAGTGGATCGACACCGGGTCGCCGCCATGCTCGCCGCAAATGCCAAGCTTGATCTGCGGCCGCGTCGACCTGCCCCGCTCTGCGCCAATGCGCACCAGTTCGCCCACCCCTTCAACGTCCAGCGAGACGAATGGATCCTGCTCGATGATGCCCTTCTGGCGATAAACCTCGAGGAAGGAGGCCGCGTCGTCGCGCGAAATGCCGAAGGTGGTCTGCGTCAGGTCGTTGGTGCCGAAGGAGAAGAACTCGGCGTTCTCGGCGATAAGATGGGCGCGGATCGCCGCGCGCGGCAGCTCGATCATCGTGCCGGTGAGATACTCCACCTTCACGCCGGTTTCTTCCATGACGCTCTTGGCGACCGCATCGATGCGCGCCTTCACGAAGTCGAACTCCTTGGCCAGGCCCACCAGCGGGACCATGATCTCCGGCACGACCGGATTGCCCGTCTGCCTGCCGGCTTCCACCGCCGCCTCGAAGATCGCCCGCGCCTGCATCTCGGCGATTTCCGGATAGGATATCGCCAGGCGGCAGCCGCGATGGCCAAGCATCGGGTTGAACTCGTGCAGCAGTTCGGTGCGATGGCGCAACTTGTCGGCCGAGACGTCCATTACCGAGGCGACCTCGGCGATTTCCTCGTCGGTCTTCGGCAGGAATTCGTGCAGCGGCGGATCGAGCAGCCGGATGGTGACCGGCAGGCCGGCCATGATCTCGAACAGTTCCGTGAAGTCCGAACGCTGCATGGGCAGAAGCTTGGCAAGTGCCGCGCGCCGGTCGTTCTCCGTGTCCGAGAGGATCATCTCGCGCATGGCCAGGATGCGGTCGTCCTCGAAGAACATGTGCTCGGTGCGGCACAGGCCGATGCCCTCCGCGCCGAAGGACCGCGCCATGCGCGCATCGGCCGGGGTCTCGGCATTGGATCGCACCTTCATGCGACGGATCTTGTCAGCCCACTCCATGATCGACGCGAAGTCGCCGGAAAGCTCCGGCTGCAGCATCGCCACCGCGCCCTTCAGCACCTGGCCGTTGCCGCCGTCGATGGTGATGATGTCGCCCTTGTGGAAGGTCATGCCCATCGTCGTCAGCGTGCCGGCCTTGTAGTCGACCCGCAGGGAGCCCGCGCCCGAAACGCAGGGCTTGCCCATGCCGCGTGCCACAACGGCTGCGTGGCTGGTCATGCCGCCGCGCGTGGTCAGGATGCCTTCGGCGGCATGCATGCCGTGGATGTCCTCGGGGCTCGTCTCGACGCGCACCAGAATGACCTTCTTGCCGATGGCGCGCATGTCCTCCGCTTCGTTGGAAGAGAACACGATCTCGCCGGTGGCCGCGCCCGGCGAAGCCGGCAAGCCGATGGCGATGACATGACGCTCGGCCTTGGGGTCGATGGTCGGGTGCAGCAGCTGGTCCAGCGAAGCCGGATCGATGCGCGTCACCGCCTCATCCTTGGTGATCAGTCCCTCGGCGGCCATGTCGACGGCAATCTTCAGCGCCGCCTTGGCGGTGCGCTTGCCCGAGCGGGTCTGCAGCATCCACAGCTTGCCGCGCTCGATGGTGAACTCCAGGTCTTGCATGTCGCGGTAGTGCGTTTCCAGCCGCTCCGAGATCGCCATGAACGAGGCGAAGGCTTCCGGCATCAGCTTCTGCAGTGACGGCTTGTCGGAGCCGGCGGCGATACGCGCGACCTCGGTGATGTTCTGCGGCGTGCGGATGCCGGCCACCACGTCCTCGCCCTGCGCGTTCACCAGGAACTCGCCGTAGAGCGCCTTCTCGCCGTTGGACGGGTTGCGCGTGAAGGCCACGCCCGTGGCCGAGGTGTCGCCCATGTTGCCGAACACCATGGCCTGCACGTTGACCGCCGTGCCCCAGCTTTCGGGAATGTCGTGCAGCCGGCGATAGGTGATGGCGCGGTGGTTCATCCAGCTGGAGAACACGGCGCCGATGGCGCCCCATAGCTGCTCTTCCGGGCTCTGCGGAAACGGCTTGCCAAGCTCTTCCTCGACCTTGGCCTTGTAGAGCGCGATCACGTCCTGCCACTCGGCGGCCGACAGTTCGGTGTCGAGTTCATGGCCGAGACGGGCCTTTTCCTCCTGGAGGATTTCCTCGAACACCTCGTGGTCGAGGCCCATGACGACGTCCGAATACATCTGGATGAAGCGGCGATAGCTGTCGTAGGCGAAGCGCGCATCGCCCGAATCGGCGGCCAGCGCCTCAACCGTCTCGTCGTTGAGGCCGAGATTGAGCACGGTGTCCATCATGCCCGGCATCGAGGCGCGCGCGCCCGAGCGGACCGAAACCAGCAGAAGCTTGTCGGGATCGCCGAAGCTGCGCCCGGTGATCCGGCCGATTTGGTCCAGCGCTTCGCCGACCTGTGCATCCAGCCCATCGGGATAGGTGCGGCCGTTGGCATAGAAGGCGTTGCAGACCTCGGTGGTGATCGTAAAGCCGGGCGGCACGGGCAGGCCCAGGCTGCACATCTCGGCCAGGTTGGCGCCTTTGCCGCCAAGCAGGTTCTTGTCGCCCGCGCGCCCTTCGGCGGCGCCGTCCCCAAAGGTGTAGACCCACTTGGCCATGCTCGCTCCTCACCAGTCGGCTCGGGCCGCCTGCAACAAATAGGCCGGCGGCACCCTCTCGCGCGAAGCGATAAATTGCTGCGCTGCGAAAGGCAACATAAGCTTCGCGACGATCCGGCCCTACAATCGATTAAGAAATCCGCTTGTCCAAAGACTTGTGCGCCGGCTCCGAATTATCTAGAACGTAACGAGAACACGAGGATCGCCATGAAGCTTACAGGAAAGATAGATTACCTCGAAATGCCGGCCACTGGCGGCACGCTCGACAGCGTCAAGGCATTTTATGCCACCGCCTTCTCCTGGTCCTTCACCGACTACGGCCCCACCTACTCGGCCTATGACGAAGGGCTCGAGGGCGGTTTCGATGCCGACGCAGCGGGTGCTGTGGCAAAACCACTGCCGGTTCTCTATTCGGAAAATCTGGAGCAGACCCTTGCGGCGGTGGAAGATGCCGGCGGCAAGGTCGTGCGAGCGATCTTTTCCTTCCCCGGCGGCCGCCGCTTCCACTTCACCGACCCGGCCGGCAACGAACTGGCGGTGTGGGGGCAGTAGAGTTGGCTGGCACTTGAAGGCTCAGCGTTGATTGGGCGCCCACCCTCCCCTCGGTGAGAGTGGGCGGCTTGCGCAGGCGGAAGCTGGGAACACGACGCCTTGCGCGCGCAATGATGCCTGGCCCTCTCCCGTTCAAAATTAGCCGCGGCACGATTGTGCTTTTCGATCGCACTGAATATAAGCCGCACTGACTCGACTCGAACGCGTCGACTGTTGGGGCGTAGCCAAGCGGTAAGGCAGCGGTTTTTGGTACCGCCATTCCCTGGTTCGAATCCAGGCGCCCCAGCCACTTCCTCCTTTTCAGCAGAAGAAACCATGCTCAAGGCGCCGCCTTCAGCGCGTCCTTATAGTGGCTTCACCCGCGCCCGCGATAGGTCGGGACGCCCTGTTCCGGGATCCAGACATCGGCTGGCGCCGTGCCGGTCTGATAGAAGACATCAATAGGAATCCCACCGCGCGGATACCAGTAGCCGCCGATCCTCAGCCATTCGGGCTTCAGGTATTCGACGAGCCGCCTGCCGATCGTCACGGTGCAATCCTCGTGGAAGGCGCCGTGGTTGCGGAAGGACGTCAGGAACAATTTCAGCGATTTGCTTTCCACCAGCCACTCGCCGGGAATGTAGTCGATCACCAGATGCGCGAAGTCCGGCTGGCCCGTCATCGGGCAGAGCGAAGTGAATTCGGGCGCGGTGAAGCGGACGCAGTAGCGGGTGCCCGCCTGCGGATTGCGCACCCGCTCCAGCACGGCGTCTTCGGGGCTGGCGGGGATTCGCGTTTCTTTGCCGAGTTGCGTGAGTTCCGAATAGAAGTTGGTTTCCGACACGTTCGAGTGCCTTTCAATGAGGCCCCCGACGCAGCCGCACCGCAAAGGCTGCGATGTGCGATGGCTATCTCGGTGTCCTTGTTTTGACCGGGTAGGCTGCGACCGGGGGCAGTTATGCCAAGGCCCTCAGTTACCAGTTCGCCACGCCGAGGTAAAGAATGTCGGGGACAGACACCGAGTGGCGCGAGCCAAGGCGCTGCCCCTCAGCTCGCCTCGCGCATGCGCTCGGCGGCTTGCAGGTCCACCGAAACCAGCTGGCTCACCCCCTGCTCGGCCATGGTCACGCCAAACAGGCGGTTCATGCGCGCCATGGTGATCGGGTTGTGCGTGATGATGACGAAGCGCGTCTCGGTGGTGCGCGCCATCTCGTCCATCAGGTTGCAGAAGCGCTCGACATTGTGGTCGTCGAGCGGCGCGTCGACTTCGTCGAGCACGCAGATCGGCGCCGGATTGGTCAGGAACACGGCGAAGATCAGCGCCATGGCCGTCAGTGCCTGCTCGCCGCCGGAAAGCAGCGTCATGGTCTGCGGCTTCTTGCCGGGCGGGCGGGCGAGGATTTCGAGCCCCGCCTCCAGCGGATCTTCCGATTCGATCAGCTGCAGTTCGGCGGTGCCGCCGCCGAAGAGGTGGGTGAACAGCCGCTGGAACTGCACGTTCACCTTGTCGAAGGCAGCCAGCAGGCGCTCGCGGCCCTCGCGGTTAAGGCTCTGGATCGCCTGGCGAAGCTTGCGGATCGCCTCGATCACGTCGTCGCGCTCGGAAACGATTGCTTCATGGCGCTCGGAAAGCTCGCGCTGTTCCTCCTCCGCGCGCAGGTTGACCGCGCCCAGTCGCTCGCGCTCTATCTTCAGGCGCTCCAGCCGCCGCTCCACCTCGCCCGCGTCGGGCAGCGGGTCGTCGGCTTCGAGGCCGGTATGTCGGATGACGAGATGCGGCGCGGTGTTCAGCGCCTCGTGGATGCGCGCCTCGATCTCCTTGCGGCGATCATCGGCGGCGGTCAGGCGCTCCTCGGCGCGGCCGCGCGCCTCGCGCGCTTCCGAAAGGCCCTGGATCGCCTCGGTGGCCGCCTTGTCCAGAACCGACTGTTTGTTTTCCGCCTCCTGCAGCCGGTCCGCAACTTCCTTGCGCTCGGCTTCGGCCTTCGACAGCTGCGACAGCAGGCTGCGCCGCCGCTCGTCGATCTCGTCGGGCGCGTCGATCAGCCTCTCGCGCTCCTCGGCAGCCTCGGCCTGCCGCTCGTGCAGCGAGGCGATGTGCCCGGCGGCATTCTCGGCGCGCAGCGTCCAGTTGCGCCGCTCCAGCGCAATCGACTCCAGCCGGCGCGTGCGCGCATCCGCCTCGCGCCTCAGCCCGTCATGCACGGCGCGGGCGTCGGCGACCGCCGCGCGGTCGCGCGAGACACGGGCGGCAGCTTCGTCGAGCCGCGACTGCAAGTCGCCAAGGTCCGGCGCGTCGGCCAGCATTTCCTCCGCCTCGACATAGGCGGCCGCCACTTCCTCGTGGTCAGCCTCGATACGGGCGCGCGCATCTTCCAGCGCGGCGCGGCGGCTGGAAAGCTCGCCGGCGGCCTTCTCCGCCCTGGCCAGCGCGTCGCGCGCCTGGTCGACCGCGTGCTGGGCATCGCGCCACGCCTGGCGCGACTGGCGCTCCTCGTCGATGCGCTGGCGCACCGCGGCTTCCGCCTCGGCCAGCGCCTTTTCGGCCACACGCACCCTGTCTGCGGCTTCCACCGCCTCGGCTTCGAGCTCAGCCAGCCGGTTCTTCTGGGCCAGGCGCAGCGCGGCGGCGGTGGGCGCGTCCGCGCTTGCGGTAAAGCCGTCCCAGCGCCACAGCGCGCCGTCGCGACTCACCAGCCGCTGTCCGGGCGCCAGCAGCGCTTGCAGGCGCGGCCCCTCGCCCGGCTCGACGATGCCGATCTGCGCCAGGCGCCGCGCCAGCTGTTTTGGCGCACGAACGACCGTCGCCAGGCTCTGCGCGCCTTCCGGCAGGGCCGGGTCGCTTGCCGCCGGCTGGCTGTCGCCCCAGTGCACCGGCGCTGCCGGATCGAGCGGCACGTCGAGGTCTTCGCCAAGCGCCGCGCCCAGAGCGGTTTCGAAGCCACGCTCGACGCTGATCTGCTCCAGCACGGCCGGGAAGCCGTCGCTGCTTGTCGCGCTGAGGATCTTGGCGAGCGTCCGCGCCTCGGTCTCGACCTGCGCCAGTGCCGCCCGTGCCTCCTGCAGCGGCGGGCGCGCGGCGGCCTCGGCAGCGCGGGCTTCGGCCACCATCCGTTCGGCCTCTCCGGCACCCAGCTCGGCCTCTTCAAGGGCGGCCTGGGCCTCGTCGGCCAAAAACTTCTTCTCGGCCGGATCGGCCAGCCCGGCGATGCGCGCGGCGATCTCCGAAACCTCGCGGTCGACTTCCGCCAGCTGTCGCGCGAAGCGGTCGCGGCGTTCGGCTGTCTCGCGCAGCGCGCGCTCGAACTGGGTGCGCGAGGCCGCAGCCTCCGCCCGCTCGGCTGTCAGCTTGGAAAGGGCCGCTTCGCTCTGCTGAAGCGTCGCCGCAGCCTCCTCGAGTGCGGCGCTCGTTGCCACCTCGCGTTCGTCGGCGCCGTCGTTCTCGGCTCGCAGCGTCTCCTCTTCCTCAGCCAGCCGGCCAAGAATGTCGGCATTGTCGCGGACGAGTTGTTCCTCGCGCACGATGTCGGCGTCGAGCTGCTGCAGGCGGCGCTCGAGCTCGGCCTGGCGCGCCTTCACGCGGCCGGCCTCTTCCTCGATCTGGGTGCGAGCGATGGTCAGCCGCTGGAAGATCGCTGCAGCGGCGGCTTCCGCCTCGCGCAGTTCCGGCAGACGGTGCGCGCCGATCGCCTGTTCCTTGGCGGCGGTCATCTGGGAGGCGGCACGCTCGCCCACCAGCGAGGTAGCGGTTGCCAGCGCGGAGCGCGCCTCGCCTTCCTGCGTCTTGGCCTGCGTCCAGCGCAGGTGGAGCAGCGTCGCTTCCGCCTTGCGGATGTCGGCCGACAGGTTCTTGAAGCGCGAGGCCTGCCGCGCCTGCCGCTTCAGGCTCTCGATCTGGCTTTCGAGCTCGCCGACCACGTCGTCGAGGCGTTCAAGGTTTTGTTCTGCCGCACGCAGGCGCAGCTCCGCCTCGTGACGACGCGTATGCAGGCCCGAAATGCCGGCTGCTTCTTCAAGCAGCGCCCGGCGCGCCTGCGGCTTGGCCTGGATCAATTCGCCGATGCGCCCCTGCCCCACCATCGAGGGCGAGCGCGCGCCGGTCGACTGGTCGGCAAACAGAAGCTGCACGTCCTTGGCGCGCGCTTCCTTGCCGTTGATGCGGTAGATCGAGCCCGCCTCGCGCTCGATGCGGCGCGACACCTGCAACTCGTCGGCATCATTGAAGGCCGGCGGCGCGGTGCGGTCGCTATTGTCGAGGAAAAGCGTGACTTCGGCGGTGTTGCGCGCGGGCCTTGTGCCGGAGCCGGAAAAGATCACGTCGTCCATGCCCGAGGCACGCATGTTCTTGTATGAGCTTTCGCCCATCACCCAGCGCAGCGCCTCGACCAGATTGGATTTGCCGCAGCCGTTCGGCCCGACGATGCCCGTCAGGCCGCGTTCGATCACGAACTCGCCGGGTTCGACGAAGGACTTGAAACCGAGAAGGCGCAGGCGGGAAAATTTCATGCGCGCGGTCCCGCGACCGCAGGCGCGCCGGAGCGCAAGCGCCCCGGCCAAGCCGAACCGTCAGAGCATGCCGTCGATAATCGCCGACATTTCCTCAATCGACATAGCCCCTTTGTACATATTGCCATTGATGAAGAAGGTCGGGGTGGAATCGATCCCGAATTCGTCCGCACCACGTTTCTGTACTGCCCTGACATCGTCCAGAAGTTTCTGGTCCGTCAAGCAGGCCTCGAAGGACTCCTGTGAAAAACCGGCCAGTTTGGCGATTTGAAGGAGCGCGGACTTGGCATCCTGCACGCCCGCCCAGTTTTCCTGCTGCTTGAACAGCACCTCGACCATCGGGAAATAGTTGTCCTTCGAGCAGCGGGCAAGCATGAAAGCGGCTTCCGCGCGCGGGTCGAAGGGGAATTCGCGCAGGATGTAACGCACCTTGCCGGTGTCGATGTACTTCGTCTTCAACTCAGGGAAGGTCGAGTTGGCGAAGTGCGCGCAGTGGCTGCAGGTCATCGAGGCATATTCCACGATGGTCACCGGCGCATCGGCCTTGCCCATCACCTCGTCGGGCAGCGCACCGGGCTGCAGCAGCTTGGACATGTCGACCGTGCCCTGCGGCTTGGGCGCCTCGACCTTGGCGGATTCGGTCGGGGTGGCGGGCGTCGCCACCTCCTGCACGACAGAGGCCGCGCCCGAGTCGTCGCTGCAGGCGGCAAGCAGAGCAACCGCCGGAAGGGCGGCCAGCGAGGAAAGAACAGTTCTGCGCGAAATGGAACGGGTCATGCGAATCACCTGCCTGCCGTTTGAGTGTGCGATGCCGAAGCAACAAAAAGCGAGAGTTGGCACGAATTAAGGCATCCAAATCCCCAATCCAATTACCAAAATTTTCAGCCCCGATCACGAATCCGAGAGATGAAAGTCAGGACTTTCTTTGCCTTGTGCCGATAATCGTCGCGCCCAGCCTTTCGAGCGACGCGCGCAGCCCCTCATCTTCAATCATTCCCACCGCATTGTGAAGCTTTGCGCGCTCCCCCTCCGTCAGTTGCCGCGGACGCGGTCGCGGCGCAGGCGTGCTGTCGGCGATGGGTTTCTGCACAATGCGAATGCGCCCAATGGCGTTGAATCCGAGGAAGGCGTTGACGCGGCCGATGATCTCGCCGGTCTCGTGCTGCAGGTGAAGCGCGGCCATGCCTTCACAGGCCACCACCAGCGTTGCCGGCTCGAACGGATCGTCCTCGTGCAGACGCCGCGGCCACTGGATCTTCTCCGGCCGCGTCTTGGCCGAGAGGCGCGGTCCCACGATCTCTTCCCAGGACTGCACCAGCCCGACCGAAATGCCGGCGCGCTTGCGTAGCACCGGATCGAGGATTTCGGTGGCGAGATCGCTGACCGGAACGGGATTGCCGAACCGCCCTTTCCCTGTCATGTGCGTTCTCCAGATCAATCTGCGCCCGCGCGACAGGCGCATAGCGTTCCGGCGATCAATGGCATCACCTGGCACATCCCGCAAGAGCGTCGAGGCGACATCCCCCACCGTCGCGCAGCACCTGCTCGCCTGGTACGACGACAACCATCGCGAATTGCCCTGGCGGGTTCCGCCGCGCGAGCTCGCCACGGGCGTGCGCCCCGATCCCTACCGCGTCTGGCTGTCGGAGATCATGCTCCAGCAGACCACCGTCGAGGCGGTAAAGCCCTATTTTAGCGCCTTCCTTGAAAAGTGGCCGAACGTCGAGGCGCTTGCCGCCGCAGAGAACGAAGAGGTGATGAAGGCTTGGGCCGGGCTCGGCTACTATTCGCGCGCCCGCAACCTGAAAGCCTGCGCAAATGCGGTGGCGCAAGCCGGCGGTGTCTTTCCCGATACGGAGTCCGGCCTGCGCGCCCTGCCCGGCATCGGGCCCTATACGGCGGCTGCAATCGCGGCGATCGCCTTCAGCCGGCCGGCGGCGGTCATGGACGGCAATGTCGAACGCGTCATGTCGCGCCTGTTCATGATCGACACGCCACTGCCCGACGCCAAGCCGGAGATCCGCAGCTTGCTGGAAACGCTGGTTCCGGAGGACAGGCCCGGCGACTTCGCCCAGTCAATGATGGACCTCGGAGCAACCATCTGCACGCCGCGCCGGCCGCGCTGCATGCTTTGCCCGCTGCGAGACGAATGCCAGGTTCTGGGCCAGGCGGATCAGGAATTCTATCCGGTCCGCGCGCCCAAGGCGGAAAAACCGTCGCGTCAGGGTGCCGCGTTCGTGGCGGTCCGGCCCGATGGCGCGATCCTCCTGCGCAAGCGTCCGGAAAAAGGCCTGCTCGGCGGCATGACCGAGGTGCCGACGACCGGCTGGACAGCCCGCGCCGACGGTGAAACCTCGGCCGACGCAGCTCCCTTCCCCGCCGATTGGCGCAAGGCCGGCAGCATCAGCCACGTCTTCACCCATTTCGCGCTGGAACTGCATGTCTACCGCGCCGAGATTGCCTGCACCGCCGCGCCGCAAGACCATTTCTGGTCGCCAGCCGAAGCGCTTCATGGCGAAGCGCTGCCCACCGTCATGAAAAAGGCAATTGAGGCTGCGATACCCGGCGCGACTCGCAAGCCCCATTCCACCAACCCGAAGAGGCCCAAATGACCGAGATCCGCCACATCGTCTTCGACATCGGCAAGGTCCTGATCCACTACGATCCCGATCTGCCGTTCAGCCGGTTGATCCCGGACGAGACGGAGCGGAAGCGGTTCTTCGACACGATCTGCACGCATGAATGGAACATCGAGCAGGATCGCGGGCGCAGCTGGGAAGAGGCCGAGGCTCTGCTGATCGCGGAATATCCCGATCATGAAGAGAACATCCGCAACTTCCGCCGCCACTGGCACGAAATGGTGCCGCACGCCTATGACGACAGCGTTGCGCTGATGGAAGAGCTCATCGACGCCGGCCACGACGTGACGCTGCTGACCAACTGGGCCAAGGACACGTTCGTCGAGGCGCGCGGGCGCTTTCCCTTCCTCAACCGTCCGCGTGGCATCACCGTCTCCGGCGAGATCGGCATGATCAAGCCCGACCGCAGCATCTACGACCATCACGCCGCGACCTTCGGCCTGACGCCCGCCGCCACGATCTTCATCGACGATAGCCAGAAGAACGTCGACGGCGCCACGGCCGCCGGCTGGCACGCGGTCCTCTTCCAGAATGCCAAAACGCTCGAGGCGGACCTCGAGCGTTTCGGGATCAGCCGGTGACTGGAGCCCGGCTCATCGGTTAACTCTTGACGCGCGGTGCGCGGCCGGTCACGCGCCGGCGCGCTCCATGCCCAGGCGCGCGATGCGGCGCAGCTCGTCGATCTGCGTCAGGCCGCCATTGCGCTCGTAGTGCCAGAAGGTCCAGCCGTTGCAGGCGTCCAGCCCCTGCACGGCCGCGCCGATCCGATGAATGGAGCCAGCCTGGTCGGCTGTCGCCAGCGTGCCGTCGGCGCGCACCGTCGCCGACCAGCGCTTCTTCGCATCGTACAGAACGGTTCCCGGCTTCATCATGCCGGAATCGATGAGCGACACGAAGGCCACGCGCGGCTCCGCACGCTTGCCCGAAAGCACGGTCAGCGCAGCACTTTCCAGCGGCTTCACCGCGTCGATGCGCGCCGTGGCGGCGTCGATATATTCTTGCTCGCGTTCGATGCCCACGAAGTGGCGGCCAAGGCGCTTGGCCACCGCGCCGGTCGTGCCGGAGCCGAAGAACGGGTCGAGCACCACGTCGCCCGGCTTGGTCGACGCCATCATGATGCGGGCCAGCAGCGCCTCGGGCTTCTGCGTCGGATGCAGCTTGTCGCCGTTGTCGTCCTTCAGCCGCTCCGATCCGGTGCAGATCGGGAACAGCCAGTCCGAGCGCATCTGCACGTCGTCATTGGCCGCCTTCAGCGAGTCGTAGTTGAAGGTGTAGTTCTTGGAATTGGCGTCGCGCGAGGCCCAGATCATCGTTTCATGCGCGTTCTGGAAGCGACGGCCGCGGAAATTCGGCATCGGGTTGGTCTTGCGCCAGACGATGTCGTTGAGAATCCAGTAGCCGAGATCCTGCATCGAGGCGCCGACGCGGAAGATGTTGTGATAGGAGCCGATCACCCAGATGGTGCCGTTCGGCTTCAGCACGCGGCGCGCCGCCAGCAGCCAGGCGCGGGTGAAGGCGTCGTAGGCCGCAAAGCTGTCGAACTGGTCCCAGTGATCGTCCACGGCATCGACCTTCGACTGGTCGGGGCGGTGCAGGTCGCCATTGAGCTGGAGATTGTAAGGCGGGTCGGCGAAGATGACGTCGATCGACTTCTCCGGCAGCTTGTTGAGCGCGGCGACGCAATCCCCTTTCAGGATCGTATCAAGCCACTCGGCTTTCTGCGGCGTGGGGGAGAGGTCGACGGGAAGACGCACGGCGGACATTCAAGCACCCGGGTTACACGTTACTGTTTACACCCTGTTATGGTTACCGATCAGCGTAAACAATTGGTGAAGCCGGCGTCCAAATTTCTCGAGCAAGGCCCCTCAGGTTTGCGGATCAGGTGCCTATGGTGTATGTCGCTGCCCGAACCTACATAAGCCGTTTGCGGCCATTTCCTCCCCAATTTCCCGGATTGTCATGACACAGCCAGATCTCGTCATCTTCGATTGCGACGGCGTTCTCGTCGATTCAGAAATCATCGCCGCGCGCGTCGAGGCCGACCTTCTGACGTCCGCCGGTTTCCCGATTTCAGCCGAGGAACTGGCCGAGGTCTATGCTGGCCTCACCTTCAAGGACATCATGCTGCGCATCGAGGAGCAGTCGCAGATCCCGCTGCAGGCTTCCCTCATCGACCAGGCGGAAAAGCTTGTCGACCGCCGCCTGGAGGCCGAGGTCCGCGCCGTGGACGGCGTGCATGAGGCGGTGGCGGCCGTGGCGGTCCAGCGCTGCATCTGCTCCAATTCCAGCGCCGCGCGGCTTGAGATGACGCTTGGCAAGACGCGGCTTCTGCCGTTCTTCTCGGGCCGCGTCTTCTCTTCGCTGGATACGCCGACGAGGAAGCCCAAGCCGGCCCCGGACGTGTTCCTGCACGCAGCCAGCACTTTGGGAGCCGAGCCGACGCGCACCTTCGTGATCGAGGATTCGGTGCACGGCGTAGCCGGCGCGCGGGCCGCCGGCATGCGCGCCATCGGCTTCACCGGCGCCTCGCACAGCTACCCCGGCCACGCCGACGCGCTGACGGAAGCCGGCGCAGAAACCGTCATCCGCCGCTGGGCGGACCTTGCCGGCGTCGTCGCCGCGCTGTCGGAGTGGTCGGAAGACGCGTGATCGCCGCGTTACTTCTTCTTGGTCTTGGCCGGCGGGCCTTCGTCGTAGCCGGCATAGACCTGCACGTTCGGCTCCGTCGGGATCGGGAAGGTCACGGCCGGATCGTTGAACACGAACTGCGCGGCGGACGACTGGTCGGAGACCGCGACCTGGAAGTTGTGCAGCTTGGAATAGAGCACCTCCTCGCCGCGCACCACGGCGACGCGGATCGGCATCGTGACGTTGCCCGGTTTGGCCACAGGACCGGGCACCACCCTGCCGGCGACCGCGACGTTGAGGGTGAGCATGCCATCGGCGCGGCTGCAGCTGCGCGTGACGTCGGAGATGGACGACTGGTAGACCAGCTTAGTCGGATCGTCCTGCCCGCCCTTGGCGTAGGTGTTGAGGTATGCGGTTCCTTCCCGCAGCGTAACCCGCGGGCAGTATGCCGTGAGCTCGCTTGCGGCGACCTTCGGCTGCGCCTCCTTGCTGGCGGTGTCGCTGGATTGGCAGCCTGCGACGGCAATCATCAAGCCGGAAACTGCAAGACCCGTCAGAAAACGATTATTACCCAATCGAAACTGCAGAAACTTCATATGCTCGAACTTCCCTCTCGCAAAGCTGGCGCTGGTATAGCAATCGCGCGGCAAAAATGCGACTGACAGCGAGCAAGTTTTCAACCATCGGCTTTGCAATACAGGTTGCGCCAGGACAGACGGATGACGATGAACTACGTGAGCACCCGCGGGGAGGCACCCGCACTAGGCTTTTCCGACGCGATCCTGACCGGATTGGCGCGTGACGGCGGGCTCTACATTCCCAGCGAATGGCCCCACTTCAGCCCGGCCGAAATCCGTGCCATGCGCGGCCTGTCCTATCCCGATCTCGCCATCCGCCTGCTGACGCCGTTCCTCGGCGGCGAGATAGCCGCTTCCGACTTCGAGAAAATCGTGCGGGAGGCCTACGCCACTTTCCGGCATGAAGCGGTCTGCCCGCTCGTCCAGACCGGCGCCAACACCTTCGTGCTGGAGCTTTTCCACGGCCCGACGCTGGCCTTCAAGGACGTTGCCATGCAGATGCTGGCGCGCCTGATGGACCATGTGCTGGCCGAGCGCGGCCAGCGCGCCACCATCACCGCCGCCACATCGGGCGACACCGGCGGCGCGGCCATCGACGCCTTCGCCGGTCGCGCCCGCACCGACATGTTCGTGCTGTTCCCGCATGGCCGCGTGTCTCCGGTGCAGCAGCGCCAGATGACCACCCACGAGGCCTCCAACGTCCACGCTCTTGCGATCGAAGGCAATTTCGACGACTGCCAGGGCCTGGTGAAGGACATGTTCAACGACCATGCCTTCCGTGACCGCGTCTCGTTGTCGGGCGTGAACTCGATCAACTGGGCCCGCATCATGGCCCAGATCGTCTACTACTTCTCGTCGGCGCTTTCGCTCGGCGCGCCGGACCGGCCGGTCTCCTTCACCGTTCCCACCGGCAATTTCGGCGACATCTTCGCCGGCTATGCCGCCAAGCGCATGGGCCTGCCGATCGAGCGCCTGATCATTGCCACCAACGACAATGACATCCTCGCCCGCACGCTGGCGACCGGCGAATACCGCACCACCGGCGTCGTTGCGACCACGTCGCCTTCTATGGACATCCAGGTGTCGTCGAATTTCGAACGGCTGCTGTTCGAGGCTTCGGGTCGCGATGCCGGCGAGGTGCGGCGCCATATGGCCGGCCTCAAGCAGTCCGGTGCATTCACCATCGACGCCCCGACGCTCGCCGCGATCCGCGCTGAGTTCGACGCCGGACGCGCCACCATGGACGAAACCGCGGCCACCATTCGCGAGACGCTGCAGGCGAGCTCCTATCTCCTCGACCCGCACACGGCCACCGCCGTGCATGTCGCCCGCCAGCATGCCGGCGACACGCCCATGATCGTGCTGGCCACCGCCCATCCCGCCAAGTTCCCGGCGGCAGTGGAGGAAGCCTGTGGCATCAACCCGGCGCTGCCGGCCTGGCTCGGGGGGTTGATGGAAAAGAAGGAAAAGTACACGATACTTTCCTCCGAACTGAAAATGGTGGAAGATTACATTAGCCGCCACGCGCGGGCGGCGCGTTAGGGAGTAACTTTATGGGTGTTGAGGTAAGCCGTCTGTCGAACGGCCTGACGGTAGCCACCGAGACCCTTCCAAGTATCGAATCCGTCGCATTGGGCGTTTGGGTCAAGTCAGGGGCCCGGAACGAACGCGACGACGAGCATGGGATGGCCCACCTCCTTGAGCACATGGCGTTCAAGGGGACCAACAAACGAAGCGCGTTCCAGATCGCTGCCGATATCGAAAATGTCGGCGGCGAGATCAACGCAGCCACAAGCGTCGAAACTACGTCCTTCTACGCCCGCGTCCTGGCCGACGACGTTCCGCTCGCCCTGGACCTCCTGTCCGACATCCTGACGGAATCGAAATTCGATCCGGAAGAACTGGAGCGCGAACAGCACGTCATCCTCCAGGAGATCGGTGCTGCCCACGACACGCCGGACGATGTCGTGTTCGACCATTTCACCGAGACCGCGTTCCGGCACCAGACCATCGGCCGCTCGATCCTCGGCACGCCCGAAACCGTCAAATCCTTCACCTCGCAGCAACTCCACGCCTTCATGGAGCGCCAATACGGCGCCGAGCAGATGGTGATCGTCGCCGCCGGCGACGTGAAGCACGACGTCTTCGTGCGCGATGTCGAAAGGCGCCTCGGCCGCTTCCGCGCCAAGGCCGACGGCGTGATGCCGCAATTTGCGCACTATGTCGGCGGCGACTACCGCGAGCATCGCGACCTCATGGACGCGCAGATCGTGCTCGGCTTCGAGGGGCGCGCCTATCACATGCGCGACTTCTACGCCTCGCAGATCCTGTCGATGATCCTCGGCGGCGGCATGTCGTCCCGCCTGTTCCAGGAAGTGCGCGAGAAACGCGGCCTTTGCTACTCGGTCTATGCCTTCCATTGGGGCTTCTCCGACACCGGCATCTTCGGCGTCCATGCCGCCACCGGGCAGGCCGACATCGCCCGCCTCGTCCCCCTCATCATCAAGGAGCTGGAGCGGGCCGGCGACAGCATCCTTCAGGAGGAGCTAGACCGGGCGCGAGCGCAATATCGCGCCGGCCTCATCATGTCGGCCGAGAGCGCCTCGAGCCGGGCTTCGCAGATCGCACGCCAGATGCTGCTGTTCGGCCGTCCGATTGCCAAGGAGGAACTCATGGAACGGCTCGGCGCGCTCACCGTCGAGCGCCTGACCGACCTTTCCGCGCGACTGTTCTCGACCAAGCCGACGGTCACCGCCGTCGGCCCGATCGGGTCGCTCCCCCCCTACGAGGCGATCCGCGACGCGCTTCCCAAGGCAAACGGCCGCATGCACAAGCTGGCCGGCTGAGTCGGCGCCAGAGCGATGTTCGCGTTCCCTTTCTTTCGCCGAGAAGCACCGGCGCTGAGAGGTGAGCGCGTCCATCTGCGCGTGCCGGAGCCCGGCGACTATCGCGAATGGGCGGCCCTGCGCGCCGAAAGCCGCAGCTTCCTTGAACCTTGGGAGCCCCGCTGGGCTCCTGATGAGCTTCGCCGCTCGGCCTGGCGTCATCGCATCAGCCGCTATCGCGAGGATTTTGCCAATGGCACCGCGGTCGCCTTCTTCATTTTCGAGAACGACACCAACCGGCTGGTCGGGGGAATCACCCTCGGCAACATCCGCCACGGCGTCGCCCAGAGTGGCCAGATCGGCTACTGGATCGGCGAGCGCTACGCCGGCCAGGGGCTCATGCTCGACGCGGTGCTGCAGGTGACCCGTTTCGGCTTCGATACGCTAAGGTTGCACAGGATCGAGGCCGCCTGTATTCCCGATAACAAGCGCTCGATGCGCGTGCTTGAAAAAGCCGGATTTCAGCGTGAAGGACTGTTACGATCCTATCTGCGGATCAATGGAAACTGGCAGGACCACTACCTCTATGGCTTGATCGCAGACGATCAGCGCGGGGCGACGACAAAGGGCTGATTTTGGTAAATTATCTGCGGATGGGACGCCTGCTGGTCTTTTTTCTCGCGGCTATCGCGAGCCTCTGCACGGCCTCGTCCGCCTTCGCCATAGAGCCCATCAAGATCGCCCGTGACGACGTGGCGCTCGACCTGTCCCGCGCGGTGGAGATCTACCGGAATCAGGGCGAGAATTTTCAGGTTTCCACAGCCCCCGGCCCCGACGGAATCGTGCGGCGCATCGAGGTGGAAGCCAACGACTCACGTTCCAGCGGCGACTGGGCCGTCTTCGCGCTTGCCAACACCACCGAGCAGCAACTCGACCGCCTCATCGTGGCGCCGCATTTCCGCCTGGTGAATTCCGGCCTGTTCTGGCCCGACCTCGGCTCCAGCCGCATCGCCGCGATTACGCCCAGCGAGGGTTTTGCGCTCGACCGTCAGGCCAGCCCCGATGCCGATGTGTTCCTGGTCACCTTGAACCCCGGCGCCGTCGTTACCTTCATTGCCGAGCTGTCCTCGCCCAAGCTGCCGCAGGTCTATCTGTGGGATCCGGAAGCCTTCAAGGACTCGGTCAACTCCTACACGCTGTTTCGCGGCATCATCATCGGCATCGCCGGCCTGCTGGCGCTGTTCCTGACCATCCTTTTCGTGGTCAAGGGCACGTCCATGTTCCCGGCAACGGCAGCCCTCTCGTGGGCGGTACTGGCCTATATCTGCGTCGACTTCGGCTTCCTCAACAAGATCATCGCCTTCTCTCCCGGAAGCGAGCAGATATGGCGCGCGGGCACCGAAGTCGGCCTTGCCGCAACCTTCGTGGTGTTCCTGTTCGCCTATCTCAACCTCAACCGCTGGCACGGGCACTTCAGCTATGGCGTCTTCGCCTGGATCCTCGGGCTGCTAATGATCGCCGGCGTCGCCGTCATCGATCCGGCCGTCGCGTCCGGCATCGCGCGCCTGTCATTTGCCGCCGCTGCCATCAGCGGCACCGGACTCATCGTGCTGCTCGGCATCCGCGGCTATGACCGCGCCATCATGCTGATCCCCAGCTGGGTCATGGTGCTTATCTGGCTCTGCGGATCATGGATGGCCGTCACCGGCCTTCTCGACAACGACGTTGTCCAGCCGGCGCTGGGCGGCGGTCTGATCCTCATCATCCTGCTCATCGGCTTCACCGTCATGCAGCACGCCTTCGCGGGCGGCGCCCTGCATCAGGGCCTTTTCAGCGATCTGGAACGCCAGGCGCTGGCCGTTGCCGGCTCCGGCGACATCGTCTGGGACTGGGACGTGCTGCGCGACCGGGTGGTGACCCGCCCCGACGTCAGCCTGCAGCTCGGCCTCACGCCCAACGCGCTCGGCGGTCCGGCCCGCAACTGGCTGCCCGTTCTCCACAGCGATGACCGCGACACTTTCCGCACCACGCTCGACGTCGTACTTGAGCACAGGCGCGGACGCGTGGCGCAGAACTTCCGCCTGCGGGGTGCCGACGGTCACTATCACTGGTTTTCGCTGCGCGCCCGGCCGGTGGTCGGCTCCGACGGCGAGGTCATCCGCTGCGTCGGGACGCTGCTCGACGTGACCGAGCAGAAGAAGTCGGAAGAGCGGCTTCTGCATGACGCCGTGCACGACAATCTGACCGGCCTGCCCAACCGCGAGCTGTTCATGAACCGGCTCGAGGCGGTGCTCTCCATCGCCAAGACCGAGGACAAGATCCGCCCGACCGTCTTCGTCATCGACATCGACCGCTTCAAGCACGTCAATGACAGCCTCGGCATCTCCGCCGGCGACACCATCCTGCTCACCATCGCGCGGCGCCTCAACCGCCTGCTCAAGCCGAAGGATTCGCTGTCGCGTTTCGCCGGCGACCAGTTCGCGCTGATGCTGCTCTCCGAACAGGAGCCGGCCCGCATCGCCGCGGTCGCAGACGCCATCAAGCAGGCGGTGGGCTCGCCGATCACCTTCGCCAAGCGCGAGATCCTGCTGACCGCCTCCGTCGGCCTAATCACCTGGACGCCTGCGCAGGCCTCGGCTGAAGACATGGTCAAGGATGCCGAACTGGCCATGCATCAGGCCAAGCGCTTCGGCGGCGACCGTATCGAGCCCTTCCGCCCCGCTTTCCGCTCGGTCGGCACCGACCGGCTGCAGCTCGAATCGGACCTGCGCCGCGCAGTCGAACGCAGGGAGTTCACCCTCGCCTACCAGCCGATCGTCCGGCTCGAGGACCGCACCGTCGCCGGCTTCGAGGCCCTGCTGCGCTGGGAACATCCGCGCCGCGGCATGATCCCGCCCTCCGACTTCATCCCTGTCGCCGAAAGCTGCGGACTGATCGTCCCTCTGGGCCTGTTCGCCATGCAGCAGGCGGCGGAAGACCTGGTCACCTGGCAGAAGCAGATCGGCGATGCGCCGCTATCGGTCTCGGTCAATCTCTCCAGCCGTCAGCTCATCCGGCGCGACCTCGTCAGCGACGTGCGCTCGATCATCTCCAAGACCGGCCTGAGGCCCCGCTGCTTCCGCCTCGAACTGACCGAATCGCTGGTGATGGACAATCCCGAGCAGACCGCCCATGTGCTGACCAAGCTCAAGCAGCTCGGCATCGGCCTCTCGCTGGACGACTTCGGCACCGGCTATTCGTCGCTCTCCTACCTGACGCGCTTCCCCTTCGACACGATCAAGATCGACCGGAGCTTCGTCGATGACTCCTCATCCAAGCGCACGGTGCTGCTGAAATCCATGGTCAACATGGCGCATGAGCTTGGCATGTCGGTGGTGGCGGAAGGCATTTCGGACGAGAACGACGCACTGCAGCTGCGGCAGATGGGCTGCGAATATGTGCAGAGCTTCATGTTCGGGTTACCGATCGGCGGCGACGCGGTGCTCAAGCTTTTGAAGGAACAGTATCCGCTCGCTCAAGCCTGACCTGCCGGGCGCTCAAGCGCGCCCGATGCGCCGGCGCAAGGCGGCAATTTCCGCCGGGATGGGCTCAGGCGTGGCCGGCTTCTTGGCTGAGATGGGCGAGATCGATACCGATCGAGGCGAGAAGGCGATCATACTTGAACTCGATATCGCCATCGAAAAGGAATTCCGGGCTGGCCGGGCAGGTCAGCCAGCCGTTTTCGGCGATCTCGTTTTCCAGCTGTCCCGCGCCCCAGCCGGCATAGCCGAGCACCATCAGCGCATGGCGCGGCCCGCGCCCGATTGAGATCGCGCGCAGGATGTCGACGGTTGCCGTCAGGCAGACGCTGTCGGAAATCGGCAGCGAGGATTCGACCCTGTAGTCGTCGCTGTGAAGCACGAAGCCACGGCTGCGGTCGACCGGCCCGCCATTGCGCACCACGAAGTCGCGCGCCGGCGGCGGCAGGCGGATCGCCTCCTCCTCGTCGAGGATGCCCAACTGCACCAGCAGGTCGGGAAACAGCAATTGCTGGCTTTGGTTGATGATCAGCCCCATCGCGCCCTCTTCGCTATGGGCGCAGATATAGATCACCGAGCGCGCAAACCGTTCGTCCTTCATGCCCGGCATGGCAATCAGGAACTGATCGTCCAGGAAGCGACGACCCGCGGCGCTCTTCTTTGGGCTCGGAATAACCATCTGCCAAAGGTAATCCGTTTTTTCCACACATGAAAGATAGGCCCCGGTGGAAATGAGGAACGGCGATTCGAATGGTCTCACGCAAAAATGATGCCGGCGTGCGCCCAGCCTTGGTTGCGCAACTCTGTGGTTCAGATCAAATCGCAGTCATGAAAACCATCGCAACCGCAGCACTCTCCCTTCTCGCCGCCGCAACCTGGAGCGGCCCTGCCTTCAGTTCCTCGACCGACTGGGTCGAAGCGCAAGGCGGCCAGGTGCGCCTCGTGACCAGCGGCGTTCCCGATGACCAGGGCCGGCTCAAGGGCATGCTAGACATACATCTGGATCCTGGCTGGAAGACCTACTGGCGCGATCCCGGTGAAACCGGCGTGCCGCCTTCCTTCGACGTTTCTGCAAGCAGCAATGTCGCCGCGGCGGAAGTCAGCTTCCCCGCCCCGCAGCGCCACGACGACGGCTATTCGGTCTGGGCCGGCTACGACCGCTCCGTCGCGCTGCCGATCACGTTCCATGTCGCGGCGCCCGGCCAACCGGCAATGATCGAGGCCGACGTCTTCATTGGCATATGCGAGACGATCTGCATCCCCGTTCACGCCAAGCTGGCGCTCGATCCCGCTAGCGACCCCGACAATGCAGGCGACGCCGCCGGCATCTCAGCCGCGACGGAGGCGCTGCCCAAGGCGGCTCGCCCGGACTTCGGCGTCCACGTCGTGAGCCAGGACGAAAAGAAGCTGCTGGTCGAGGCGGTCCTCCCCGGCGATGCGACCTCGGCCCAGTTCTTCCTGGCCGGCGGCGACGGCTACACCCTCGCCACGCCGCAACGGGAGGAAAAGGATGGCAAGACGCTGTTCTCGGTGGAGATTCTCGACCGGCCGACCGCAAAACCCGCGGCAGGCGGGCTTCATTACACGCTCGTTGCCGGCAACGATTCGGTAAGGGGCCTCCTCCCCTATCCCTGAAACTTCGCCCCCGTGGTTGCCCGCGGGGCGATAAGGCGTTACCGGGCTTGGATAGTGACTCGAACTGTTGAGGGATGCATGACCATTTCCGTTGGCGACAAATTGCCCGACGCCACTTTCAAGACCATCACCACCGAAGGCACCAAGACCGTCACGACCGGCGACGTCTTTTCGGGCAAGAAGGTCGTGCTGTTCGGCGTACCGGGCGCTTTCACCCCGACCTGCAGCAACAACCACCTTCCCGGCTATCTCGAAAACCGTGACGCCATCGTCGCGCGCGGTGTCGACACCATCGCCGTGGTGGCGGTCAACGACCATTTCGTGATGGACGCCTGGGCACGTTCCACCGGCGCCGACGGCAAGATTCTGTTCCTGGCCGACGGCAATGGCGATTTCGTCCGCGCCGCTGGTCTCGACACGGATCTCACCGGCGGCGGGCTCGGCATCCGCTCGAAGCGCTTTTCGATGATCGTGGACGACGGCAAGGTGACGGCGCTTAACATCGAGGATGCACCCGGCCAGGCCGTGGAATCGGGCGCGGCAAAGCTGCTCGAGCAGCTTTGACAATATCAGGCGCGCGTCAGCCCTTGTCGGCGCGCGCCTTGTCCGCCGGAGCACCCGGCGCCTGCGACTTCTTCTTGAACGGCTCCATCCCCATGCGGGCCAGTTCGTCGGCGCGCTCGTTTTCGGGGTGGCCGGCATGGCCCTTCACCCAGTGCCAGTTCACCGTGTGGCGGCGGTTGGCTTCGTCCAGCGCCTGCCAGAGCTCGCCGTTCTTCACCGGCTTCTTGTCGGCCGTCTTCCAGCCATTCCGCTTCCAGCCATGGATCCATTTGGAGATGCCGTCCATGACGTACTTGCTGTCGGTGTAAAGCTCGACCGCGCACGGCTCCTTGAGCTCGTTCAGGCCCGAGATCGCCGCCATCAGTTCCATGCGGTTGTTGGTGGTCTCCGCCTCGCCGCCTGAAAGCTCCTTGGTCACGCCTTTGAA
Organism: Mesorhizobium sp. KR1-2; assembly: GCF_040045035.1. Classification (NCBI taxonomy): domain Bacteria; kingdom Pseudomonadati; phylum Pseudomonadota; class Alphaproteobacteria; order Hyphomicrobiales; family Phyllobacteriaceae; genus Mesorhizobium; species Mesorhizobium sp. KR1-2. Next base: position 472,138 of record NZ_JBDZDS010000001.1, on the reverse strand, counting down.
GCGCAGGATCGCACCCCAGCCGCCGGGCCCGGGATTGCCCGAGCAGGCGCCGTCGGTGAAGATCTCGACCGATTTCCTCATTTCAGACCATATTCGGATGGCGACTTGATCTGCCTGTGGAACCGCACTTTGCGGATGAACTCCATCGGGTCGCGCTTCTGGACCAGCGCCCCGTCGGGGATCGTCAGCCAGTCGTAGAGCCGCGTCAGCATGAATCGCAGCGCCGAGCCGCGCGCCAGGATCGGCATCGCCTCCTTCTCCGCTTCGCTCAGCGGCCGCACCGACTGATAGGCGGCAAGCAGCGCGGCGCCCTTGGTCAGGTTGAAGGAATTGTCCTTCTCGAAGCACCAGGCGTTGAGGCACGTCGCCAGATCATAGGCGTAGAGGTCGTTGCAGGCGAAATAGAAGTCGATCAGCCCCGACAGCTTCTCCCCCAGGAAGAAGACGTTGTCGGGAAAGAGATCGGCATGGATGATGCCGGCCGGCAAATCCTTCGGCCAGGAGCGCTCAAGTTCGGCGAAGTCGGCATCCACCTCCGCCGTCAGCCCCGGCTCGACCTCGTCGGCGTGGTCGTGCGAGCCTTCCCACAGCTTGCACCAGCCGGTCATGTCCAGCGCATTGGGGCGCGACATGGGAAAGTCCATGCCGGCCAGGTGCAGGCTTGCCAGCGCCTTGCCGACCTCGCGGCAATGGGCGACGGTGGGCCTGCGCATCCACATGCCCTCCAGGAAGGTGATCACGGCCGCCGTGCGTCCCGCCAGCACGCCGGTGACGCTGCCGTCGCACCGGTGCACCGGCAGCGGGCAGGAGATGCCCTTGCGCGCCAGATGCTCCATCAGGCCGAGGAAGAACGGCAGGTCGTCCTTGTCGACCCGCTTCTCGTAGAGGGTCAGGATGTAGGAGCTGCTGGTGGTGTGCAGCAGGAAGTTGGAATTTTCCGATCCTTCGGCGATGCCCTTGTAGGAGAGAAGCTCGCCGATCGAATATTCCTTGAGAAAGGCCCCGAGCTCGCTCTCGGAAACGTCCGTGTAAACCGCCATCACACGGTTCCGTTGACAAATGCCATGTCAGACGGTGTCAGCTCGACATCGCGCAGCACGCTCATGACCGGGAAATTCTCCGTTTCCGTTGCCGTCACCGCCAGTTCGACCGACACGTCGAAGCGCTCGCGGAACGCGTTGATGATTTCGTCGACGATGATCTCCGGCGCGGATGCCCCCGCAGAGAGGCCAAGCGTCGAAATGCCGGCGATTTCATCCCACGGAATCTCGGAGGCGCGCTGCACCAGAAGCGACATCTTCGCGCCGGCCCGTTCGGCGACCTCCACGAGCCGCTTGGAATTGGACGAGTTGGGCGCTCCGACCACCAGGAAGAGATCGGCGCCCGACGCCGTTTCCTTCACGGCCTCCTGGCGATTGGTGGTGGCGTAGCAGATCGATTCGGCCGAAGGCGCCATGATCGCCGGGAAGCGCTGCTGCAACGCATGGATGAGCCCGGCCGTGTCCTCCACCGAAAGCGTCGTCTGGGTCACGAAACCCAGCGCTTCCGGGTTTTCGGGCACGAAGGCGGCAATGTCGGCTTCCGTCTCGATGAGGGTCACCGAGCCCTCGGGCAGTTGCCCCATCGTGCCGATCACCTCCGGGTGGCCAGCATGGCCGATGAGCAGCACATGGCGGCCAAGCCGCTGATGGCGCATGGCCTGCTTGTGCACCTTGGAAACCAGCGGGCATGTCGCGTCGAGATAGAAGAGATTGCGCTCCTGCGCGTCGGCCGGCACCGACTTGGGCACGCCATGCGCCGAAAACACGACCGGGCTTTCGCGATGCTCGGTCGGAATCTCGTGCAGTTCCTCGATGAAGACGGCGCCGAGATTCTGCAGCCCCTCGACCACGTAGCGGTTGTGCACGATCTCGTGGCGCACATAGACCGGCGCGCCGTATTTCTTGAGGGCCAGCACCACGATCTGGATGGCGCGATCAACGCCCGCGCAGAACCCTCGCGGCTGGCAGAGACGGATCGTCAGGGGCGGCTTGGATAAGGCTTCGGGCATGATCTCGGGTCTTCCTTCTCGTGCCGAAATGATGTCTGCACCCTGCTCCTGTCAAGGGTGCAGGCGTCGCCTCAACCGGCTTTGCGCCGCGAGCGCCAAAGCCACATGCCGAGCACGCCGGCAAGCGCCGCCGCCAGCCCGTACCATGTGACGGCGTACTGGAGGTGGTCGTTGGGCAGGTCGATGATGGTCACGCCGCCGATCGGCAGCCCACCCGGGTTGGGCGTCTTATCCGCATCGATGAAGAACGGCACCAGCTTCGCGTCAGCGGGAAGGCCCGCCGTGGCAGCCATGGCGTCGCGGTCCTTCCAGAAGAAAATGTTTTTCGCCAAGTCGTTGTCGGGGACGAGGCTGGAAGGCTTTTCTGCCAGCGGATTCCGCGCCAGGCCGACGACGGTCACCTGGCCCTCAACCTCCCCCCTCTCCCGCTTGTGCGGGTCCTTCAGGTCGTAGGGCACGAAGCCGCGATTGACCAGCACGAAGCGGCCGTCGGGGAGCCGCATCGGCGTGTAGACAAAGTAGCCCGCATCGCCCTGATGGGTTGCGAAGAAATGGCGCTCGCCCCCGTGCAGGAACTCGCCGGTCACCGTCACCGGCCAGTAGTCGACGTCGCCCGTCGCCGCGAACTTGGCCTCTATCTCCGAAAGCGGCAGCGGCGCGGAGTGGCTGCGCTCGGTGATCGTGGCCAGAAGCGCCTCCTTCCACTGCAGCCGCTGCACCTGCCAGGTGCCCAGCGCGATGAGAACCGCGAAGGCGACGAGGCCGAGGATCACCGCGAGCCACCGTGCGGACGCTTTCGCCGGGGAACGCGCTGCCGAAGGTTCGCTCATCTCTGGTTCTCCAGCCGCCCTTCAGCGGCCTTGTTGCGATATTGCAGCGTGATCAGCAGGCCCTTGATCAGCCGCAGCGCGGTGAGGCTGAGCACCACCGTCAGCGGAATCCAGAGCAGGAAGTGCACCCAAAGCGGCGGGTTCAGCGACACCTCCATCCACAGCGCGAGGCCGACGACGATGAAGCCGATGATCAGGATGACGAATACGGCCGGCCCGTCGCCTGCATCGGCGAAGGAATAGTCGAGGCGGCAACTGCCGCAGCGCGGCGCCACGGTCAGGAAGCCGGAGAAGAGCTTGCCCTCGCCGCAGCGCGGGCAGCAGCCCCGCAGGCCCGCAGAGATAGGTTCCACCGGCGGCCAGGTGGCCAGATCCTCGTTGGTCGGCTGCGTCATGCTGGTTCTCCGTCTTGGCGCGCGCCCGCACCATGTCTCCGAAAAAGACAAGGCGACCGTGTTGCCACGGCCGCCTTCGTTTCTAGCAGATCATTGCGGCTCAGTCGGTGCCCGCAATCGTCGCACCCACCGACGCCCAGACATAGATGCTGGCGAAGAGGAACAGCCAGACCACGTCGACGAAGTGCCAGTACCAGGCAGCCGCCTCGAAGCCGAAGTGCTGCTTGGGCGTGAAGTGGCCACGCATGGCGCGCAGCAGGCAGACCAGCAAGAAGACGGTGCCGATGATGACGTGGAAGCCATGGAAGCCGGTCGCCATGAAGAAGGTGGCGCCGTAGATGGAGTCCTTGAAGTTGAACGGAGCGTGCATGTACTCGTAGGCCTGCACGAAGGTGAACAACACGCCCAGGCCGACCGTGATTGCCAGGCCGTTGACCAGGCCCTTGCGATCGCCGTGCAGCAGCGCGTGGTGTGCCCAGGTCACGGTCGTGCCCGACAGCAGCAGGATGATCGTGTTGTAGAGCGGCAGGTGCCAGGGGTTCAGAACCTCGATGCCCTTCGGCGGCCACACGCCACCGGTGAACTCGGTGCGGAGATACTGGTGAGCTTCGCCCGGGAACAGGCTGGCGTCGAAGAAGGCCCAGAACCAGGCGACGAAGAACATCACCTCGGAGGCGATGAACATGATCATGCCGTAGCGCAGGTGCAGCGACACCACGCGGGTGTGGTGGCCTTCATGCGCTTCCTTGATCGTGTCCGACCACCAGGAGAACATCGTGTAGAGCACGATCGCGACGCCGATGGCGAAGATCCAGTAATGGGCGTGGGCGAGGTCCAGTCCCAGGAACGGGAAGCTGCCCTGCTTCATGTACTGCATCCAGGCAACGCCGCCGATCGCCATGACGAGCGCACCGAGCGAGCCGATGAACGGCCACGGGCTAGGATCGATGATGTGATAGTCGTGTTGTGGTTTTGCGTGCGCGTCTGCCATATCAGCCCCCGAGGTTTCCTTCGGTGTTGTCGTTTGTCTTGAGGTTTTCAGCCTTCGGCGTCGAAGCCACCGGCTTTTGCCCCTCGATCGGGAAAAAAGTATAGGAAAGTGTGATCGTCTTGACGTCCTTCAGTTCCGGAACGTTGACGATGTCGGGGTCGACGTAGAAGACCACCGGCATGTCGAGCGTCTCGCCCGGCTTCAACGTGGTGTCGGTGAAACAGAAGCACTCCACCTTGTTGAAATAGGCCCCGGCCAGATCCGGCGTGACGTTGAACGTCGCCCTGCCGGAGGTCGGCTTATCGGACATGTTCGTCGCCGTATAGTGCGCCTGCGCGGTCTCGCCGATCTTGATCGTCATGTCGCGCGCCACCGGACGGAACTTCCAGGCCAGCCCGCCGGACGTGTTGGCGTCGAAGCGGATCGTGACCTTCTGGTCGAGGACGCGGTCGGAATACTGCTCGACACGCTGCGTGGTGCCGCCGTAGCCGGTCACCTTGCAGAACATCGAATAGAGGGGAACCGCCGCATAGGACATGCCGACCATGCCGCCAATGAAGGCCAGGCAGACGGCAGCCACCACCTTATTGGACTTTGCGGTCTTCTGATCGTTGGTCGACACGGTTTCGCGGTTCATGGCGGCCCTCACATCGCTCCGTGCAGAATCGACGGGCCGAACTTGATGATGGTCGCGACGTAGAAGATCACGACGAGCAGGGCAAGCCCGAGCCCGATGGCGATCGAACGGCTGCGTTGCGCCTTGCGCTGGCTTTCGGTGAGGGTCACCGTCTCGTTCTCGTTCATGGTCATACTCCCGGCATCGCGAGCACATGCTCGACGACGCTATCGGTCAGGTAAGCTGCGAAGATAACGAACAGGTAGAGCAATGAATAACCGAACAGTGCCTTGGCCGGCTTCATGGTGCGGTCGCTGTCGGGCATGACCAGCACCTTCCAGGCATACCAGATGAAGCCAAGGCCGAGCGCGATCGCGACGACGCCATAGGCCAGGCTGGTGAAGCCGAGAAGCCAGGGTAACACGCCCACGGGGGCGGTCAGTAGAGTATAGGCGAAGATCTGCCTGCGGGTGGAGGCTGCACCGGCGACGTTCGGCATCATCGGGATGCCCGCGCGCTCGTAGTCCCCGGACTTGAAGAGAGCCAGCGCCCAGAAATGGGGCGGCGTCCACAGGAAGATGATGAGGAAGAGGATGATGCTTTCGAGGCTCACCGAACCGGTTGCGGCAGCCCAGCCGACGACCGGCGGGAACGCACCGGCGGCGCCGCCGATAACGATGTTCTGCGGCGTCCAGCGCTTCAGCCAGATCGTGTAGATCACCGCATAGAAGAAAATGGTGAAGGCGAGCAGCGCGGCCGAAACCCAGTTGACCAGCACGCCCAGCGTCATCACCGAAAGCAGGGAAAGGACCAGGCCGAAGGCCAGTGCCTCGCGGGGCAGAACGCGTCCTGACGGCACCGGCCGCTTGGCGGTGCGCGTCATGACGGCGTCGATATCGGCGTCGTACCACATGTTCAGCGCGCCGGAGGCGCCTGCACCGATGGCGATGGCCAGGATGGCCACGACGGCGATGAAAGGATTGATCGACACGGGCGCGGCCATCAGGCCGACAAAGGCCGTGAACACGACGAGCGACATCACCCGCGGCTTCAGCAGCGCGAGGAAATCGCCGGCGGTCGCTTCCGACAAGCGGATGCCGCCTTCGTCCAATGTTCTCTTTTCAACCAGGGCCATGCCTAACCAGTCCACTTTTCGTTCGCTCGAAACCGCCGACGAGCGGCGGTTTCGAAGTTTTCATGGTGCCGTTACTTGATGCGCGGCAGCTGTTCCCACTGGTGGAACGGCGGCGGCGAAGACAGCTGCCATTCCAGCGTGGTCGCACCATCGCCCCACGGGTTGGCGCCGGCGACGCGCTTCTTGGCGAATGCCTCGAACACGCCGAACAGGAACACACCCACCGCGAAGGCCGAGATGTAGGAGCCGTAGGACGACACCTGGTTCCAGCCCGCAAAGGCATCCGGGTAGTCGATGTAACGGCGCGGCATGCCGGCCAGACCCAGGAAGTGCTGCGGGAAGAAGATCATGTTCACGCCCACGAAGGTGATCCAGAAGTGGGCGTTGGCGATCACCGGCGAGTACATGTAGCCGGTCATCTTCGGGAACCAGTAGTACCAGGCCGCGAAGATGGCGAACACCGCACCCAGCGACAGCACGTAGTGGAAGTGCGCGATCACGTAGTAGGTGTCGTGCAGCGAGCGGTCGAGGCCGGCGTTGGCGAGCTGGACGCCCGTGACGCCACCGACGGTGAACAGGAAGATGAAGCCCACTGCCCACAGCATCGGCGTCTTGAAGGAAATCGAGCCGCCCCACATCGTGGCGATCCACGAGAAGATCTTCACGCCCGTCGGCACCGCGATAACCATCGTGGCGAACACGAAGTAGCGCTGCGTGTCGAGCGACAGGCCGGTGGTGTACATGTGGTGAGCCCACACGACGAAGCCGACCGCGCCGATCGCGACCATGGCGTAAGCCATGCCGAGGTAACCGAAGATCGGCTTGCGCGAGAAGGTCGCAATGATGTGGCTGACGATGCCGAAGCCCGGCAGAATCAGGATGTACACTTCCGGGTGACCGAAGAACCAGAACAGGTGCTGGAACAGGATCGGGTCGCCGCCGCCTTCCGGCGAGAAGAACGCCGTGCCGAAGTTACGATCGGTCAGCAGCATGGTGATGCCACCCGCCAGAACCGGCAGCGACAGCAGCAGCAGGAAGGCCGTGATCAGCACCGCCCAGGCGAACAGCGGCATCTTGTGCAGCGTCATGCCCGGAGCGCGCATGTTGAAGATGGTGGTGATGAAGTTGATCGCACCAAGGATCGACGAAGCGCCGGCGATGTGCACCGACAGGATCGCCAGGTCCATTGCCGGCCCAGGCTGACCCGAGGTCGCATAGGGCGGATACATGGTCCAGCCGCCGCCGACGCCATGGCCACCGGCCGGACCGGGGACGAAGAACGACATCAGCAGCAGGATGAAGGCCGGAACCAGCAGCCAGAACGAAATGTTGTTCATGCGCGGGAATGCCATGTCCGGCGCACCGATCATGATCGGCACCATCCAGTTGGCGAAGCCACCGATCAGCGCGGGCATGACCATGAAGAAGATCATGATCAGGCCGTGCATGGTGGTGAACACGTTGAACATCTGCTTGCCGGCATCGATCGCGGCATCCCCCTCGACGCCGTAGACCATCGACGCAAGGCCGTGGAAGATCTGGATACCCGGCTCAGCCAGTTCCCAGCGGATCATCACCGACAGGAAGCCGCCGATCAGGCCCGCGATGATCGCGAAGATCAGATAAAGCGTGCCGATATCCTTGTGGTTGGTCGAATAGAGCCAACGAACCAAGCCTTTCGGCTTGTGATCGTGGCCGTCGTGAACTGCAGCGCCTGCCATGTTCCGCTCCATTCCTAAATTCTGTCCGGACGCGGCATCAATTGCCGGCGGCCGCCACCTTGTTGGTGGTTTCAATTTCAGCCATCAGTGCCTTGTTGGCGCCGTCGAGATTGGACTTGGCCGTGGCAACCCAGGTTTCATACTGCTGCTCGCTGACGACGCGAACCGCGATCGGCATGAAAGCATGGTCCTTGCCGCAGAGCTGCGAGCACTGACCGTAATACAGACCTTCCTTGTTGGCCTTGAACCAGGTCTCGTTGATGCGACCCGGCACCGCGTCCATCTTGACGCCGAAGGCCGGCACGGCGAACGAGTGGATCACGTCGCTGGCGGTGATGAGGACGCGAACGACCGTATTGACCGGAACGACGATCTCGTGATCGACGGCCAGAAGGCGCGGATAGAGAGTGCGGTCTTCCTTGCCGGCGGCAGCGCGGTCGGCGTCTTCCAGAATCGCCGAGTTAAAGGAGAAGGCGTCGGCGGTCTGGTATTCGTAGTCCCAGTTCCACTGGTTGGCCGTGGCCTTCACGGTGACCTTGGCCTCTTCAGGGGGCGAGTACTGAGCGGTGAGCAGCTGGAACGACGGAACGGCGAGGAACAGCAGGACCACGACGGGTCCGACGGTCCAGATCACCTCGATCAGCGTGTTGTGGCTGGTCCGCGAAGGGTTCGGGTTTGCGGCGGCGCGGAAGCGCAGAACGCAGTATGCCAGAAGCAACACCACCAAAAGCGTGATCGGCCCCATGAACCACAAGGTGTAGTGCTCGAACCAGGTAATCTGCTCCATGATGCCCGTGGCAGCGGGCTGGAACCCGGTCTGCCAAGGCGTTGGTGCCGCATAAGCCGCGGCGGTGGCGAAAAAGGCTGCCGCAGCGCCAGCACTTGCAAGGATTTTTCTCATCGCCCTCTTTGTCTCCCAATTTCGTGCTTTCAGGTCGCACGAATAAAAAAGCGCATCGGGACGGGAATCCCGATGGTCCTAGCGTGGGTTCAAACCATACTCTCTTTCCGTCCGCAAGGAAGGAGCACAAGAACCTGTGCGGCATTTTTGCGCGCAGCCACGGATATGCCGTATTTTTTCGTTTTCCCACAGGGAGCAGGAAGCGGCGGAGCAGGCCCGCACCTCGGCCAAGTGGGCGCTTTCTGCCGCCAAGTTTCGCAATCGATCGGTACGAATTTGGCTTGGAAAATCGCGCAAACTGCCGCAATTGTTTGGGCCGGCCATCCTGTTGCCTTATAGATTCAATTGTCACGGTCCGTCTTGCCGCGATTCGAAATGGAGCCATCATGACCTCTCGACTTTCGGGTACCTTGGCGAAGGTCGTTCTTTTCGCCGCCCTTGCCGGTTCGATCGTTCCGGCGAGCGCGCAGCAGCCTGCCCCGGAGCAACAGCCCCAGGCACAGCAGGCGCCCAAGCCGCAAGGCGGAACAGTGCGCTCCACCCACGGCGCCTGGTCCATCATCTGCGACACGCCGGCTGGCGCGACCGCCGAGCAGTGCGTGATGATGCAGAATGTGATTGCCGAGGACAGGCCCGAGATCGGCCTTTCGGTGGTCGTGCTGCGCACGGCCGACAACAAGGCTGAGATCCTGCGCGTTCTCGCGCCGCTCGGCGTGCTCCTGCCCAACGGGCTGGGCCTCAATATCGACGGCAAGGACATTGGCCGCGCCTATTTCGTGCGCTGCTTCGGTGACGGCTGCTACGCAGAGGTCATCCTCGAGAAGCCGCTGCTCGACACGCTGAAGTCCGGCACCTCGGCCACCTTCATCGTCTTCCAGACGCCTGAGGAAGGCATCGGTATCCCTGTCGACCTGAAGGGCTTCAACGACGGTTTTGCCGCCCTGCCCTGATGGCAGCGGCGGAATTGGCACGGACGGGATAGGGGCGCAAAGCCGCCCCGCACCTTCTTTGCCAACCATTGGCGCATTGCCGAAAGCCGTCGGCACGCCTACATCGTGGGTCGAATGTCATCTTCCAAACGAGGCGGACCCGCCATGAACAGCCTTCTCGGCCAATTCGACATCTCCGAAGACCAGATCCGTCGCATCGTCTCCGAAACCATCGGCGGCGCGGACGACGGCGAGCTCTTCCTCGAATATAGCGAGAGCGAGTCGCTGATGTTCGACAACGGCCGCCTGAAGACGGCCAACTTTAACACCGACCAGGGGTTTGGCTTGCGCGCCGTTGCCGGTGAAGCCACCGGCTACGCCCATGCCAGCGAATTGTCGGAAGCTGCATTGCGCCGCGCCTCCGACGCCGTATCCGCTGTCAAAGGCGGCTATTCCGGCACGCTTGCCGCGGCGCCCGCGCGCACCAATCGCCATCTCTACAGCGAGGAGAACCCGATCCCCTCGCCCAGCTTCGAGGCCAAGGCCAAGCTTCTGCAGGAGATCGACGCCTGGTTGCGCGCCAAGGACCCGCGCGTACGGCAGGTCACCGCCGCGCTCACCTCATCCTGGCAGCATGTCGAGATCATGCGCCCCGACGGCCATATGGTGCGCGACGTACGCCCGCTCGTGCGGATGAACGTCTCCGTTGTGGTTGGCGAAGGCGACCGCCAGGAAACCGGCTCCTACGGCATGGGCGGCCGCAAGGGTTTTGGCGAGTTCCTCGCCGAGGACAGCTGGAAATTCGCCGCCGACGAGGCGCTTCGCCAGGCGCTGGTCAACCTCAGGGCCATCCCCGCTCCTGCCGGCACCTTTGACATCGTGCTCTCCAGCGGCTGGCCGGGCGTGATGCTTCACGAGGCGGTCGGCCACGGGCTGGAGGGCGACTTCAACCGCAAGAAGACCTCCGCCTTCGCCGGCCTGATGGGCCAGCAGGTTGCCGCCAAGGGCGTCACCGTCGTCGATGACGGCACCATCGCAGAGCGCCGCGGCTCACTGACCGTCGACGACGAGGGCACGCCCAGCGCCCGCAACGTGCTGATCGAGGACGGCAAGCTCGTCGGCTACATGCAGGACCGCCAGAATGCGCGCCTGATGGGCGTGGCCGCCACCGGCAACGGCCGGCGCGAATCCTATGCGCACCAGCCCATGCCGCGCATGACCAACACTTATATGACTGGCGGCGACATGGCGCCGGAAGAGATCATCGCGTCGGTCAAGCGCGGCATCTATGCCGTCTCCTTCGGCGGCGGCCAGGTCGACATCACTTCGGGCAAGTTCGTGTTCGGCTGCACCGAGGCCTACATGATCGAGGACGGCAAGGTGACCCAGCCGATCAAGGGCGCCATGCTGATCGGCAATGGCCCCGACGCCATGCACCGCGTCACCATGGTCGGCAACGACATGAAGCTCGACCCCGGTATAGGCATGTGCGGCAAGGGCGGCCAGGGCGTGCCGGTGGGCGTGGGCCAGCCGCATCTGCGCATGAACCAGATGACCGTCGGCGGCACGCAGGCCTGATCCGTCCCACCTCTATAATTAAAGTTTTGAGGACAAAACTTTAATTCCCAAGGCCGCTATTGAAGGCGACTTGAATCACTCTGACTGAGATTATAGTTTCTACGTTCAAACTATAATCTCAGTCGGTTGCGCTATGAATCCCGTGGAATTCTCCAACTCTCCCAGTGGACGACTTGTTCCCGCAATAGGTGGGCAGATGGCGTTCGCACCCAATCCACTGCCGCCTGAAATCGATTATTCCACTCTCGCCTTGCCACTGGCAGAGGCGATGCAGGCAATTGGTGAATTGAACGGCGCAGGGCGAGGACTTGCCAATCCGGCGCTCGTCATCCGGCCCTTGCAACGCCAGGAGGCCCTGCTGTCTTCTTCGATGGAGGGAACCTATACGACGGCCAACGCTCTTGCCATCGCCGAAGCCGGTGCGGAAACGGACGTTGACGATTCGACAATAGAGGTCCGAAACTATCTGCGCGCATTCGAACTCGCCGACCGCTTGCGTCAGGAAATCCCAATCTCGAACCGATTGATCAAGCAGACACATGCTATGCTTCTCAGCGGTGCGCGACGGGAAAGAGGTGCACACAAGCGTCCGGGAGAATACAAGGACCAGCAGAATTTCATCGGCGGTCGAAATCGGCAGATCGAAAATGCCAGATTCATCCCACCGCCGCCGGCGGAAACAGAAATCGCGATGGCGGCACTGGAGCGTTACATAAATCGCGACCAACGCGGCAACACGCCGGCCATCATCGATGCCGCCCTGTTTCACTACCAGTTCGAAACGATCCATCCCTTTGCCGATGGCAACGGCCGGGTCGGGCGAATACTGATCCCTATCTTCCTGATGCAGGAAAACGTCCTTGAACGTCCCCTGCTCTATCTCAGTCCAGCTGTCGAGGGCCGAAAGGACGACTATGTCGACCTCATGCTGGCCGTGTCGCGCGACGGCGACTGGAATGGATGGCTGCGCTTCTTTCTAGAAATGGTGACCAGTTCCTGTCGCTCCGCCTGCCGTACGTTGTCCGACCTCGAGAATCTGCGGCACGATATGCGAAGCCGCGTTACTAATGCAGGCGGCAGTGCACGCGACGTAATGACGATCGATGACCTCTTTGTGACGCCTGTCTTGTCCATTCCGCGGCTTGCCGAGAGGCGTGGGGTTACATATCCAGCGGCCAAGGCTGCCGTCGAACGGCTGATCGCTCTCGGCATTCTTGCCGAGGTTGAGAGCACCTCGAATCCGAAGCTCTTCATCTGTTGGCCGGTTGTTCATCTCAGCGAGGGTAGATAGTGGGCGCTCCCAACTCCATCGTCATCCTCACCGGCGCCGGCATCTCGGCCGAATCGGGCATCGACACCTTCCGCGACACCAACGGCATCTGGTCGAAGGTCGATTACCGAGACGTCGCGACGCCCGAGGGTTTTGCCCGCAATCCTGGGAAGGTGCACGCCTTCTACAACGAGCGCCGACGCGGCCTGCTGCGCGTCCGGCCCAATGCAGCGCATGAGGCGCTGGGGCGGCTCGAAGCGGCGTTCGGCGGCTCCTTCCTGCTGGTCACGCAGAACATCGACGACCTGCACGAAAGCGCCGGTTCGCGCCGCCTCCTCCACATGCATGGCGAGGTGAACTCCGCGCTTTGCGAGGCCTGCGGCAAGCGCTCCCGCTGGTCGGGCGACATGTCGATCAATTCGCAGTGCCCGCATTGCGGCACCGTCGGCCGCATGCGCGTCGACGTCGTCTGGTTCGGCGAGATGCCTTACCACATGGACCGGATCGAAGCCGCGATCGCCGCCTGCGACCTGTTCGTCTCCATTGGTACCAGCGGCAACGTCTATCCGGCGGCCGGCTTTGTCGAGCAGGCAAGGCTGGCCGGCGCCCATACTGTCGAGCTCAATCTCGAACCCTCCGAAGGCTATTCGAGCTTCAACGAAGCAATCTATGGCCGGGCGACCGAGATCGTGCCCGAATTCGTCCGCCAGTTGCTCGCGGCTGAAGTCGACGCAGCCTTCGAGCGCATCAGCCCGCTACCGTAGCGCCCCGCTCTACCGCCGCTTGCGCGGCTTCTCCAAAAGCGCCACCGCCTCGACATGCGGCGACCAGAGGAACTGGTCCACCGGCGTCACGCTCGTCAGCTTATAGCCGCCGTCGACCAGAATACGCAGGTCGCGCGCCAGCGTCGCCGGATTGCACGACACGGCCGCCACCAGCGGCACGTCCGATTTCGCGATCTGCTTGCACTGGTCCTCCGCACCGGCGCGCGGCGGATCGAAGGCCAGTCCATCATAGGCCGCGAGTTCCTTGAAAGTCAGCGGCCGGCGGAACAGGTCGCGCTTTTCAACCACCACCCGCTTCAGCCCGCTGCCGAAGCGAAAGCCCCGGTCGAGTGCGGCGAGTGCGGCCGCATCGCCTTCCACCGCATGTACCTCGGACTTCGTGGCCAGCCGCAACGCGAAAGCCCCTGCCCCGGCAAACAGGTCCACCACCTTCTTCGCCTTCTTCAGGTGTCCGCACACAAGCTCCGCCATCACCGCCTCTGCCGAGGCCACCGCCTGCAGGAAGCCGCCGGGCGGCGGTGCGACCGACACCTCGCCAAACGACACCAGAGGCTTCTTCGGCTCCACCACGATCTCGCCGTCCACCGACACACGCGCCAGCCCCTCTCGAATCGCGAAGGCCGAAATCGCCATGCGCGCCTTGTCCTCCAGCTTGCCAGCATCCTGCGCGGCAATGTCGAGGCCCGACTCGGTGTGGGTGACGGTGAGGTGGAATGCCTGCGTCGTGTGGCAGATCAGGGCGGCCAGCCGTCGCAGCATGGGAAGCGCGTCTTCGATCTGCGGCTCGACGATCGGACACTCCTCGATGTCGATGATGTGGTGCGAATGAGCGCGATTGTAGCCCAAGAGCATGCCGGCCTCGGTACGACGCACCGAAAAGGTGGCGCGGCGGCGCGAATGCGGCGCGCAGGGCACCGTCGCCGCCACCTCGACATCCAGGCCGCGGCTCTTCAGCGCCTGCACGATCTTGCCGCGCTTCCAGTCCAGATAGGCCTGAGGCTCCAGATGCTGCAGCGCACAGCCGCCGCATTCCGTGAAATGCCGGCAGGCGGGTTCGACGCGCAGCGGCGATGTCTCCAGCACAGCCATGAGCGTGCCGCGGTCCCTCTCGCGGGCGGCCGTCACTGTCTCGCCGGGCAGCGCAAAGGGAATGAAGAGCGGGCCCTGCGGCGTGTCAGCGACGCCGTCGCCTTGCGCGCCGAGGCGTGCGATCTGGAATTTTGTGCTCATGCCTTCACTCCGGCCAGCAGGAATTCGCGGTTGCCGTCGCCGCCTTCGATCGGTGATGGGCAGAGGCCCAGCGCCCGCCAGCCGGGCTGGCTGCCAAGCCATTCGGCAAGCGCCTCGGCCACCGCCGGCCCATCCGCCGGGTTCTTCAAAATGCCGCCCTTGCCTATTGCCTCGCGGCCAGCCTCGAACTGTGGCTTCACCAGGAAAATACCATGCGCTCCGGCCCGTGCCAGCGCCAGTGCCGGCGGCAATGCGAGCTTCAGCGAAATGAAGCTGACATCGGAGACGATCAGGTCGAGCGGGCGGCCCTCCAGCACCTCGGCGGTCAGGTCGCGGGCGTTCAGGCCCTCCACGCAGGTCACGCGCGGATCGCTACCCAGGCGCTCATGCATCTGGCCGTGGCCGACATCGATCGCGGTCACATGCGCGGCGCCCCGCTCCAGCAAAACCTGCGTGAAGCCGCCGGTCGAGGCGCCGATGTCGAGCGCGTTGCAACCGCGCGCAACGATGCCGAAATGGTCGAGCCCGGCAATCAGCTTCAGCGCCGCGCGCGAGACATAGGCCTGCGCGGGGTCCGCCACCGTAATGACTGCAACATCGGGGACGGCCTGCCCGGCCTTAGTTGCGACCACGCCGTCGACGCTCACGGTACCGCGCTCCACGGCGTCGCGCGCCCGCGAGCGGCTGGCAAAGAACCCGCGAGCCACCAGCGCCTCGTCGAGGCGGCGGCGTGTGTCCTGTTGTTGTTCGGCTTTCATCGGCCTTCATTGGCGAAAGCCGGGACGGAAGGCAAGCGCGGCGCGCTTGCGGGCGTCAAAAGGCGATGATGACCCGCGAAATCTTGCGCTCGGACACCGGGTGACGGCCGTCGGCGAAGCGGCGATTGAGTTCGGTCCGCTCGGTTTCCAGGGAGGTGTGGTTGCTGGCGGAATCATCCGACAAGATCACGAATTCCGGCTTGCGGCGGAAGGCAAAACTGCCCCTGAGCTCGCCCATCCTGCTGGCGACGATGTCCATCACCGCCTGTTCGAGTTTCACGTCGTAGCGCGTCTCGGCCGCCGCCGGTGTCATCGATGCGGCCAGCAATACCGCCCCCGTCGGAAGAATTTTCATGAAGCCCCCCTGCCTGGGGAGAGCTTTTAGCGGCAGGCCGCTAAGAATCGGCCAAGAAAAAGGGTAAGCAAAGCTCCAAAAGGCAGCGTAAACAATCGGTTAGGATTCGGATTAACCATTTCTGCCGAGCAACCAAAGATACATTGCTGGTCCAGGGCGATTATGGCCTAGGCGCGACGGCCGTCATCGATAATAGTTGCCGTCATCACCAGCAACAGTCACGGCGGAGACCAATGAGCATTCGGATTGCAGCAGAGGATCCTGGAACTGACGAGATAGTAGCGCTGCTGGAGGCGGGCGAGGCCCATGCGGCAGCCCTATATCCCGCCGAAAGCAACCATTTCCTGAGCATCGACTCGCTGCGCGCGTCCAATGTCAGTTTCATCGTCGCCCGAGACGATGAAGGCGACGCGGTCGGAACCGGCGCCGTATCCATCAACGACGGCTGGGCGGAACTCAAGCGGATGTGGGTTGTTCCCTCAGCCCGCGGCAAGGGAATTTCTAAGGTGCTTCTTCTCGACCTTGAAGACCGCGCCAGGAATGCCAGCGCGCAGTGGCTACGCCTCGAAACCGGCATTTTCAGCCATGAAGCGCTGGGGCTTTATGAACGGACAGGCTTCGTGCGCTGCCCTCCCTTCGCGGACTATCTGCCCGATCCAAACAGCGTCTTCATGGAGAAGCGCCTGGCGGCCGGCTGATCCGCCGCGCTCTGCCTTAGGCGGTGGCAGAACGAATGGAGTGGCCAAGCGCCGCAAAAACCGTGCGCACGATGCCGGCGGTATCAAGCCCGGCGTCGGCATACATCTTCTCGGGCTTGGCGTGGTCGGTGAACTCGTCTGGCAGCACCAGCGGCCTCACCTTCAGGCCGGAATCAAGCAGGCCTTCCTTGGCGAGGAAGTGCAGCACATGGCTGGCGAAGCCGCCGATCGCGCCCTCCTCCACCGTCAGCAACACCTCGTGCGAGGTGGCGAGCCGGCGCACCAGATCCTCGTCCAGCGGCTTGGCGAAGCGCGCGTCGGCCACGGTGGTCGAAAGCCCGGCTGCGCTCAGTTCCTCGGCCGCCAACAGGCAATCCTGCAGGCGCGTGCCGAACGACAGCAGCGCCACCTTGGTGCCCTCGCGCAGGATACGGCCCTTGCCGATCTCCAGCACCGAGCCGCGCTCGGGCATCTCCACGCCCACGCCGTTGCCGCGCGGGTAGCGGAAGGCGATCGGGCCTTCGTCATAAGCGGCGGCGGTGCGCACCATGTGGCGCAGTTCCGCCTCGTCGGCGGCAGCCATCACCACAAAGTCCGGCAGCGTGGCCAGATAGGTGGTGTCGAAGGCCCCGCAATGGGTCGGCCCATCGGCGCCGACGAAGCCGGCGCGGTCGACGGGGAAGCGCACCGGCAGCTTCTGGATCGCCACGTCGTGCACCACCTGGTCGTAGGCGCGCTGCAGGAAGGTGGAGTAGATCGCAGCGAACGGCTTCAGGCCCTCGGTTGCAAGCCCGGCCGCGAAGGTCACGGCGTGCTGTTCGGCAATGCCGACATCGAAGGTGCGGGTCGGGAAAACCTCGCCGAACAGGTCGAGGCCGGTGCCGGAAGGCATGGCGGCGGTGATGGCGACGATCTTCTCGTCCTCGCGCGCTTCCTGAATCAGGCTCTGCGCGAAGACCTTGGTGTAGCTCGGCGCATTGGCTGGCGCCTTGGCCTGCGCGCCGGTGATGACGTCAAACTTGTTGACGCCGTGATACTTGTCGGCCGCGGCTTCGGCCGGGGCGTAGCCCTTGCCCTTCTGCGTCACGACATGGATGAGCACCGGCCCGTCGCCATTGTCGCGCACGTTCTTCAGCACCGGGATCAGGTGCTCCAGATTGTGCCCGTCGATGGGGCCGATGTGGAAGAAACCCAGTTCCTCGAACAGCGTGCCGCCAGTCACGTAGCCCCGCGCATGCTCCACTGCGCGGGTGATCGCGCGGTCGACGCGGGCGCCAAGATAGGAGGTCAGCTTCTTGCCGAGATCGCGAATGCCCTGATAGGCGCGGCCCGAGCCGAGACGCGCCAGATAGGCGCTCATCGCGCCGGTGGGCGGCGCGATCGACATGTCGTTGTCGTTGAGGATGACGATCATGCGCGAGTTCAGCGCGCCGGCATTGTTCATCGCCTCATAGGCCATGCCCGCCGACATGGCGCCGTCGCCGATCACGGCGATGACATTGTTCTTGCGCCCGGCCAGATCGCGAGCCACGGCCATGCCGAGGCCGGCCGAGATCGAGGTCGACGAGTGGCCGGTGCCGAAGGTGTCGTATTCGCTCTCGGCGCGCTTGGTGAAGCCCGACAGCCCGCCCTCCTGGCGCAGCGTGCGGATGCGGTCGCGGCGGCCGGTGAGAATCTTGTGCGGATAGGCCTGGTGGCCGACGTCCCAGAGGATGCGGTCATCCGGCGTGTCGAACACATAGTGCAGCGCCACCGTGAGCTCGACGACGCCCAGGCCGGCCCCGAGATGCCCGCCGGTGTGCGAGACGGCGTCGATCAGCTCGGCGCGCAATTCCGAAGCCAGTTGCGGCAGGTCGCTTTCGGGCAGCCGCTTCAGGTCCGCAGGAATGCGCACCGTATCCAGCAGCGGCGTTTTGGGCGGCAAAGTCACGAGATTCAGCCTGTCTAATCGATCAATATCGGCTTCGGAGATAGAGTGTCGTTGCCAGAAAGTAAATGAGCGCGGGCAAGATGTGTCCTTATGCCCGCAAACTCAGCGCTCGGGCAAAGGTATGAATTCCTTCTCGTCGCCAGGCACGATGTCGAATCGGCCAGTCTTCCATTCTTCCTTGGCCTGCTCGATGCGCTCCTTCGACGAGGAAACGAAGTTCCACCAGATGTAGCGCTGCGAGCCCAGCGAGGCGCCGCCGAACAGCATGAAATGCGCGCCCTCGTCGGCCGACACCACGATCTCGTCGCCGGGGCGGAACACCAGCAGCCGGTCGGGCGGGAATCGGTCGCGCAGGACCGTGACATTGCCTTCCAGCACATAGATCGCGCGCTCTTCCGCGTCGGCCGGAATGCGGATCTTCGCGCCGGGCTCCAGGCGCACATCCACATAGAGCGTGTCGTGGTAGACGGTCACCGGCGAGCGATGGCCCTCGAAGTCGCCCATCACCACGCGCACCTTTGCGCCATCCGCATTGAACTCGGGCAGCGAGGTATTGGCCGTGTTTTCGAAGCCCGGTGCCATTTCCTCCTTGTTGTCGGGCAGCGCAATCCAGGTCTGCAGGCCCGAGATCGAGGTCGGCGCGCTGCGGATCTCCTCCGGCGTGCGCTCGGAATGGACGATGCCGCGCCCGGCCGTCATCAGGTTGACGTCACCGGGCGAGATGACCATCTCGGTGCCAAGCGAATCGCGGTGCCGGATCTGCCCGTCGAACAGATAGGTCACGGTCGAGAGGCCGATATGCGGGTGCGGGCGCACGTCCAATCCATGCCCTGCCCGCAGAATCGCCGGGCCCATGCGGTCGAAGAAGATGAAGGGACCCACCAGCCGCCGCCGGGCGGTCGGCAGCGCGCGGCGAACCTCGAAGCCGCCAAGGTCCTTGGCGTTGGCGATCACCATCAGTTCGAGGGCATCGCAGGAATAGGCGTTGCCCAGTTCGGGATCGGGTGCGGGAAAGAAGCTCATGGTAACCTCCAATCGGCGGCAGTCGTTCAGCCTTTGCTTAGAGGCTACGCCGCGACAGACGCGGCCGAAAGACCGCTCCGCCGAGACGGTTTGTTCAACGAACGACCTGCTTGAGGCGTGTTTGCATCAGCCTACCACGTTATGACGGTATCGCTATAGGCGACGACCAGCGGGTCGCGAGAGACAAGCCGCATCGGCTCCGAAAGCGCCTGGGCCACGAGCAGCCGATCGAAGGGGTCAGCATGCAGAAGCGGCAAATGATCCACGCCAGCGGCATGTTGGGCACTCACGGCAAGCAGCGCGAAATCCGCCCGCTCAAAATAGTCGATAGCTTCAGTTCCGGAAAACGGCGGAGCGTTTCGCTTCTTGAGCTTGAATTTGATGGCAATCTCCAACACGCTGACCGCCGAAACGAAAACCTCGTTCGAGCTATCCTCAAGCAGTTGCTGAATTTCGCCGGAAAGCAATTCAGGCTGGGTAAGCGCCCAGATCGCCACATGGGTATCGAGCAGGAGCCTCAATCGTCCGAACCGTAGAACAGCGCGGCGATCTCGTCATTGGTCGAATTGAGGTCTTCGAGCGACATCGGCGGGTATTTGCCGGCAAGCAGCCCCAGCCGGACGCCCTTCTTTTCCTTGGCTCCCTCAAGAGGCACCAGCTTTGCCGCCGGCTTGCCGTTGCGCGCGATGATGATTTCGCTTTCGGCGCCGCTTTCGACCGCCTCCACCAGCCGCGAGAGGCTGCTCTTGGCTTCCAGCATGTTCACGGTCAGCATCTTCGCAGCCCTTCTTAGCCAGACCTAGCTAAGATAAGTCTGAAAGATCCCGGAATCAACGCGCCCCGACGCGCCCGCAGCCTACTCGCCGTCGAGCGGTTCTGCTCCCACTGGCTTGCCGTCGCGCGACAGGCGGATCTTCTCCACCTTGTCCTCGGCCGCCTTGAGCAGCCGGTCGCAATGTGCCTTCAGCGCCTCCCCGCGCTCGTAGATGCGGATCGACTGGTCGAGCGGCACGTCGCCGCGCTCCAGATGGTCGACGATGCTCTCCAGCGCTTCCAGCGCCTGTTCGAAGCTCATCGCCTTGATGTCGTCATTCGGTTCGGAGTCCATCAATTCATCCTTTCATCAGGCGCTTCACATGCGCCGCGACCGAGAAAGACAGGCCCTGCAGGTCATAGCCGCCCTCGAGCAGGCTCACGATGCGATTGTTCGCATGGCGCGCCGCGCGGTCCATGAGCTGGCCTGTCGCCCAGTCGAAGTCCTCTTCGGTCAGATTGATCTGTGCCAGCGGGTCGCGATGGTGCGCGTCGAAACCGGCCGAGATGATGACCAGGTCCGGGCCGAAGGCATCGAGCGCCGGAAGCACGCGTGCGCGGAACGCTTCGCGGAACAAGTCGCCGCCGCTCTCCGGCGACAGCGGCGCGTTGACGATGTTGCCCGCGCCGGTCTCGTCCTTGGCTCCCGTGCCCGGATAGAGCGGCATCTGGTGCGTGGAGCAGAACAGCACGCTCGGATCACTCCAGAAGATGTCCTGCGTGCCGTTGCCGTGGTGCACGTCCCAGTCGACGATGGCAACACGCTCGGCACCAAATTTGCGCTGCGCGTAGCGGGCCGCGATCGCGGCATTGTTGAACAGGCAAAAACCCATCGCCGTCGTCTTCTCGGCATGGTGGCCTGGCGGGCGCGCCGCCACGAAGACATTGTCGGCCTTGCCGGTGAACACGTCGTCCACCGCGGCATTGGCCGCGCCGATCGCCGTCAGCGCCGCCTGCCAGCTCTTGGGGCTGACCGTGGTGTCTGGGTCGATGCCCACGAGCCCCTCCTCGGGGATCGCCGCGCGAATCCTGTCCACGAAGCTCTCGGGATGGGCGAAAAGGATCGTCGCCTCGTCGCCCTCCGGCGCCTCGACGCGCACGAGGTCCGAAAAGGCCTCGTCCTCCAGCACGCGCGCGATCGCGCGCAGCCGGTCCGGGCGCTCCGGGTGCCCCGGCGGCGTCAGGTGCTCGAGATAGATAGGATGCGAATAAAGGCGCGTGGTCATGCCGGGCAGCTTATCAGCAATGGCGCGCGTCGCCACGCACTACCTGCCGAAGCCTGGGGAAAATCGTTCTTTCTCCAAAGTCCATGTCGCATGGCGAGGATGGACCGCCAGCCATTTCGCGATAGTGTCGCCGCGCTGCAAGGTGCCCGCCTTAGAGCATGATCCCGAAAAGTTACAGACTTTTCGGACAAGATCATGCTCCAGAAACTGGGAGCAAGATGGCGTTTCAAGGAGAAGCCATCGCGCTCTAAGGCGGGAGAATCGGGAACGCGGTGCAAATCCGCGGCGTGCCCAACGCTGTAAGGGGGACCGCATCGGTAGATGCCACTGTTCTGCGGAACGGGAAGGCGCCGATGGCGGGACGAACCCGAGCCAGAAGACCGGCCAGGCAGAAATAGTCGTCCGCATGGTCAGGCGGAACGATGCCGAGCCTGTTCGCAAGGGGAAACGCGATGCCGGCAAGCAGCCATCCTATGCCCGAAAACGCCTTCGAAGACGCCGCGCGCGAGGCGGTCTACCGCGCCATCTTTACGCGCCGCGACGTGCGCAGCCATTTTGCGCCCGAGCCGCTGGACGACGCCGTTCTGGCGCGTCTCCTGCTGGCCGCCCATCACGCGCCGTCAGTCGGCTTCATGCAGCCATGGAACTTCATCGTCATCAGGGACATGGAGCGACGCGAGCGGGTGCGCGACCTGTTCCTCACCGCCCGCGAGCAGGAACTGCACGCCATCGCCGCCGAGCGGCAGGCGCTCTACCGCAAGCTGAAGCTCGAAGGCATTTGCGAAAGCGCGCTGAACCTCTGCATCACCTGCGACCGCCGGCGCTCGGAAAACTCGCCGCTCGGCCGCTGGCACAACCCGCAGATGGACCTCTACAGCACCGTTTGCGCGGTGCAGAACCTCTGGCTCGCCGCGCGCGCCGAGGGCGTGGGGATAGGCTGGGTCAGCATTCTTGACGAACAGGCGCTGAAGGAGCTTCTCGGCATTCCCGAGCATGTCGCGCCGATCGCCTATCTGTGCGTCGGCCGTGTCTCGCAGTTCGCGCCGAAGCCGGATCTCGAAGCAAGCGGCTGGGGCAATCGCCTGCCCCTGCCCGAGCTCATCATGAGCGAGGCCTTCGGTGGCGCCGGAGAAACCTTACTCAAGGAAACCGTAGCCAGTGAATCCCTGTCCTGGCGACCCTGAGCATGCTTAGCGAGCCTGCTTGGCCGGCTGCCATGCCGCCCCGCCAGCCGAGCCCAGCGCCTTGTCCTTCAGCTCGCGGAACTTGCCCGATGCCTCGGCCAGCCGGCGATCCCAGTCCGGATTGGGCACCTGCCCTTCGATAGTCTTGAAATAGACCTGCATCAGCGAGGCGATGGCGAAGGGCTCGATCAGCGCCGCCTTGATGGCCCAGGCGAACACGATCGCCAGCACGAAGGCCCAGCCCGCCAGTTGCCCCGGCATCATGTAGAGGATGGCTGCCGCCGGCGTCAGCATCATCAGGAAGATGACGAAGGTCAGGCCCCACATGACGATCGCAAGCCACACGGCGTTCTTGACCATGGTGCCGGCGTTCTGCGCGTAGAGGACGACGCCCTGGCGCGCGGTCTCGTAGGGGCTGTGGCTGTCGAGGCGAATGTTGTAGGCGAGGATGATCTCGTCGACATAGGTCAGCGACAGGCGAATGACCGCGTTGACGAACTTCACCAGCCCGTCGAGCCCGGGAATGGGGAGGAAGGCCGCGATGCCACCGATCAGGCCGGTGATCGCGGCGATGGCGCCCTTCACCAGTTGGTCGAGCACGAAGAGAATATTGGCTTCCGCAAAGCGCGTGGTCACAACCTCCCGCGCATAGGAGATCTGCCCCTGGCCGCTGGGCACTCCGTGCCCGTCCAGTAGCCGAACCATGACGGCGATGTGGCCTGCCTTGACGATGTACAGGATGTATTCGCGGATCCAGTAGACGATCAGCGACACCAGGCCGAAGCTGATAATGCCGCCCCAGATCGACAAGGTGGCGGGACCGTCCTCGCCGCCGAAGATGTGGCCTGCGCCATAACCGACGCCAGCTCCGGCGCCTGTCGCAAGCACATATGCCGCGGTGATTGCAAAAAACACGATCATGCGAAAGACGATGAAGGGCCATGTCTTCATCATCATCGACAGCGTCTTGCCGATATCGAAGTCCCACATGCAATAATCCCCCCAAGACAGGCAAATTTAGCATGTCCTGAGGGGAAATATTGTCAAGCGTCTGCCGCGCGGCAGCGACGTTTCTCGCTAGAGAATTTCAGTTTTGGCGATCTTGATGCCGAAACCTTCGAGGCCGACATAGTGGCGCTCGCGCGAGGCGATCAGGTTGATCGAGGAGATGCCGAGGTCGCGCAGTATCTGCGCGCCGAGGCCGATCTCGCGCCACTCGCTCTCGCGCTTGCGGGCTTCGGCGTGGGCTTCCGCCTCGTTGTGCAGCGGGCGGTTGCGGTCCTGGTGGGCAACGCCCACCGAACCCTCGCGCAGATAGACGATGACGCCGCGCTTGCACTCGCCCATGGATTTCATGATCGACTGGAGGTCGTGACCAGTGCCGAACACGTCGGCCACCACGTTCTCCGAATGCAACCGGACGGGCACTTCCTCGCCGTCGCGGATGTCGCCAAAGACGATCGCCAGGTGGTGCATCACGTCCCAGGGCAGCGTGTAGGTATAGGCCTTGGCCTTGCCGCCGGGCGTCTCGATGTCCGAGCACTCGACACGCTCCACCAGCTTTTCTTGGCGCTGGCGATAGGCGATGAGGTCGGCCACCGACACCTGCATCAGGCCATTGGCCTCGGCGAAAGCCTCCACCTGCGGCCCGCGCATCACCGTGCCGTCGTCATTGACCAGTTCCGAGATGACGCCCACCGGCGGCAGGCCGGCGAGCTTGCAGAGGTCCACCGCCGCCTCGGTATGGCCCGAGCGCATCAGCACGCCGCCCTCGCGCGCCACCAGCGGGAAGATGTGGCCCGGACGTACGAAATCGGCGCCGCCGACATTGTCGTTGGCCAGGTTGCGCACGGTCAGCGTGCGGTCGTCGGCAGAGATGCCGGTGGTGGTGCCGTGCTTGAAGTCGACGCTGACTGTGAAGGCGGTGGTGTGGGCGGAATCGTTCTCGGCGACCATCGGCGTCAGGTTGAGCCGGCGGGCGTCCTCGCGCGTCATCGGCGCGCAGACGATGCCCGAGGTGTGGCGCACGATGAAGGCCATCTTCTCGGCCGTGCAGTGCACGGCCGCGACGATCAGGTCGCCCTCGTTCTCGCGCCCATCGTCATCCATCACGACGACGATTTCGCCACGTTCGAAGGCCCGCAGCGCCTCGACGACTTTCTTCTGGTCGTAGCCCATCTTGTCCGGAGTCCGTTCAGTTGCTCACTTGAAAACTATCACACCCGGCCGGTCTGGCCGCGATGCCGCAGGTAGTGGTCGGCGATGGCGCAGGCAACCATGGCCTCGCCGATCGGTACGGCGCGGATGCCTACGCATGGATCGTGGCGGCCCTTGGTCATCACGTCGACGTCGTGTCCGTCGACATCGATGGACTTGCGCGGCGTCAGGATCGACGACGTCGGCTTGACGGCGAAACGCGCCACGATTGGCTGACCGGTCGAGATGCCGCCCAGTATACCCCCGGCGTGGTTGGACAGGAACACCGGCTTGCCGTCATTGCCGATCCGCATCTCGTCGGCGTTCTCCTCGCCGGTGATGCGCGCGGCCTCGAAGCCGTTGCCGATCTCCACCCCCTTCACCGCGTTGATGGACATGAGGTTGGAGGCGATGTCCTGGTCGAGCTTGGCATAGACCGGCGCGCCGAGGCCGGCGGGCACGCCGTCTGCCACGATCTCCACCACCGCGCCCACCGAAGAACCGGCCTTGCGGATGCCGTCGAGATAGTCGGCAAAAACTTGCACCGACTCCGGATCGGGCGTGAAGAAGGGATTTTCCGGATCGTCGACGAAATTCCAGTTCCAGCGGCTGCGATCGATCTCCTTGACGCCCATCGAAACCAGCGCGCCGCGCACCACCATGCCCGGCACCACCTTGCGCGCCAGGGCGCCGGCAGCCACACGCGCCGCCGTCTCGCGGGCCGAGGAACGGCCGCCGCCGCGATGGTCGCGCAGGCCGTATTTGACATGATAAGTATAGTCGGCGTGGCCCGGCCGGTACTGGCGGGCGATCTCGCCATAATCCTTCGAGCGCTGGTCGACGTTCTCGATCATCATCGACACCGGCGTGCCGGTGGTAATCATCGTCTCGCCGTCCTCGTCCAGCACGAAGCCGGACAGAACCTGCACCTCGTCGGGCTCGCGGCGCTGTGTCACGAATCGCGACTTGCCGGGGCGGCGCCGGTCGAGTTCGGCCTGGATCTCGGCGCGGGTGAAGCGGATGCCGGGCGGGCAGCCGTCGACCACGCAGCCCAAGGCCGCGCCGTGGCTTTCGCCCCAGGTGGTGACACGGAACAGATGTCCGAAAGTGTTGTGCGACATGGATACTCAGCCCTGCCCGGCCGCGCCGGCTCTGCGGTGCGTTCTATTGGCGTTTTAGGCATGGGTCAAACCATGATCTGGCCCGATGCCCGATTGTGTTCCGCGGCTCTCGCGAGAACCGTTTCAGGGTTTCCCCACACTTGTTGCAACGTCTTGAAAACAAATAGTGAAATAGTCGAGTTTTAGTTTTGACACATTCCCCATGATAATGGTTTCTTCCTGCTCGCAATCGCGAGCCGTCGCCCGTCGACGCCAAGGATAAACATAACGAGGATGGACCATGCGTAGCCTGATCGGCGCTCTCGCCGCTGTACTGATGATCTCCAGCGCCGCCTACGCCGCCGAGGCGGAAGGCAAGATCAAGGCGATCGACCGCGAGAAGCTGTCCATCACGCTCGAAAATGGAAAGTCCTACAAGTTGCCCGGCGAATTCGACGTCGACGCGCTCCAGGAAGGCATGGACGTCCTGCTTGCCTACGACCAGGTCAACGGCGTCAACATGATCACCGACATGGAACTGCCCGAGTAGGCATTCCACCCCTCAAGAAACGCCATCGAACGATCGAACCGCGCGCCAGGGCGCGCGGAACGCTTCAATCCATATGCGGAAGCCGCGGAAAATCGCTCAGAGCCAGTCGAGGCGGCCGTTCTCGAACCGGAGAACCCGGTCCTGCGGAATTTCCATCGCGGCAGCCAAGTGGGTCGGTATCGCCTGCGCCAGCCTGAAGATGACGCGCAGCACGCCGCCATGGGTCACACAGACCGTGGGGTGCTTCAGACCCTCGAACCAGGGCCTTATTCGCCCGAGCAGCATCTCATAGCTCTCGGCATCCTCGCCCGGCGGCACGAAGCTCCATTTGTCGCGCGAGCGCTCCTCCTTGCACCCCGGATAGCGTTGTTCCAGTTCGGGGAAAGTAAAGCCCTGCCAGTCGCCAAAATTCACCTCGACCAGCCGCGGATCGGTGCGATAGCCATTCGAGGCCAGCCCCATGGCCGCGCGTGCGCGCTCCATGGTTTCACGCGTGCGCCGCATCGGGCTCGCGACGAAATCAAAGTCGTGCGGATCGGCAATCAGTTCGGCCAGGCGCTGGCCGTTGCGGTCGGCCTGGGCGCGGCCGACCTCGGTGATGTCCGTGTCGGCCTGCCCCTGCAGGCGTTCTTCGGCGTTCCATTCCGTCTGGCCGTGACGCACGAAATAGACAAGCGGAAACATGGCGCGCTGCACGCCTCCCAAAGCCTGCTGAGCCGCGGGAGCTCAGTCCTTGATGGTGGAAATATCCGGGGCGTCCACGGCCTTCATGCCGACGACGTGGTAGCCCGAATCGACGTGGTGCACCTCGCCGGTGACGCCGCGCGACAGGTCGGACAGGAAGTAGAGGCCGGAATCGCCCACTTCCTCCGGGGTCACGGTGCGCTTCAGCGGGGCGTTGTATTCGTTCCACTTCAGAATGTAGCGGAAGTCGCCGATGCCGGAGGCGGCCAGCGTCTTGATCGGGCCGGCCGAAATCGCGTTGACGCGGATGCCCTTGCCGCCGAGGTCGACGGCCAGATAGCGCACGCTCGCCTCGAGCGCGGCCTTGGCAACGCCCATGACGTTGTAGTGCGGCATCACCTTCTCGGCGCCGTAATAGGTCAGCGTCAGCAGCGAGCCGCCATCGGTCATCAGCGGCTCGGCGCGCTTGGCGATGGTGGTGAAGGAAAACACCGAGATGTCCATCGTGCGCAGGAAGTTGTCGCGCGTGGTCTCGACATAGCGGCCGTCAAGCTCCTCCTTGTCGGAGAAGGCGATGGCGTGGACCACGAAGTCCAGCTTGCCCCACTTCCTGGCGACGTCCTCGAAGACGGCGTCCAGGCTTTCCGGATCGGTCACGTCGCAGTGGCCAGCCACATGGGCGCGATCACCTAGTTCGGCAACCAGCGGCTCGACGCGCTTCCTGAAGGCCTCGCCCTGATAGGTCAGTGCCAGCTCGGCGCCCTGATCGGCGCAAGCCTTGGCAATTCCCCAGGCAATCGACCGGTTGTTGGCCACGCCAAGAATAAGGCCACGTTTTCCGGCCATGAGGCCCTGTCCAACCGCCATATGATCCACTCTCCGCATTCTCTAACAACCAAGAACTGCCCCTATCGCACAGCCACAGGGCACCTTCAAGCGCCCTGCGCGCTGAACAGATCTGCGCCAAGAGGCGGAAATGGTCAGTTCGCGGACTTCCGCATCAGCGCTTCCAGCTCCGGATCACCGTTTTCCGGCAGCATGACGCGGACATGGACATACAGATCGGCGTGGCCGCCGGTCTTCTGGGTCAGGCCGCGCCCCTTGAGGCGCAGCACCTTGTCGGAGCTGGACCATGCCGGCACCGTCACCGCCAGCCGCCCGGTCGGCGTCTCCACCGGCAGCTTGGCGCCCAGCACCGCATCGCGCAGCGGAACGGGCAGATCGACATGCAGGTCGCGCCCCTCCACGCGGTAGCGCGGATGCTTCTTGAAGTGAATCTTCACCAGCGCGTCGCCCGGCCCGCCAATGCCCGGCTCGCCCTGCCCCTTCAGGCGGATGGTCTGGCCGTCCTCGACATAGTGCGGCAGCTTGACCGCAAGCTTGCGGCCATCGGGAAACACCGCCGTGACCTTCTCGGCAGCGGCCACATCCTCGATACCGACGTCGAGCGTGGCGTTGAGATCGGCGCCGGCGGGCGCCCGGTGCGCGGTGCCGCCCGCGCCGCGCTGCGAGAAGGCGTGGCCGAACAGTTCGCTGAAAATGTCGCTGTCGCCGAAGGAATCGCCGCCGGTGCCGCCGGAGCGGAACTCGAAGCGCGAACCGCCGGGCCCCTGGCTCTGGCGACGGAAGCCCGCGAAGGGATCGCCGCCCGCCTGGCCTTCGAAGCCCTGGAACCGCGGCTTGCCTTCGGCATCGATCTCGCCGCGGTCATAGGCGCCCCGGCTCTTCTCGTCGCCGAGGATCTCGTACGCCTGGTTGGCGGCGGCAAACCGGTCCTTCGCCTTGGGATCATTCGGATTCTGGTCCGGATGATGCTTCTTGGCGAGTTTCCGGTACGCCGACTTTATCTCCTTGGCTGACGCGTTCTTCGCAACGCCCAGCACTTCATAGGGATCACGCATGCCTTCTGCCTGCCGAATTTTTCAAGGAATAGGGACTCGCACCCTATATGCTCCTCGGTAGGAACAAATTCCAGTGGAGACCGGAGAAGCGGCACGTGCGTTTCGGGAGGCTCTATTTGGCGGAAGCCGGCTGGAAATTCATCATGCGCCAGGCGCCGGCGCCGGCCCTGCAGACCTCGCCGTGGTAGAGACCGACCCCGTTGAAGCTCTCGCGTGAGGTGGTGAACTTGCGGCACAGCGCGCCGTTGTCACTGCTTTCGATGAGGTTGTTGATGGCCCCGCGCGAGCCGGTGTCGGTGTTAGCCCAGGCCAGCGCGCCGCCGCCCAATTCGGTGATGTCGGCGGCAGAGACGGCATTGCGGATGGTTGCCTCGTCCGACACCTGCTGGGCATCGGCGGACACCTGCCCCGTCGATGAGACGGTGCCGGTGACGAGCGACCGGTCAACCTCGGCCTTTTCCAGGCTGAAGCCGCCAGCGGCACAGCCGCAAAGCGAGAAAGCAACAGTGAGCACCGCCGCCGTTCTCAGGCGACCGAACCGGAAATGGCACGACAAACTGTCTCTCCACGCTTGCGCAACGCGCGACAATAGGCAATCTCCAGCCATCAGCATCACTTCGAGAAAAAACTATGGCCGAAACAGCATTAACAACCGGTGACTTTACCGAAAGCGCCGAACCGTTTCGTCTTTTCGCGACGTGGCTTGACGACGCAGCCCAGAGCGAGCCGAACGATCCCAATGGCGTGGCGCTGGCGACCGTCGACCCCGACGGCATGCCCGACGTGCGCATGGTTTTGCTCAAGGGCTTCGACGAAAAGGGTTTTGTCTTCTACACCAATTTCGAAAGCGCCAAGGGCCGCGAGATCCTCGCCACCATGAAGGCCGCCATGTGCTTCCACTGGAAGTCGCTGCGCCGCCAGGTGCGCGTGCGCGGGCCCGTGGAGATCGTCAGCGACGCCGAGGCCGACGCCTATTTCGCCTCGCGCCCGCGCGGCAGCCGGATCGGCGCCTGGGCCTCGAAGCAGTCGCGGCCGCTGGAAAGCCGCTTCGCGCTCGAGAAGGCGGTGGCCGAATACACCGCCCGCTATGCGATCGGCGAGATACCGCGCCCCGCCTACTGGTCCGGTTTCCGCATCGTGCCACAGACGATCGAGTTCTGGCACGACCGCCCCTTCCGTCTGCACGACCGCATCGTCTTCACCCGCACCGAGGATGGCGGCTGGGAAAAGAGCCGGCTTTACCCCTGAGGGGCCCATTTCGCCGGCGCCCGCAAGGCAATGATTACCGAAATTTAATGAATTCATTCAGTTACGGTTCATCCTTCACCTGTCATGTTCTCAGGCAGGGCTTGGAAAACTGAATGAGGTACTTATGAAAAAGCTTTTGCTAACCATTTGCGCAGCCGCCATGGCCGCGACCGCCATTGCCTCGAGCATGGTGGAGGCAAACGCCGCGCCCGTGCTGCTTCCCAGGCTCGAAGCCGGCGCCTCCGACATCCAGCAGGTGCGTGACGGCGGCGAGCGTTTCTACCGTCGCGGCGGCAACTACTACTACAACGGCCATCGCGGCTACCGGCACTCCCGGCCGGGCTGGCGCGAGCACAATGGCTGGTGGTTTCCGCCCGCGGCCTTCATAGCCGGCGCGATCATCGGCGGCGCCATCGCCAGCCAGCCGGCGCCCGTCTATCGCGAGCCCGCGCCTGTCTATCGTCAGCCGAGCTACGGCGACGCGCATATGCGCTGGTGCTACGATCGCTATCGCTCGTACCAGGCCTACGACAACACGTTCCAGCCCAATTATGGGCCGCGCCAGCAGTGCGTTTCGCCTTACTATCGCTGACGCGATCCTGACGATCCTCAGGCATACCCGATTGACCCCGCTTCGGCGGGGTCATTTCTTTCGGCTCATGAAGGCGACGAAGGCCTGCTTGGCCTCGTCCGATTTCAAGCGCTCGCGAAAATGCTCGCCCTCCTCGCGGATGCGGGCGACGACCGCCTCGCGCGGCGCGCGCATCAGGTCGCGCGCGATCTTCAGCGCCTGCGGCGGCTTGGCCGCAACCGCCTCAGCAGCCGTCAGCACGGCCGCCTCCAGCGTATCCTCCGGCACCACGTCGTAGATCAGTCCCGCCGCCTTGGCCTGTTCTGCCGAAAATCCCTTGCCGAGCCCCAGCATGGCGAAGGCTTGCTGACGGCCGAGCACGGCCGGAACCAGCAGGCTCGAACCGGCCTCCGGCACGAGGCCGAGATCGACGAATGGCGTCTTGAACACCGTGCGCGGTGTGGCAAAGGTCAGGTCGCAGTGGAGGTTCAGCGTCGTGCCGATGCCCACCGCGATGCCGTCCACGCCCGAGAGCAGCGGCTTTTCCGACTGCGCCAGCGCAAGCAGGAAGTCCCAGACTTCCTGGCCGCCATCGCCACCCATGGCCACCGCCATGAAGTCGGCGAGATCGTTGCCGGCCGAGAAGGCGCCCGGAACGCCGAAGAAGACATGCGCGCGGATTTCCGGATCGGCATCGCCCGACTGGAGTGCTGCGGCCATCGCGGCATACATGGCGCGGGTAATGGCGTTTTTCTTGTCCGGCCGGTTCATGCGGATCGTCTGCACCGCCCGGCGCCGCTCGATGATGATGTGGCCGTTAGCCAGGCTCGCCATGTTCCCCTCCCCCTGTTTCCATCAAGCCGAAATCAGGCTCTCGCCCGCTACGGCCAGGCTAGCCGCCCCATCCACGACACGCTCCTTTAGCGCCCGCGTCTCGCCGACGAGATTTTCGGCGAAGAAACGGCACAGCGCCTGGCGCTCCCCATCGCCGCCGGCCAGAGCTGCCTGCGCCAGATAGGCTCCGCCGGCCGCAAGCCCGAACAGCCTGAGATAGGGCGTGGCGCCGGCCAGCGCTTCATCCATGCGCCCCTCGCCCATTGCTTTCTCCAAATGCCGCGTCGCCTCCGAAAGATGGCCCAGCGCGGCCTCGAGCTCGTTGGCCGTGCGGCCGAAGCCCTGCAGGTTAGACGCGCGCACCCGGCCGACGACCTCGCTTAGTTCGTTGATATAGCGGTGCACATGCTCGCCGCCGCCTTGCGGCAGCTTGCGCGTCACCAGGTCGATCGCCTGGATGCCGTTGGTGCCCTCGTAGATCGGGGCGATGCGGGCGTCACGCAGCAGCGCCGCCGCCCCCGTCTCCTCGATAAAACCCATGCCGCCATGCACCTGTACGCCGAGCGAGGCGACGTCGACGCCGACATCGGTGGAAAAGGCCTTGGCGACGGGCGTGAGCAGGTTGGCCCGCTCCTGCCAGAACTGGGCGCCATCACCGCCGGCACGGGCGCGGTCGGTCGCATGCGCGCAGGAATAGCAGATGGCGCGGGCGGCCTGCGTCAGCGCCTTCATGGTCAGCAGGTTCCGCTGCACGTCGGGATGGAGGACGATCGGCGCCATGCCCTCGCCGTCATAGCCAGCTGCCTTGCCCTGCCGGCGCTCATTGGCATAGGCCAGCGCCTTCTGGAACGCGGCTTCGGCCACCGCCACGCCCTGGATGCCGACGGCGAGACGGGCGTTGTTCATCATGGTGAACATGCAGGCGAGCCCCCGGTTCTCCTCGCCGATCAACCAGCCGATGGCGCCCGGCTCGCGATCCTTGGCAAAGCCGTCGCCGAAGATCATCGTGCAGGTGGGCGAGGCATGGATGCCGAGCTTGTGCTCAAGGCCCGAGCAGAACGCGTCATTGCGAGCCCCAAGCGAGCCGTCCTCGTTGACGAGGAATTTCGGCACCAGGAACAGCGAGATGCCGCGCGTGCCGGCCGGCGCATCGGGCAGGCGCGCCAGCACCAGATGCACGATATTATCGGTGAAATCGTGCTCGCCATAGGTGATGAAAATCTTCTGGCCGAAGATGCGATAGGTACCGTCGGCGGCGCGCTCGGCGCGCGTGCGCAGCGCGGCGAGGTCCGAGCCCGCCTGCGGCTCGGTAAGGTTCATCGTACCCATCCACTCGCCCGAGACGAGCTTTTCCAGATAGGTGCGCTTGAGTTCCTCGGAGGCGTGCTTGTCCAGTGCCTCAACCGCGCCCATGGTCAGCGTCGGGCCGATGCCGAAGGCCATGGAGGCGGAGTTCCACATTTCCAGCGCCGCCACGCCGAGCATAGCCGGCAGGCCCTGCCCGCCGAACTCCTCCGGTGCCTGCAGCGCATTCCAGCCGCCTTCGATCCAGCGCGCGTAAAGCTGCTTCCAGCCGGGCGGCGTCGTCACCGCCGCGTCCTTCAGCACCGCTCCGTGCCGGTCGCCGATCTCGCGCAGCGGCGCCACCTCCTCGGAGGCGAAGCGCCCCGCTTCCTGCAGGATCGCATCCGCAAGGTCCTCGCTGAGGTCGCCCAGCGCCCCTGCCTCGATCGCTGCCTTCAGTCCGGCCACATGCTTGAGCGTGAACGAAATCTCCTCGACGGGTGCGCGGTACATTTCTGGCCGGTCCTCCTGATCAGGGATCTGAGCGTAGCGCAGATTACGCGGAAACGCCTCCGCAGCGCTACTTACTTTTGACGTAAACGTCAAATTTGGTGCGAAAGTTGCACGGGCGCACCCTTGTCCCTAACTATGCCGTGAAAGGACTTCTTATGCTCGCCAAACCCGAAACCCGTCGCTGTGTGGAATGTGGCCTGCCGTATGGCTCCGTTGGCTTCTGGTATCATGAGGGCGACATCGCGCATGGCCCGGCTTACTGGTCGGATCGCGGCATTTTGTGCTCGCCCAGATGCTCGCTGACGCATTTTCGTCGTCGTGAAGCTGAAGGAAGCCTGCCGACAGAACCGGCGCAGGATCCGTTCGCGTTGACGTACGGTCACTGAGGCCACAATTTAAGCACTTCCTTAATTATAAAGGAGCGGGACCACTGCTTGCCCCGCGGGAACACCTGTATTGAACCCAACACGCCTACGTCACTGTCGACGCATTCTGGCAGCGCTGAGCGCAGCGCTTGCGCTGCACTGGATGCCCGCCGCCGCCTCTGATTTTTCCGAGCCGTGGAAGCGGCCGGACCGCGCGCTGGTCGTCGACGCCTACGAATACAACGCCATCGACTGGGAACAGCTCGTCACCGACAAGCGCGTCGTCGGCTTCATCAACAAGGCCTCGGACGGCCTGTCGCCGCCCTATTCCTGCAGCGGCAGCGATACCGAGGTGAAGCTCTGCAAGGCGCTCTGGAAGCGGCATGCGGTGGCGCGCGAGCTGTTCCAGACCCGCCGCGCCATGGCCAAGGCGCTCGGCCTCAAATGGGGCGCCTACCACCTCGCCCGCCCTGGCAATCCCATCGAGCAGGCCAACAATTTCCTCGACTTCGCCCAGCCCGGCCCCGACGACCTGATGGCGCTCGACATCGAGGAAAATGACCCGCAGAAATGGATGTCGCTGGGGGATGCCGAGCAGTTCGCGCGCCAGATCCAGCGCCGCACCGGGCGTTACCCGATCCTCTACACCAACGGCAGCACCGCCCAGCACATCGCCGACAATCGCGACAAATACCAGCTGCTGTCGCGTCTGCCCCTCTGGTACGCCCGCTACAAGCCCGAAATCGGCGAACATTTCCCGAAGGGCAACTGGCAGGGTTACGCACTCTGGCAGTTCGCCGCGCAGGCCAATTGCCGCGGCGCCAAGAGCTGCCCCTACCGCGTGCCGGGAACGCCGATCGACATCGACGTCAACGTGGCCTCGATGAACGCAGACGAACTGCGCGGCACCTGGCCCTTCGGCAAGCTGCTCGATGCGCCGTCCGAACTGATCGCCAAGGCACCCACGACCAAGCGGGATGCCGCGCCGGCTCTCGATCTGGCCTACGCGCCACACGAGCAGACTGGCCCGCTGGCCGCGCTGGAAAACGCCCTGCATCCCGAACGCGCCGAACCCGAGAACGACAAGGCCGCTACCCCCGGCAAATCGAAAGCTGCCAAGAAGCCCGGCAAGACCAAGAAGGCGGACACGGCCAAAAAACTGGCCGCGACGAAGTCCGCCGCTGCCGCCCAGCCCCCTGCGCAACCTGATGTAGCCAAACAGCCTGGCGCACAGGGTGATGGCCTTGCGGCAAGCGAACAGCACGATATCGATCGCGTGGACCCCGTGGACCCCAAAGGCGACACGGTCGCCGCGCCGACCAACCCGGACTCAGACCAAAAGCCGGACGTGACCCAAGAGACGAATGCGGAAGCAACTGCCCAGCCTGCCCCGCAGCCCGATGCGCCTGCCCAGCCGATCGTGCAGCAAAACGCCCTCGATGCGGCTGACCAGCAACTCCCTATCACTTCGACGCCGACAGCCGAACAGATCGCTGAAGCTGAAGGCGATATCCTGCAGCGGCTCGGCGGTTATCTGGTGTCGATTCGTGAGAGCTTGATCGCCTGGGCCTTCGGCGAAGGAAAGCTGTCGGGCGATCTCGACCCGACGATGACGGGAACCGTGCCTTCGGCTGTGGATCGCATTGACTGATAGGCAAAGCTTAGCAAACGACGAGGCCGCGAATGGTTGCGGGGATCCAGACCTCGACAGCCGTGCCGCCAGAGCTACCGCCTACGACGCAACGCCGCCGGGCATGAGACCTACCCCCTGCGCACCACTTCGCCGTCTTCCTTGGTGAAGGTGCCGATGTCCGGATTGGGCAGCACGTCCAGCACCTTTTCCGAAGGCCGCGCCAGCACCGCGCCCTTTTCCGACACGACGATGGGTCGCTCGATCAGGATCGGGTGCGCGAGCATGAAGTCGATCAGCTCGTCGTCTCTCCATTTCGGATCGTCGAGACCAAGTTCGTCATAGGGCGTGCCCTTGCGGCGCAAGAGGTCGCGCGGCTTCATCTTCATCATGCCGAGCAGTTCCACCAGCCGCTCGCGCGAGGGCGGGGTCTGCAGATATTCGATGATCTCCGGCTCCTCGCCGGAAGCGCGGATCATCGCCAGCGCGTTACGCGAGGTGCCGCATTTCGGGTTGTGATAGATCGTGACGGTCATTTCGCCTGCTCCCGCTCGACGGCGCGCCAGCCGATGTCACGCCGGCAGAAACCTTCCGGCCAGTCAATGACATCCACCGCCTCATAGGCCTTGCGCTGTGCTTCCGTCACTGTCTTGCCGGTGGCGGTCACATTCAGCACGCGGCCGCCGGCGGCGACGATCTCGCCATCCTCCTCCGCCGTGCCGGCATGGAAGATTTCCACGCCCTCCGGCGCCTTGTCGAGGCCGCGGATGATGGTCCCCTTCATCGGCGTGCCCGGATAGCCCCTGGCCGCCATCACCACAGTCAACGCCGCCTCGTCGTACCAGCGCGCCGACATGTGCGAGAGCTGCCCGTCGGCCACCGCGCTCAGGAGCACCAGCAGGTCGTCCTTCAACCGGGTCATCAGCACCTGGCATTCGGGATCGCCGAAGCGGACATTGTATTCGATGAGCTGCGGACCCTTGTCGTTGATCATCAGACCGGCGAACAGCACGCCCGAGAACGGCATGCCCATCTCGGCCATGCCGCGCATGGTCGGCTCGATGATCTCGCGCATGGTGCGCTCGATCAGTTCCGGCGTCATCACCGGCGCCGGCGAATAGGCGCCCATGCCGCCGGTATTGGGGCCAGTATCGCCCTCGCCCACGCGCTTGTGGTCCTGGGCGGTGCCGAAAGGCAGCGCGGTCTTGCCGTCGCACAGGCAAAAGAAGCTCGCCTCCTCGCCGGTCAAAAACTCCTCGACCACCACTTCCGCGCCCGCGCTGCCAAAACCGCCGTCGAAGCAGGCATCGATCGCGCCAAGTGCCTCGTCCAGCGTCATCGCAACCGTCACGCCCTTGCCGGCGGCCAGCCCGTCTGCCTTGACCACGATGGGCGCGCCCATCTTCTCGATATAGGCCTTGGCGTCGGCGGCGTTGCCGAAGCGCTCATAGGCGGCTGTGGGGATGTTGTATCTGCGGCAGAGGTCCTTGGTAAAACCCTTCGAGCCCTCGAGTTGCGCCGCCTTGGCCGAGGGGCCGAACACGCGGATGCCGGCCGCCCTAAGGTCGTCGCCGAGGCCGGCGACAAGCGGCGCTTCCGGCCCGACCACCACGAGGTCGATTGCCTTGTCCTTGCAGAAGGCAGCCACGGCCGCGTGGTCGTTGACGTCCAGCGCGACGATCTCCGCCTCTCCGGCGATGCCCGGATTGCCCGGCGCGGCGTAGAGCTTGGTCAGCATGGGAGAGGCCGCGATCTTCCAGGCCAGCGCGTGCTCGCGGCCGCCCGAACCAATCAGAAGAACATTCATGCCATCACGCTCCGTGCCTGTGTTCGTCCGTTGCGGCCTCCGGTATGGCCCTTGCGCGGCGCGGTCAACCGTCAACGCCTATTATCAAGGACAAATCATCTTCTTGACGAGCGTTGCGGCTGCTGTCACCTCAAGAGCATGGAAAATATTCAGTCGAGAGAGGCGCAAGGCCGCGTTGCCGACGCGCCGAGTGGTCATTGGGTCTATCGGGTTCTGCCGCGCTGGGTATGGCCCTACGCGCAGCTTGCGCGCTGGGATCGTCCCATCGGCTGGATCCTGCTTCTGTGGCCCTGCTGGTGGTCCACGGCGCTGGCGGCGGTTGCCTATGCGCGGCCGGAAGACCCGCTGCTGACGCTTCTGCCCAACCCCTGGTATCTGGTGCTGTTCCTGGTCGGGGCCATCGCCATGCGCGGCGCCGGCTGCACCTACAACGATCTCGTCGACGAGAAGATCGACGCCGAGGTCGAGCGCACGCGCTCGCGGCCCCTGCCGTCGGGCCAGGTCAGCCGCAAGCAGGCCTGGCGCTTCCTGCTCATGCAGGCGCTGGTCGGGCTTCTGGTGCTCGTCCAGCTCAACGGCTTCGCGATCCTGCTCGGCCTCTGCTCGCTCGGCATCGTGGCGATCTACCCGTTCATGAAGAGAATCACCGACTGGCCGCAGTTCGTTCTCGGCCTTGCCTTTTCCTGGGGCGCGCTGATGGGCTGGGCCGCCGAGTTCTCCGATCTCGATGCCGCGCCGATCCTGCTCTACATCGGCTCGATCATGTGGGTGATCGGCTACGACACCATCTATGCCCACCAGGACAAGGAAGACGACGCGCTGGTGGGCGTGCGCTCCACCGCGCGACTGTTCGGCGAAAACACCAAGCTGTGGCTGGTGGGGCTCTATGGCGGCGCGCTGATCTGCTTTGCGCTCGCCTTCGCCGCTGCGGAAGCGCCGATGCCGGCGCTGGCCGGGCTGGTGGCCGCGGGCGCGCACATGGCACGCCAGATCCGGGTGCTGAACATCGACGATCCCGACCAGTGCCTGAAACTGTTCAAGTCAAACGGAACTGTCGGCTGGCTGATTTTCCTCGGCCTGATCGGCGGCGGCCTGTGGATCGCGCTCAAGCCGCTGGTTTGAGGCGACAGACGCCTTCCTGCCCAGTCCCCCTCTCCGCCTCGCTCAAGCTCGGCACCTCTCCCCCATTTCATGGGGGCGAGGAACCAAAATTCTGCGATGTCGCGACCTCAGCGAGTGCCGGTTCCTCGCCCCCGCTTGCGGGGGAGAGGTGGCCGCGAAGCGGACGGAGAGGGGGAATTCGAAGACGTTCCGTAGAAGTTGGTCTAACGCCAACAGCCTTCACCGCCCACGAGCGCGGCCCATGGACGGCAAAGACCCAAAAACTTCAGTTGCCTACTGCCGGGCGATGATTTCCTCGCCGCCGATCACCAGCCGCAGGCCGAGATTGCCGGTCTTGCGGCGGGCCTGGAAGCGCGAGCGGCGCGCCATGGTCGGGCGCCCCTTGCGGCGGCCCTGCGGCGGCATGGCCTTGATCGCCGCGCCGAGCGATTCCTCCAGCGTACGAGCCACGCCGTCGGCCTCGATCAGAAGCATAGGCAGGCGGTAGGCTTCCGCCCAGGCGCGCCAGTCGGCGGCCACGTCTTCCAGATTGTCGGCCACCAGGAGCGGCACCGACAGCTGCGGGTCGTTGTGCAGCAGCTCGAGCGTCACCGTCACGTTGAGCAGGTCGTCCTCGATCGCCCGGGCAGCCACGCCGCGGAAGGCCCTGGCCGGCAGCACCACGGTGGCCGGCAGGCCGCTCTTCTTGAGTATGCGCCGGACCGTCGCGCCGCGCTGGTCGATGGTGAAGCTGACGTCACCGAACTCGTCGTGCGTGGCAAAGCTGGTCATCTGGGGCAAGCGATAAGGGTCGAGGCGCATGGTG
Source organism: Mesorhizobium sp. KR1-2 (assembly GCF_040045035.1). Lineage (NCBI taxonomy): Bacteria > Pseudomonadati > Pseudomonadota > Alphaproteobacteria > Hyphomicrobiales > Phyllobacteriaceae > Mesorhizobium > Mesorhizobium sp. KR1-2. The sequence goes on along the minus strand of NZ_JBDZDS010000001.1, from coordinate 433,110 downwards.
CGCCCCGCCCAGACTGGCTTCAGTCCGGTGCTCATTGATTGTGCCTTCTTCCTGTTACTCCTGAGAGCCGGTGTTCCGGTCTCTCCGAACCGGGTTTTCCCGGTCTCGTTATGGGAAGGACACTAGCGCGGGGTTGTTACCGCCCCGCTTAAGAAAGTCGGTTAAATTTTGCTGATCTACCAGATGGTTATCGGAATCCGACCAGCTACAAGATGTTGTAAACCTGTCTGAAGAAGGGGTGAAGAAGACCCTCAGATCACCTTGCCCGGGTTCATGATCCCCGCCGGATCGAACGCCTTCTTCACGCGGCGCATGAGGTCGATGGCGATCGGCTGCGTCGTGGCGATCAGTTCTTCGCGCTTCATCTGGCCGATGCCGTGCTCGGCCGAGATCGAGCCGTTCATCTCCCGCACGATATCGTGCACCGCCTTGTTCATGTCCGGGTAGAGGTCGAGGAAGGCCTCGGTATCGCCGCCCGCCGGCTGCGAGATGTTGTAGTGCAGATTGCCGTCGCCCATGTGGCCGAAGCAGGCGATACGCGCCTCGGAACAGATCGCGGCCACCGCCTTGCCCGCCTGCTCGATGAAGGCCGGGACGGAGGCGACTGGCACCGAAATGTCGTGCTTGATCGAGCCGCCCTCTGGGCGCTGCGCCTCCGAAAGGCCCTCGCGCAGCCGCCAGAAGGCGCTCGCCTGCGCAAGGCTGGCGGCGATCGCCGCGTCACCCACCACGCCCGCCTCGAAGCCGGCGGTCAGCACCTCTTCAATCGTCTCGCGCGCATCCTCGGCCGAGCGGCCCGACGAAATCTCCATCAGCACATGCCACGGCCATTCGCTTTCCAGCGGCCGTTGCGCGTCGGGAATGTGGCGCAAGCCAAAGCCCAGCACCATGTCGGAGATGAGCTCGAAAGCGGTCAGGCCGCTGCCCGCCTGTTCGCTGGCGCGGCCGAACAGCTCCAGCGCGGCTTCCGGCGAGGAAAGGCCCACCCAGGCCACTTCCCTGCCCTTCGGCTTCGGAAACAGTTTTAGGACCGCCGCGGTGATGACGCCGAGCGTGCCTTCGGCCCCGACGAACAGGTCCTTCAGGTCATAGCCGGTGTTGTCCTTCTTCAGCTTGCGCAGGTCGTCAAACACCTCGCCGGTGGGCAGCACCACCTCCACGCCCAGGCACAATTCGCGCGCATTGCCATAAGCCAGCACGCCGGTACCGCCGGCATTGGAAGACAAATTACCGCCGACCTCGCACGATCCCTGCGAGCCGAGCGACAGCGGAAATAGCCGCCCCGCCGCATCGGCCGCCTCCTGCAGCTTTTCTAGGATCACGCCGGCCTCGGCGATCACCGTGTTGGACTGCGTGTCGATCTCGCGGATCCTGTTGAGCCGCGACAGAGAAAGCACCACCTGCGTGCCGGAGTGGTCAGGCATCTGTGCGCCCACCAGCCCGGTATTGCCGCCCTGCGGCACGATCGGCGTGCACGTTTCGGTGGCAAGCTGCATGATGCGGCTCACCTCCTCCACGCTGCCCGGGCGCAGCACCAGCGGCGAGACGCCGCCGAAGCGGCCGCGCGGCTCGGTGAGGTAAGGCGCGATGTCCGCCTCGTCGCGCAGCGCATGGCGCTCGCCGACGATCGCCGCGAAGCGGTCGAGCAAGGCGGAATCGAGAGGCGTCGAATGCTTTGTCATGTCAGCTACTTGGGTTCGAAATTCTCAACTGTCTCGCGCGGGGCGGCGGCGCGCGAAAGCCGGTCGTTGATCGCCTCGCCCAGCCCCTCATGCGGCACCGGCTCCACGGCGATAATCTTGGCGCCCGAACGGTCCAGCGCCTGCATGTATGTAAACAGATTGGCGGCCGCCTCGCGCAGATTGCCGGCCTCTGAAAGGTTCAGGAAGGCCACCGCCTTCTCCGCGCCGGCCGCGCGCTTGGCCCCGAAACCCAGCAGCGCCTCTCCCGGCTCGACGGCGGAAGCGTCCAGCCGCATCGCCGCCCCCGGCGCATAGTGCGACAGCATCATGCCCGGCGCCTCGATGCCCGCATCGCTGTTGCGCAGCAGTTTTGTCCCTGCCACCGCCTCGATCTCCTCGGCCGGGATGCCGCCGGGCCGCAGCAGGCGCAAGGCCCCGTCCTCGACCTTCACGATGGTCGATTCCACCCCCACCTGGGTCGGCCCGCCATCCACCACCAGCTTGATGCGGCCGCCCAGATCGGCATTTACGGCCTCGGCCGTGGTGCCGCTGATCTTGCCGGAGGAATTGGCGCTGGGGGCGGCCAGCGGGCGGCCGAAGGCGGCTATAAGCTCGGAGCCAAACCCCTTGGGCATGCGCAGCGCAATCGTGCCCAGCCCGGCCGTCACCAGCGGATGCAGGCCGCTGTCGGCGCGATGCGGCAGCACCAGCGTCAGCGGCCCCGGCCAGAAGGCTTCGGCCAGCCGGCGCGACAGCGGGTCGAATTCGGCGATCGTCTCGGCCATCGCCATGGAGGCGACATGCGCGATCAGCGGGTTGAAGCGCGGCCGGCCCTTGGCCTCGAAGATGCGCGCCACGGCCTCACCATTGGTGGCATCGCCGGCCAGCCCGTAAACGGTCTCGGTGGGAATGGCCACGAGTTCGCCGGCCGCCAGAAGCGCCAGCGCCCGCTCCATTGCTTTGCTGCCCTCGAGGATTTCGGCCACGTGCGACGATCTCTTTATTGAACACCGCCTGCCTATAGCGGGCGGCCTGCCGCGGCAAGTGCCGAGGAGTTTTTTCCGGCAATCGCTAAAATGCCGCGCTTTGCTTCAAACAAGCGGCAACGCCTGTTGCGCTATGAGCCATGGCAGGCAAATGGCAGGAGGGGGCAATGCGCATTGCAGGTGCTTTTCTGATTGCGGCGACCGTGCTGACGGCGACGACCGCGCAAGCCGGTTCCATCGAGACGCTAGAAGCAGCCAACTCGCCCGGCCCGTCGATCATGACCCTCGCCGCGCAGGCAGGCCAGGCGGCACGGCCATCCGTGATCACGCTCGGCAAGCCTGTCGCCACCGACGACAAGGTCGCCTCCAGCGCAGCCGTTTCGCGGTACTGGCCGGCCGAGCCGACCGTGTTCCGCGGCGGCGTGGTCGGCGGGGCGTGGGCTTCGAGCAACTGAGCCTGCCCGTTTAGGCTCTGGGGCCCTGTTCCCCCGTCGTCCTCGGGCCGCAATATTAGTGAAGCCGTGAAGGTTAAGGGCAGCCCGCCCCCAACCCGTCGTCCTCGGGCCGAAGCACGAGCGAAGCGAAATGCGAAGGTTCCGGGGACCCAGGCCTCGGACTCGCCACCGGCAGTCCGAGGCAGGTTTGGCGTCGACGCGCCGAACGTCAGATACCTACAAAAAGCCCGCAACCTCGCCGGCAACAGTACGAACGCGTCAACTTTGGACCGGCTTGCCCATTGGACCGTCGAGGCCTGGATCCCCGCAACCCCTCGCTTCGCTATCGCTCGCGCTCGGGGCGCGAGGATGACGGAGGGAGAGAGGCCCGCGGAAACTCCCCAGCGTTGAAGGCTTGCCAGAAACCTTACCCTGTCCTCCTCGGCCGCAATATGAGCACAGCCGTGAAGGTTAAGGGCCGACGCCCCGTCATCCTCGGGTCGCAGCACGAGCGAAGCCGCGAAGGCTAAGAGCGATGGCTCTCACCCGTCGTCCCCGGACCGCGGGACAAACGCAGCCGAGAAGGTTAAGGCCAGCCCGCCCCCAACCCGTCGTCCTCGGGCCGGAACACGAGCGAAGCGAAGTGCGGAGGTTCCGGGGACCCAGGCCTCGGACTCGCCACCGGCAGTCCGAGGCAGGTTTGGCCTAGATACGCCGAACCCGGAAACGCGTCAGCCCGCGATCTTCGAAAAATCCGCAACCTCGTCGGTGGCGGCGCGGATGCGCGACAACAGCGCGAGGCGGTTGGCGCGCACGTCGAGGTCCTCGTCGTTGACCAGCACATCGTCGAAGAAGGAATCGACCGGTGCGCGCAGCGCGCTCAGCGCCCGCATGGCGGCCGAAAAATCCTCGTTCTGGATCGCTTGCGCGGCTTCCTTGTCGGCCTGATTGATCGCCGCGAACAGGGCCTGCTCCTCGTCCTCGCGGAACAGCGAAGTATCGACGGCTTCCGCGATGCGCGTGCCCTTCTTCTCTTCAGCCGCAAGGATGTTGGCCGCGCGCTTGGTGCCGGCCAGCAGGTTCTTGCCGTCCTCGGTGTCGAGGAAGGTGCCGAGCGCCTCGACGCGGCGCACGACCATCAAGAGGTCGTCGTTGGAAGCCGTCCCCTCGCCAGCCGCCAGCACGGCGTCGATGAGATCGTAGCGGGCGCCCTGATCGCGCAGATAGACTTTCAGGCGATCGTGGAAGAAGGAGAGAAGGTCCATGAAAAGCTGAGCACGCTGGCCGGAAACCTGCGAGTAGCCGTTCATGGCGAAATCGCCGGCGCGGCCGAGCTGAACCCGCGCGGCGTTCTCGATGAGCATGCGGATCACGCCCAGCGCCGCCCTGCGCAGCGCATAGGGGTCCTTGGAGCCCGTGGGCTTTTCGTCGATGGCCCAAAAACCCACCAGCGTGTCGAGCTTGTCGGCCAGCGCCACCGCCACCGAAACCGGGTCGGTCGGCACACGATCGGACGGGCCCTGCGGCTTGTAGTGCTCCTCGACGGCTGCCGCCACCGAAGCATGCTCGCCCTGCAGCAGCGCATATTTGTGGCCCATGGCGCCCTGCAGTTCGGGGAACTCGCCAACCACCTCGGTCTGCAGGTCTGCCTTGGCCAGAACCGCGGCGCGCTCGGCCAGGGCTGGATCGGCGCCGACGATCGGCGCGATCTCGCGCGCCAGCTTGCGGATGCGGTCCACGCGCTGCCCTTGCGTGCCGAGCTTGGCATGGAAGGTCACGTTGAGGTGGTCGAGCCGCGCCATGCGCTGGTCGAGCGGCTTCTTCATGTCGAGGCCGAACTTTTCGGCCGAAGCCCCAAGCTCGCCAAGGTCCGGCAGGTCGTGCTGGTCGGTGTTCCAGAAATAGTGCGCGTCGGAGAGGCGTGCGCGCACCACCTTTCCATTGCCGTGGGCGATCTCCCTGCCGCCGTCCTTCGCCTCGATATTGGAAATGAGCACGAAGCGGTTGGAGAGGCCTTCGGCCTCGCCATGCGGCCGCGTGACGAAGCACTTCTGGTTGGCGCGGATGGTCAGGCGGATCACCTCGGCCGGGATGGCCAAAAAGTCCTGCTCGAACTCGCCCATCAGCACCACCGGCCATTCGACGAGACCCGACACTTCCTCCAGCAGGCCTTCGTCTTCGACCAGGTCGAGGCCGCTGGCGAAGGCCAGGTTCTTGGCATCGGAAAGGATGATCTGCTTGCGGCGATCCGCATCGAGCACCACCTTGGCGGCCTCGAGCTTGGCCACATAGTCGTCGAAGCGGCGCACGGTGATGGCGCCGGGCGCATGGAAGCGGTGTCCGTAGGTGACATTGCCGGCGCGGATGCCGTCGATCTCGAAATCCACTACCTTGGGCTCCTCGGTCTCGGGACCGAAGGTGCAGACGATGGATTGCAGCGGGCGCACCCAGCGCAGCGTGTCGCCGCCGCGGCCTTCCGCGCCGTTATACCTCGCGCCCTTCGGCCCGGAGGCCGCGCCCCAGCGCATCGACTTCGGCCAGGGGAAGGCGCGGATCACGGCCGGCATCAGCTCGGCGATGATCTCCTCCGCCGCGCGGCCAGGCTTCGAGATATGGGCGACGTAGAAATCGCCCTTCTTGGGGTCCGTATGCACATGCGCCTGGGAGATGTCGGTCAGCCCGGCCGAGCGCAGGAAGCCTTCGATCGCTTGCTGCGGCGCCTTGGTGCTGGGCCCCTTCTTCTCCTCGTGCACGTCCTTCGAGCGCGGGGTCATGCCGCGAATGTCCAGCGTCAGCCGGCGCGGCGTCCAGTATTCGCGCGCCGCCTCATAGGTGAGGCCCGCTTCCACCAGGCCGTCGGTGACCATCTTCCTCAGGTCGCCGGCAGCCTTGCGCTGCATGCGCGCGGGGATTTCCTCGGAGCGAAGTTCAAGCAGAAAATCGGGCATTTATGCAGCCTCGCCGGTCATCGCGAAGCCACCGGCCTCGGTTTGAAGGAACGCCTCCCCGCACTGGCGCGAGAGGTTGCGCACGCGCAGGATGTAGCTCTGCCGCTCGGTGACCGAGATCACCCCGCGCGCGTCGAGCAGGTTGAAGACATGGCTGGCCTTGATGCACTGGTCATAGGCCGGAAACACCAGCTGGTGCGGCTTGCCGTCGGTGCGCTCGGCACCGGCCTTGAGCAGCGCCTCGCACTCGGCCTCGGCCTCCTCGAAATGCCTCAGCAGCACCGCCGTGTTGGCGTGCTCGAAATTGTAGCGCGAATATTCCTGCTCGGCCTGCAGGAAGACTTCGCCATAGGTGACCTTTTCGTCACCGTCGCGGCCGTTGAAGTTGAGGTCATAGACATTGTCCACGCCCTGCACATACATGGCCAGGCGCTCGAGCCCGTAGGTCAGCTCGCCGGCCACCGGCGCGCATTCGATGCCGCAGACCTGCTGGAAATAGGTGAACTGCGACACTTCCATGCCGTCACACCAGCATTCCCATCCCAGGCCCCAGGCGCCCAGCGTCGGGCTTTCCCAGTCGTCCTCGACGAAGCGGATGTCATGCAGCAGCGGATCGATGCCGATCGCCTTCAGCGAGCCGAGATAGAGCTCCTGCAGGTCCGGCGGGTTCGGCTTCAGGATCACCTGGTACTGGTAGTAGTGCTGCAGCCGGTTCGGGTTCTCGCCGTAGCGGCCGTCCTTGGGCCGGCGCGAGGGCTGCACATAGGCCGCTTTCCAGGGCTTCGGCCCCAAGGCGCGCAGCGTCGTGGCCGGGTGGAACGTACCGGCGCCGACCTCCATGTCGTAGGGCTGCAGGATGACGCAACCGTATTTTGCCCAGTAGTCGTGCAGAGTCAGGATCAGCCCCTGGAACGAGCGGCTGGGGTGCATATGGGCGGGTAAATTGGCGGTCACGGGAAAGCCTCAAAAAGACGGGCCGAAAGACGGCCCGTCCTATTCCGGCCTGCCGGAAGCGTCAAGTTTTCCCGAGAGGATCAGTTGCCCTACTACAGCACAGCGCGCCCGAAAGGGCGCGCAAAGGACGCTGTAGCACTTTGAATCTATGCATAATCCCTTTCCAAAAATCGGTTCCGATTTTTGGGGTTATGCGTCAGGGAATGATCAATTCCTGGCCCGGCACGATGCGGCCGGGATCGCCGTGCAGTTGCGGGTTGAGGTTGAGGATTTCCTGATAGCGGTCGCCATTGCCGAGCACCTCGTTAGCGATCGACCACAGCGACTGGCCGGGCTGCACCGTGTAGGCCGCGGGCTTCGCGGAAATCTTTTGCACCGGGGCCAGGTCGGGATGCTCCCCCTTCTTCTCGGGCTGCGGTTCGGCCGGTTCCTCCGGCTTCACCTCGGGCTCCACCGGCTTGACCGGCGCCTGCGCGGCGGCCTTGCCCTCCAGCGGCGGCAGGCCTTCGGACAGCTTCTTCTGCACCGAGGCCAGCACATCCGGCTCCGGCTTCATGTCGCGCGCGTGGCTCCACTGGAAGGTCGCCTCCAGCTTGCGGCCGGCGCGCCAGTAGGCGTCGCCGAGATGGTCGTTCAGCACCGGGTCCTCGGGCTTCAGCGAAACCGCCCGCTCCAGTTCCGTCACCGCTTCGTCGAAGCGGCCGAGGCGGTAATAGGCCCAGCCCAGCGAATCGACGATGTAGCCGTCGCTCGGCCTCAGGTCGACCGCCTTGCGGATCATGGCCAAGCCTTCATCGAGGTTCGTGTTCATGTCGACCCAGGAGTAGCCCAGATAGTTCAGAACCTGCGGCTGGTCGGGCATGAGCTTCAGCGCTTCGCGGAAGTTCGGCTCGGCCTTGGGCCATTCCTTCAGCCGTTCATAGGCGATGCCGCGCTGGTAGAAGATGTTCCAGTCGGATTTCTCCGGCTTCTTCAGCCGCTCCACCGCCTTGTCGTAGACCTCGGCCGCGGCGCGAAAATTCTCGGTCGAGGCATAGACGCCGCCGAGCGCCAGATAGGCGCGCATGTCGTCTGGCGCCTGTTCGAGCAAGGATTTGAGAAGGGTGATCGCCTCGTCGTGCTGCTTGAGGTCGGCGAGGTTGAGGCCGAGCTGCAATTCGGCGGAACGCTTCAGCGGCGAGTCGGCCGGCACGCGGCGATAGAGATCGATCGCCTCCTGCCCGTTCTCCTGCTGCTCGGCCACTGCCGCCAGCTGCATCAGCGCTGCATCGCTGTCGTGGCGCAGCGCCAGAGCATATTGCAGGTAGAGCCGCACGAAGGGCTCGCCGCCGCCCCGGTTCAACGCGGCGGCGAGGTCCAGCAGGATTTCGCTGGCGCCGTCCGCCGGAGTGGCGATCAGCTGCGAAACCGGCTCGCCCTTCTCGATCTTCTGGCGTAGCACGGTCAACGCCACGCGGCCGCTGGCGAAAGAGTTGGCCTTGTCCAGCACGGCCAGCGCCTTCTTCTTCTCGCCGCGATGGGCAAGCGAGCTGGCATAGGCCTCCGCCGCCCGCAGCCAGGTTTCCGGCGCCGCGCCGCCAGCCGCGACGTTCTCGAGCGTGGCGGCGTAGATTTTGTCAGCCTCCTGCGTCTTGCCGGCGACATCGGCGATCAGCGCGCGGTGATAGGTGGTGAACAGCGAATACCACTCAGGCCCCTGGAGCTTCTCCAGATAGGAAATCGCACCCTTGGTGTCGCCGGCACCAGCCTTCGACCAGGCGGTCATGACGCTGGTGATGAGCCGGTCGAGGTCGGATTCGACCGTAAGCTTGAGGAGGTTCTCGGAGGACTTGTAGTCCCCCTTGCGGATAGCGTCGGCCGCCAGTGCCAGGCGCGAGAAGCGCTCGATATCGGGCACGGCCTTCAGCTTCTCGGCATAGGGCAGCGATTCGTCGAAGCGCCCCTGGGCGATCAGCGCCAGCATCAGGCTCTGCTGGAGGTCCGAGTTCTCGGTGTCGAAGGCAAGCGCGCGCTTGTAGTAGGCGATGGCGCTGTCGAGGTCGTTGTCGACTTCGGCCACCCGAGCGGCGAGATAGGCACCGGACAACGAATTGATGTTGACCGTTTCGTTGGTCTGCTTGGCCAGAACCGGCTGTCCTATCACCATCAGGCCCGCCAGCGCCGAAACACTCGCCAGCCAGCCCACGCTCATTCGCCGCATATTCGTCCTTCCCGCCGCACCGCCCCAATGGCGGCGTGACTCACTTGCGCGATAGTTCGCAAAAGCATGGCCTTTTTGCGGTCGCGGTTCAATCGGCCGCACTTCACAATCCGGTCAAAGACCGGCCGTCATTGCCTTGCCAATCAGCCTTTATACCACGCGGCTGATGCAGAAATCGATGACGTCGATCAATGCTGTCTTCTGCGGCGTCGCATCGAGGGGCGCCAGCGCGTCGCGGGCGATCTCGCCGAAGTGTCGCGCGCGGCCGATCGTGTCGGCGATCGCGCTGTGGCGCGTCATCAGGCCTATCGCCTTCTCCAGCGCCGCGTCGTCGGCGTTGTTCTGCTCGATTGCAACCTTCCAGAACTCGCGCTCGGCCGCCGTTCCGCGCCGGTAGGCGAGGATGACCGGGAGCGTCACCTTGCCCTCGCGGAAATCGTCGCCGACATTCTTGCCCAAATTGGAGCTGTCGCCGCCATAGTCCAGGGCGTCGTCGATGAGCTGGAAGGCCAGGCCGAGATTCATGCCGTAGGAGCGCAGCGCCGCCCGCGCCGGCTTGGACGCGCCTGCAATCACCGGGCCGACCTCGGCCGCGGCCGAAAACAGCGCGGCGGTCTTGGCCTTGATGACGGCGAAGTGCTCGTCCTCGGTCGTTTCGAGGTTCTTGGCGGCGGCCAACTGCATCACCTCGCCCTCAGCGATGATGGAGGCAGCCGTGGACAGGATGTCGAGCGCTTCGAGCGAGCCGACTTCGACCATGAGCCGGAACGCCTGACCGAGCAGGAAATCGCCCACCAGCACGCTAGCCTGATTGCCCCAAATCATGCGTGCCGTCTTCTTGCCGCGGCGCATGCCGCTTTCGTCGACGACGTCGTCATGCAGCAACGTGGCCGTGTGCATGAATTCCACGCTCGTGGCGAGCTTGATGTGGCCCTCGCCGGAGTAGCCGAACATCTGCGCGGCTGCCAGCGTCAGCATCGGCCGCAGCCGCTTGCCCCCCGAGGAGATGAGGTGGTTGGCGACCTCGGGGATCATCTCCACATCCGACCCGGCCTTGGACAGGATCAGCTTGTTCACCCGCGCCATGTCGGGCGCCGTCAGGTCGATGAGTTCCTGGATGGAAGCGGCCTCGCGCTTCCCCTCACCGATGTTGAGAACGACACCCACCATAAACTCTCCACATTTCGAGCCGAGCCCCTCAGGCTGGGCCATGATTTAGGTCGCCAAGGCCTTCATGGGCAAGAGGCGAATTAGCGCGGTCGATAGCTATGCCAAGACAGCGGCTCGAAACGAAGGAAACTATCCGCTGGTTTCTACGCGTCGGAGCACAATGCCAACACCTCGGCGGCGTTCACGGGCGTGAGATAAAGCCCCGAGGAGTTCGAGCGGCTGAAGCTATTTTTCAGGAAGCGCTGAACGAAGCAGCGGCGTATGCTCCCGGCAACCGTTTACATCGCCCCCACAAACTGCGAGTCTTACGCGCATGATCGAGCTCATCCGCACCAACGATGCCGTCGTCATCTCCTTCATCGAATCGCTGCTGCGCGATGCCGGCATCCACTGCCTCGTCGCCGACCAGAACATGAGCGTGCTGGACGGCTCGATCGGCGTGCTGCCGCGCCGCATCCTCGTGGCGGACGCCGATGAGAAGGAGGCCCGACGCCTGCTGACCGACGCCGGCTTCGCCAAGGAAATGCGCCGGGACCGTCCATGACGACGGCCGTGCGCGAGCGCGCCGTCTTCACCGTCGACGCCTTCCATCGCGGCAATTTCTGGCTGGTGCAGCCGCGCGACGCCGGGCACCGCGCCGGCATGGACGCGCTGATGCTGGCGGCCGCCGTGCCGTCCGACTTTCGCGGCCATCTGGCCGACTTCGGCGCTGGCGCGGGCGCGGCTGGGCTGGCGGCCGCCTCGCGCTGTCCGGAAGCGACGGTCACGCTCGTCGAGCAGTCGCCCGAGATGGCCGATTGCGCCCGCCAGACGCTCGCTCACGAAGGCAACGCGCATCTTGCCTCCCGCGTCTCACTACTCGAGGCCGATGTGACGCTTGCCGGCAAGGCGCGCGCCGCTGCCGGGCTCGCCGACAATTCCTGCGATTTCGTCATCATGAACCCGCCCTTCAACACGTCGCGCGACCGGGCCACGCCCGACGATCTGCGCCGCCAGGCGCATGTGATGGAGGACGGGCTGTTCGAGCGCTGGCTGCGCAGCGCCGCGGCAGTGGTGCGCCCGCGCGGCGGGCTGGCGCTGATCGCCCGGCCGCAGTCGCTGCCGCAGATCCTGGCCGCGCTTGCCGGTCGCTTCGGCTCGGCCGAGATCATGCCCATCCACCCGCGCGCCGAGGCCGCGGCCATCCGCATCGTGCTGCGCGCCCGCCGCGCCGCGCGCGGGGCGCTTGCGCTTTGCCCGCCGCTGGTCCTTCATGAGCATGGCCACAAGCTCTCGCCTCGCGCCGATGCGGTCAGCAACGGGCGAGCATCGCTTTTCGGCGACTGACTTTTTCCGGGCGGCATTGCGGTCCGGACGCGAATGCCTACATGCGAAGCAATTCCACCGGAGATCCATTCTGTGAGACGACTGCTCGACCGCCTTCTGCCGAAATCCATGCGCTCGCAGGTGACGACGATCCCGGTCATCAGGCTCCACGGCGCGATCATGTCGGGCGGCCCCCAATTCCGGCCGACCCTGTCGTTGGCCTCCACGGCAAGCGTCATCGAGAAGGCCTTTACCTTCGCCGACGCGCCGGCGGTGGCGATCTCCATCAACTCCCCCGGCGGGTCACCGGTGCAGTCGCGCCTGATCTACAAGCGCATCCGCGACCTCGCCGCCGAGAAGAACAAGCAGGTGCTGGTCTTCGTCGAGGACGTGGCGGCCTCCGGCGGCTACATGATCGCGGTGGCCGGAGACGAGATTATCGCCGACCCCTCCTCCATCGTCGGCTCGATCGGCGTGGTCTCGGCCTCCTTCGGCTTCCCCGAGCTGCTGAAGAAGATCGGCATCGAGCGCCGCGTCTACACCGCCGGCGAGAACAAGGCTGTGCTCGACCCCTTCAAGCCGGAGAAGAAGGAGGACGTCGAGCGCCTGAAGGCGCTGCAGCTCGAGGTCCACGGCACCTTCATCGACCTCGTCAAGGAACGGCGCGGCGCAAGACTGAAGGACGATCCCGACCTCTTCACCGGCCTGTTCTGGAGCGGCAAGCGCGGCCTCGAGCTCGGCCTAGTCGACAGCCTCGGCGACATGCGCTCGGTGCTGAAGCAGCGTTTCGGCGAAAAGACCCGCCTGCGCCTGATCACCCCGCCGCGCGGCCTGTTCGGCCGCCGGCTCGGCGTCTTCGGCACGCGACAGGGCTTTTCAGCACCCGACATCGCCGCGGCCGCCGCTGGCGGCCTGCTGGAGGCGGCCGAGGAGCGCTCGCTCTGGGCGCGCTTTGGCCTTTGAAAAGCCCGACAAGATGCCTATGATGACAAAAAGCCCGCTTGAGCGGCGCTCGGCAGCCCCATGGACAAGGGGAGAACAGGAACAATGCCACAGCTAATCTTCTTCGCGCTCGTCGGCCTGGTCGCCTATTGGGGCTATCGCCACTTCGTCCGGGAAGCCGAACGCGTGACGGCGAAAATCCGCCGCGCCGAGCGGCAGGCCGCCACCGGCACCATGGGCACGCTGGTCAAGGACCCCAAGACCGGCGAATACCGCCTGGCCAAGGACTGACCGAAACGCCGTGCATGCTCCCGCTCCCGCCGAACATGCGCCGGCGAAGATCAATCTGGCGCTCCATGTCACCGGCCGGCGGGCCGACGGCTATCATCTGCTCGAAAGCCTTGCCGTCTTCACCGAATTCGGCGACTGCCTGATTGTGAGCCCGGCCACGGAGGACGCTTTCTCCGTCACCGGCCCGTTCGCCGCACAGGTCCCGCTGGATGCCGGCAACCTCGCCATCCGCGCCCGCGATGCGCTGCGCGCATTTTCTCCCGCCTCGGCCGCGCCGGTGGCGATCTCCCTCGAAAAGAACCTTCCCGTCGCCTCCGGCATCGGCGGCGGCTCCAGCGATGCGGCGGCCGCCCTGCGCGCGCTGGCCCACCACTGGGGCATCGAGGCCGACCTTGCCGCGCTCGGCCTGAAGCTCGGCGCCGACGTGCCCATGTGCCTGGCTGCCCGGCCGTTGCTGGCGCGCGGCATTGGCGAGGTTCTGGAGCCTGTGGCCGACCTTCCACCGCTGCCGCTGGTGCTGGTCAATCCCGGCGTCGGCGTCTCCACGCCCGATGTCTTCCGTGCGCTGGCAAGCCGCGAGAACCCGCCCCTGCCGCCCCTTCCCGGTCGCCTCGACCCCGCATCGGTGCTGGAATGGCTGCGCGCTACGCGCAACGACCTGGAAAACCCCGCCAAGACCCTTGCGCCGGCCATTGGCGACGCGCTTGATGCGCTTGGCGGCACAGGCGCGCCCTTTGCCCGCATGTCCGGCTCGGGCGCGACCTGTTTCGGCCTGTTCGAAACCGACGCCGATGCCGCCCGCGCGGCCGAGGCGATCCGCGCCAGCTATCCCGGCTGGTTCGTCGCGGCGACCACAAGCATGAGGTAAGAAAAAATGTCCGACGAGACGCGCCCCTTCATCCCGGTCCGCATCGCCGTGCTCACGGTTTCAGACAGCCGCACGCTGGCCGACGACAAGTCGGGGCAGACGCTAGCCGATCGCATCGCGCTGGCCGACCATGTGCTGGCCGCGCGCGACATCGTCCGTGACGACAAGGAAGAGATCCGCGAGCGGGTGCTGAACTGGTCGCGGGACAAGAACATCGACGTGGTCATCACCACCGGCGGCACCGGCTTCACCGGCCGCGACGTGACGCCGGAGGCGCTGGAGCCGATCTTCGAAAAGCGCATGGACGGCTTCTCGGAGCTGTTCCACCGCATCTCCTACGACAAGATCGGCACCTCAACCGTGCAGTCGCGCGCCACCGGCGGCGTGGTCAACGCCACCTTCGTCTTCGTGCTGCCGGGTTCGCCCGGCGCCTGCAAGGACGCCTGGGACGGGATCCTCATGCCCCAGCTCGACTACCGCCACATGCCGTGCAATTTCGTGGAGATCATGCCCCGCCTGGACGAGCACCTGAAGCGCGGCGGCAAGTCGGCCTGATCCGACACATCGGCCAAGCCGCCCAGCGCCGCGAATACCAGCGGTCAGCAGGCCCGCCTCCCTTTGATCGCGAAACGCCCTGAGGCCCCTTCAGCCCGGCGCGGCCACGTGGATTTCGGCCGACAGCCGTTTCGCCGCCAGCCCGTGCGCCAGCGCCTCGGCATTGGTTGCGCGGCGCGAGAGAGGAAACGCCTGTGCCTTACGGATCAGCAGTCCCTCCGCCAAGGCCCGCTGGCGGGCGAACAGGCGCGTGAAAAACGGTGTCTTGTCGTCCCGGGAGCGGACGAAGCGCCCCGGCATGGCCATCATTTCCATGTGATGCTCGACCGCCTCGGCCCATCCGTCGACCAGCCGCGCGCCTGGCTCGATCAACAGCAGCCAGTCGCTCTTGGCCTGCGCGATGCCGGCGGCGATGCCGCCTTCGGCGAGAAAATGACAGCCGGTCTGGTCGGCGACCTGGTGGGTATGATCGGTCGATCCGAGATCGCACACAATCACCTCGCGCACCGTCCCCGCCACGGCCGCGCCGATCAGCGACGACAGCGTCCGCGCCAACGCTTCCTCATTGTTCCTGGTTTCTATCAGGACGCTCAGCATCGCCATCGCCTATCCCAAACCGCTCCAAATTGCCATCCTGTACGCCTCGGCACTAACGCCTTCCCCCCGTAATTGGTCGCGGGCGCCCCCATCCCCATCATCCTCGGGCCGGAGCACGAGCGTAGCAGGGGAGCGAGCGACGAAGGTCCGTCCGTGATTGGCCGCAGGCGCACCCACCCTCGTCATCCTCGGGCCGGAGCAGGAGCGATAGCGAAGTGCGGAGGTTCCGGGGAACCATGCCTCTCCGCCGAAGCTGCCGCAACGACGCAGGAAGAACCGGTCGCATAGTGCGCACCCTCACAATCTAAAAAGTTCTTGCTTTGTTCTCATTCGCCGAATACGAATAGGGTCATGAACGGCACGAGTCGCCGACGACCTCTGGAGACGAGCGGAATGGAACCGATCGCGCGCGCGGATGCTGCGGCTTTCAGGAACGGCGGTTCCGCGATGGCCAACGCGGTCATCGAGGAAAGCGGCATCAGGATCGATGGTGAACGGCGGCGCGGCCGCGCGGCCGGCATCAAT
The DNA here is from genome assembly GCF_040045035.1 of Mesorhizobium sp. KR1-2. NCBI lineage: Bacteria > Pseudomonadati > Pseudomonadota > Alphaproteobacteria > Hyphomicrobiales > Phyllobacteriaceae > Mesorhizobium > Mesorhizobium sp. KR1-2. Next base: position 417,653 of record NZ_JBDZDS010000001.1, on the reverse strand, counting down.
CCGACCGGCCGCTTCGAGCCGGTGACCCGCCACGTGTTCGACGACGGCTGGAGCACCATCGAGGAACTTCCTCCCTTCAAGACCGAGGTGCAGACGGAAAAGCCGCGCACCATCATCACGCGCAACAGTTCGCCCGACATTTCCTTCGATCGATCGATCAATCCCTATCGCGGCTGCGAGCATGGCTGCGTCTACTGCTTCGCGCGGCCGACCCACAGCTATATGGGCATGTCGCCCGGGCTCGACTTCGAGTCGAAACTGTTCGCCAAGCCCGATGCGGCGAAGCTGCTCGACAGGGAACTGTCGAAGGACGGCTACCAGCCGCGCACGATCGCCATCGGCACCAACACCGACCCCTACCAGCCGATTGAGAAGCAATGGCGCATCATGCGCGAGATCCTCGAGGTGCTGGAGGCGCGCAAGCATCCGGTCGGCATCGTCACCAAGTCGGCGCTGGTGGTGCGCGACATCGACATACTGTCGCGCATGGCCGAGCAAGGCCTGGCCAAGGTGGCGCTGTCGGTAACGACGCTCGACCGGATGATCGCCCGTACCATGGAGCCGCGCGCGGCCACGCCTACCCGCCGGCTGGAGGCGATCCGCCAGCTGAGCGACGCCGGCATCCCGGTCGGCGTCATGGTTGCTCCCATCATTCCCGGGCTGACCGATTCCGAGATCGAGCGCATCCTCGATTCGGCCTATGCGGCCGGTGCGCGCGAGGCGGGCTACGTCATCCTGCGTCTGCCGCTGGAGGTCAGCCCGATCTTCAAGGACTGGCTGCTGCGCCACTATCCGGATCGCTACCGTCACGTCATGTCGCTCGTCCGCTCGATGCGCGACGGCAAGGACTACGACGCGGAATGGGGCAAGCGCATGAAGGGCTCCGGCCCCTATGCCTGGCAGATCGGCCGTCGCTTCGAGATCACCGCGCGCAAGCTCGGGCTGAACCTGCGAAAGACCCAGCTTCGCGCCGACCTTTTCGTGGCCGCGGAGAAGCAGCACGAGCAGCTGATGCTGCTTTGACGACATGACTTGCCGGCCGTCGCCACGGCCGGCAGCGCCATCGGTTCCCGTCCGGCCTTTCCCTACCGCCGACGGCAACCTTCCAGGCCTCCGCCCCGAACGGCCCGGAAGGACTTGCGGAGAATCGGGCCTGATGCGAGCATCGCCGCACTATGGCTCGCCAGCGTCCCGATTCTCCGCCCCTCTTCGAAATCGTCGACTACCCCGATTTCTCCTTCGAGAAGCGTGCGATCGCGCGCGGCCAATGGCCGGTTGCCGGCCTGGACGAAGCCGGGCGTGGGCCGCTGGCCGGCCCGGTGGTAGCGGCGGCAGTGGTGCTCGATCCGGCGCGCATTCCCGACGGCCTTGACGATTCCAAGCGGCTCACCCTCGCCCAGCGCGAGCAAATATTTTCGCAAATCCTCGCCACCGCGCTCGGCGTTTCCATGGCCTCGGTCTGTGCGGAAGGCATCGACCGCAGCGACATCCGCAAGGCGAGCCTGGAGGCGATGCGCCGGGCTCTATGCGGCCTGCCGCTGGCGCCGAAGCTGGCGCTGGCCGACGGCCGCGACGTGCCGCCGGGCCTACCCTGCCCGGGCGAGGCGCTGGTCAAGGGCGATCGCCGCTCTCAGTCCATCGCCGCCGCCTCGATCGTCGCCAAGGTCATGCGTGACCGCATGATGACTGGCTGCGGCAACGTCGATGCGCGCTACGGCTTCGAGATACACATGGGCTATGCCACCGCCCGCCATCGCACCGCGATCACGACCTATGGCGCGGTCGCCCGCTGGCACCGCATTTCCTTCGCCCCGTTCCGGAACGGGGCAGCCGAGAACACCCCCTCCGAAGACGAAGAGCAGATTCTCTGAGCCGGATTTCGTACCCCGTCGCCAAATTTCTTGGCGACGCAACGGTGATGAGCCGAACCGGCCCCCGTCGCTGCTGACTGCATTCGATCGCCGCTGCCTTGGCAGCCTTTGCCAAAGCTCACATGCCGAAGCCAGAACCGTCACCTGGTCGCGCCTTAGGCGGACAAAATCCGCGCACGAAAAAAGCCGCCGGCTAGCCGGCGGCTTCAAAATCTACTGTCGGACGATGCCGCTCAGTTGAGCTTGGACTTCACTTCCTGCAGCGAAGTCTTGAAGAGGTCGGCACCGGCCTTGGCGTCCACCTTGGCGGCAAGCAACGTGCGGGCTGCCTCGACGGCGAGATCGACCGCGCTCGAACGCACCTCGTTGATCGCATCGCGCTCTGCCTGGCCGATCTTCTGCTCGGCGAGAGCGGCGCGGCGGGTGACGTACTCTTCGGTCTTCTTCTTCGCTTCGGTAACCAGCAATTCGGCCTCGTGCTTGGCAGCCTCGACGATGTCGGCGGCGTCCTTCTCGGCTTCCTTGCGCTTGCGCTGGAACTCGGCGAGAAGCTGCTGCGCTTCTTCGCGCAACTTGCGGGCTTCCTCGAGCTCGTTGCGAATGCGGTCCGCACGCGAATCGAGCGACTTAGAGATCATCCCCGGCACCTTCATATAGAGGACGACGGCGACGAAGATGATGAGGGCAACGGTGGCCCAGAATGTAGCATCCATGGCCTGCTCCTACTCCTGCGCGGCCTTGACGGCGGCAGCAACGGCAGCCTTGTCGGCCTTACCGCCGACCAGTTCCTGGACGATTGCGGCAGTGGTGTCTTCCGCGATCGTGCCGACTTCCTTCATCGCGGCGGCCTTGATGGCGGCGATGCGGCCCTCAGCCTCGGCGAGCTTCTGCTCGAGTCCGGCTTCGACCTTCTTGCGCTCCGCCTCGGCATCGGCCTTGGCACCGTCACGGGCCTGCTGACCGATCGTATTGGCCCTGGCCTTGGCTTCGGCAAGCTCCTGCTCGTAGGCGACAACCGCGGCGTCCGCTTCACTCTTCATGAGAGCGGCCTGGTCGAGATCCTGCGCGATACGATCGCGACGGACTTCGAGGATACCACCGACACGCGGCAGAACCACCCTCTTCAGGAAGATGTAGAACAGGCCAAACGTGATCGCGAGCCACAGAATCTGTGACGGATAGAATGACGGATCGAACGGCGGGAACTTCGCCTCGCTCTCCGCATGCTCCAACGATTGGGTTTCATTCGTCGCCGGAGCCTGCTCCTGCGCGAATGCCGGTGTCACGAACATTTGCTTCCCCTGTTCAGCCTATCCGGCCGCAACAGCGCGGCCGGAGATATCGCTCGGTCCAGCAATTCTTACGTGAAGAGGAGCAGGAGGGCGACGAGGAGCGAGAAGATGCCGAGAGCTTCGGTAACGGCGAAGCCGAAAATCAGGCGGCCGAACTGACCATCGGCAGCCGACGGATTGCGCAGCGCGCCCGCCAGGTAGTTACCGAAGATGGTGCCGAGGCCGATGCCTGCACCGCCCATGCCGAGGCAGGCGATGCCCGCACCGATTGCCTTTGCTGCTGCTACTTCCATGTCCAACTCCTTGTGGATCGAAATTCAGTTCAATGCTTTCACTTGGCGGGAGGAGGCCCGCCGGCGACTTGTATTAGTGGCCCGGATGCAGGGCGTCGTTGAGGTACATGCAGGTCAGAACCGCAAAGACGTAGGCCTGCAGGAAGGCCACCAGGAACTCGAGGGCGGTGATCGCAACCGTCATGGCGAGCGGCAGGATCGAGCCGGCGACACCAACCGCACCGAGAGCGCTCAGCGAGGCAACGAAGCCCGCAAAAACCTTAAGCGTGATGTGACCGGCCAGCATGTTCGCGAAAAGACGGACGGAGAGGCTGATCGGACGCGAAAGGAACGAAATGATTTCGATGAGCACGACCAGCGGCACGAGAATGCCGGGCACGCCACTCGGCACGAACAGCTTCAGGAAGCCGATACCGTTCTTCATGAAACCATAGACGATCACGGTGCCGATCACCAACAGCGCCAGCGCGAAGGTGACGATGATCTGGCTGGTGACGGTGAAGAAATACGGGAACAGGCCGAGCAGGTTGGCCACCAGCACGAACATGAACAGCGAGAAGACGAACGGGAAGAATTTCATCCCGTGCGATCCCGCCGCGTCTCGCAACATGGAGGCCACGAACTCGTAGGACATTTCCGAAATGGACTGAAGCCGGCTCGGGATCAAGCCGCGGCTCGACGTCGTCAGAAACAGGAAGGCGCCGGCGACCGCGATCGTGGCGACCATGAAGGCCGACGAATTGGTGAAGGAGAAGTCGTATCCGCCGATTTCGATCGGAATCAACTTCGTGATGTGAAACTGATGGATCGGATCGTTGGACACGCGGCCCCCTTAGTAAAAATTGTGCCCGCAAGCACAGTTGATTCAGTCTTCCGAACCCTCGGAACGCTTGTCAGGCGCTTTCGGACCCGGCTGGGCAACGACGCCCGCAGAACGCATGACATTGAGAACGCCGGCACCGAAGCCAAGGAGCAGAAAAACAATCAAGCCCCATGGCGACGTTCCAGCCAGGCGATCAATCGTCCAACCCAGTCCGGCACCGACAGCCACGCCCGCGATGAACTCGCTGGACAGCTTTACCGCCTGACCGTATCCGGTCGCTCCGCCTGACTTGGCGCCCCGCTCCCCGTCACTTCCGCTGTGCAGCCTGGCCGCGATTTTCGCGTCAAGCTCGCGCCGGCGGCGCTCGAGGTCGTCGTCGCGGAGGTCAGGCTCATGCTGCTCCCCAGGCCCGGCTTTTCCGGTTTCGTCTGGCCTTCTCTTGTTGGCCATCGCAACCTCCTTGCCTGGACAGAACGTCGCCGTCCATCCGCTTCAAAGTCGCCGGCAACATAGTTAGGGAGCCTATCTGCGTCAAGCCACGGAGTGGGCGCTCTCCCGATGTATTTTAGCAAATGAAATCATATGCTTGGCAAAGTGCGACATCCTGCCCGGCACTGCAGGTGCGCCGTTACACCCGAATCCGGGCCAAAACCGGGCCGCAGGTCGCTCTTCAAGGAAGGTGCGGCAGGCTGCCGAAAAGGTCAGATCCAGCCGCCCCCATAGGTCCGGTAGAAGATGTGCAGCCCGATTCTCTTCATCTTCTCCATCGTGCGGGCCCAGCCAGGGCTTACATAGGCGGCGTAGTAGTGCGTGGAGGAAGCGACTTCCGGGATGAAGATCTTGCCGGCGGTGACCGCCATCGCGATGTCCTCGGCGATCTTGTAGTGCTCGCGGCTGGTCACGACCTTCTTGCGGCCATCGCATGCGAAAGAGAACTGGCAGCGATTGAGCCAGTCGTCGTTCTGGTAGACGACGCCGCAGATCGTGTCCGGATAGGCCGGATTGCGAACGCGGTTGAGGATGACCTGCGCCACCGCAGCCTGGCCCTTCAGGCTTTCGCCCTGCGCCTCGAAATAGATGGCGGTCGCCAGGCACTTCTGCTCGGGCTTGGAAAAGACGCTGGCCGGCAGCGGGTTGCGCATCCAGTCGTGATCGCCCTCCGCAAGCGGCGGGATGAATCGACCGGCCGATGGGTCCGTGTCCTTGAGCAGGCTCTCGAAGGGCGAGGTCTTGGCGTAGTCCGGCGCCGGCGGCGCATAGGCGGTCGCCAGGATGTCCGGCGTGTTGTTGTTGACGAGGCTGGCCAGCATGGTCGGCACGCCGGGAGCCTTCTTCTTCTTGTCCTCCGTGGCGTGGAATGCCGTGGCGATCTTGACTTCCTTGCCTTTGATCTGTGGATTGACGAAGGCCATCTTCAGATTGCCGTCGAAGGTAGGCTGCATGAGCGAGCTGGTGCGGCGCAGGATAGAGCCGGCTGTGAAGGCCTTGGGCGGCGCGGCCGGCGTCACATTGACGATGCGCCCTTTCTTGTCACGCCGGTTGATGCGCTCCTCGTCCGGAACGTCGTTGCCTGCCGCGCCCTTGCCCCGAAACGCCACCGCGCCGATACCGGGCGCCGTCACGCCGGCCCCCGAAATCGATCCGGTGATGATGTCGCCATCTGCAAAGGGCATCTCGACCGCATGCGTGGAGCCGGCAACAGCATTCTGGACGAAGGAGTTCCAGCGTGCGCCCGAAGCCTCGGCGCCGGAAATCAGGCTGGCCATGTCCTGATAGGCTACCGTGGTCGGAAAGCCGATCCAGATACCAAGTCCGATCACCAGCGGGGGAAGAAATGAGCGCCTTTGCGGTCTGGCAACGGCCAGTTGCGGCGTCGATGAACGTCGATGCACAGAAACTCTCCGGAACGCAACAGCAACCTACGGAGACAGAAAGCAGAGCACGGCCAGCCCGGGATGCGCCAAGGGCCATGCTCTGAACCCTCTCCGAAAAACACCCGTTAACCATAGGAAGGCATGGTTAATGCGTACTTAATCGGAGACATTGAGCCTCTGCTCCCGAGGCGGGGCGCAAGACCAACATGCTACAAGCGGAATCGATCGATGCCGAAAAGAAGCGCCGGCATTCTGATGTTCAAGCAGACCGACCGCGGCACGGAGGTCCTGCTCGTGCATCCTGGTGGGCCGTTCTGGAGAAACAGGGATAGCGGCGCCTGGAGCATACCCAAAGGGGAATATGACGAGGCTGAAGCAGCGGAAAGCGCGGCCAGGCGGGAGTTCCGGGAAGAGACAGGCGCCGAAGCAGCAGCCAAGTTGCAGCCTCTTGGGACGCTGCGCCAGCCAGGCGGCAAGCTCGTCACCGCCTTCGCCATGGAAGGCGATTTCGACACCGACGCGCTTCAAACCAACAGCTTCGAGATGGAATGGCCTCCGCGCAGCGGCCGCACGCAATCATTTCCCGAAGTGGACCGTGCCGGATGGTTCACGATCCAGGAGGCCCGGAAGGCCATTCTTCCCGGCCAGGCTCCATTCCTGGCGGAATTGCTAAAGCTGCTCGGCAGGCCACCGTTGCCGCCCGCCTCACCCAGGGGATGAGGCGCAGCAGCGAAATCAGCTGCGCTTTCTGGCCCGACCGGCGAACGGATTTTCAGGCGCGCGCAGCACCATGCGGATCGGCACGCCCGGCATGTCGAAGTAATCCCGCAGGTTGTTGACCAGGTACCGCACATAGGATTGCGGCATGGCCTCAGGCCGGGTGCAGGACAGGACAAAGCCCGGCGGCCGCGTCTTGGCCTGGGTGATGTACTTGATCTTGAGGCGGCGGCCGGCGACCGCGGGCGGTGGATGATGCGCCAGGATGCGTTCCAGCCAGCGATTGAGACGCCCGGTGGAAACGCGGCGGTTCCAGACCTGGTGCGTCTTCAGCACCGCGTCCATCAGCTTGTCGAGGCCGCGCCCGGTCTCGGCCGAGACGGGAACCGCCAGCAGGCCGCGCACCTGCGGCAGCAGCCGGGCGGTCTTCTCGCGCAGGTCGGCCAGCGTCTCCTGCGGGTTCTCGATCAGGTCCCACTTGTTGAGGGCCAGCACCAGCCCCCGCCCCTCGCGGATGATGAGGTCGGCGATCTGCAGGTCCTGTTTCTCGAACGGGATGGTGGCGTCGAAGACGACGATGACGATTTCGGCGAAGCGAACGGCGCGCAGGCCGTCGGCCACGGACAGCTTCTCGAGCTTTTCCTGAACCTTGGCCTTGCGCCGCATGCCGGCGGTATCGAACAGGCGAATGAGGCGTCCGCGCCAAGTCCAGTCGACCGAGATCGAATCGCGGGTGATGCCGGCCTCAGGCCCGGTCAGCAGCCGCTCCTCGTCGATCAGCGCGTTGATCATCGTCGACTTGCCGGCATTGGGCCGGCCGACGACGGCGATGCGCATCGGCTTGGTGTCGTCATAGGCGGGTTCGACGTCCGGATCGGCGATGTCCTCGCCGACGAGAACTTCCGTCAGCGGATGATCCTCGGACTCTTCCTCGTCCTCGCCGAAGGCGCGGTCCGCGCCAATCGCCTCGATGATCGCCTCGCGAAGGTCGGGCATGCCCTGCCCGTGTTCGGCCGAGATCGGGATCGGCTCACCGAGACCGACTTCCCAGGCTTCCAGCATGCCGCCCTGGGCGCCACGCGCCTCGGCCTTGTTGGCGACAAGAACGACGGGCTTGCCCGAACGGCGAACGACGTCGGCGAAGGCCTTGTCGTCCGGCATCAGGCCGGACTTCGAATCGACCACGAACAGGACGAGATCGGCTTCGTGTATGGCGAGCTCGGTCTGCGCCCGCATACGGCCCTGCAGCGTGGCGGCAGCGGCCGTTTCGAAACCGGCGGTGTCGATCACCTCGAAATTTAGGTCGTAAAGCTTGGCCGCATGGATGCGGCGGTCGCGCGTGACGCCCGGCGTGTCATCGACCAGCGCAAGCTTCTTGCCGACAAGGCGATTGAAAAGCGTCGATTTGCCGACGTTAGGTCGGCCTATGATGGCTACTTTGAAGGTCATGTCGCAGCGTCACGACGCAGCGCCCGAACCGCGGATCAGTTCGGACATGAGGGTGGCGCGTTCGCGCGCGTTGCGCGGGGCGCCGTCGTCGGACGAGATCTGGTCGAACAGCTTCAGCGCATCTTCCGCCTTGCCGTCCTTCCAGGCCGCGAGGCCGAGCGCTTCACGTGCGGAGTTCCGCAGCGGGTTGGTGTCGGCGGTGAGGTCCTCGACCCGCTTCGACACATCAGCATAGGAGCCGTGGTCGACCAGGATGTAGGCGGCGCGCAGCCGCGCCATGTCGCGAAGCACGCCAGGAATGGCACTGTCGGCACCAACCTCATCGAAGGCCTTTACGGCGCCGTCGAAATCGCCCTTGTCGGCCAGCACCGTCGCCGCGCGCATGCGCGCCAGCACCGGATAGGCACCGTAGCCGTCTGCCTCCAACGTCTTCAGTTCCGCGAGTGCCTCGTCGCTATTCCCGGAATTGGCCAGCGTGAGCGCCTGCAGGTAAGCGTCGCCAGAGCGGCTGGCCTGGCGTTCGGCCCAGTATTCGTAGGCAACGAAAGCGGCGGTGCCGAGCACCACCAATATCGCAAGCACCAGCGCGACGGGGCCAAAACGTTCCCACAGGAGGCGCGCCCGGTCCTGGCGCATCTCCTCGTTGACTTCGCGGATGAAACTGTCGTCCGACATTCGATCAAACCATGTTTGCCCAATCCGGGCTCTTCTGCGCAGCGTTGTAGCGATATTTCGCCCGCATGGAAGGGGGCGAGGCGGAAAATCGCGGATTGCCGGTTCAAGTCGTCGGCAAAGATCTGTTCATTAACCGGTCCGGCACCATGCTCACCCGCAACCGCGCCACATTTGAACCATACCCCAGCCTGCCGTCATTTTCATTCAGAACCGGAGCAATGTCAGTAGTTTTTCGTGCTTGTACGCTTACTTGCGTCTCCCTTTCGCTTGTCCTGCCGGCGCTCGCGGACGAATCTCTCCCGAGGCGGCCGCAATATGTCATCATCTCTTTCGACGGCGCCCATGAGCTGGCGCAGTGGCAGCGCAGTCGCACCCTGGCCGCCCGCACCGGCGCGCACTTCACCTATTTCCTGTCCTGCGTTTTCCTGCTCAGCCGCGACACCCGCAACCAATACCAGGCGCCCGGCAAGTCGTCCGGCCGCTCCAATGTCGGCTTCGCGCAGTCGAAGGACGAAGTGCGCCAACGCCTGGCTCAGATCTGGCTGGCGCGCGCCGAAGGCCACGACATCGCCAGCCACGCGTGCGGCCATTTCGACGGCAAGGACTGGAGCAAGGCCGATTGGCTGAACGAATTCGCCTCCTTCTCCCGCATCCTGCGCGACGCGTACAAGATCAACGGCATCGAGGGCGAACCGGAGGGGTGGAAGAAGTTTGCCGAGACCGGCGTCTCGGGCTTTCGCGTCCCCTATCTTTCGGACGGCAAGGCGCTTTACGCGGCCCTCTCGGAGGCAAAGTTCGCCTACGACGCCAGCGGCGTCTCGCGCGGACCGGCCGAGCCGCAGATGGTCGGCGGCATCATGCGTTTCGCGCTGCCGCAGATCCCCGAGGGGCCAAGCAGCCGGCCGATCATCGCGATGGACTACAATCTGTTCGTGCGCCATTCGGGCGGTATCGAGCGCAAGGACACCGATGCCGCCTTCGAGAACCGTGCTTATGAGGCGTTCCGCTCTGCCTTCGAACGCGAGTACAACGGCAAGCGCGTGCCACTGGAAATGGGCTTCCATTTCACGCTGATGAACGGCGGCGCCTATTGGCGGGCTCTTGAACGCTTCGCCGGCGAGGTCTGCGTGAAGGCCGACGTGAAATGCGTGAGCTACGCCGACTATCTCGCCGACCATCATGGGATCGACGGCACGAAGACGGGCGATGTCGGCGGCTGAGCCGCCGACATCTTGCTACCTCAAAAGTGGTCCGTGGCGGCAACGCGCCCTTCGACATAGCGCTGGTCGATGCCCGGCAGCGGTTCGCCTTCCAGCGTCGCCTCGAAGGCCCTGAGACGCTTGTAGATAGAAAGCAGCTCGATGATCGTCGGCCAGGAATTGACCAGATACTGGAACGACGATGTCACCTGCGAAAAGGCGTTGCTGATCTGGTTCAGCAGGCCCAGCGTGATCGTACGGGCAACAAGCGACGGCACGATCAGGATTAGAGAGAATACATTGTTTACCTGAAGGTAGAGATAGCGGAAGACGTTGAAGTACACATAGTGGAAGTACATGCGGAAATAGTTTCTCCGCACGTTGTCGAACAGCTCAGCCAAGGCTATCGGCTGCGCACGTTCTATGTGGTCTTCACCATAGACCAGTTCCTTGCGGTAGGCGGCTTCGACGCGCTGATTGCGGAACTGAAGCCCCGGAAGCTTCACGCCAACTGCGGCGAGCAGCACCGTTCCGAAAATCGCCCAGGCGATGGCTGCCAGAACCAGCGGGTGCGGCACGGCCCCGACAATCGGCAGTTCCGTGATGTGCGTCGAGAGGCGGATCAAGAGCGGCGTAAAGGCGATGAGCGTCATGACCGAGTCGATCAGGTTGCCGCCCAGGCTCTCCATGATCGTCGAAAACCGCATCGAGTCTTCCTGGACACGCTGCGCGGCGCCTTCGATGTGACGCAACTTCGGCCAGTTCGCGACATAGAAATTGTTCATCGCCGTACGCCAGCGGAAGACATAGTGGCTGACGAGGAATACAGTGAGCGCACTGACGACGACCGCCACGCCCGCAATGCCCATGAAGGTCGCAACCTCCCAGTAGACATCACTAGCCTCGGCCTTCACCTGACCGGAAATGATGTTCTGGATCAGATCCCAGAACGGCCCGTACCAATTGTTGATCGCGACGCTGACCTGCACCTGGAAGTAGGTGATGAACAGGATGAGCGCCGTGCCGAGGATCGACCAGCGCTGCCAGGGGTGCGGCGAGAACCAGCTCCAGAAGCCGTAGAACAAAAACACGGTTACGGCGAAGTAGACATAGAACCACAGGAACGGAGCCGACCAGAACGCGGAGACGCCGATGACGGGCGGCGCATCTGCCGCGGCCGGCGGCATGCCGAACATGCCGCCCATGCCTTCTCCTCCGAAGTACCACAGCAGCATGGCCAGTGCTGCCCAGACGAGCGCCGAAGCGAAGAACACCTTCGGCCGTGGAAAGAACGATACGAACACTCGGGATAGATCCTTTGACGCGCTTGAGCGCGGTTGCATTTGACCGGCATGAAGTCACAGTTCGCTGTGAAAGAAAATGCCCTTCCGCCGAATCTCGCAGCTGTCCAAACCGATAAATGTGGCGATTTTGACGCAACGTAAGGTGCGGCGACACGCGCGTTTACCTTTTTGGACGGCATGGCTTACACATCCTAGCAGATATGCTGGAGCCAGATCGATGAATCAGACCGCAATCGCCACCGTCGGCCTCTATGCCGTGCTCAACATGGCCATACTGTTCTGGCTGGTCGTGGCGACGAGCCAGTTGCGTCGCCGCTACAAGGTCTGGGTCGGCCATGGCAGCGTGGCGCATCTCGAGCGCATCATGCGCGGCCACGCCAACGCTATCGAGAACATGCCGATGACGATGCTGCTGCTCCTGATCGCAGCTCTTCTTGGCACCTCGACGCTTGCTCTCCACCTTCTGGGCGTCTGCTTCACCGTCGGTCGCCTGCTGCACGCCTGGCACTTCATCGAGGAAAAGGGCGCGCGCTGGCAGCGCGAGATCGGCTTCGGCCTCAGCGGATTGGCGACCATCGTGACGATGGCCGCCCTTCTCGGCCACGCCTTCCGGCTGCTTCTCTGAGCCCGCCGCCTCTCGAAATCTACCGGCAGCTTTCCTGCGCGAAACCGCAACTGCGATAGTCGCGGTTGAAGGGCAGATCGCCAAGCTCGCGTTGGGACATTACGCCAAGCGCCGGATGCGCGAGCGGATCGCGAACCCAGGCCGCATTGTCGCTTTGTTCTGACATGACCCCACGCGGATCGAGAAGCGACTGAACGAATGAGATAATCTTCATATCCTGCTCTCCGTCGGCCTGCGACAGCGGCTATTTTCAGGCTTTCCTGCATCCAGGCAATCGACAATTCGAGAGGATGGGTTTAGAAAAACTGTATCATGAACCTCAACAGCGTCCACCTCAACGGATTGCGCGCGGTGGAAGCCGTGGCGCGCTGCGGATCGCTTCTCAAGGCCGCAGAGGAGCTCGGCGTTTCGCCGAGCGCGGTCAGCCAGCAGATCAACCGCACGGAGAAGCAGCTCGGCAGGGCATTGTTCGACCGTCGGCCCACTGGCCTTGTCTTGACCGAGTTGGGCACCGCCGTTGCCGCGCGCCTCACCTCCGGCTTCCGCGAGCTTGCCCAGGCAATTGCCCTGGCCGACGACCGCACTTCCAACACGCTGATCGTCTCGGTCGCGCCGGCCTTCGCCTCGCGCTGGCTGGTGCCGCGCCTCAGCCGCTTCTTCAAGCTCTATCCCGACATCCTGATCCGCATTGATGCCTCGACCCAGATCGTCGACCTCGACCGATCCGATGTCGACGTCGCGATCCGCCTGGGCGAAGGCCGCTGGCCGGGCACACGCGCGGAGTTGCTATTGCCGATGGAGATCTTCCCTGTCTGCTCGCCCCATATTGCCCGGAAGCTGAAATCCATCGCCGACCTCGCCAGAACCTGGATGATCACCGACGAAAACAGCATGATCTCTTGGGAAAGCTGGTTCGAGGCGGCCGGTGTCGCCCCGGCAATGCCGCAGCAGGGCGCCAGCTTCACCGATCCGATCCTGTGCCTGGAATCGGTGATCGCCGGCCATGGCGTCATGCTGGGCTGGCAGTTCCTGGCCGCCGATGCGCTGGCCGACGGCCGGCTCGTCGCGCCCTTCGGCGTTTCGGCAAGCACCGGTTTCGGCCATTACCTCGTTACAGCAGAAGGCAAGCGCGCCAGCCGCAAGGTCGATTGCTTCCGCAAATGGGTGAACGAAGAAGTGAAGACCGCAACGGCGAATATGCAGCTGGCAAGGGCCAATGCATCGCCTGACAATGGTGTTCTTCCAGCCCGATCGGAGCTATGACTCCCGGCAAAACGATCACAGGAGCAGTTTCGTCATGACCTCCCACACGAGCGCAATCGCTGCAATCGATCCCGTCAAGCTCGACCGTCTGGCCGAGGTGGCGGTCAAGGTCGGCCTGGACCTGCAGCCGGGCCAGGACCTTGTGCTGACGGCGCCGATTTCGGCGCTGTCGCTGGTGCGCCGCATCGCCGAGCATGCCTACAAGGCCGGCGCCGGCGTCGTCACGCCCATCTTTTCCGACGACGAGCTGACGCTCGCCCGCTACCGCCATGCGCCAGACGCCAGCTTCGACCGCGCCGAGGGCTGGCTCTACGAAGGCATGGCCAAGGCCTTTGCCGGCAACGCCGCGCGGCTGGCCGTGCGCGGCGACAACCCGATGCTGCTCGCGGCGGAAGACCCGGCGAAGGTATCACGCGCCAACAAGGCGACCTCGACCGCCTACCGCCCGGCGCTGGAAAAAATCACCGGCTTCGACATCAACTGGAACATCGTCGCCTTCCCGACGCCTGCCTGGGCCGCGCTGGTGTTTCCGGGCGAGGCCGAGGACGTCGCCGTCGCCAAGCTGGCGGAGGCGATCTTCGCGGCCTCGCGCGTGGACAGAGAAGATCCCGTCGCGGCCTGGAAGGAGCACAACGCCGCCCTTGCCCGCCGCACGTCCTGGCTCAACGGCAAGGCCTTCCATGCCCTGCGCTTCCGCGGCCCCGGCACCGACCTGACCGTCGGCCTGGCGGACGGCCACAAATGGAACGGCGGCGCGGAGACGGCCAAGAACGGCATCACCTGCAACCCCAACATCCCGACCGAGGAAGTCTTCACCACCCCGCATGCACACCGCGTGGAGGGCCATGTGACGAGCACCAAGCCCCTCTCCTATCAGGGCACGCTGATCGACCAGATCTCGGTGCGCTTCGAGGGCGGCCGCATCGTCGAAGCGAGCGCTGCGCGTGGCGCGGATGTGCTGAACAAGGTTCTGGACACCGACGAAGGCGCACGGCGTCTGGGCGAAGTGGCGCTGGTGCCGCATTCCTCGCCGATCGCGCAGAGCGGGCTTCTGTTCTACAACACGCTGTTCGACGAGAACGCCGCCAGCCACATCGCGCTCGGCCAGTGCTATTCCACCTGCTTTGCCGACAGCAATCTCACCCCCGGGGAAGTGGCCGCACGCGGAGGCAATTCCAGCCTCATCCATATCGATTGGATGGTCGGCTCCGGCGAGATCGATATCGACGGCCTCGACAAGGACGGAAATTCCGAGCCGGTGATGCGCAAGGGCGAATGGGCCTGAGCCCTGCCTGTCCGACCTAATGACTAAGGGCGGCGCGAGCCGCCCTTTTCATTGATCGACAGAACCCGTCGCCTCAATTAACCAGCGCTTGCGCATAAATCTCCGGCTTGAAGCCGACGAGACGCCGGTCGCCGAGGTCCAGCACAGGCCGCTTCACCATCGAAGGTTGCGCCAGCATCAGCGCCATCGCCTTTCCCGCATCGAGATCTTGGCGATCAGCATCAGGCAGCTTGCGGAAAGTCGTTCCGGCCCGGTTCAGCAGCGTCTCCCAGCCGAGTTCATCACACCAGAGCGCCAGGCGCTCGCGGTCGAGACCTTCGGCCTTGTAGTCGTGAAACGCATAGTCAACGCCATGGCTTTCCAGCCAGACGCGCGCCTTCTTCATCGTGTCGCAGTTCTTGATGCCATAAATGGTAACCGTCAAAGCAAGTCCTCTCATGACGCCAACACAAGTGGCCAGACTTAACCACGGAAGGGCCACTTGCCGAGCAGGTGATGCCTGCCGGCACCCACTTCGCTGTGGACGAAAGCAAGTTCCGTAACAGCAAGGCCGAGCATCTTTGAGTCCGCGCGAACCGGGGGCTGCTGAAACGGGAATGAAGACGTGCGACAGGAAGTAGCGGCAATCACGCCCGGCCTCTGTTTGAGGTGACTTCCTGCCGCTGATTTGGGTGGCAGCTTCCCACCAAAGCAAGAGAAGCCCGCCTTCCCAGCCAAGTTTCGTTAGTTGCGCACCCAAGAAGTCGCACGCGGCTGCAATTTCTCCAATGGAGTGCCTTATGCTTGCACGGAAACCGGAAAAAAGAACCCTTATAAACCTGAAGCTTAGCGCTAAACGGAAAATGAACCTTTTGGAGTCCTATTGGCGAGAAACCGCACGCACGCCTCGCAGAGCCGCCGAGCGGGGTCCGGCAGAATGCCCAGAAGGAATGAAAATGTCTGAAACCTCCGTTGCCTCAGACGCCGCTATAACTCGACGCCTAGCCTTCGTGCGCTTCGATGACGACGCGCGCGATGCCTTGAACGACGTCAGGCCCGCGATCGAAGCGGCGTTGCCGGCTGTTATGGATAGCTTCTACAGCCACATCGCCCAGTTCGAAGAGGCCCGGCATTTCTTTGGTGCCGGAAGCGAGAGGATGCAGGCGGCAAGTGGCCGCCAGGTAAAGCACTGGAGCGCAATCGCTGCAGCAAACTTTGGCAATGCCTACGTCCAGTCGGCAAAACGGATCGGCAAGATACACGCCGACATCGGGCTGGAGCCCCGCTGGTATGTCGGCGGCTACACAGTGATCATCGACGAGCTCGTATCACTTATCCTCGAGCAACTCTGGCCGAAAGCTTTGGGCATCCGGGCGCCGGGACGCGAGAAGGCGGCCCGCGCGCTGAGCGCCCTGCTCAAGGCTTCGCTTTTCGACATGGAACTGGTGATCTCCACCTATCTCGAGGAGTCCGAGCGGCGCAGGCTCGCTGCGGAGGCTGCCCGTGAAGAGGCCGAGAAAGAGCAGCGCACGGCACTCGTTTCCCTTGCCGCGGCTATCGATCATCTCGCCAAGGGGCATCTGAACTATCGCATCGACGCGGTCGACGCACCGACCTACGACTCGATCAAGACGGACTTCAACGGCGCGATGAGACTTCTCGAAGAAGCCGTTGGTCGCATCCATGGAAACGCAGCCGTCATTCGCGACGGCTCCAGCAAGATGGTTCAGGCGGCCGATGACCTGGCGCGGCGGACGGAGCACCAGACGGCCAGCCTCGAAGAGACCGCGGCGGCTCTTGAGGAGATATCGCAGGCCACGTCCCAGACCGCCAACGGAGCGCTGCAGGCGGATAGCGTAGCGCAGGACGCCAAATCTAGCGCTCAGTCCAGCAGTCAGGCAATGCGGGACATGGTCGTCGCTATGGCGGAAATCGACAGCTCGGCCAAGCAGATCGGCCAGATCGTCTCCTTGATCGACGACATCGCCTTCCAGACCAACCTGCTGGCGCTAAACGCCGGCGTGGAGGCCGCACGGGCTGGTGATGCCGGCCGCGGCTTTGCCGTCGTCGCCTCCGAGGTTCGCAGCCTGGCGCAACGCTCGGCGGATGCCGCGCGCGAGATCAAGACGCTGATCGCATCATCCGGCGAACGCGTCGCGGCGGGCGTCAGGCTGGTCGGCCAGACGGGTGACGCCCTCGAGGTGCTCATCGGCAAGGTCACGGAGATCAGCGCGCTCGTCGCCGAAATCGCGAATTCGGCCAAGGAGCAGTCCATCGCCCTCACCGGGATCAATGACGCGGTAAACCAGCTCGATCAGGTGACGCAGCAAAACGCGACCATGGTCGAAGAATCCACCACCGCCTCCCATGCCCTGGCCCTGGAAGCGGAGAACCTCGCAAGAAGTGTATCCCACTTCGAGATCACGGGACATGCGCTTCCGGAGGCTCCCGTCGAAGCGACTCTGCGCAGGCCGACGCCCGCCCTCAAGGTCGTTCGCAGCAGAAGCGCCCAGTCCGCCGCGCAAGACGACGACTGGACCGAATTCTGAGCAGTCCGGCACCACCCCATTGCCCTTCCTATCGGACGCGCGGCGGTCCAAATCCTTGAATCCAACGGCCCGAAAATCGGCTTCGATTTTCGGGCCGTTCCTTTTCAAATGTTGTCCCCTTCCGTGGTGGTTCTCCGGGACGCTTCGGCAGCTCCTGTCGCGCCCCACTTCCATCCGCTGATCGAAGGCATATCGTCGCCGTATTTCTCGATATACCGCCGATGTTCAATCAGCTTCTCGTGAATTGCCTGCTTGAAGTAGGCGGCGCGGGCACCAAGCTGCGGCAGCCGGTCGATGACATCCTCGACAAGGTGGAACCGGTCCAGTTGGTTCAGGACCACCATATCGAATGGTGTCGTCGTCGTCCCTTCCTCTTTGTAGCCGCGCACATGCAGATTGCCGTGGTTCGTTCGACGATAGGTAAGCCGATGGATCAACCAGGGATAGCCATGGAAGGCGAAGATAATCGGCTTGTCCTTCGTGAACAGGGTATCAAAATCTCTGTCTGACAATCCGTGCGGATGCTCTTCCTGCGGTTGGAGCTTCATCAAGTTGACCACGTTTATGACGCGCACTTTCAAATCCGGCAGGTGCTCGCGGATCAACTGGACGGCTGCGAGCGTCTCCAAGGTCGGAACGTCGCCGCAACACGCCATGACGACATCAGGTTCGACGCCCTTGTCGGTGCTGGCCCACTCCCAGATGCCCAGCCCCTCGCTGCAATGCTTGATGGCTTCATCCATGTTCAGCCATTGCGGTGCGGGCTGCTTGCCGGCGACCACGACGTTGACGTAGTCGCGGCTACGCAAGCAATGATCCGTGACGGAAAGCAGCGTGTTGGCGTCCGGCGGCAAGTAGACCCGGATCACGTCCGCCTTCTTGTTGACGACGTGATCGATGAAGCCGGGGTCCTGATGGCTGAAGCCGTTGTGATCCTGTCGCCATACATGGGAACTGAGAAAGTAGTTCAGCGACGCGATGGGCCGCCGCCATGGGATCTCGTTGCACACCTTCAGCCACTTGGCATGCTGGTTGAACATCGAGTCGATGATGTGGATGAAGGCTTCGTAGCAGGAGAAGAAGCCGTGGCGTCCAGTCAGGAGATAGCCTTCCAGCCATCCCTGGCACTGATGCTCGCTCAAAACCTCCATGACGCGGCCGTCCGGCGAGAGATGATCGTCGTACGGATAGATTTCCGCCATGTAGCAGCGGTCAGTGACCTCCAGAACATCCTGCCAGCGGTTGGAGTTGTTCTCGTCCGGGCTGAACAGGCGGAAGTTCTTACTGCCCATATTCAACTTCATGATGTCGCGCAGGAACTTGCCCATGACGCGTGCCGCCTCGGCCGTCGTGGCACCCGGGCTGGGGACGGGTACGGCATAGTCTTCGAAATCCGGCATCTTCAGGTCGCGCAACAGCAATCCGCCGTTGGCATGCGGGTTGTCGCTCATCCGGCGATGCCCCACCGGAGCCAGTGATGCTAGTTCAGGTTTGAACCGGCCGGCATCGTCGAAAAGCTCCTCGGGCCGATAGCTCTTCATCCACTGTTCGAGGATGCGAATGTGTTCCGGCTTGTCCATCTCGCCCATGGGCACCTGATGCGAGCGCCAGTAATCCTCGCACTTCTTGCCATCGATCTCCGGCGGGCAGGTCCAACCCTTGGGCGTGCGGAAGACGATCATCGGCCACGAAGGGCGCTTCTCGTGGCCATTTTCGCGTGCGTCGGCCCATATTTTCCGGATTTCGTCTACGACGGTGTCGAGCACGCCGGCCAGTTGCTGGTGCACGCTTGCCGGATCGTGTCCCTCCACGAAATACGGCGTGTAGCCCATCCCTTCCAGGAACTTCCGCAACTCGTCCTCGGGAATGCGGGCCAGGTAGCACGGATTGGCGATCTTGTAGCCGTTGAGGTGAAGGATGGGCAGCACGCAGCCATCGCGCGCCGGATTCAGGAATTTGTTGCCGTGCCACCCGGTGGCCAATGGCCCGGTCTCGGCCTCCCCGTCACCGATGATGCAGGCCACGATGAGGTCGGGATTGTCGAAGGCTGCGCCATAGGCATGGCTCAGCGAGTAACCAAGCTCGCCGCCCTCGTGGATGCTGCCCGGCGTCTCGGGGGCGACGTGGCTGGGGATGCCGCCCGGGAAGCTGAACTGCTTGAACAGCCGCTTCATCCCCTCCGCGTCCTCGCTGATGTTCGGGTAGACCTCGCTGTAGGTCCCTTCCAGATAGGCATGCGCGACCAGGGAGGGCCCGCCATGCCCCGGCCCGATGACGTAGATCATATCGAGATCGTCGCGCTTGATGACCCGGTTGAGGTGAACATAGAGCATGTTGAGGCCCGGCGACGTGCCCCAATGGCCGAGCAGCCGAGGCTTTATGTGCTCGCGTTTCAGCGGTTCCTTCAGCAGCGGATTGTCGAGAAGGTAGATCTGGCCGACCGAGAGATAGTTCGACGCCCGCCAGTAGGCGTCCATCCGTTGAAGCTCTTCCGCCGACAATAGGCCCCTCGCCGCCGGCTTGTCGTCAGCTGCTCGTCGTTTGTCCTGTGCCGTGTCAAGCGAAGTCATCGAAGCCTCCTCAGCTATCGGTTTCTCCCCTCTCGCAAGTTCCGGTCTCACGAGTCGTCAGGACGACTGCACGCGGGCGGCTCCAGGCGATCAGCCTGGATCTTGCATCCAGGTGACGCCGCTCGGGATGCTCCCTGTGACGGACCCGATCAGATCCAGCGTATGGCGCGCGATCATGAGCTCCTCGTCAGTCGGGATGACGTACAGTCCAATCCTGCTCTCGGGTGCTGAAATGCAGAGATGATGGTTGCTGTTCCGGCCCAAATCCAATCTTGCTCCGAGCCACCCAAGATTTTTTGTTATCCGTGCCCGCATCTCGGCAGAGTTCTCGCCGATCCCCGCAGTGAAGACGAAGGCATCGAGGCCGCCGAGGGCGGCCGCCAGGGCTCCTGCATGCAGGCCGATACGATACACAAAATAGTCCAGCGCGAAGGCGGCGCACGGGTCATCGCTGGCCAGCAGGACACGAACATCGTTGCTGATGCCGGAGAGGCCCTTGAGGCCTGAATCGTGGTAAAGCAGCTCCTGCACCTGCGAAACCGACATGCCTTTTTCCGTGAGCAGATAAAGGATCACGCCCGGGTCGATCTGGCCGCATCTTGTGCCCATGGGCAGGCCGTCGAGCGCGCTGAAGCCGAACGTGGTTTCGACGCTGCGCCCCTTGGAAAGGGCGCACATCGAGGCGCCGTTGCCGAGATGGGCGATGATGACGCGTCCAGCGGCCACGTCACGGGCCACTTCGCGCAGCCGCCCCGCGACATATTCGTAGGAAAGGCCATGCAGGCCGTATCGCCGCACCCCCTCGACGAAGAAGCGCTCCGGGATCGCATAGTGATCGGCGACGAGGCTGCGCCCCCTGTGGAAGGAAGTGTCGAAGCACGCGACCTGCGGCAGATCCGGTCGCCGCTCGAGGATCACGCGAATGGCCGCCAGATTGCTCGGCTGGTGCAGCGGAGCGAGCGGAACGTAGCGCTCGAGCTGTTCCAGAACATCCCTGTCGACCATCACGGGCCGCATGTAATCCGGCCCACCGTGCACGACCCGATGACCGACGGCCGCGAGTTTTCCGGGGTGGGTTTCGCGCAGCCAGGCACCCACGACATGCATGGCTGCCTGCGCATTCGATACATCGCTTTGCGAATAGCAGGTGTCCGCAAGGAGTTGGCCGTCACTTCCCTTGATGCGTAGCCGGGGGGACGTGCCGATGCCGTCCATCTGCCCCTTTACCCGCTTGTGCAACCCCTCGCCGATGGCAAAGAGCTCAAACTTGAGACTGGACGAGCCGGCATTGACGACGAGGATCGTATCCATAGGCATTACGCACCTGGAACGGCTGCGACGCGCCACCCCGCACCGGCAAGAAGGTCGGTGAGGATGACGCGAGGCAGATACGAACGAGCCTGGTTCTTGGCGCGAGAATGACCCCGACGCAGGCGCCAAGCACGCCCTGCGGCATCCACCTTCTGTCGGAATCTATCCGATTTTCGGCACCATGACCACGGTTGCGGCAAAGCAACTGATGGACGCGCCGTATTGGCGCGCCGATCTCGCTCTCAACGTGCCTCCGGCCCTTTGATTTCCAACCACGACAATAGCCGCCGTTGACCATCACCAGGCTATCTCGACACCGCTCGCCCGCGCCGCGTTAGCAGCGCCACCACGCCGAAAAGCAGGATCGAGAGGGCCAACAGCAGTGTGGCCGCTGCCATGATGGTCGGATTGATCTGGTCACGGATGCCGGAGAACATCTGCACTGGCAGGGTTCGCTGCTCGGCTCCAGTCATGAACAGCGCCACGACCACTTCGTCGAACGAGATGGCGAAGGCGAATATGCCACCAGAGACGACGCCGGGCAGGATGTTGGGCAGCGCCACCCGGAAGAAGGCGGAGAACGGCGAAGCGCCAAGGCTGAGGGCGGCACGCGTCAGATTGGTGTCATAGGTCGAAAGCGTGGCCGTGACGGTAACAACCACGAAGGGCGTGGCCAGCGCGGTGTGAGCCAGCACCAGCCCTGTCCGGGTGTTGGTGAGGCCGACCTGCCCGAAGAAGAGGTAGCTGCCCACCGCGACGATCATGACGGGCACGATCATGGGCGATATGAGCAGCGCCATGATCAACCGGCGCGCCGGGAAATCTGGCCGCGAAATACCGAGCGCGGCCATGGTGCCGAGCGTCGTGGCCAGGATCGTCGTCAGCAGCGCGGCAACGACGCTGTTGAACACGCCGGAAATCCAGCGGTCGTTGCCGAAGAAGTCCAGATACCAGCGCAGCGAGTAGCTCTGCACCGGCAAGGTGAAGAACGGGTCGTTGGAAAACGACAGCGGCACGATGATGAAGAGCGGTGCCACGAGGAACACCAGCACGGCCGCGGCGAATGCGACGACCAGTGTCCGCACCAGACGTTCCGAAGGCGTTGAATAGGAAGGCAGCCACATTGCGCTTCAGCCCAGCTTGATCTTGTCGGCGCCGACCAGGCGCAGGAACAGGAGATAGATGGCGAGCGTGACCACAAGCAGCGCGACGCCAAGCCCCGCCGCTAGCCCCCAGTTCAGGTCGCGGTTGATGTAGACGGAGATGAAATTGGAGATCATCTGGTCGCGCGGTCCGCCGACGAGGGCCGGCGTGATGTAGTAGCCGAGCGACAGGATGAAGGTCATCAGGCAGCCGGCCACCACGCCCGGCAGCGTCTGCGGCGCATAGACCCGCCAGAATGCGGAAAGCGGCGTCGCCCCCAGCGAGCGGGCAGCCCGCAACTGGGTGGCCGGGATGGCGCGCATGACGCTGTAGATCGGGAGGATGGTGAATGGCAGCTGGATGTGGGTCATCGCCGTCACCGTACCGATGCGCGTGAAGATGAGCTGCAGCTTCTCGCTGGTCAGATGCAAGGCCATCAGAACGTCGTTGATGACACCGTCGGACTGCAGCAGAACCACCCAGGCCGTGGTTCGCACCAGAAGCGAGGTCCACAGCGGCAGAAGCACCATCAGCATCATCACGCTCGCAACCGCGGCCGGCGCGATCGTCAGCACATAGGCCACCGGATAGCCCAGGATCAGTGTCGCCAGCGTCACGATGCCGGCAACGAAGAGGGTGCGGCCGAGCACGCCGAGGAAGATCGCCTGGTCGCCCTCGACACGGCTGATCGAGCCGTCGCCCGCCTGCTTCAGGTCAACCGAGGTGAGGAGATGATAGGGCGTGAGCGACGAGCCGTTGCGCTTGATGATCGACCAGATTTCGGGCGAGCCCCAGTCCTTGTGCAGCCCCAGGAATTTTTCGCGATAGGGGCCGGCCTCCAGCGGCTCCGCCATGCGCGCCGCGGCCACGATGCGGCTGCGCATGCCCGAGATCTCGTAGTTGAGCCGCTTGCCGAGAAGTGCTGCGGTGTTGTTTTCCTTCGCCGTCTTCAGGTCGGCCGCGAGTGCCGCGAAGACCGGCTCATCGGGAACCGACGTTCCATCCCACCCATCGAGTGCCGCGAGAGTATGCGGCAGCACCGTGCGCGTCTCCGGGTTTTCCACCGCCGTCTTGAGCAGGTAGAGGATCGGGGCGACGAAGACTACGAGCAGGAATGCGACGAGTGGCAGCGCAAGCGCGAACGCCGCCCGCCTCGCGGGCCGCTGGGCGCGGCGCACGGCTAGGAAAACGTTGACGCGGTCCATATCCACGGCGGTGGCGGTCATGGCTCACCCCTCCAGCAGTCGACACTCGTCGACATGGCACTCGAGCGCGACCTGTTCGCCAGGCTCGAAATGGCGAGCCTGCCGCGCCGGAATTCGCGCCGTGAGCTTCTGGCCGCCGAAGGCTTCGACGCAGAGCCGCATATGGTCACCCAGAAAGAATACCTCCCGCACCGTGCCGGTGATCCTGTTGACGTCCGGCCGGAGGGTATCCGCGGCAAGACCTAGGCTCTCGGGGCGTATCGACAGGGTCAGCTCGCCGCTTGCCTGGGAGGCCGGCGCATTGGAGGTTCGCAGCAGGGTCCCGTCGGCAACCCGGACCTGCGCGCCTTCCAGCTCCCTGCCGGCATAGGTGCAGGGCACCGTGTTGTTCTCGCCGATGAACTCGGCGACGAAACGGTTCTGCGGCCTGTTGTAGAGCGTTTCGGAATCGGCGAGCTGCTGGATCCTGCCGTCATGGAAGACGGCGATCCGGTCCGACATGGTGAGAGCTTCGCCCTGGTCGTGGGTTACATAGACCATGGTGATCCCCAGCGCGGTCTGGAGCTGCTTGATCTCGATCTGCATGCGTTCGCGCAATTGTTTGTCCAGCGCGCCCAGCGGTTCGTCCATCAGCACCAGCGACGGCTCGAAGACCAGCGCGCGAGCCAGCGCCACGCGCTGCTGCTGGCCGCCCGAAAGCTGCGAAGGACGCCTGTCTTCCAGTGCTTCCAGGCTGACGCGCCCCAGCGCCTGCCGGACCCGCTCAGTCGCCTGCCGGCCTTTGATGCCGCGATAGCGCAGGGGGAATGCAACGTTCTCGGCAACGGTCATGTGCGGAAACAGCGCGTAGTTCTGGAACACGAAGCCGATGTTGCGCCGCTCCGGCGGCAGCCGCTCGACGGGCTTTCCATCCAGCAGGATGCTGCCGAGCGTTGGCCTCTCGAAGCCGCCGAGCATCATCAGCGTGGTCGTCTTGCCGGAGCCGGAAGGGCCGAGCATGGTCAGGAATTCGCCGCGGCGAACCGCCAGGTTGAGATCCTTCACCACGAAGTTGATGCCGTCGTAGGACTTCTTGACCTGTTCGAAGCGCACGAGTGCATCATTCTCGTTCGCCACCCTGTCGTGCGTCGATCGCACCGCTGGAGCGGAAGACCATGCATGGCTGCCGTTCATTGCTCATCTCTCGTCATGGGGAAGGCTCGGGCGAGATTACTCCCGCCCGAAGATCACTAGAGGACCTGACGTACCCGGCTTGCTTGTGGGCAAGCCGAGCTCTCAAGTCCGGCTATTGCGCCAGCCAGGTGGTGAAGCGTTTGCGGATTTCGTCGCCGTGATCGGCCCAGAACCCGTTGTCGAGCGTGAGAGAGACGGTCATGTTCTGCGGGCTGGTGGGCAAGTTGGCCGCGTCTTCCGGGGCCACGAACTCGGCGGCCGTTTTGCGCACCGGGCCGTAAGGGATGTATTTGGTGGTGCCCGCAAGAGCCTTCGGCTCGACGGCAAACTTGATGAATTCAAGAGAGGCGTCGACATGCTTGGCGCCCTTGGGGATCGTCCAGTAGTTGGAGTCGAGGATCTGGTTGTCCCACACGATCCTGAAGTCCTTGCCTTCCTTGTTCGCGTTGTAGATGCGGCCGTTCCAGGCAGTCGTCATCGCCACCTCGCCCGAGGCGAGCAGTTGCGGCGCCTGGGCGCCCGCTTCCCACCACACGATGCTGTCCTTGATGGTGTCGAGCTTGGCGAAGGCGCGGTCCACACCTTCCGGCGTAGCGAGCGTCTCATAGACCTCAGTGGGAGAGACGCCATCCGCCAGCAGCGCGAATTCGAGGTTGGTGGCGGGGTTCTTCCACAAGCCGCGCTTGCCCGGGAATTTCGCGGTGTCGAACAGGTCGGCGATCGTCTTGGGGCCGTCCGCTATCTTGGCGCCGTCATAGGCGAGGATCGTGGCATAGACGATGGTACCGACGCCGCAGGGTGAGGTCGTGCCCTCAATCCACTCGTCCTTCGGGCCGATCTTCGACCAGTCGATTTCCTCGAAGATGCCTTCGTCACAGCCCTGCAGCAGCGTCGGCGCATCGACATCTACCACGTCGAGCGTGGTGTTTCCGGATTCGATCATCGCCTTGATCTTGGCGATCTCGCCGCCATACTCCTGCTCGACGACCTTGACGCCCGACTGGGCGGCGTAAGGTTCGAACACGGCCCTGCGCTGGGCTTCCTGATAGGCGCCGCCAAAGCTCATGACTGAGAGCGTATCCTGCGCGAACGCTCCCGACGAGGACAGATATGCGGCGAGCGCGGCGACTGAAGCCAGGGTACGACTGACTGACATTTTTTCCTCCGTTATGTCCCTTCAGCTCTGCCCGCTTGTCTCTTTTTGGTTGCGGCAGATGGCGAAAAGCTATCCAGCCACCGTCGATGCAGCAAATAAGTAGCTGTCATGCGCCCATCAGGGACGCTTATCGGGCGGCTGTCGGGGTTTTCAGAGGAACGTGGGCGGAAAAAGAAAATCTAGTACGTTGTTTTAGCTGTCTTTTTGACCGCAATGGCAATCAAGACCCTGTCGGAAGCAGTTCGCCTACGCGCCCAAATCCGTAAGGGGGTGTTTGCCCGTCACTTCGGAAACGCGGCCGATGCCTTCCAGGATGACCGTACGCATTGCGCTTCTGGCTGCGACCGGATCCTTGTTCTTTATGGCCTCGGCTATTGCCCTGTGCCGCTCTACGTTGAGCTTGTGCTTTTCCGTATTGGGGATCGGCGAACTGACTGTGAACGTCGCGCCGAGCGCTACCTCGATAAGCGCGCTGATGGCGCGCATGAAGGGGTTTTGCGAGGCCTCGGCCACGCTGATGTGGAAACGCAGATCATATTCGACGAACTCGGCGCCTGTGATGGTCATGTCTCCCATGCGTCCGACCCAGCGGAACAACTCCGCAACCTGTGCATCCGTCCGCCGAAGCGCCGCGAGTGCCGCCGCCTCCGGCTCCAGCGCCAGCCGCATTTCCTGCAGGCTGAACAGGAACCCGGCATCGATGGCGCCGGCTTCGGCGTGCCATTGCAGAATGTCCGGATCGAAGAGATTCCAGCCTTCCCTTGCCAGTACCCTGGTTCCGATCTTCGCCTTCGGCTGGATCATGCCCTTGGCGGCAAGCGTCTTCAGTGCCTCGCGAAGCACCGTGCGCGACACGCCAAAACGTTCCTGCAACTCGGCATCGCGCGGCAGCAGCGAGTTTTCCGGATAGGCGCCGCTGACTATGCTGCGGCCAAGCTCGGTTATGACGTGGCCGTGGAATCCTTTCGGCTGCTGCTTGCGGTGCAATCCGGGCTGAAGGCTGTTCATGTAGGCGCATTCCTCAATAACCGCTTGCGGTCAGACAGAACCACCAATAGCCGTTGTAGGGCGATGAAAGCAAAGAGTAGCAGGCCGACGACGATCTTCGTCCACCAGCTCGACAATGTGCCGTCGAAGACGATGTAGGTCTGGATCAGCCCCTGGATGATCACGCCGACGAATGTGCCCGCCACCAGACCGACGCCGCCAGTCAACAGCGTGCCGCCGATGACGACGGCGGCGATCGTGTCGAGTTCCACGCCGACCGCCGAGAGCGAATAGCCGGCCGAGGTGTAGAGCGAGAAGACGACGCCCGCGAGGCCTGCAAGGAAGCCCGACAGCGCATAGATGCCGATTGTCGTGCGCGCCACCGGAACGCCCATGAGTTCGGCCGAGGTCTTGTTGCCGCCGAGCGCGTACACGTAGGACCCGAAGCGCGTGAAGTGCGCGAGCACGATGCCGAAGGCAAACACCAGCAGCATCAACCCGCCGACAAAGGTAAAGCGCCCGCCCCCCGGCAACCGGAGGTAAAGGCCTTGCAGCATTGTGTAGAACTCGTGACTGATAGGGATCGAGTCCGTCGTGATGACAAAGGCCATGCCGCGCGCCAGGAACATGCCGGCGAGCGTCACGATGAAGGCCGGGACGTCGAGATAGTGGATGACGACGCCCATCGCCGCGCCAAAGGCGGTGGAAACGGCCAGAGCTACCGCAAAGGCCAGCAGCGGGTGCAAGCCGTACCATGAGATCAGCACGGCGATCAGGACAGTGGTGAAGCCGATGACGGCGCCGACCGAAAGGTCGATGCCGCCGGACAGAATGACGAAGGTCATGCCGACCGCCACGATGCCGAGAAAGGCATTGTCGGTCAGCAGGTTTCCAGCCACGCGCGTCGACAGCATGTTGGGGAACTGGAACACGCATATCCCATAGGCGAGAAGGAAAATCGCCAGCGTGGCATAGAACGGCAGGAGCCGGGACGACATCTACGCCTCCTTCGACTTTGCCGCCGGCGCCCGGCGGGGTAGCCAGCCGGCGCCCAGCGAGGCCGATTGGGCAAGCAGAATCATGATGATCACGCAGGCCTTGACCACAAGGTTGTATTCGGGCGGGAAGCCGGAAATCAGGATGCCGGTGTTCATGGCCTGAATGATGATGGCGCCGAGGACCGACATCAGAATGGAAAAACGGCCGCCCAGAAGGGACGTGCCGCCGATGACGACGGCAAGGATCGCGTCGAGTTCAAGCCACAGCCCGGCATTGTTGGCGTCCGCGCCACGGATGTCGGCGGCTGCGATGATGCCGGCGAGCGCGGCGCAAAAGCCGCTGAAGGCGTAGATCATGACGATTAGCAGACGGCTGTTGATGCCGGCATAGGTCGAGGCACTGCGGTTCACGCCGATGGATTCGATGAGCATGCCGAGCGCGGTACGCCTGACGACGAGCACGGCGACGAGAGCAAGCACTGCTGCAAGCACCACCGGCATCGGCAGGCCGATGAAGGAGCCGGTTCCAACGAAGATCAGGCCGGGATCGTTGAAAGTGACGATGACGCCCTCGGTGATGAGCTGTGCGATACCGCGCCCGGCCACCATGAGGATCAGCGTCGCGACGATTGGCTGCAGTTCCAGCACCGCCACCAAGAGACCGTTGAGCAGGCCGCAGGCAACGCCGACTGCGAGCGCCGAAAGCAGCACGATGGGGAGCGGATGATCCGCCACCGTCATCGTTGCCGCCACCGCGCCGGCCATTGCCATGACCGCACCGACGGAAAGGTCGACGCCCTTGGAGGCGATGACGGCGGTCATGCCAATTGCCAGTATCGCAACCGGAGCGCCTCGGTTCAGCACGTCGATCAGGCTGCCGAAGAGGCGGCCGTCCTGGATGCGCAGATCGAAGAAGCCGGGAAACGCCAGCCAGTTGAAGAACAGGATGACGCCTAGGCAAACGAGCTGCGGCGCGGCCTTGCGCAATCCGGGAACGAGTCTTCTCATTTCACCCCTCCCGGATCGGCGGCGATGGCCTGCATGATGCTGCCGGTGGAAATCTCCGCGCCCGTCAGTTCTCCGACATGCAGACGGTCACGCAGGACACGAACCCGGGTCGAATAGGCCACGATTTCCTCAAGCTCGGAGGAAATGACGAGCAGCGCCAGACCCTCGTCGCAAAGCTTGTTGATGAGTTCGATGATCTCGGCATGCGCGCCGACATCGATGCCGCGCGTCGGCTCGTCGAGGATCAGGAAGCGCGGCGAGGTCGCCAGCCAGCGCGCCAGGATGACCTTCTGCTGATTGCCGCCTGAAAGCAGCTTTACCGGCTTTTCGATATCGGTCGTGCGGATGTCAAGCGCCTTGACGAAACGCTCCGCAAGCTCGGTCTGGTCGCGCGTCGACATGCGCCGGAGCCAGCCGCGCCGCGCCTGAAGGGCGAGCGCTATGTTCTCGCGAACCGACAGGTCGCCGATGATGCCATCGGCCTTGCGGTCTTCCGGGCAGAGGCCGAAACCAAGCCGCACGGCATCGCGAGGCGAAGCGATCCTCACCGGCTTGCCGTCGATGCTGACCCTGCCTGCGTCGGCAAGGTCGATCCCGAACATCAGCCGCGCGGTCTCCGTGCGCCCCGATCCCAGAAGGCCGGCAACGCCGACAACCTCGCCGGCGTGAATGGTCATGTCAAAGGGCGCGATCGAACGGTCGCGGCCGAAATCGGAGAAAGTGATCCTGCGCGAGGAATGCGGCAGCGCATCGCGGCGGCCGTGCTCGGTCGCGGCGGCCAAAGTGCGCCCCAGCATCATCGACACCAGCTCGACGCGCCGCAGCGACGCCGTCTCGCGCGTGCCGACCAGCCGCCCATTGCGCAGCACCGTGATGCGGTCACTGATCGCGTAGACCTGGTCCAGGAAGTGGGTGATGAAGACGATCCCGAGCCCCCGGTCGCGCAGCTTGCGCAGCACGCCGAACAGAAGCTCCACCTCATGCCGGTCGAGGCTTGCGGTCGGCTCGTCGAGGATCAATACCGAACCTGACATGTCGACGGCCCTGGCGATGGCGACCAGCTGCTGAACCGCAACGGAAAAGCTGGAGAGCTGCGCGCCGACATCGATGTCGATGTCGTAGTCGGCCAGCAAAGCGCGCGCCGACTTCTGCATGGCGCGGGTGTCGACCAGTCCGAACCGTTTGGGCTGCCTTCCGATATAGAGGTTCTCCGCCACGGTCAGGTTCGGCAGAAGGTTGACCTCCTGGTAGACCGTGCCGATGCCGAGTTGCTGGGCATGCAGCGTGTCACGCACGGATATTGGGCTGCCGTTCAGCTCGATGACGCCGCTGTCGGCCCTCAGAACCCCCGTCAGCACCTTGATAAGCGTCGACTTGCCGGCGCCGTTCTCGCCAAGCAGCGCATGGATCTCGCCAGAGCGCACGGAGAAGTCGACGCCGTCCAGCGCCTTGAAACCCACGAAGGACTTGCGGATGTCCCTGGCCGTGAGCAAATCGGGATTGCTCAATGTCTATCCTCCGCCCGTGCAGATAGCTCCGTTGTCGGTCTGCCGGCCGGATGCAGGTGCTTCCGGCCGGCAGTCTGGGGAGGATATTAGTAGCCGAGGCCCTTCTTTTCCTCATAGACCTTCATCGGGTCGTCAGCCTGGGTATAGAGCTTGGACTCGGTGATGATCTGCTTGGGCGGCAGGGTGCCGTCGGCCTTGAACTTTTCGAGCGCGTCAAAAGCGGGGCCGGCCATGTTCGGGGTCAATTCGACCGTAGCGTTGGCTTCGCCGTCAGCCATCGCCTTGAAGATGTCCGGCACAGCGTCGATCGATACGACCTTGATGTCGGTGCCTGGCTTCAGCCCCGCTTCCTTGATTGCCTGGATGGCACCGACCGCCATGTCGTCGTTATGGGCATAGAGCGCGCAGATGTTCTTGCCGCCGTTTTCGGCCTTGAGGAAGCCCTCCATGACTTCCTTGCCCTTGGCGCGGGTGAAGTCGCCGGTCTGGCTGCGGATGATCTTGATGGTGGGGGCGCCGGCAATCGCCTCCTCAAAGCCCTTCTTGCGGTTGATAGCCGGCGAAGAACCAGTTGTGCCCTGAAGCTCGACCACCTTGCATTCCTTGCCGGCAGCGTCCTTCACCAGCCACTCGCCGGCTACCTTGCCTTCAAGCACCTGATCGGAGGCAACCATGGTCATGTAAAGGTCGGGTGAGCCGTCGATCCCGCGATCAAGCAGGATGACGGGAATGTCGGCATCCTTGGCTTCCTGCAGCACGGCTTCCCAGCCGGTGGCCACAACCGGCGCCACGAGGATGGCGTCGACACCCTGCGCGATGAAGCCGCGGATCGCCTTGATCTGGTTCTCCTGCTTCTGCTGCGCGTCGGCGAATTTGAGATCTACGCCGCGCTTTTCGGCCTGCTGTTTGGTGACGCTGGTCTCGGCGGCGCGCCATCCGGATTCCGAGCCGATTTGCGAAAAGCCGACCGTCAGGCTCGCGGCGCTGACCGAACCAGCGAGAGCAACTGCGATTGTTGAACCAAGAACAATGGACTTCAGAACATTGATCATAAGCAACCTCCCAGAAACAAAGACCGACCGAGGCTCCTCCACGACGGCCATAAAGTCGTATACTAATATAGTATGACTTATTCAAGGACGTGCGAGCACCCAAATTGCCAATGTGAATGTCACACCGCGCGATTGGACTTCGGTGTCGAGATGGTACACATGATGCGCAAACGACAGGCGAGATGCGCCTGCAATCCCGCACCACCACTTGCCGAGCAGTTCGAAATCTTGGCTGCCTGAATGTGGCGCGCGAAGGTTTTCAGCGTCCCGGCTAGCAGTCGCGACACAGCCGAACCTAGAGGGACTGTCCGGCGGCGCGTAATATCGCCTCCACATCCGTCAGCCAGACGAGATCGTCTGCTTTAAGGCTTTGCAAGACGCGCCGCAGCGCAGCAGCCCCCCCCGGGGTTCCGACGACAAAAGGATGAATGCCGATGGCGACCACTGTCGCTGGCCTCTTGGGGTCGGCAGCGGCCTCGCGCGCAAGTTCGCGCACATAGTCGATCCACAGCCGCTCGAGATCATCCGCCTCCTTGAAGCGGGAGAGGTACTGCCCCATGTCGACGACGCTTGGCGGGTAAGGCACCAGCACCAGCGGCACCGGCTTTGTGTCGAGCCGCGAAAGCACATCCGAATCCATGCCGTCGAGGGTGTAGCGGATGCCTTCCGCAGCAGTTGCTTGAAAGGTTTCCGCATTGGGATAGACGCTCGGGCTCGACCAGCCGATGCTGCGGACGCCGGTGCTCGCCTCGATCATGTCGAGCGTCTTGCGGATATAGGCGCGCTGTGCCGCCGGCCCTTCGGACAAAGGCAGAAGATCGGTGGAATTGTTGAGCCCGTGGGCGATGATCGGCGCCGTGGGCACGAGCGCGCGGAGCGCTTGCCATGTTTCCGGCTCGGCCAGCGGGAACTCGGCATTCAGCGCCAGGCTGAGAGGGACGCCCATCTCCTTGAACAGCCGGCCCGTGCGCGGCAGGCCGAAATTGATCGCATACTGTCGAAATCCCTCGTCGACGAGATCGGGCGTACGCCCGGTCATGTCGGGGCGGAAGTTGGGACCGTGTCCGTGCCCCCACACTTCGACATAGAGGACGAAGGCCACGGCGACCTTCTTGCCTCCAGGCCACGATGCGACAGGGATGTTCTGCCGTGGCAGGCCGGTGATCCAGTCCATGCCGGACCGCGCCGTCACAGGGGCGAGTGCGAGACTGGCGGCAAGGAGAAAGGCGAAAATCGGCTTACGCATGGCCCACCTGCGTGCTTGCGAGGCCCCCGGACGCAGACCTCCTGCGTCCGGGATCGCGGCTCAGTGAAGGTCGTCGAGAGATGCAGCGCCTGCCCCGCCGGAGATGAGCGCCGGCCACTGATTGGAGCCGAACGGCACCTGAGGGGGCAGGAACGGATCCTTTCCGCGCTTCTTCATTTCCGAGATGATGGTTTTGCGCGCATCGCCCCCCATCAGCTCATAGTCCATCAAATGATAGTTGTTGAAGAACAGCCCCCCGACCGATCGGTCGGAGATGATGCGCACCAAGGACGTGAGCATGTCGTCGGGCGTGGTGGTGAACGAGATGGTCTCGATGAGCACCAGCCGGTCATTGATCGCTTCCGGGCCGAAATATTGCGCGAGCACGCTGAACAATACGTTGTTCTGGCGCGCCACATAGATCGTGTTGCTGGCCCCGTAGGCCTGATCGAAGCTGCCGCCCAGCTCCTGCTTCCAGCTATCGAGCACGCTCATCCAGTGCTTCACCTGGGTCTCCGCCGCCCAGGCGATCGCGAGGCGCAGAACGGGCGCCTGCTTCTTGGCGAACGCCTGGACCGCATCGAGACTGATCACGCCCTTTGCGAGGCAATCCTCCATGAAGGCGACGTTGTTCTCCAGGATGGCGCGCGAGTTCGGCCGCCATTCATCAGGCATTTCCGCCGAGCCGATCCCGTCCAGGGCGCTCTTCATCTCCGTCAGATAGGCGCGCATGGGGGCGACCCAGGACTTGTCGCCGGGGTTGTCCACATAGGGCAGAACCACTTCCGATATGGCCATGGTGCTGTGTCCAAGCGACTTCATCACCTGGTAGACCCTGGGAACGGAAGGCGCCTCAAGTGGCGGCTGGCCGGGCCGGTAGAGGATCATGCGCCCGCCCGCGCCGGAGAACAGCGCGAGGATGACCGGGTGCTTTGCGAGAATGTTCTGGCGGAAGGTCTCCCCCGCATTCTCGTAGAGCGAAAACATGGTCGTGTTGAGCTGCAGGACGTCGCGGGTAGCGAGGTCCTGCGCAGACGGTGAGTGCGGTGGCCCGGAAATGGGGTTCAGATAGTCCGGCAATTCTGCCGCGGTGGCGCCGGACAAAACCGATGCAGCGATCGCCGCAGCCAGAGCGAGACCGACAGACGCATGCCTCATCGCTTCCTCCTTTGTTGTGATCAGTTCGGGCAGTCGGCCCCGGTCTCTATCCATGCCTGGAGGAGAGCCTTCGCCGCCTGTTGCGTTCCGGGCGCCGGCGTACGATTTCCACCCGGGTGCCATGCCCAGCCGACCAGCGTGTCATCGCCGATATGGTGGACGAGATCGTCGAGTGAACGCCCACCGTTGCGCGCGGGATCCTTGATCTGGGCACAAATCTCGCGCGGCGTCTTGCCTTCCCAGGCCATTTCGGCAGGCGCGAGATGCCAGGCCGGATTTCCCGGCACGCCGGCAGGCTCGAAATTTGCACTGCGGTGGCAGCTGGAGCACCGCATGCTCGCGAGCCCAAAGCCGTCCGGTCCTCGGAAGACGGGTGGCTGATGAGGACGCGCCGCATCCCCTTGCCGAGGTCGATCGGAGGCGGGGTGGCAATTGGTGCAGCGCGGATTGGTCAGGACCTTGCTGAGCTCGGTGAAGTAGGCGGCCGAGCGCTCGGCCGGGTCGGTTATGGACGCGAAGGTCTCCGGCGCGGCAAGGGTGCCGCCGAGGGCTGAGAGGGCAAAGCTCGCCGCCGCGGGGAGCATGCTGGCCGCAGCGAGGATTATCATGAGACGCCTGTCCATTGACATTGCTGGCCCCCGTCAGGTCAGGAAGCGGTGGGGGTCGGCGAGCACGACATCCCGCACGGCCTGATGGTACTTCACATAACCCGAGCAGCGGCACAGATGGCCGTCGAGGGCCTCGGCGATGGTGCCTTCGAGCTCCGCGCGCGGGATCGGCGATTTTTCGAGGCGCTCCAGCAGCACCTGGCCCTCATTGAGGAAGCCGGGCGTGCAATAGCCGCACTGGAAGGCGAAATGGGCGATGAAGCTCTTCTGCAGCGGCGTCAACTCGCCGTTCTTGGCGTGCCCCTCCACGGTGCGGATATTGAGCTTGTCGAACTCGGTCGCCGCCACGATGCAGGTGGGCATGGTGGAGCTCGTGCCGTCCGCGTGATCGACGATCACCGCACAGCTCAGGCATTGGGCGGCGCCGCAGCCGAACTTCGTTCCCGTCATGCCCAGCACCTCCCGAAGGAAGTCGTTCATGGTGAGGTCCTCGCGCACCTCGATGGGACCATGAGCGCGGCCGTTTATCGTCAGCGAGATAGCGGGCACGGCAGGTCTCCCCTCACAAAACACGCCGGACATCGTCCGGCGTGACCGGCAAGGCCCGGAAACGATGGCCGGTGGCATCGTGGATGGCGTTGAGAATGGCCGGCACCACCGGGATCATGACCACTTCGGCCATGCCCTTCGGCGGCTCATTGGGCGCCACCGGCGGCAACACCTCCACCTCCAAGGCGTGGATCGGCAGATCGGAGGCGCGCGCGACCACATAGTCGCCGAGGTTCCAACGCCCGTTGCCCGGGCCGTCCTCGAATGGCGGCAAGTTCTCCAGAAGCGTGTAGCCGACGCCCATGGCGAAGCCGCCCTGGGCCTGGCCCAGCACCACCTGCCTGCGGGGACAGCACCTGCCCGCACTCCAGCACGCTGTAGGCCCGCGTAACGCGCACCGCGCCGCTTGCCTTGTCGACCTCGACCCGCACGAGCGTGCCGCAGCTCGACGTGAATGAGGTGCCGATGCGGTTGTAGCTGGCCGGTGGGTACGCGATGAAGGTGCGGTCGAGCAGCTTGAAGGACCCTTCACCGCGCCGCACCGCGAGCGCGTCGATGTCGGCGGCCCAGTCGAGGCCATCCAGGGGGAAGGCTGCCTGCGCCCAGGCCCAGCGCGAAAACGCGTGGGCCATGGCTCCCGTGAGAGCGCCCATGGCATGGGCCTTGGCGGCCACCTCCTCCTGGGCAAGCGGCGGCAAACCGGACAGGATGAGCATCCCGTCCTGCCAGAAGGCCTCGTCCCAGAGAAAGTGGCGCGGATCGTCCTGGCCGATGCCCCACAGGGCGAGTGCCGCCGGCCACATGCCGAAACGCAGGATGATGCGCGCCGCCTCGGCTGCCGCATGGGTTCCGACATGGGCGCCGATGGAGGCGCTGGTGGCCGAGCTGACGGCCGGCACCCAGCGCGGGTTGCGGGACGCCGTTTCCTGCTCCTCCTGCGTGATGACATAAGGATCGCCCGATGTGACGAGACCCAGAGCATCGAAAGCGTCGATGCGGGCGACGGACACCTCGTCGGCCATCCGCCCGAGGAACTGCGCCACGCGATTTGCCACCGCGGTGCCGATGCCGTTACCCATCTCCACCGCGTCGCAGAAGATCCGGATGCGCCCCCTGGGGTCCACCTCCACCCGGCCGAGGCCGCAGTCGGCGCCGGTGCCGTAGTCCTTGGCGCACACAGCAAGGCCGGTGCCGACCAGCGTGCCAGCGTAGGCTGCCTTTTGCGCCAGCGCGCGCTCCCGCCAGAGCGCGTGGCCTTCGAGCTTGTCGAGGATCTCCGGCGTGCGCACCGACACGGTCCAGGGGTTGCCGGTCATGGTAAGGCCGCCGGCCTTCAGGAGGTTGCGCCGTCGCAGCGTGATCGGATCCAGGCCGATGGCCTCGGCCGCCTCGTCCACCAGCGTCTCCAACGCGGCCGTGGTTTGGAGGACGCCGTAGCCGCGCATGGAGCCCGCCGTCACGCCGCGCGAGTGTTCGGCGAGGGTCGTCACGTCGACTTTTGGAATGTCGTAAATGCCGACAGCGGAGGTTGCGGAGACCGCGGTCACGCTGGCCGAGTAGTTGGCGAGCCCGCCGCCGTCGAGGACGTGGTCGGCGGCGAAGGCGCGCATCCGCCCCGAGGCACGGTCAATCGCCACCTGCGACCGCATCTGGAAGGCATGGCGCTTGATGCCACCCTGGAACTGCTGGAAACGGTCATGCGCAAGCCGGATGGGCCGGCCCGGCAGGAACATGGCAGCCAGCGCCACATAGAGCGGGAAAGGGGTGTGGTCGCGCCCGCCGAACCCGCCGCCCAGATGCGCGAAGTGGGTCTCGATGCGCTCCGGCCGCAACGCGGGCGCCGCCTCCCCGAGCAGGTGGCCGAGCGCCTCGCTGGCCTCGAGCGGCGACTGCACGCCGAGCACGAGTTGGAGCGCCTTCGCCTTGGGATCGTACCAGCCGAGACCGCACTCCGGTTCCAGGAACATGGGGTCCACGGACTGGGTGCGGAAGCTGCGGTCGAGCACCAGCGTGCCCGGGTCGTTGGCGGCAATGAAGGCGCGGATCTCCTCGCCATAGGTGGCGCCCTTCTTGTATTGGCCGCCTTCCGGGGTGGGCAGTGGTTGCCAGATGGGCCGCCCGCCCGCCTCGAAGAAGCCGGGGCTGATCCAGCCTTCCATGAGCGGGGAATAGACATCCGGTGCGCCAGGCGCATCGCCCGCGACGCGGGTGAAGCGCAGGGCGGCGTAATTTGGCTGCGCCAAAGGCCCGGTCTCGGCGCCGAGCTTGACCGGGCTCGTCTGGCGCAGGCGGACACGGGCGCGGTCGTAGGCGTCAAAGCTCTCGAAAAGGAGCAGCGCCACGGGGTGACCCAGATAGAGCGGCGTCTTCCCCACGGGGCACAACAGGTCGCCCGCATAGAAGGGAGGCACGCGGGTTCCGGCTCGCGCGAGGTCTTCCGCCGTCACGATCTTGGTTGGCTGCGCGCCGGCGTCGAGGGCTGAAAGATCCAGGCCGGCGTAGACGTGGGCCGCGTCAGAGGCGCGTAGGAGAAGGGCATGGGCAGTGGTGGGCGGCCAGCCATCCATGTCCGCTGCGCGGAAGTCGGATGTATAGAGCTTGGCCCCGGTGACCTTGGCGACGGCGTCGATCCGCCCGGTCGCGCCGTGCGCAGGACGGGGAGCTGCGGTGCCGGGAAGTATCTGGGTCTCGTCGAACCGAGCCGCCTGCGCTGCCCGCAGTCGGGTCATGGCCAGCGTGATCCCGCTGGCCGCGGCCCAGGTTACAAACTCACGCCGCGAGAGACGCATGTCATCGCACTCCTCACGAAAGTACAATGTATAAGCCGAGTACCTCAGGACAAGCTGCGGAAGGCTTCTCTATTCGAACGAAACCCTCCCGGTCGTTGATGAATGCGACCCTCTCATTTGGCGTCGGCGCGCAACGCTTTCGCCTTCTTCCCCTTGTTGCCCTAATTCATTGATTCTACTTGGGCAGGCATCCGATGATCCGGAGTGGTAACAATTGCAACACAATCCTTACGTGTCAATTCGAAATGATATATACTATCTTTGGTTGCATGTCACATATAGGCTCGCGAACCCGTCCCTAGTCTCTCCCGACCCCGAGTTCCATCAACGGCAACACAGCCGATACACCGGTGGTGATGCCGGAATTGCGAGACAGACATACCATTGCCTCTTAAGGCTGCCTTAAGGAGGAATCGCAATGCGCGCCCCGACCAAAACGGAAACAGGACGATGCGAATACTGATCGTCGAGGATGACGATATCCTTCGCGACGGGCTGAAGGTCGGTCTGTCGCTTGCTGGCTTCACCGCCGATGCAGTTGCCACCTGCGAAAGTGCGTTGGCTGCGCTGGCGGCAGGCAGTTTCGATGCCGTCGTGCTCGACCTGATGCTGCCTGACGGCTCCGGGCTCGACGTGCTGAAATCTTTGCGGGCAGCTCGGGACGAGATGCCGGTGCTGCTGCTCACCGCCCGAGATCGCGTGGCCGACCGCATCGCCGGCCTTGACAGCGGCGCCGACGACTATCTGGGCAAGCCGTTTGATCTCGACGAGGTCGCCGCGCGTCTGCGCGCGCTCACCCGTCGCTCCAACGGTCGATCAAACGCCGAATTGCAATGGCGCGAC
The DNA here is from genome assembly GCF_040045035.1 of Mesorhizobium sp. KR1-2. Classification (NCBI taxonomy): domain Bacteria; kingdom Pseudomonadati; phylum Pseudomonadota; class Alphaproteobacteria; order Hyphomicrobiales; family Phyllobacteriaceae; genus Mesorhizobium; species Mesorhizobium sp. KR1-2. Next base: position 379,151 of record NZ_JBDZDS010000001.1, on the reverse strand, counting down.
ATCAGGCTGGTGCCCGCTAGCCAGCTGGTGGAGCGAGCCGGCAGGCAAATGCGCCTGTCTCGGCGGGAGTTTGCAACCCTGCAGGTGCTGATGAGTTATCCAGGTAGGATCTTCTCCAAGGCCCAGCTGGAAGACAAGCTCTATGGTTGGCAGGAGGAGGTGGAAAGCAACGCCGTGGAGGTTCACATTCATCACCTGCGCGCCAAGCTGGGCCCCGGCCTCATCGAGACCGTGCGGGGCCTCGGCTATCGGCTCGGCACCGAATCTTGAGGCTCTTAAGCCTGGCTTAAGCTTGGGAAACGAGGTCGGTGCCAATCGCAACGGAGCAGCACGACGATGCAGGACAGTCGACCATCCCCTCGCCTTTCTCCCGGTGGCGGCCACGAAGAGTGCTCATTCCGCCTCCGCCGGGCGCTGGTACTGGGGCTGCCGGTCATGGCCGGCGCATCGCTTCTTGCTCGCCCGGTATGGCCGGCCGTCTCCGCGCCCGTGGTTACAAGCCTGGCCGAATATCGTGCGGCTCTTGACGCGCTTGCCCCGCACAAGACAGCCGCCCTGGTCGACATCGGCGCCAAATGGTGCGCCTTTTGCAGAACCATCGATACCAAAATCCTGCCTGACCGACAGGTCATGCGTCTGTTGGAGCATGTGGGCCTGATCAAGGTAGACGTGACCGCAATGGACGACGCCAACCGCGAACTGCTGCGCCATCTGCGTGCCGACGGACCGCCGACGCTGTTCATCGTGCAGACCGCGACCGGACAGGAATATCGCAACACGCGCTCGGTCGGCTCCTTCCGCACCGGCAATCTCGTCGCCCGCCTGCAGCCCTTCGCCAGTTAGCGCAGGCTGCCCGGCCACCCCACAACGGGCCCCAGGCCGGCCAGCATCGGCGCCGCTCTTCCAACAGGTTCGAGACATGACCAGATTCCTTGCCGCATTCCTCATCCTCCTCGGAGGCATCGTTTCGGCCGCTGCCCAGCAGCCCAACCTGCTGCAACCGGACGAAGCATTCAGGCTGACGGCCGCCCATGCTCCCGATGGCGGCATGACCTTCGAATGGGCAATTGCCGATGGCTACTACCTCTATCGCGATCATATCGAGGCGAAGAACTCCGCCGGCGGAGCGGCGCTGAAGCTCGAGACCAGCGAAGGAACCAGGGAAGACGATCCGAACTTCGGCGTCTCGGAAGTCTATTACGGCTCGGCCTCGGCGCATCTGCCGGAGGGAACCCCCGCTGAAATCCTGCTGACCTATCAGGGTTGCAAGAAGGATTCGATCTGCTATCCGCCCCAGACGCGCTCGGTGAAAATCGCGACGCTCGAGATCGAGCCGGTTGTCGTAGGCTTCGGCCCCGCGCCGCAAACGCCCTCGGACGAGGGTGCAGGCGCACCAGATTTCCACCTGTCGCAAGACGCGGCCTCCGGCGGAATGGTCGCCTCGCTATTGGCCGACGGCGGATCGCTCTGGGTAGTGGCAAGCTTCCTTGTCTTCGGGCTGCTGCTTGCCTTCACGCCCTGCGTGCTCCCAATGTTCCCGATCCTCGGCGCCACCCTGGCGCGCTCGGGCGAAACGCTGACCCCGCGCCGGGGTTTTGTCCTGTCGCTTACCTATGTCCTGGCCATGGCTAGCGCCTTCGGGTTGCTTGGCATTGCCGCCGCATGGTCCGGCCAAAACCTGCAGATCGTGCTGCAGTCGCCCTTTGCCGTCGGCACGGTGGCGGCGATCTTCTTTGTCCTCGCCCTCTCCATGTTCGGCCTGTTCGAAATCCAGCTTCCATCGGCCTGGGTCAACCGCATCGCCGGCGGCCAGAGCGGCCGGCGCGGATCGATAGCTGGCGCTGCCGCCATCGGCTTCACCTCGGCGCTGATCGTAGGTCCCTGCGTGACCGCTCCGCTGGCGGCCGCCTTGCTCTACATCGCCCAGACCGGCGACGCCTGGCTCGGCGCAGCGGCCCTGTTCGGACTCGGCTTCGGCCAGGGCATACCGCTCATCGCCTTCGGCACGCTCGGCAGCCGCGCTCTGCCGAAAGCCGGCGGCTGGATGGAGGATGTCAAACATGTCTTCGGTTTCGTGCTGCTCGGCATGGCGGTGTGGATGGCAGCGCGCCTGCTGCCGCCACCGGCGACGCTCGCGTTGTGGGCTGCACTGGCGATGACCGCCTCCGTGTTCGTCGGCGCCTTCGACGCGCCGGGCAGCGACGCCACAGCCGCGCGCAGACTGCGCAAAGGCGCCGGCATGGGGCTCGCACTCTATGCGCTGATCCTCGGCATCGGCGCTGCCTCCGGCGGCAGCGATCCGCTGCGTCCGTTGGCGCATCTCACCCTGTCTCAGGCGCCCGCCGCCAGCAGCCCCTCGCTCGACTTTGCCAAGGTCTCGTCCTCAGCCGAACTGCACAGCGCTATTGCCACCGCTGCTGCCGATGGCAGGCCAACGCTGGTCTACTTCACCGCCGACTGGTGCGTCACCTGTGCAGCCATCGAGCGCGACGTGTTGTCGGCGCGACAAGTGGCCGACAGCCTTTCCGGATTTCGGCGCGTCAAGGTCGACCTGTCGCGGCTCGATGATGCGAACCGGAGCCTGATGAAGGAACTTGCCGTGGTCGGGCCACCGACAATGATCTTCTTCACCCCTGACGCCGTCGAGGCCGACCGCACGCGCCTTGTCGGAGAGGTGAGTGCCGATGCGCTCGTCGCCTCTGCAGCACAGGCGAAACGCTAGGCGAAGATCATGCGTGCCTTTTCCATCGGCCCTCTGATGTTCTCTCCGGACCGTTTCGCGGCCGTGCTTGCCATCGGCATCTTCCTTGCCGGAGCCGAACTTCTGGTCCGCTACGTTGATGCACGTTTTTCCGGTTGGTCGTGGAGGGCCGGGCTGGCCTTCCTCATCGGCGCTAGGCTCGGCCATGTCGCCAGGCATTTCGACAGTTTTAGTGCCGAACCGATGCGGACGCTGGCAGTGTGGCAGGGCGGTTTCTCGATCCCCGCCGGCATCGCTGCCGCCCTGGCGATCACGCTCATCTACCTGCGCCGGCAGCCGCGCCTGCTGATTTGGACATCGGTGCCCGCGGCCGCCGCCGCCTTCACCGCCATGCTCGTCATCCAGCTCACGGCGGGTGTGCCGCCCACACCGTTGCCTTCCGGGACGTACCAGGCCCTTGATGGAAGCGCCGTCACGCCGACGTCGCTGACCGGCAAGCCGATGGTGGTCAATCTCTGGGCATCCTGGTGTCCGCCCTGCCGGCGCGAAATGCCGATGATGGCCGATGTCGCTGCCACCAATGACGAGGCGACCTTCCTGTTCGTGAATCAGGGCGAGGACGAAGCGGCGGTCAGATCCTACCTCGAAGCCGAAGGCCTCGCCCTCGACACCGTTCTGCTCGATGGGCTTGGCCGATTCTCGCGCCACTATACGACGCCCGGCCTGCCCGCCACGCTGTTCATCGGAGCTGATGGCAGGCTTCGCTCCATCCATATGGGCGAGATTTCCCGCGAGGCCCTGTCGGCCGGCATCGCAGAACTGCAAGAGTAGCCGGGCTGCTCAGGTGGCCGCGGCTTGCCGTGCCACCCTGTCGTCGGCGATGACAATGCCGACGGCGAGCCCGCCTTCCGGCCGGTTGCGCATCTCAAGACGCGCGCCGCCATGGTCGAGCGCCATCTCGACAATGCTGAGCCCGAGGCCGCTGCCGACTGCGGACCTGAAGCGTCCCCGGAAGAAGCGTTCCGTCACCCGCGCTAGCTCCTCATCCGGGATGCCCGGGCCTTCGTCCTCGATCCAGATCGCCACGCTGGCCCCGCCTTCGGCAAGCCGGCAGGATACATGCCCGCCCTGTGGCGAATGATGCAACGCATTCTCTATCAGGTTGCGTGCGGCAAGCCTGAAGAGCTCCGGCGACATGCGCAGTTCGAGCGCCGAGAGGTCGGCATCGAAGGCAATGTTGGCAGTCCCGCCCGTATTAGCAACGAGCTCGCCAGCGATAATCTCCAGCTGCCTGCCGGCATTGAAATGCTCGTCGGTCGCCGTCTCGGCGCCGGAATCGAGCGATGCGATATCCAGCAATTGCCGCACCAAGCGGCCGGTCCGGTCAACGCCAACCACGATCTGGGCAAGCGCCTTTTCCCGGATCGCGGGATCGTTGCTGGCCAACGCGATCTGCGCCTGCGTTTTGAGGCCGGACATCGGCGTTCGCAGTTCGTGCGCGGCAAAAGCGGTGAAGTCGCGCTCGCGGTCGCGCGCCTGCGAGACACGCTGGAACAGCACGTTGATCGCCTTCAGCACCGGCTGCAATTCGCTTGCCGTGCTTACGTCCTCGATAGGGCTGAGATCGGAAGCTTGCCGCACCGACAGTTCCTTTGCGATGCGGCTGAGCGGCATCAGCCCGCGCCCGACGCTCAGCCAGATCAACCCGGCCAGCACCGGCAGGATGAGCAGCGCCGGCAACAAAACGCCGGCAGTGACATTGTTCACCAGATGGTTGCGGAAATAGATTCGATCCCCCACCATCACCCGAACCCCAGCCTCCGGGTTGTCCACGGTGTAGACGCGCCAGGTTTCGCCGTTGATGACCGTATTGGAAAAGCCTTGCTGACGTTCTGAGAGCTTCGCTTCCGGCGCGCCTTCGGACTGGCTGACCAGCGCCCCGTTCAGCGACCAGATCTGACATGAAAGCTGGCGATCGTAGGCTGAATGCGGCTCTGTCGCGATGGGAGGCAAGACGGCCCCCTCGCCGGTTCCTAGCGCGCGCCGCGTCACCATGGAGTTGACCATGCGGGCCGCCTCCATGAGCCTGGCATCCAGTACGCGCTCAAGCTGCGAGCCGGTACTGAAGAATACCCACGCAACAGCCGAAAGCCACACCAGCCCCGTGGTCAGGATCAGAATCACGAACAGCCGGGTTCGCATAGAATGCATCGGTTCACCTTCGCTTCGCAGCGCCCTCAGGTCGGCGCGATGGCACCGCTGCCTTCCTGATGCCGGCGCCTTAAGGCAAACTTAAGAAAGCGTGCGCAAGACGCCGCAACGGCATCTGTGCGGCTTGTGCAACACATTGTTTCTTTTGGCACGTGCGGATTTTCTTTTGCTCTTAAGCCTGCCTTAAGGTGCACCGGACCTTCTCGGCCCCAATTCCAGAAATCGAGGCCGCTCCCATGTCGACCACCCCTCCCCGGATCACGCCCGTGATTGCAAAAACCGGCCCTGTCGAAACCCATGGCGCCGCGCGTATTCCCCGCCGCTCCGCGCTGGCCATGTTGGCCTCGCTCGCCGCTGTGGGCTTTGTGCCGCAAGCGTACGCCAAGGACGATGGTCTCTCGACCGAGATGATCCTCAACGATCCCGCGGACCCCAAGGCGGGCAATGCCAAGGGCGACGTCACCATCGTCTATTTCTTCGACTACAACTGTCCCTACTGCAAAAGGACGATGGCGCCGCTCGACAAGGTCGTGCGCGCCGACGGCAAGGTCCGCCTCGTCTACAAGGACTGGCCGATCCTCAGCACAGCCTCAATCTATGGCGCGCGGCTGGCGCTGGCCGCCCACTATCAGGGCAAGTACCAAGAAGTTCACCACGCGCTGATGTCCATTCCGGGCGGCAAGGTGTCCGAGGACAGGATGCGCAAGGCGGTCGCTGCCGCTGGCGTGGACATGGCGCGGCTGGACCGCGACAGCAAGGACAAGGACGGCGACATCACTGAACTGATGCGCCGCCACGGCGCCCAAGCCGACGCGCTCGGCCTCGTCGGCACGCCCGTTTTCCTCATCGGCCCCTTCCTCGTCGCCTCGGCGCTGGACGAAGCCGGCTTCAAGCAAGTGATTTCCGACGCGCGGGCGCGCGGCAATAAGTAACTCGAAGGACATACGAATGATCGACGAAATGGACGGCCAGGCACGAAGTGTGCTCACGGCGCTGGCCCTGCTGGCATGCATGGGGCTTGGCGCCTGCACCACCAGCGCTTCCAATGTGGCGCTCCTGTCGCCTCAGCCGGCAGCGCCCGAGTCGCTGCCTGCGGTGGTCGAGGAGCCGTCCGCTTCGGCCACGCCGCCGCGCTACGGACCGCGACAGAACGAGCGCTTCCCAGTGCCAGTGGAAGACCTGGCGGGCATCCCGCAGAAATACCAGCGCCAACTCGTCGACTATCCCACCGACCATGCCCCGGGCACCCTTGTCGTCGATCCGAACAACCGCTTCCTCTACCTGGTCCAGACCGACGGCAAGGCGCTGCGCTACGGCGTCGGCGTCGGCGCCGCGGGGCGCGGCTTCAGCGGCACGGCCGACGTCGCCTACAAGCAGGAGTGGCCGCGCTGGCGGCCGACCGACAGCATGATCGCCCGCGCGCCGGAGCGTTACAAAAAGCATGAGAACGGTGTCGAGGGCGGTCCCGGCAACCCGCTCGGCGCCCGAGCCCTCTACCTCTTCAAGGACGGCCAGGATACCTACTACCGGATCCACGGCACCAACCAGCCGGACAGCATCGGCAAGGCCGTCTCCGCCGGCTGCATCCGCATGCTGAACAACGACGTCATCGACCTCTACGAACGGGTGCGCAAGGGAGCGAAGGTCGTCGTCCTGTAGCGGCCCGGTCGATCCACGTGTCCCTCTTCATCGGTTGGGCCAGTTTGGCGCGTGAACTGACGTAGTCAGAGCCCATCGCTTCCAGGCGCGGGGCTCTGATCGGAGACAAAAGATTAAAAATCAGGTGCTTATGCTATTGTGCCGATAGCTCGCGAAACGCCGCAAGCTATATCATTTCATTCCCACTCGATTGTGCCGGGCGGCTTCGAGGTCACGTCGTAGACGACGCGGTTGATACCGCGCACTTCGTTGATGATGCGGGTTGCCGCGCGGCCGAGGAATTCCATGTCGTAGTGGTAGAAGTCGGCGGTCATGCCGTCGATGGAGGTGACGGCGCGCAGCGCGCAGACGAATTCGTAGGTTCGGCCGTCGCCCATCACGCCCACGGTCTGCACCGGCAGCAGCACCGCGAAGGCCTGCCAGATTGCGTCGTAGAGACCGGCCTTGCGGATCTCGTCGAGATAGATCGCGTCGGCCTCGCGCAGGATCTCGAGCTTCTCACGCGTGATGCCGCCTGGGCAGCGGATCGCCAGGCCAGGTCCGGGGAACGGATGGCGGCCGATGAAGTGCTCGGGCAGGCCGAGTTCCTTGCCGAGCGCGCGGACTTCGTCCTTGAACAGCTCGCGCAGCGGCTCTACCAGCTTCATGTTCATGCGCTCGGGCAGACCGCCGACATTGTGGTGCGACTTGATCGTCACCGACGGGCCGCCGGTGAAGGAGACGCTTTCGATGACGTCTGGATAGAGCGTGCCCTGCGCCAGGAAATCGGCGCCGCCGAGCTTCTTGGCCTCTTCCTCGAACACCTCGATGAACAGGCGGCCGATAGTCTTGCGCTTCTTTTCTGGGTCGGTCTCGCCCTCGAGGGCCGAGATGAAGCGATCCGAAGCGTCGACCAGGATCAGCGGCAGGTTGTAGTGTTCGCGGAACATGGCGACCACGTCCGCCGCCTCGTTCTTCCGCATCAGCCCGTGGTCGACGAGGATGCAGGTGAGTTGCTCGCCGACGGCCTCGTGGATCAGCAAGGCAGCCACGGAGGAGTCGACGCCGCCCGAGAGCGCGCAGATCACCTTGCCCTTGCCCACCTGATCGCGGATGGCTTCCACCGCGTGCTCACGATAGGCGCGCATGGTCCAGTCGCCCTCGATGCCGGCGATGTTGTGCACGAAATTGGCGAGCAGCTTGGCGCCGTCCGGCGTGTGCACCACTTCGGGGTGGAACTGCACGGCGTAGAATTTTCGCGTTTCGTCGGCGATGGCCGCGAAGGGCGCGCCCGCCGATGTGCCGATGACGCGGAAGCCAGCCGGGATTTCGGTGACCCGGTCGCCATGGCTCATCCACACCTGATGGCGCGTGCCCTTGGCCCAGATGCCGTCGAACAGCGCGCTGTCTTCCTCGATCTCGAGGAATGCGCGGCCGAATTCGCGATGATGGCCAGCTTCGACCTTGCCGCCCAGCTGGGCGCACATGGTCTGCTCGCCATAGCAAATGCCAAGCACTGGCACGCCAGCGGTGAAGACTGCCTCGGGCGCGCGCGGGCTGCCGATGTCGATGGTGGAATGCGGGCTGCCCGAAAGGATCACCGCCTTGGGCTGGATGCGCTGGAACGCCTCCCCTGCGGACTGGAACGGGACGATTTCGGAATAGACCCCGGCCTCGCGAATGCGGCGCGCAATGAGCTGCGTCACCTGGCTGCCGAAGTCGACGATAAGGACGGTGTCGGGATGATGGCTGGTTGTCATGGCGAGCATTTAGAGAAAACTGAGAGTCGGCGCAATGGGCTGCGACGCTTCATCGACAGGTCGATTTGATCGACTTTGGCCCTGCTACGCCCCGTTCGCACAAAAACCGAGGTCAAAGCTGCAAGATGCCGTCCGACAAGGCCTCGGCGAGCCTGGTCACCGCAAGCGCCAGCTTCTCGTCGATGACATGCAGGTATTCCGTCCAGTTGCCGACATGCTTCAGTTCGGCGGCCCCATCGGAAATGCCGCGCAGGCCGATCAGCGGCAGGCCAAAGAGCTGGCAGACTCGCAGCACCGCGAAGGTCTCCATGTCGACCATGTCGGCCTCGATGGCATCGTAGGCCGCGCCGGAAATGATCGCGGCCCCAGTAGACAGCGTCGCCTCCCTGACGCCCGGAACCCGGAGCGGCAATGGCACAGTCACGGGCAGGTCGAGAAAGGGCGTAGCTCCCTTGGCAAAACCGAGCGCGGACGCATCCATGTCGCGATACGACACGGAGACCGCCTGATAGATTTCGGTCTGCTCGAGGGTGCGGCTGCCGGCCGAGCCCAGCGACACGACCAGATCGGGCAAAGTGCCCTGCCCTTTCAGCCGCGCAAGCTCGGCACCGAGCGTGACGCCGGCCTCGACCGGGCCCACTCCCGTCATGAAAGGCACAAACAGTCTCTGCAGATGCGGACCGTATTCGGGATCGGCGGCCATGACAAAGAGCACCGCCTTGCCGCCGAGCACGGTCAGCGTCATCGCTCAGCCCTCGATGCCGTCGCGGCCGGCCACGGCCATGATCGTGCCGGTCATGGTGGCGATGAGCTTGGCCTCCCCGTCGGTTGCGAAGGCATAGGCCTGTCCGTCGGCCACCACGATGGTGCGGCCGGGCTTCGTCACCGTGCCGCGAAACAGGAAGCGCTCGCCCTTGCCGGGCGCCAGCAGGTTGACCTTGAATTCGATGGTGAGCACGCCGGCGTCCTCCGGCACCACCGAATAGGCGGCATAGCCGCAGGCCGAATCCAGCGCGGCCGAAATGATGCCGGCATGCAGGAAGCCGTGCTGCTGGGTCAGCGCGTCCGAAAAGGGCATCTCGATCTCCACCGTGCCCGGCCGCACCAGCGTCAGAACCGCCCCCATGGTGGTCATGACCTTCTGGCGGGCGAAGGATGTCCTCACCCGTTCCTCGTAGTTCGGCGAGGGTTCTATGCGTGCAACCATCATCCGTGCCCTGCTTGACGTCAGCAGCTTATCGCAAAGGGTTGACGTTGAGGCAATCGGCAATGCTGCAGTGCGGCAAGCCCAGCGTAGGATTCAATTGAGCCACCGGCCGAGGCAGCTATCGAGTCCGGCGAAGCGCGGCGAAGAAGAAGCCATCCGTGCCGCTGCGCGCCGGCGTCAGCGAGATGCCGCGTGCCGGATCGATCCGGGCGGCATCGGCCTTACCGGGGAAATGCTTTTCCCACAGCGCCGCGTGATCGACCGGCTCGAAGCCGGTCTCGCGCTGCAGGAACGCCTCGATCTGGTCGCGGTTTTCGGCGTCGAAGACCGAACAGGTAACGTAGACGAGCAGCCCGCCGGGCTTCACATTGACCTTGGCGGCGTCCAGGATCGCGGCCTGTTCGCTCCTGCGCACGTCGAGCTGTTTCTGCGTGAGCCGCCACTTGGCGTCGGGGCGGCGCCGCCACGTGCCGCTGCCGGTACAGGGCGCGTCGATCAGCACGAGGTCCATGTGGCCGGATAGCCCTGCAAGCTCTGCCTGCTTGGCAACGACCTGGACGTTGCGGTTGTCCGACCTGCGGATGCGATCGAAGATCGGCGCCAGGCGGCCCTTCTCCGCGTCATGGGCGAATATCTGGCCGCGATTTTCCATAGCTGCCGAAAGCGCAAGCGTCTTGCCGCCCGCACCGGCGCAGTAATCCAGCACCTGCATGCCCGGCTGGGCTCCTGCCAGTTCGGCGGCGATCTGCGAGCCCTCGTCCTGAACCTCGAACCAGCCCTTCTGGAAGGCCGGCTCGGCCTGGACATTGGGATGACGGCCGCTGCCGTCGATCGGCGGAATCCGGATGCCGTTGGCAGAAAACGGCGACGGCGCCGCCCCCATCTCGGCCAGTTCGGCAAGCACGCGCTCGCGTTGCGCCTTCAGCGTATTGACACGCAAATCGAGCGGCGGCCTCAAGGCAAGGGCCGCGCCTTCTTCGACCCAGTCGTCACCAAAGGCACGCTGCAGAAGCGGCACGCACCAGTCGGGGCAATCGGCCCGGACCGCATCCGGCGCTTGCGACAGGTCTCGTGCCGAAATCGCGGCCAGTTCGTCCGCATCGAGCGGCGCAGGCGCAAACTTGTCGCCCTCCAGCGTCGCGCTCAGCGTCTCGACCGTCTCATGCCATTCGAGCAGCAGCGCGCCGAAGCCCACGGCGCGGGGCGTGTCTGCGCCGATCAGCCAGCCGGCGGAGCGCTTGCGGCGCAGTCCGTCATAGACGATGTTGCCGATCGCGGCACGGTCGCCGGCCCCTGCGAAACGGTGCGAGAGGCCCCAGTCCTTCAGCGCATCGGCCGCGGGGCGATGCCGCCGCTCGATGTCTTCAAGCACTTCAATGGCCGCAGCCAGCCTACCGCCCAGTCGCATATCGGTGATCCCTATTTCGGCTTACCCGAGAGAGGGTCTGACTAACGCTCGCAGCCGCCGCGCACAAGCGCCGTTTCAAATTATTCGGGGGACGCCGACGGGTACAAATCTAAACATTCCGTGAGCTTGGAACAGCCGCAGCCTCCGGCGGTTATTCGGCTTGTTTAAGCGATTGAGGCACAAGAAATGAAAAACCTGGCCCTTGCTTCCATAATAGCCATAACCGCCGTCCTCCCGTTCGGCGCCCCGGTCCAGGCAGCAGACGCGACACGCAACGACGTAGAGTACGTGTTTCCCGGCTGGCTTTACCGGCCGTATTACGGGCCGCTTTTTTACGGGTTTGGTCCGTATTACCGCTACAGGCTTTGCCATTTCGAGGTGGTCCGCCAGCATCGCGACGGTCTGTGGTGGGCCGAGCGGGTCAGGGTCTGTCCATAAGCTCCCGGCTTTGCCATGCGCTCCGGCTGACGAAAGCCCGCCGGGGCGCATTTCACGGGTCCCATCACGCACAATAATGTTTGATCCGCACCGCCAATGTGCGCGAATCTAAACATTGTGTAATCTCGGAACGCTGCCCCTCATCCGGAGTTGTATGGCTGGTTGACTCCATCGAGGCCAAGAATATGAAAGCCTTTCTTCTCGCCTCCATCCTGGCCGCCACCGCAGCATCTTCTTTCGGCGCCCCGGCCCAGGCCGCCGCGACCGTGGCGACATATCACAGACATTATCACCCGCGACCGTATCATGTTCGGCCGCACTGCTACGTCAAGACGATCAAGCATTATCGCCATGGCCGGGTCTGGTACGAAAAGGTCAGGGTCTGCCGCTAACCTCCAGTGCCCGCAAACCCGACCGACCCAAATCGGCCGGGTCGAGGCCGCCGTCCCTGGTGCGAGCCATCATTCAGAACGAGCGCTTGTATCCGAGCGAGAAGTTGATCTTGTCTCCCGCCAGTGCGTTATAGGGCGGTGTGCTCGTGTCGAGCTTTTTCCATGCGTAGCCGACGTTCAGGAAGACGGCATTGTCACTGTCGAAATCATAGGTCAGGCCGGTCGCCACTTTTGGTGTCACCCATGTCGCGTTGAAGCCGTTGCGGTAGCGGAGATTGAAGGCATTCCAGGTCAGTTTGGACGTGACCTTCAGATCACCGGCCAGATAGATGACGTAGTATCCGATACTGGCGTTGGTGTTTGCGCCCTTGATGATCCCTGTATCGTCCCAGGTATAGCCAGGCCCTATGCTCGGCGTCAGGGTGAAATTGTCGTTCACCTTGAATTTATAGCCGAGCGTGGCCTCCGCATAAAACTGCATCCCGCCGCCATTCTTGAACGAATGCTGGAACGACACACCGCCCAGGAAATTGTCGGTGAAGCGATAGGACAGCCCTGCTTTGTAGTAGATGTTATTCAGGTTTCCGGCCCGGTTGCTGCCATTGTCGATCGCATAGATTTCCGGGGTACCGTCGATACTGAATGTCCAGGCTGGCGTCTTCGCCTTCTCGGATGAGGTCTTCTCGGATGAGGAAGTCTTCGACGAAGAGACATCGGCAGCAAGAGCCGGCGCCATCCCCAGCAAGAGGACGCTCACCAGTAACGAAGCTCTTGTCGTATACTCGTGTATCGAGACCCCGCCCCACATATCGCCGTCATACATGCGAATCCCCCACCACAGCGGCACAAGCAGTTTCCGTTTCCTCTGCATTTCGAGCAGAGTTTTCGGCAACCCTAATACACTCCGTGTTGCGATGTTTGCTTGGGGATTGGCCCGTTGGCAAATGATTTTCGTTGAGCAGCAAATGCGGCTCGCCGGCACCCGATCATCTTCACCTTAACGTGGGGGGACTGCGTGAGATGTGACTGCTTCGCAGGTCCCGGCGCGAGGTGTTGTCCGAGCCCGCCAGGCCTTCAGCGCGTGGCAGCCGCCACGGCTTCCGCGATCGACACCAGCGCCCCTTCGTCATTGACGCTGCGCGACTTACGCGAGGCGACGAGGCAGGCCTGCGAGCGCAGGATGACGCCGTCGTTCAGGATCTTCAGATGATTGGCACGCAGCGTCGAGCCGGTGGTGGTGATGTCGACGATCACGTCGGCCGAGCCGGCGGCCGGCGCACCCTCGGTCGCGCCGAGGCTTTCCACGATGCGATAGACCTGGATGCCGTGCTTCTGCGAGAAGAACTGCTGGGTCAGGCGCCAGTATTTCGTTGCGATCCGCAGGCGGCGCCCATGGCGCTGGCGGAAATCCGCCGCGACGTCATCGAGGTCGGTCATGGTGTCGACGTCGAGCCAGACTTCCGGCACCGCCACCACCACGTCGGCATGGCCGAAGCCCAGCCGCGCCACGATCTCGGCGCGCATCTCCCAGTCGACCAGCGTCTCGCGCAGAAGGTCCTCGCCGGTGATGCCGAGGTCCACCGACCCCTGCCCGATCTCGCCGGCGATTTCCGAGGCCGACAGGAACGCCACCTCGATGTCGTCGCGTCCCTCGATGCGGGCGCGATATTTGCGGTCGTCTTCCGGCAGACTGACAACGAGCCCGGAGCGGGCAAGAACGTCCAGCGCCTGTTCCTTCAGTCGTCCCTTGGACGGGATGGCCAGCGTGATGGTCATTGCGAGCCCTTCCGCAGATATTCGATGCGATCGAGCCAGACCGAGAAGCCGACCCCGGGGATCGCCTCCTTGGCCCCGAGCAGCGTCAGCAGCCGGTCATAGCGTCCGCCGCCGACCAGCGGCCGTCCGTCGTCGCGCACCGCGATCTCGAAGGCCATGCCGGTATAGTAGTCCAGCGGACGTCCGAACGCCGCGTCGTAGCGCACCACATCGGCCGGTAGGCCGTGGCTTTCCAGTGCGGCTGCCCGCGCGGTGAACTTGTCGAGTGCTGCCCCGAGCGACAGCGAGGCGTCGGCAGCAAAGCCGCGCAAGGCATCGGTCGCCTCGGAAATCGGCACGTTGATTGCCAGGAACGCCTTCAGCGCGTCGAAAGCCTCGTTGGAAAGGCGCACGCTGCGCAGTTCGGCCTTTTCGATCAGCCGGCGGGCAATGTCACCCGGCGTGCGGCCGGCCGAAGGCGACAGGCCTGCCTCCTCCATGCCGCGCGCGACATGGGCCGAAAGGCCTTCGAAATCGCCATCCGCCACCAGCGAGGCGGCAGGCTCGGCCAGCGCCCCGTTGCGCGGCGGCGTGGCAAGATCGGCAAGGGCCGAGGCAAGCATCTCGGCCGAGCCGAAGGCGCGAGCGAGACGCAGGCGCCATCCGCGCGGCAGGCCGAGGGCCGCCAGCACCGCCTCGAAGACCGAATGATCGCCCATGACCACAGAAAGAGCGGTGCCGGGCAGCGCCAGCTCGAGCATGGCGTGGGCGTCGGCGATCGACCGGGCGTCGGCACGGGCAGTGTCGGTGTCGCCCAGATCCTCGATGCCCGCCTGGAAGAATTCGTTGCTGTCGTCGCGGCGTTGGCGAAACACCTCGCCGAGATAGCAATAGCGGCGCGGCGTGCCGGACTGACTGCGAATGTGGTCGATGCAGACCGGAATGGTGAATTCGGGCCGCAGGCACAGCGACTCGCCGGTCTCGCTTTCGGTCAGGAAGATGCGCCGGCGCAGATCCTCGCCCGCCATGTCCAGAAACGGGTCGGCCGGCTGCAGCACCGCCACGTCGACGCGATCGGCCTCCTTGGCCGCAAAAAGCTTCAGTATATCGGGCGCGCTGCTCGGATAGCGGGAGTTCACTTTCCTCTCACCCCTTCGCACGGTCCTCGGCCTGCGCCGCCAGAATCTTCTTCACCTCCGACACGAGGTCGGCCTCGGCAACTGTAATCTGCGCCGGCCTTGCGGCACGCCATTCGGCATTGTCGGAAATCTCGGCCGACATCCGGGCGCCCTCGATCAGATCCTTGATCTGCACTTCGCCCTTCGCGCGCTCATCGCCGCCCTGGATGATGGCAACGGGGCTGCCACGGCGGTCGGCATATTTGAGCTGTGCCTTCATGCCGGCGCCGCCGAGATAGAGCTCGGCGCGGACGCCCGCCTGGCGCAGCGACGAAACCATCTTCTGGTAGCGGCCGAGGCTTTCGGTGTCCTTGTCCATGACCAGCACCACCACCGGCGCGACCACGTCCGACGTGTCGAGCTTGCCCAGGTTCTTCAGCGCCGTCATCAGGCGCGAGACGCCGATGGAGAAACCGGTCGCGGGAACCGGCTCGCCGCGGAAGCGCGAGACGAGACCGTCATAGCGTCCGCCGCCGCCAACCGAGCCGAAGCGGACGATCTGGCCGTCGTCGTTGGGGATTTCGGCCAGCAGCTCGGCCTCGTAGACAGGCCCGGTGTAATATTCGAGGCCGCGCACGACGGAGGGGTCGATCTTCACGCGGCCGTCGTCATAACCGGCGGCTGCGACCAGCTCTGCGATCTGCGCCAGTTCTTCCACACCTTCGCTGCCGCGCTGGTTTTCGGCGACGATTGCCCGCAGGTTGGCGATGGTTTCGGATGCATCGGCTGAGCCGGCTTCCGTGAAGGCGATGACCTTGGCGATTGCCGCCTCGCCCAGCCCCGCGCCCCTGGTGAAGTCGCCGCTCTCATCCTTCCGCCCCTCGCCCAGAAGCTGGCGAACGCCCTCGGCACCGAATTTGTCCAGCTTGTCGATGGCGCGCAGCACCACGAGCCGGCGGCCCGCGTTCTTCTCGCCGCCAAGGCCGATCGCCTCGAGCACGCCGTCGAGCACCTTGCGGTTGTTGACGCGCACGACATAGTCGCCGCGTTTGATGCCCAGCGCTTCCATCACGTCGGCCATCATCATGGTGATTTCGGCATCGGCCGCCACGCCCGGCGTGCCGACCGTGTCGGCATCGAACTGCATGAACTGGCGGAAGCGGCCCGGCCCCGGCTTCTCGTTGCGGAACACCCAGCCCGAGCGATAGCTGCGATAGGGTTTCGGCAGCTTCTCGAAATTCTCCGCCACATAGCGCGCCATCGGCGCGGTCAGGTCATAGCGCAGCGACAGCCACTGATCGTCTTCGTCCTGAAACGAGAACACGCCCTCGTTGGGACGATCCTGGTCGGGCAGGAATTTGCCCAGCGCGTCGGTGTATTCGATCATCGGCTGGTCGACCGGCTCGAAACCGTAGAGCTCGTAGACCTCGCGGATCTTCGTCATCATCCTCTCGACGGCGCGGATGTCATCAGGCGTGCGATCGACAAAGCCGCGCGGCAAACGTGCCTTCATCTTTTCCGATTTGTCAGCCATGTCGTATCGCTCTTGTCGTTCGTGAAGCGCAAAGCCAAAGGAAGCGGCAGCGCTGGCCCGGCGCCTGGAGGAGTCGCGGTGTCCTAACTTATGTCAACCGGAGCGGCAAGGGTTGGGCCGGTCACGACGGCCGGCTTTTATTCCTGCAATGGAATCAGTTCGGAAAAGCGAAGATCCCGGACCTCGCTGATCACGGATTCATCGGCTTTGTAATTCACCATCAGCACGACCCGGACCGACTTGGTGCCGGGGCGAAACTGGTTGTGGGCTTCATCACCCTCACCGGTGATGATTCCGCTGAGCATCTTCCAGCCATCATCAGAGCTGATCCCTATGTTCGACGCTCCAGCAAAGCGGTGCGGGCCAATGCCGGAGGTCAGCACCTTGCCCTCCTCGTCCAAGGTTTCCACCCCCAGATACACTCTGGACGTCTGGGGCGAGCCATCCGACTTGGGCAGGACGCGGACAGCGACACGCAGCCGGTACTCGCGACTGGTGTCAACCGGAATACGCCGCGAATAGAATGGTTTGTATCCGACGAACTGCTGCGGAGGATCGATGAAGAAGACCTGCTTCACCGACGGCATTTCCGGCTCGAACCAGCCCATCCGGACGCCGACCAGCGCAAACAGGCCGATGACTGCCAGCACGCAGATCGCAACCCGCAGATAAAGCGCGCCGACTTCGGCGATGACCTTTTTCATGCATCCCCCTTGGGCCGCCCTCGCGGCCCTTGATATCAGCCAGCATTAGCCGGCCGGGCGCGCCCTCCGCAACCCGTCAACGCCTCGCAAGCGTCAGACCGGCCGGACGAACGCGGCGCGCTCCCGCTCCACCGACGTCCGGCAGGCGCAGCCTTCGATATGGTCGTTGACCAGGCCCATGGCTTGCATGAAGGCATAGACCGTGGTCGGCCCGACGAATGTCCAGCCGCGCTTCTTCAAATCCTTCGATATCCGCGTGGAGACCGCCGTTGTTGGATTGGCGCGAAGGTGTGCCAAGTCGACGACCGTCGGCCGCTCTTCAGCACCCGGCTCGAACGACCAGAAATAGGCAGCAAGCGATCCCTTTTCGGCCACCAGTTCGCGGGCGCGCCTGGCATTGTTGATGGTCGAGACGATCTTGCCGCGATGGCGCACGATGCCGGCATTGCCAAGCAGACGCTCCACGTCGGCATCGGTGAATTCAGCGACGCGCTCGAAGTGGAAATCCGCGAAGGCCTCGCGGAAAGCCTCCCGCTTGCGCAGGATCGTCAGCCACGACAGGCCAGACTGGAACCCCTCAAGACAGATCTTCTCGAACAGCCGACGGTCGTCGGCGACGGGCCGGCCCCACTCATGGTCGTGGTAGTGCAGATAGTCGGGCAGGTTGCCGTGCCAGGAGCAGCGAACCACGCCATCCGCCCCCTCGATCAGGCCGGTCTTCTCGATTTCCATAGGCAAATTCCAATTCCTGACTTCGCTGCCCGGCAGATTTTACGCAGCCTTTACCAGATTCCTGAACCGGCCGGTAACCACATCGAAAGGTTTAGATCAAGATTCGCATTTTACGCATTCCGATTCACGACTTGGTTTCTTCCTGCGCACCAGCATGCGGCGAGAAGCGAGGAAGTGTCCCTCGCCTGAGCGACGAACAAGTTGAGGGTGTGTGCGATGAAACATGTCTTTCTGGCGGGGGCCGCGGCGTTTGCCGCCTGCATTGCCTCGCCGGCAGCGGCGAACGACCGCTATATGGAACGGCCTCCCGTGCTTGTAAGCCCTGATCTCGCCGCGCCCTGGGTCCTGCAACTCGGTCATGTGCCGGGCCAGGTGGTGGTCCGGGAAACCCGGCAGGGGCAGGCTGAACCGGCCGCCGTGCAGGTTCAGCCCTATTCCGCCGAGCAGCGCTTCGACTATCGTTACGGCGAGCCTGCGCGCAAGCAGCGCCAGCCGCTTGAGCAAGCCCAGCGCATGGCGGGCATCGCTCCCGCGCCGGCGAAGAAGGCTGAACCGAAGCGCCAGCTCGATCCGGTCTACCTGCCGCAGGAAGTCGCCTATGACGGGCCGCACAAGGCAGGCACCATCATCATCGATACCAAGCAGAACTTCCTCTATCTCGTGGAAGACGGCGGCCAGGCACGCCGCTACGGCGTCGGCACCGGCAAGCCCGGCTTCGAGTGGGCCGGCACCCACAAGATCACCCAGAAGCGCGAATGGCCGGACTGGCGTCCGCCGTCCGAGATGATTGCCCGTGAGCGGGTCAAGGGGCGCGTCCTGCCCGTCCACATGGAGGGCGGTCTCGACAATCCGCTCGGCGCCAGGGCGATGTATCTCGGCTCGACACTCTATCGCATCCACGGCACCAACCAGCCCTGGACCATCGGCGGCGCGGTTTCCTCGGGCTGCATCCGCATGCGCAACGAAGACGTGATCGACCTCTACGAGCGGGTGAAGGTCGGGACGACTGTGGTCGTCAGCTGACGAATCTCCGGGGAGGCGGAGTCGGCGGCACGGCCGCCGCAGCAAGGGTGGCGCGGCCGATATCGCGCCACCCTTTCCTTTCTTGAAACTATTATTCTTTAGGGTAATGTTGGTGCGTCGCTTTTTCCAATATCGTCGCGGCGCAAATGCCACGATCATCTTGGAAATCGTGCTAAGGGGGACCGACTCCGTCGGATTCGAACGACGAGCAGCCGCCGCCCAAGGCGCCCCTTGATCCTATGCAACCTCCCTGGCGAAGGAGAATCGCAATGCCCCTCGACGACACCCGCTACCTGAAAGGAGCGCCGGTTGCCGCCCGCATCATGGCCGAAGTGCGGGCCGCCGCTGAAAAAGCGACGGAGGAGGGTTTTCCGCCAAGGCTGGTTTCAATCACCGTCGGCGACGTCGACGCCGTGGATGTCTATGTCCGCAATCAGCGCAACAAGGCCAAGCAGGCCGGCATCGATTTCGAGGAACGGCGCCTGCCAGCCGAGACGACCGCCAAGGAACTGGAAGCAGCCATCCATGGCATGAACGCCGACCCGCGGGTGACCGGCATCATCATCCAGCGCCCCGTGCCGGCGCATATCCCGATCAAGGCGATCCAGGCCGCCATTCATCCGCTGAAGGACGTGGAAGGCATGCACCCGTCTTCCATCGGCAACATCGTCTACAACCAGCTCGATCTTGCCCCCTGCACGGCCGCGGCCTCCGTCGAGCTGCTGAAGGAGACCGGACTCGACCTGAAGGGGCTCGAGGTCGTCGTCGTCGGTCATTCCGAAATCGTCGGCAAGCCGATCGCCTTCCTGCTGATGAGTGAAGGTGCGACCGTGACCGTCTGCCACCACATGACCCGATCCGTGGCGGCCCATGCCCGCCGCGCCGACGCGCTGTTTGTGGCCGTCGGCAAGCCGCGCCTCATCAAGGCCGATATGGTCAAGCCCGGCGCGGCCGTCATCGACATCGGCATCAATTCCGAGACCCTGCCGGACGGCACGACGCGCATCGTCGGCGATGTCGACACCGACAGCGTGAAGGAAGTCGCTTCCTGGATCACGCCGGTTCCCGGCGGCGTCGGCCCTGTGACGGTCTCGATCCTGCTGCGCAACACGATGGTGGCGCTGAACCGCCAGCGCGCGCTGTATGAATCGACCTACGCGACCTCGACCAGGGTCGCGGCTGAGTAGAGCACTCATCGCACCAGACACGAAGCCGGATACGACTCTTCGCGGGCGTACCGGCTGGCGTTCAAGCCGGGTCGGTGTGCCTGCCCGGCGGGACGTCGTGAGGAACCGACCAGCCGAAATAGACCTCTACCTCGACGATTTGGCCGTCCCGGCACGTCATGACTTCGGTGTTTCTGACCCTCTTCCCGGACCGGAAGCGGCCCACATATGTGACGACCGCTTTGTCCTCTGCGGCCAGCAGATGCTCGATGTCGTAGCCTTCGATGATTTTGCTGTTGGGCCAGCAAATGCTGAAATAGCTTGCTCGGTCCAGCCGGTTGTCCAAGGGGCTTGAAAAATGGAAGTCGGCTGCGATCAGCCGCTCCGCCGCTTCTCGGTCCGAAGCCGCATAGGCATCCAGAATGGCCCTGGCCAAGTCCGTCGTACGGGTATCGCTCATCGCGTCCTCCCTGAATCCAGACCGGGTACATGTAGGCCAATCCTGCAGCCTGCAAGGATGAGCCTCTCTGCTTATCCTAAAAGTCGAAGGCCGATTACTCCGCCGCTAGCGCCTTGCCCTCCGGCACGCCTGCCGGCTTCTTGCCGCCATAGGCCCAGTCGAGCAATTCGACCGTGTGCACGACCGGCATCTTCGCCGACGATGCGATCTGGGTGATGCAGCCGATATTGCCGGTGGCGACGACCGCGGCTCCCGTCGCCTCGATGTTCTTCACCTTGCGGTCGCGCAGCTTTGCCGAAATCTCGGGCTGCAGGACGTTGTAGGTGCCGGCCGAGCCGCAGCACAGATGCCCTTCCCTCGGCTCGCGCACGACGAAGCCGGCGCGCGCCAGAAGTTCCTTCGGCTGGCGCGTGATCCTCTGGCCATGTTGCATCGAGCAGGCGGAGTGATAGGCGACGGTCAAACCCGTTGTGACGGCCGGCGGCGGCAGATCGAGGGTCGCGAGATATTCGGTGATGTCCTTGGCGAGCGCCGAAACCCGCGCCGCCTTCTCCGCATAGGCCGGATCGAGGCGCAGCATGAAGCCATAATCCTTGACCGTCGTGCCGCAGCCGGAAGCGGTGATGATGATGGCGTCGAGCCCGCCCTGATCGGCGAGCTTCGTCCAGGCATCGATGTTGCGGCGCGCCGAGGCGAGTGCCTGCTTCTCGCGCCCCATATGGTGGACGAGCGCCCCGCAGCAGCCCTCTCCTTCAGGCACCACCACCTCGACGCCGAGCCGCGTCAGCAGCGAGATAGTCGCATCGTTGATGGCAGGATCGAGCACGGACTGGGCGCAGCCGCTGAGGATCGCGACGCGGCCGCGCTTTTCCCCGGCGGGCGCGTGACGGCCAGCCGCCGCCATGGGCGAAGCCAGCGGAACCACATCCGGCGCGAGCTTGAGCATGGCTGACAGAGGCCGAAGCCCCGGCACCGCGTCGAACAACGCGGAAAACAGTCGGCCGAACTTCGCCAGCTTCAACGCCGCCCGGAACCGCGACGGATAAGGCAGAACGAAAGCGAGCAGCGCGCGGACCGCACGGTCGCTCAGCGGCCGCTTGTATGTCTGCTCGATGTGGACGCGGGCATGGTCGACCAGATGCATGTAGTTCACGCCCGATGGGCAGGTCGTCATGCAGGCGAGACAGGACAGGCAGCGGTCGATGTGCAGAACCGTCTCCCGGTCGGCCGGGCGGCCGTTCTCCAGCATGTCCTTGATCAGGTAGATGCGCCCGCGCGGCGAATCCAGCTCGTTGCCGAGGGTCACATAGGTCGGGCAGGTCGCCGTACAGAAGCCGCAATGCACGCATTTGCGCAGGATCTTTTCCGATTCCGCAACATGCGGATTGGCAAGCTGGGCGGGCGTGAAATTGGTCTGCATGGCGTTGCCGTCCTTAGATGAACCAGCTCTTCGGGTTCTTGATCGACTCGCCGCGGCCAGCGGCCTGCAGGCCGATGATGCAGCGAGCGATGTACCAGACGGCAACGGCAAACAGCAGGAAGACGCCGATGACCACGAAGATCAGCACGCAGGAGATCAGCCCGTAGAGCAGGCCGATCCAGAAGGTGCGTATCGCCCAGGTGTAATGCGTCGCGACCCAGGGCTCGGCCTTGCCGCGATTGATATAGGCCAGCACCAGGCCGATCAGTCCGGTGATGCCGACGACGAGGCCGGCGAGATAGAGAATATAGACGATCTGCGCATTGGTCGGACCTGGCTCCAGCCAGCGGTCGGTCTGGCGCGGCGCTGCTGGCCCATTGTCGATTTCGCTCATCAATCCCCTCCTGTCGTTTTCCAGCAAGATTCAGGCTGCCGTGTCGACATTAGCAGACCGGTCAGCCAGCGTCATACGGCCGGGATTGAGAATGCCCTTGGGGTCGAACTCATGCTTCAGCCGAGACGAGAGCGCGGCAAGCGCGGGCGGCTGGGGCTCGAAGACAGGCAGCGCCGCACGCCACGCGGGGCTGGCGCGCACCAGCGTGGCATGGCCGCCGCCGAATGCCCGCACAAGGTGCCGCACCAGCGCGGCCTCCGGGTCGGCTTCCAGCCGCAGCCACACCAGGCCGCCCTGCCAGTCGTAGAAGACATCGGCCGCAGCTTCCATGCGTAGCGCCAGCACCATGCGATGGGCTTCGGCCGGCGCCATCGATATGCGCCACACGGGCCGCTCGGTGCCGTCGGTGAAGGGCGCGCAGTCGCGAATGCCGCGCCAGATCGCCTGCGAGGCCTCGCCTGCGATCTCGTCGATTGTGCCGGCATTCCTGAAAAGCCGCTTCAGGTGTTCGACCCGGTAAGCAACGGAAGGCGCGAACCCTTCGACACGCAGCAAGGTAGCCGAGTCGCCCGCCAACGCGCCGCCTGCGATCGAACGCGACAGGTTCTGCGGCAGGTGCGCGGCGCTCGACACCTCCGCGCTGCAACCAAGCGCCATGGCCATGGCTGCCGCGGCGTCCTCGTCATAGAGGCCGCGCAAGGCCAGCGTCGTTTCGGTTTCGGCGGCGGGCAGCGCCTTGAAGGTGACGTCGGTCAGCACGGCAAGCGTGCCCCACGATCCCGCCATGGCCTTGGAGAGATCATAGCCGGTGACGTTCTTCACCACCCGCCCGCCCGACTTGAACAACTCGCCGCGCCCGGAAACGGCGCTGATGCCGAGAATGTGGTCGCGCGCCGCCCCTGCCTTCAGCCGGCGGGGGCCGGACAGATTGGCCGCCAGCACGCCCCCAATCGTACCGCGTCCGGCCGGCTCCCCAAGAAGCGGGCCGTAGTCCATCGGCTCGAAGGCCAACTGCTGGCCGCGTGCGGCGAGCATCGCCTCGATTTCGACAAGCGGCGTGCCGGCCTTGGCCGAAAACACCAGTTCCTCGGGCTCATAGAGCGTCACGCCGGCAAGGCCGGAGAGGTCGAGCGTGGGCGCGGCCTGCACCGGATGGCCGATTGCCCGCTTGGAGCCATGCCCGACAATCTCGAGCGACGCCTCGTTGGCCAGCGCCCATTGGACGGCGGATTGGACATCTTCGGAAGTGGTCGGAGCCAGGTACTGCAATGTTTGCCCCATCCCTCAAAACCTCGGAATGTCCGGGAACGGCAGCTTGCCGGCATGGACATGCATGCGCCCCAACTCTGCGCAGCGGCGAAGCTGCGGGAACATCTTGCCCGGGTTGAGCAGGTGGTTCGGGTCGAAGGCGCATTTGACCCGCATCTGCTGGTCGAGGTCGATCTGGTTGAACATTTCCGGCATCAGGTCGCGCTTTTCCACGCCCACGCCATGCTCGCCGGTGAGCACGCCGCCCACCCTCACGCACAGCCGCAATATGTCGGCGCCGAACTGTTCGGCCTTGTGCAACTCGCCCGGCACGTTGGCGTCGTAGAGGATCAGCGGGTGCAGGTTGCCGTCGCCGGCATGGAAGACATTGGCCACCGCCAGCCCATATTTTTCGGAGAGCTCGCGCATGCCGTGCAGCACCTTCGGCAGTTCCTTGCGCGGGATGGTGCCGTCCATGCAGTAATAGTCCGGCGATATGCGGCCCACGGCGGGGAAAGCCGCCTTGCGGCCGGCCCAGAAAGTCAGCCGCTCCTCTTCGGACTGCGAGATGCGGCAGGTGGTCGAGCTGTTCTTCACGGCGATTGCCTCGATCCGGCCGATGAGATGGTCGACCTCCACCGCCGGCCCGTCGAGCTCGACGATCAGCAGCGCCTCGCATTCCAGCGGATAGCCGGCATGGACGAAATCCTCCGCCGCATGGATCGCCGGGCGGTCCATCATCTCCATGCCGCCGGGGATGATGCCCGCGCCGATGATGTCGGCCACGCACTGGCCGGCCTGTTCGCTGGTGGGGAAGCCGATCAGCAGCGCGCGTGCCGATTCCGGCTTCTTCAGGATGCGCACGGTGACCTCGGTGACGACGCCCAGCAGGCCTTCCGAACCGGTCATCAGGCCAAGCAGGTCGTAGCCCTCGCCATCCAGGTGCTTGCCGCCTAGGCGTACCACCTCGCCGTTCATCAGCACCATTTCGATGCCGAGAACGTTGTTGGCGGTGAGCCCGTATTTCAGGCAGTGCACGCCGCCCGAATTTTCCGCGACATTGCCGCCGATCGAGCAGGCGATCTGCGACGACGGGTCGGGCGCATAGTAAAAACCCTCGGCCTCGACCGCGTTACTGATGCCAAGATTGGTGACGCCGGGCTGCGCGACGACCACCCTGTTGGGATAGTCGATCTGGAGAATGCGGTTGAAGCGGCTCATCACCAGCAGCACCGCATCCTCCAGCGGCAGGGCCCCGCCGGACAGCGATGTGCCCGCGCCGCGCGGCACGACCCTGATATTGCGTTCCTCGCAATATTTCAGGATACGGGACACCTGCGCGACCGTCTCCGGCAGCACGACCACCAGCGGCAGCTGGCGGTAGGCGGTGAGCCCGTCGCTCTCGAAGACGCGCATTTCGTTGACCGTGTCGACCACGCCCTCGTCCGGCACGATGATGCGCATGTCGGCGACGATCTCGGCGCGGCGGCGCATCGTGTCTTCGTCGGGCTTCGGCATGGCCAGGCCGGACATCATCGCTCCTTCAACAAGATAGCTGGTAAAAAGCTTTTACCAGTTTGTCGCGGCCGCTGTAAACGGCTCGGGCGCTTGTGCCTGTGCCCGCATACACAAATGCGGCGCCTCCAAGCTGTGAGTGGATAAATAATTTGACCACTTTTTCGGAAACCCGTAATTCTTGACCGCGACAAAGGCCCAACGGACGAAACGGTTGAGCGAAATCTTCTCCAGAATCGAGCATTCGCGCACCGCCGACGAGGTGGTGCAGCAGATCGAGAGCCTGATTCTCGAGGGCGTGCTGCGCGTGTCCGACCGGCTGCCCGGCGAGCGCGAGCTGGCGCGCCAGTTCGACGTGTCACGGCCGATCCTGCGCGAGGCGCTGAAGACGCTGGAGGAGCGCGGGTTGATCGTGGCCCGCCATGGCGGCGGCACCTACGTCGCCGACATGATCGGACAGGTCTTCACCCAGCCGATGCGCGAACTGATCGGCTCGCATCCCAAGGCTTGTGCGGACTATCTGGAATATCGCCGCGAGATCGAAGGCGTCGCCGCCGAATATGCCGCACGCCGCGCCACCGCCGACGACCTCGCCCTGCTCGACCGGATCATGAACCGCATGACCGCCGCGCATGAACGCGGCGACTTCGACGAGGAAGCGCAGGCCGACGTCGAATTCCACCACGCCATCGGCGAGTGCGCGCACAACATCATCCTTCTGCACACACTGCGCTCCTGCTACCGGCTGCTTTCCGACGGCGTCTTCCAGGCCCGCATGCAGGTCTTCAACCTGCCCGGCGCGCGCGAGGAACTGCTTGCCCAGCATCGCGCCATCCACGTCGCGGTCGCGGGCGGCAAGCCGGCGGAAGCGCGCAAAGCTGCCATGGACCACATCACCTATGTCGAACGCTCGATGGCCGAGGTCGAGCGTACCGGCAACTGGCAGAGAGTATCGAGACTGAGGCTGCGCCAGCGCTCCGAGGCCGGAGACGGCTCCCGGCGTAGCGGAACAGAGAAATAGCCGGAAAGAAACGTGCCCAGCATCGAGCGAAAAGATACGGAGCCCCGGGTCGGGCTGTTCGTGACCTGCCTGGTCGACCTGTTCCGGCCGACGATCGGCTTTGCGGCGCTGAAACTCCTAGAGGAGGCCGGCTGCACGGTCGAGGTGCCGGTGGCGCAGACCTGTTGCGGCCAGCCGGCCCATGCGTCGGGCGAGCGGGCCGAGGCCAGGGCCGCTGCCGAGACCACCATCGAAACCTTCGAGGAGTTCGATTTCGTCGTCGCGCCCTCCGGCTCCTGCGCCGCCATGCTGAAGACGCACTACCCTTCCCTCTTCGCAGGCGACCCGAGATGGGAGGCGCGCGCCGCGTCCTTTGCGGCCAAGGTGCACGAATTGACCAGCTTCCTGGTCGACGTGCGCGGCATGCGCAGCCTTCGCACACGCCTCGACGCCTCGGTCACCTATCACGACGCCTGCTCAGGTTTGCGCGAATTGGGCGTCAAGGCTCAGCCCCGCGAACTTTTGAAATCGATCGAAGGCCTCGACCTGATCGAGATGCGCGCGCCGGAAATGTGCTGCGGCTCCTGCGTGCGGCATCCCGCATCTTCGGCACCCATCGCCAGAACCAAGACCGACGACGTCAAGTCTGCCGGCGTCACGACGCTGCTTGCCGGCGATCTCGGCTGCCTGATGGACATGGCCGGCAGGTTGAAGCGCGAGGGCTCCAACATCGAAGTGCGGCATGTCGCCGAAGTCCTGGCCGGCATGCTCGACGCGCCGCCGATCGGCAGAAGAAACGCAATTGCCCTTGAACGAAGTGTTTGAACCGTCCGGCGCGGACCGCCCGCCGAACCAAATTGAAAGAACGAACTGATGGCTGAAATCCTCGAGATAAACGACCTCAAGAATCTTGCCCGCCGGCGCGTGCCGACGATGTTCTTCGACTATGCCGATTCCGGCGCCTGGACGGAAAGCACCTACCGCGCCAACGAAGAGGACTTTTCAAAGATAAAGTTCCGCCAGCGCGTGCTGGTCGACATGACCAACCGCTCGCTCGAAAGCACCATGATCGGCGAGAAGGTGTCGATGCCTGTGGCGCTGGCGCCGACCGGCAGCGCCGGAATGCAACATGCCGACGGCGAGATCCTGGCGGCGCAAGCGGCGGAGGAATTCGGCGTTCCGTTCACGCTGTCCACGATGAGCATCTGCTCGATCGAAGACGTCGCCGCGAACACGAAGAAGCCGTTCTGGTTTCAGCTCTATGTGATGCGCGACAAGGATTTTGTCCTGAACCTGATCGACCGGGCCAAGGCGGCAAAGTGCTCGGCGCTGGTGCTGACACTCGACCTGCAAATCCTGGCGCAGCGCCACAAGGACATTCGCAACGGCCTGTCAGCCCCACCGAAGATGACGCCCAAGAACATCATCGACATGGCGATCCGGCCGCGCTGGTGCCTGGGCATGCTCGGCACGCAGCGCCGCACTTTCCGCAACATCGTCGGCCACGCCAAGAGCGTGGGCGACCTTGCCTCTCTGGCGTCCTGGACGACCGAACAGTTCGACCCGAAACTTTCGTGGCAGGACGTGGAATGGATCAAGGAGCGCTGGGGCGGCAAGCTGATCCTCAAGGGCATCCTCGACAAGGAGGATGCGATCATGGCCGCCAAGACCGGCGCCGATGCCATCATCGTTTCCAACCATGGCGGCCGCCAGTTGGACGGCGCTCCCTCCTCCATCTCCGTGCTGCCCGAGATCGTGGAAGCGGTGGGCGACAAGATCGAGGTGCACATGGACGGCGGCATACGCTCGGGCCAGGATGTGCTGAAGGCCCTGTGCCTCGGCGCCAAGGGCACCTATATCGGTAGGCCGTTCCTTTACGGACTGGGTGCGATGGGCAAGCAAGGCGTAACCAAGGCGCTGGAGATCATCCGAAAGGAAGCGGACGTCACGCTGGCGCTTTGCGGCAAGCGAACGATCGCGGATATCGGTCCGGACATGCTCTACCGCTGAGATCAGGCGCCAGCCCACAGGAAACAGGGTGGAGAGATTGGTAGACCAGGGCATCCATTTTCTCGACGCCGCCGGCCCGACCGGCATGCGCATCTACGCCGTAGGCGATGTGCATGGCCGGCTCGACCTGCTTGAGGGAATGCATGCGTACATCGAGACGGAACTCGCACAAGATCCACCGGACGACTGGCGCATCATCCATCTCGGCGACTACGTCGATCGCGGGCCGGATGCGAAGGGCGTTCTGGATATGCTCATCGAGGTCACCCGACGCGATCAACGGGTGATCACGTTGGCCGGCAACCATGATCGGGGCTTTCTCGATTTTCTGGACTTTCCGTCACCGGACGGCCTGTTTGCCAACAATGGCGGGGAAATGACGGCGCTTTCCTACGGCGTGGCGCTCGACTTCGACGATCCGGCAGCACTTGCGAGCGGCCATGCCGCGCTACGCCGCGCCGTGCCCCAGAGCCACATCGGCTTCCTGGACGGCCTCGACTATTCGGCGAGCTTCGGGGATTTCTTCTTCTGTCACGCCGGCATTCGCCCCGGCATTCCGCTGGAGCAACAGAACCCGCGCGACCTCTTGTGGATACGCAACGAGTTCCTGAACTATCCAGGCCTGCATCCGAAGGTGATCGTGCACGGCCACACGCCGCACGCCGAACCGGAGGTCATGGCGAACCGGGTGGACGTGGACACTTATGCTTGCAGGTCAGGTGTGCTCACCGCGCTGGTCATCGACGGCGCGCAAAAGGAGATCCTGTCGATCAGCGATAGAGGTCAGTGACGGACGACACCGTAGCCGTCGACCACCTCATGCCCGTTCGCCGCATCGGCGGCATAAATGCCAACGCCGCCGATCACGATGGCGGAGAGCATAGCAAAAGACAGAAGCGCGGCTTTCAAGGCAGTCATCTCGGGTTACGGCTTTCCGCAATTTGCACAGGAATCGTTACAAATGCGTTGCGTCTCGCAGGCGTGCCTGCGATCGTTCGAACCGCATTCGGTGAAGTCGGCGCCCTTCTAAGCGCAATGTTCCCGCGGCACTAGCTCCGATCGAACCAGCTCACCAGGAAGTTTTCCGACGTGCCATTTATGCCACGGAGAGGTAGCGCCCCGCTGTCTGGCGTCGAGATTGGAGCCTTTCACAACTTGCTGATCGGGGCCCCCTTTGCCACCGAAGGTTCGCCGCCGTCAGATGGTGGCCACCCAGGCGCGCGCAAGGGCACGCCCGACTTCGTCGGCCTTGTCGCCATGGGTAGCCGCCTCGTCCTCGAAGCGTTCCAGCCAGGCAGGCTGGCGCGCGCGCAGCACGTCGAGAAAGGCCACATTCCACTGACGCACCAGCGCCTGATCGGCCTCGAAGTGGAACTGAAAGGCATAGGCCGCGCGGCCGACGCGGAACGCCTGGTTGCGCGCGGCCGCGTTGCCAGCCAGATGCACCGCGCCTTCCGGCAGCGTGAAGGTATCGTCGTGCCACTGGAAGGTCGAAAAGTCCTTCGGCAGCGCGCCAAGCACGGCGTCGTTCTCGGCTTCCTCTGTAAGCGTGACCTGCCGCCAGCCGAATTCTGGAGCCGTGCCGATCAGGTTTTGGCCGCCGAAGGCGCGCGCCATGAGCTGGCTGCCCAGGCAGATGCCGAGCATCGAGCGATCCTTCGCCTCGAAGTCTCGCATGAGGTCGAGAAGTGCGGGAATGTAGGGATATTCGTCATCGGCCAGCGCGTTCTGCCCGCCGCCCAGCACGACGATCGCGTCATGTCCGTCGGCATCCTCCGGCAGGGCGTCGCCCAGATGCGCGTTACGCAGGTCGATCTCTGCGCCAGCCTCGGCCAGCGCGGCGCCGACCTGCCCAAGCCCGGTATTGTCGTAATTCTGGACGACCAGCACCCGCATGAAAAAGCCCTTCGCAGCATGACAGAACCGCTGCGAGCGTTATCATGCGAAGCACCTGCCTGAAAGCGAGATCGGATATGCCACTGCAGAACCGCGTCGATCCGTTCGGCGACATCCATGCCGTTGGAACACGCGGCCTGTTCACTGGCAACCGTGGCGTGATCCACGATCCGGACACGCGAACTCTGCTCAAGCGGCGCTGGACGACGAAGGCCTGGCTGATCTGCGACTGCGCGTTTCGCGGACGGCGGCGCGAGGTCATGGGCCGCAATGGACCGAACGGCAACGCCGGCTGGACCGAGCTCTTCTTCCTCGACGAGGTGACCGCGCTGGCCGCCGGTCATCGACCCTGCTTCTATTGTCGAAGGCAGCGGGCGCAGGATTTTGCCGCCCGCTTCGGCAAGACCTTCGCTATCCACGAGCCGAGGGTTCACGACATCGATTCACGACTGCACGCCGAGCGGCTGGCCTCGGGCGGACCGCTCGTCGCCTTGAACCCAGGCGAAGTCGACGGCCTGCCGGATGGTGCCATGGTATTCCAGGGCGAGCAGGTGTTCGCCAAGCGCGGCGACGAACTGCGGGCATGGACGTTTCGCGGCTATGGCGATGCCTGGAGCCCTCATGAACTCGCGCTCTACGATATTTGGCTGATCACTCCCCCGACCACTCTGGCCGTGCTGCGCGCAGGCTATGCTCCGGTCTGGCATCCCAGCATCGAGGCTTGACCGCGAGCGCCCGCTCCCGCATTCATCCGCCCATGCGCGCCAATTACAAAATGCAGCGGCTGTTCGTGCCGCAGGACCTCGGCTCGGATGCCGCCTTCGAGGCGAGCCCGGAACAGAGCCACTATCTCAGCCACGTGCTGCGCCTCAACGAGGGCGCGGAGATCCTGATCTTCAACGGCCGCGACGGCGAATGGCTGGCGCGAATCGAGGCCAAGACGAAGAAATCGGTTCGGCTACGCGCTATCGAGGAAACGCGGCCACAGCCGCCCCACCCCGATCTCGTCTATTGCTTTGCTCCCTTGAAGCAAGGCCGGCTCGACTATCTCGTGCAGAAGGCGGTCGAAATGGGCGCCGGCGTGTTGCAGCCGGTGGTCACCCAGCACACGCAGATCGCCAAACCCGGCATAGAGCGCCTGCGCGCAAATGTCGTGGAAGCGGCGGAGCAATGCGGTATTCTTGCGTTGCCGGAGGTGCGCGAGGCCCAGAAGTTCTCGAGCCTGCTGGCCGGCTGGGATAAGGAACGGCGGCTGATCTTCTGCGACGAGAGCGCGGAGACCAACAATCCGCTTTCCGCCTTGCAGGCCATACCCGAGCGCAAGCTCGGCCTGATCATCGGCCCCGAAGGCGGCTTTTCGGAAGACGAGCGCAAGCAGCTTTACGCCCTGCCCTTCGTGACCGCCATTCCGCTCGGCCCCCGCATCCTGCGCGCCGACACCGCGGCCGTGGCGGCGCTGGCGCTGGTGCAGGCGACCATCGGCGACTGGTAGACGACGGCCTGTCGGCAGGTGCAATTTGTCTTGATGATCGTGTCAGGATTTTTCGCTTGATCGCGCGATACAATTCCGTCCATCAAGCGCCGACGTTTTTCCGGGCGGCGAGAGGGTAGACTATGGCGCGCGACACCACCGATTTCCGGCCGATCGAAGGCATGGACGAACTCGTGGCCTATCTCGCCGAGGGCAACAAGCCACGCGACAAGTGGCGCATCGGCACCGAACACGAGAAGTTTCCATTCTATGTCGATGGCAACGCGCCGGTTCCCTATGGCGGCGACCGCGGCATCCGCGCCTTGCTCGAAGGCATGCAGCGCACGCTGGGCTGGGAGCCTATCCTCGACGAAGGCCGCATCATCGGCCTGGTCGAGCCGACCGGCCAGGGCGCGATCTCGCTTGAGCCCGGCGGACAGTTCGAGCTTTCCGGCGCGCCGTTGGAAACCATCCACCAGACCTGTCGTGAGGGCAACGCGCATCTCGCCCAGTTGCGCGAGATCGCCGAGCCGCTCGGCATCCGATTCCTCGGCCTCGGCGGAAGCCCGAAGTGGAAGCTTTCCGAAACGCCGCGCATGCCCAAGTCGCGCTACGAGATCATGACCGCCTACATGCCGAAGGTCGGCACCAAGGGCCTGGACATGATGTACCGCACCTGCACGATCCAGGTTAATCTCGACTTCTCGTCCGAGACCGACATGCGGCGCAAGATGCAGGTTTCATTGAAGCTGCAGCCGCTTTCCACTGCGCTGTTCGCCAACTCGCCCTTCACCGACGGCAAGCCGAACGGCCTGCAGAGCTGGCGCGGCGACATCTGGACCGACACCGACAACCAGCGCTCCGGCCTGCTGCCCTTCTGTTTCTCGCCCGAATTCGGCTTCGCCGACTATGTCGAATGGGCGCTCGACGTGCCGATGTATTTCGTCATTCGCGACGGCCGCTACCACGACATGACGCACATGACCTTCCGCCAGTTCATGGGCGGGGCCGCGCGCAATGAAGTGACCGACGGCATGCCGACCATCGGCGACTGGGCCAACCATCTTTCGACGCTTTTCCCCGACGTGCGCCTCAAGCGCTTCCTGGAAATGCGCGGGGCCGACGGCGGCCCGTGGCGGCGCATCTGCGCGCTGCCCGCCTTCTGGGTCGGCCTGCTCTACGACGATGAGGCGCTCGACGCCGCCGAGGCGCTGACCGCCAACTGGACCTACGAAGAAGTGCTGGCCATGCGCAACGCGGTGCCGGCCGAGGGCATCGCCGCCAACTTCCGCAACACCACGCTGCGCGATGTGGCGCGCGATGTGCTGGCGATTTCGCGCATGGGGTTGAAGAACCGCAACCGCCTGAACCGCGACGGCTTCGACGAAACCAACTTCCTGTCCACGCTCGACGAGGTCGTGGCGCGCGGTACCACCAGCGCGCAGGAGATGGTCAACGCCTATCACACCCGCTGGGGCGATTCGATCGAGCCGGTGTTCCTGGAATACGCGTATTGAGATCGGCTTCGCACTGACAGGGTCCGCTCCGGGAAAAACAATCCCGTAGGCGGACCGGGCGCTATGGTCTAGGCTCTCCTCGAAACGGCTTTCGAGGAGGATCGGCGATGCTTCCCTTGTTCGACATGCTGAACAATGCCCAGAACGGCAAGGGCATGGAGGCTCTGGCGCGGCAGTTCGACCTGTCGATGCAGCAGACGCAAGCCGCGGTGGAAGCGCTGCTGCCGGCCTTCTCGCAGGGGCTGAAACAGAATACCGCCGATCCCTACGGCGTCGGCGCGTTCCTCAACGCCATGGCAAGCGGCCAGCACGCCAAATATTTCGATGACCCGTCCAATGCGTTTTCGCCGGCCGGGATGGCCGAGGGCAACGGCATATTGGGGCACCTCTTCGGCTCCAAGGAGCTTTCCAAAGCGGTTGCCGATCAGGCGGCGGTCGCCAGCGGCGTCAGCCAGGAAGTGCTCAAGCAGATGCTGCCGGTGCTCGCCTCGATGATCATGGGCGGGCTGTCCCGACAGACCGCCGCGCAGTTCCAGGCCGGCAGTTCCGCCGTCAACAACCCGCTGGCCCTGATGTTCGAACAGATGATGCGTCAAGCCGGCACCATGCCCGGAGGCACTGCGCAGCCGTCGCAATCGACGGGGGCAACCGATAATCCATTCGGGCCAATGCTCCAGGCCATATTCGGCGGGGCGCAGCAGCCCGGGCCGGCGTCAAACGCGCCGATGGACAATCCGTGGGGGAAGTTCTTCGAGCAGATGTTTGGCGGCGCCCGGCCGGCGCCCGAACCGCCGACCAATCCCAGCGGCCGCCCGCGCACCCCCTATGACGACCTGTTCGGCAAGATGTTCGAGACCGGCGCCAGGCAGCGTGACGAGTACCAGAAGAGCATCGAAACGATCTTCGAGCAGTTCGCCAAGGACATGCACCGGTATCGCTAGTTAAAAAAAAGCCCGGTCACGAGGACCGGGCAATATGCAGGCGGCCGGGGGGATGACCGGCGGGAGTGGGGAAGCCTGCAGAAACTCAGCCGACGCGGCGAGCCAGTTCCTCGACCGATGCCTCGGTGCGCGCTCTTGCGATGGAGCCCAGGCGCCTCGTCGGATCGGCGCCGAAGGAAAGATCCACCACGACATGGAGGTCGGCACGGGTGAGGCCTATGTCGGCCAGCTCGGCATCCGACATCTCGCCAAGACGATAGAATTCGCGTCGATTCTTCCAGGCCCGATAAGTGTTGGAGATAGTGTTCACCACACGCACGGCGAATGCCGGCCGCGCGGCAAGCTGCATCGTCTTGGGGGCGTGTTCGAACGTAGCCATGACACTTCTCCGTCAAAAATCGGAGCATAGGAAACCGCCCGACGCGACGACGCATTGCGCGCATCGCCGCGTCTCGCCGGCGTTTTTCTATGCTTTCTGTGGACGCTTGTGAGTGTGCCTCGACTGCATTGATTAATCCAACGAATGTTTTTAATCTTTACCATCAAAGTCCATGATGGATGATCGCCATGTCCGCGCCGCTCGACCTCGACCAGTTGCAAACCTTCATCATGATTTCCGACACCGGAAGCTTCACCCGAGCGGCGGAGGAGGTGCACCGAACCCAGTCGGCGGTGTCGATGCAGATGCGCCGGCTGGAAGAGCGGATAGGCAAGCCGCTGTTCGAGAAGGACGGACGCAGCAACAGGCTCACCGAGGAAGGCGAGAGGCTGTTGTCCTATGCACGCCGGCTGATGCACCTGAACCGCGAAACACTGGCCGCCTTCGACGACCGGCGGCTGGAGGGCACCATCCGCATCGGCACGCCCGACGACTATGCCGACCGCTTCCTGCCCGAGATCATGGCCCGCTTCGCCCGCTCCAACCCGCGCGTCGAGCTGACGGTGATCTGCGAGCCGACCTTCAACCTGGTGGAGCACATCAAGCGCGGTCATCTCGACCTTGCCCTGGTCACGCATGACGACAGCAAGGGCCAGTCGGAGGTGGTGCGGCGCGAACCGCTGCTATGGGTAAGCTCGGCCAACCATGCCACGCACGAGCACGAAATCCTGCCGATGGCCTTCGGCCGCCCGACCTGCATCTGGCGGCGTTCGGCCACGGATGTGCTGGACCGTATGCAGCGCGACTACCGCATCCTGTTCTCGAGCTGGTCGGCGACCGTCATCGCGGCCGCAGTGCTTTCGGGGCTGGCGATCTCGGTGCTGCCCGAATGCGCGCTAAGGCCCGGCATGCGAGTGCTGGGCGAAGCCGACGGGTTTGGCGCCCTGCCCGACTGCAAGATCGGCATCATGCGCGCCCACACGGCCCGCGCCGACGTCGTGGAGGCACTGGCGCGCCACATCGCCGAGAGCCTCGACAACATCTCGGTGCCGGCGATCGAGGAAACCGGCACCTTCGATTTCGCCGCCCTCACCGCGCTGCGCGGCAAGCGCCTGCGGCCCGGCCACATCATGCCGGGCTGGTAAGCAGCCCTTCCGGAATCAGAAGCGGTCGATGACGCTGATGCCGAGGCCGTCGAAACGGTCCATCTGCATCAGCGCAACCGGCGCCTCCTCGAGGCTGATACGCTTGCCGATGAGTTTCTGCGGCGCCAGCTTGCCGGTCTCCAGCATGTCCATCAGCGCCTTGTAGCGGAAGGCCTGCATGCCGTGGCTGCCGATGATGTGCAGTTCGTGCGCGATCACCTTGTCCATCGGAATCTGCGGCGTGGCATGCTCTCCGAGCATCAGCCCCACCTGCACATGGCGGCCGCGCCGGCGCAGATTGGCGATGGAGTTGAAGCAGGTCGAGGGGTGGCCGAGTGCATCCAGCGAGACATGCGCGCCGCCCTTGGTGATCTCGCGCACCGCCGCCACAACGTCCTGCTGCGCACCGTTGACGGTGGCGACTGCCCCCAGTTCGCGGGCAAAGGCGAGTTTCTCTTCCGTGATGTCGATGGCGATGACGTTGGCGCCCATGGCGGTCGCGATCATGATCGCCGACAGGCCGACCCCGCCGCAGCCATGCACCGCCACCCACTCGCCCGGCAGCACCTTCGCCTGGTCGACGATCGCTCGGAACGAGGTCACGAAACGACAGCCGAGGCTGGCTGCGGTGACGAAATCCAGCGAATCGGGCAGGCGAACCAGGTTGGTGTCGGCGTAATCGACGGCCACATATTCCGCAAACGATCCCCAGGCGGTGAAGCCGGGCTGGAACTGCTGCTCGCAGACCTGGTGGTTGCCGGAATTGCATTCGTGGCAATGGCCGCAGCCGCCGACGAAGGGCACCGTGACCCGGTCGCCGACGCGCCACTGCGTGACCTGCCGGCCAATCGCCTGCACGGTTCCGGCCAGTTCATGGCCGGGCACATGCGGCAGCACAATGTCCGCGTCGTGCCCCATCCAGCCGTGCCAGTCGCTGCGGCAGAGCCCGGTCGCCTCGACCTTGATCACCACGCCGTCAGTCGACGGCGTGGGATCGGGCACGTTGCGTATGCTTGGTGGCTCGCGGAAATGTTCGAACAGAACGGCCTTCATCGATGATCCTCCCCCGAGATCTCAAATGACAATGGCCGCCAGCTAGCGCTTTCCGCCGCGAATGACCAGAACATTCCCGAGGGCCACCAGCACAAGGCCGATGATGGCATAGACAGTCCAGACATAGCCTTCGAGCGCGGTGGAGACCAGGAGCGCGAAGATCGGGAACATGACGGTGGCATAGCCCGCGCGTGCCGCGCCGATGCGGCCGAGCAGGGTGAGGTAGGCGGCGAACGCCATCACCGTCGAAATCACCGCCAGAAACACGAGCGAGCCGATATAGGGCACGGTCGGCGCGATGATGAAGGGCTTTCCCATCAAAAGCGCCAAAAACGCCGCCCACAGCGTGCCATAGAGCATGCCCCAGGCACTGGTGGGGATCAGCGGCAGGCCACGGCGCTGGTTGGCCGCCGAGACGAGATTTCCGAAGCAGAAACAGAGCGTTCCGCACACGCACAGCAGCAGGCCCGTCAGCGTGCCGCCGGAAAGGCCATGCGCGGCGATCTCCGGCGAGAACATCAGCGCGATGCCGCCGAAACCCAACAGCCCGCCCGCAAGGATCCTCGGCGCCGGGCGCTCGCGCATGACGATGGCGCCGAGCAGCATGTTGATGACGGACGCCAGCGAGAACACCACCGACAGTAGGCCGCTGACCATGTACAGAGCGCCGTAATAGAAGAACAGGAAGTTG
The DNA here is from genome assembly GCF_040045035.1 of Mesorhizobium sp. KR1-2. Lineage (NCBI taxonomy): Bacteria > Pseudomonadati > Pseudomonadota > Alphaproteobacteria > Hyphomicrobiales > Phyllobacteriaceae > Mesorhizobium > Mesorhizobium sp. KR1-2. The sequence continues at coordinate 342,224 of NZ_JBDZDS010000001.1, read as the reverse complement.
GACGAGAAGATCAGCACGCCCAGAAGCGCGAACCGCAGATGATCGGCAAGCTCGAAGCGCAGCTGGCGGCGGCTGATGATTACCCAGACAAACATCAGCACCGTCGCGATGGCGAAGCGCCAGACGAGGTTGACCTCCGGCGACACTCCGGTCCCGACCTGCAGCGAGATGGCGAACCACGATACGCTCCACGAAAGCACGGTGATGGCGTAGAGTCCGTAGTCGAGCGGCTGGAACGGCCGGTCGACCGAGAGGACTTTGGGGGAGGATGCCAGGGTCTGTGTCTGTGTGCTCATGCGCCTGCCGTAAGCCCACGGCATGCCCGGCGTCTATCCAATTCTTCTGATCCATCCATGAGCGCCGGTGATAAGCGCGCCAACAGGCTTGACCCGGGACGGCATAAGCGCCCCAATCGCTAGATGAGCGACTTCTTCTCCGAATCGAAAAGCAACGTCATCGAATACACGGTGAGCGAGATTTCCGGCGCCCTCAAGCGCGCGGTCGAAGACCAGTTCGGCCATGTGCGCGTGCGCGGCGAAATCTCCGGCTATCGCGGCCCGCATTCCTCCGGCCACGCCTATTTCAGCCTCAAGGACGACCGCGCCCGGATCGAGGCCGTCGTGTGGAAAGGCACGATGAGCCGGCTGAAATTCCGCCCTGAGGAAGGGATGGAGGTCATCGCCACCGGAAAGCTCACCACCTATCCCGGCTCGTCGAAATACCAGATCGTCATCGACAATCTGGAGCCGGCAGGCGCCGGCGCGCTGATGGCTCTGTTGGAAGAGCGCAAGCGCAGGCTGGCCGCCGAGGGCGTGTTCGACAGCGAGCGCAAGCGGCCCCTGCCCTACATGCCGCTTGTGCTCGGCGTCATCACCTCGCCCACGGGTGCGGTGATCCGCGACATCATCCATCGCATCACCGACCGTTTCCCGCTGCATGTGGTGGTCTGGCCGGTGCGTGTGCAGGGCGAGACCTCCGGCGCGGAAGTGACCGCCGCCGTTCAGGGCTTCAACGCCCTACCACCGGACGGCCCCGTAGCGCGGCCGGACATCCTGATCGTCGCGCGCGGCGGCGGCAGCCTCGAGGATCTCTGGGGCTTCAACGACGAGGCGCTGGCGCGGGCCGTGGCGGCCTCCGACATTCCGGTGATTTCGGCCGTGGGCCACGAGACCGACTGGACCCTGGTGGATCTGGCGGCGGACGTTCGCGCACCGACCCCGACGGGAGCCGCCGAAATCGCGGTTCCGGTGAAGGCCGACCTGGAAGCCAACCTTGCCAGCCTTTCGGCGAGGCTGAAGGGCTGCATGTCGCGCCATTTCGAGCGCAAGCGGCAGGTCCTGCGCGCGGCTTCGCGGGCACTTCCCTCGCCCGACCAGCTGCTCGCCTTGCCGCGCCGCCATTTCGACGAGGTGACCAGCCGCCTGACACGCGCGCTTACCGTCAGCACCGAGCGCAAGCGCGCACGCCTGTCCGCGATCCGCCTCTCGCCGGCCACGCTCGACCGGAGAATTGCGGACGTAAGGCGCACGACCGACCGCGACCTGGCCCGAGCCTTTGCGGCACTGCGCGCCATGATGCGCGAGCAGCGCGTGCGGCTCGACCGTACCGCGCAGCGCATCGGCCCGCAGCCGCTGATGCGTCAGCACAAGCAGGCCGGCGAGCGTCTCGCCGCGCTAGAGCGGCGCCTCGACCAATCGACGGTCCTGCGGCTGGAGCGCCTGCGCGGCCGCGTGACCCAGGCCGACCGCCTGCTCTCGACGCTGTCGCACCAGTCGATCCTCGAACGAGGCTTCGCCCTGGTCGAGGACGCCGAAGGAAAGCTGGTCAAGCGCGCCGCAGAAGTCGCGCCGCACGCCGCACTTTCGCTGCGTTTTGCCGATGGCACGGTAGGCGTGACCGCCGGCGAAGGCGCGCCGCCCCCCAAGCCGCAACCAAAATCGGCATCCAAGCCTAAGGATCCGGGAGCGCAGGGCTCGCTGTTCTGAGTTCGGTCAGAGCGGCCGGAACGTGTCGGAGGCAGCTGCCGCGTTCCAAAACGCTTCTTCGGAACATTGTTCTCGGTGGGAAGTTCTATGCACTCTCATCCCACCGAGGCGATAAAGATGAAAAGTCTTCTTCTTGTTTCCATTATCGCGGCCTCCGCAGTGTTTTCTATTGGCGCGAGCGCTCAGAGCGCAGCACTCTCGACACCCGTGGCGACAGGCGCTCCTCCTGCCCATCGGATGAATGGACCCCACTATATGGACCGAAAGTGCACCGTGAAGACCGTAAGACGACACCGTAACGGTCAGGTCGTAATGCAGAAGGTCCAAAGCTGCCACTAACCTGATGTACTGACAGCCGGACCCGCTGGAGCGGTAGGCCTCGGCGGGCCCGGATAGCCTGAGGACAGGCCGCAGCAAAATATAGTGATCCACGCAGGGTAATCCTGCCTGTATAATCCCCTATAATTTGATCGAGAAACGCCGTGCTACGAAGCGAAGGGTAAGCCCTTCGGGGCTTGGCGGTTTGGACGAGATCAACGCCGCAGACCGCCCTATCTGTCCGCTTGCATCCACGTCAGCGTTTTGACGGCCAAGTGCTTGCTCCTCTTGTAAGGGAAGCTCAAGAGATGGCGGAGTCATTGCATCCGGCGGCAGTCGGTCATCTGCCCATATTCATTACCGCGCCAGGAGAGACGGACGTTCTCCTCGTCGTGATGGCCGTCTTCCTTCTGTTGATCATCTACCTGGTCGGCATCTTGTACTTTCGGCTTCATGCGCTGCCGGAACACATGGCGCATGGGGCCAGCAAGGGTCAGTTGCAGCTGGTCGCCGTGCTCGCGCTGATCGCTCTGTTCACCCACAATCACCTGTTCTGGATCGCGGCACTGCTGCTGGCCTTGATCGAATTCCCGGACTTTTCCAGCCCGATGAACTCGATCGCCAACTCGCTCCGCAAGATTGCCGGGCAGGAAAGCAAGCCGCCCGAACCGGTGTCGCCAGAAGTCCCGGAAGTCCAGGCGACACCCACAAAACCTCATCCGGTCCAAGCCGAGCCTCAATTGACACCGGTCGAGCTGTCCCCCGCCCCCGGCGACAAGCGTTCCGAACGGAGGGGATGAGTCATGCTTGAATTCATGATCTGCTCCCTGGTCACGATTTTCCCGGACTATCTCTTCCGCCGCTATGGTCAGGGCAAGAGAATCGGCCACGAGATCAACCTCTATTCGATGTGGTTCGAGCTGCGTTGGGGCATAACCGCTTGCGTGATCCTTACGCTTTCGCTGATCACGATGATCTTCTACTTCCACCCCTCCACCAGCAACGTTACGGCAATCTTCCGCACCGTCACCATACTGCCGGAAACAAATGGCCGCGTGTTGGAGGTTTATGTCGGCACCAATGACAGGGTTGCGGCCGGCGCTCCACTATTCCGGCTGGACGACGAGAAGCAGAAGGCCGCCGTCGAAACCGCCCGCCGACGTGTGACTGAACTAGATGCCGAGACAGAGGTGACGGAAACCGAGCTGGTGGAAGCCGACGGCTTGATCGCACAGGCCGAAGGTGCCTACCAGCAGGCCGTGGATGAATATGAGACACAGGTCGAACTGAACAAGCGCAATCCGAACATCGTGGCAAGGCGCGAAATCGAGAAGCTTCAGGTGGACACGGAGGCCAAAAAGGGCGGGCTGACCGCCGCTGTGTCAAACAAGCAGACCTTGGAGACGAAGATCTCTTCGCTTCTGCCGGCGCAGAAGGCGAGCGCCGAGGCGGCACTTGCTCAGGCACAGGTGGAACTGGACAAGACCGTCGTGTACGCCGGCACAGCCGGCACAGTTCAGCAGTTTGCGCTGCGGCCCGGCGACATCGTCAATCCGTTGATCCGCTCTGCCGGCATTCTGATACCCGAAGATCGCCGCGTCGCACTGGTAGCAGGCTTCGGCCAAATCGAGTCCCAGGTCATCACGAAAGGGATGATCGCCGAAGCGACATGCATCGGCAAGCCCTTCACCATCATTCCTATGGTGGTCACCGAGGTCCAGAAAGCCATCGCCGCCGGCCAGATCCGTCCGACCGACCAGCTCATCGATGTCCAGCAGATGGCGCGCCCCGGAACCCTGACCACCTATCTGGAACCTCTCTACGAAGGCCAGCTCGACGGCATCCCTCCGGGCAGCAGTTGCATCGCCAACGCCTATACGAGCAATCACGATGAGTTGGAGCACGGGAACCTGGGCGCAGCGCACCGGTTCTTCCTGCATATGGTGGATGCGGTCGGATTGGTGCACGCCATGATCTTGCGCCTGCAAGCTATCTTGCTGCCATTCCAGACGCTGGTTTTCTCAGGGCATTGAAAGCCGATCATTGCAGCCGATGTGATCGATCTCGACGGAACTCGGAAAAGGTGAGAAGATTTATTCGGCCACTCCGTTGGGAGTTCTCCCGGATTACTTGCTGGTAATGCCGGAAATTGGGGGATCAATTGAGCGCAAATGCGCTGGGTCTGCCAAGAAAAGGTGCCAAAATGCCCAATACCGATCAGACAAAAGGCGAAGACGTCGAGCAGATGTTGCCGACCGCCAAGGATGTCATGCGCAAGCTCGCCGAGGTCGAGAGCGAGAAAGCCTCGGAGGCGATGCTGCGAGCCAAGCACATCGAAGACGAAAAGAAGCAACTGATAGCGAAGCTGCAGAAGCCCTCCGGCCTTTCACGGGAAGAAAGGATCAAGCTGGCCGCAAACGTTATCCAGCGCGCTGTGAACAACGGCCTTACCGAGGTCGAGGTCTATCGCTTTCCGAATGCGCTTTGCACCGACGGCGGGCGAGCCCTCAACCAGGCCGAGCCGGGTTGGGAGGACACGCTGACCGGCATCCCGCGGGAAATCTATGATCTGTGGCAGGAGCACCTGAAACCCCGCGGCTACAAGATCCGGTACCAGGTCGTCGACTATCCCGGAGGAGTTCCCGGCGACATCGGGGTCACGTTGAGCTGGCACTAGAATTCCTTCCGCCGTTGGCAAGCAAGAGGGTGCTCTGATGTTGGACAAGAATGCGAAGGACAGTCCCACCCCAGAAAAGATGAGTCGCAAGGCTTACATGAAGGAGCTGCGCAAGCTTCAGGTGCAACTGTGCGATCTCCAAGCTTGGGTGAAGTTCAAGGGCTTGCGGGTCATCATCCTGTTCGAAGGGCGCGATGCCGCCGGCAAGGGCGGCACCATCAAGGCGCTTACGGAAAAGGTCAGCCCGCGCGTCTTCAGGGTCATTGCGCTCCCTGCGCCTTCGGATCGCCAGAAGACCCAGATGTTCCTGCAGCGCTACATCGAGCATTTCCCAGCGGCCGGCGAGGTCGTCATATTCGATCGCAGCTGGTACAACCGCGCCGGCGTGGAATATGTGATGGGCTTCTGCTCCCAGGAAGAGCACGACCGGTTCCTTTTGCTGTGCCCGTCCATCGAGAAATACATAGTGGATGCCGGCATCATCCTCATCAAGTTTTGGCTCGAAGTGGGGATGGAGGAGCAGGAGCGGCGGTTCAAGGCGCGCATCGACGATCCCCTCCGGCAGTGGAAGCTGAGCCCGATGGATCTGGAATCCTATCGGCGCTGGTATGACTATTCGAGGGCGCGCGACAGCATGCTCGACGCAACGAATAGCGCGCACGCGCCATGGCATGTCGTGCGCACCGACAACAAGCGGCGCGGACGCCTCAATTGCATCTCGCAGACCCTGAAACTGATCCCCTACAAGAAGGCGCCTCATGAGCGCGTGGAGCTGCCTCGAAGATCGACAAAAGAATCCTATAATGATCAGGAGAGCCTGAACAAGGCGCTGTTTGTTCCGGAGAAATACTAGGTCGCAGACTCCTGGAGATGGTCGACATGACGCGTGAGACCGCATCAGGATGCGCAGGTCGAGGTTTCGCCCGCACCATGCGTTTCCCGCAACCTGAGGCAGGATAGCACGACGGTGAACGATCCAGACGCGAGCCAGTTGGTACGTAGAACGACGCAGGAACCGTCGGTCAGACCGAGTTCCCGGAACGATTATGATCGGATCGTCCACGGTGGTCGCGAGGATGCCATGGCCGCGGGCCGCGAAGTGGAAGTCAGGCTTACCGTGCCGAGCGGCGAGCTCCGGCGCCTCGGCAGGGCGGCCGCGCAAGCCGGGGCGAAGCGAACCGGCGCCCCCAAGACAATCCGGTCCGTCTATTTCGACACCCGCAAACACAGACTGCACGACAAGGGTTACCTGCTGCGAATCCGGCGCAACGGGCAAGACAGCGTTCAGACCGTCAGGACGATCAAGCCCACCAATGACGGGCTCGGGCGCAGCGAGTGGGACGCGGCCATGCACGGTGACCGACCGGTCGCGGCAGCGGCCGAGCATTCGCCGCTCTCCAAGCTCCTGCGCAAGCAGGATGACTGGGAGAAGCTCCGACCGGTCTTCACGGTGGAGGTCGATCGCGACACCTATCTGCTCGAGCGCGGCGACACGACAATCGAGATCACGCTGGACGAAGGCGTCGTGAGCGATGGGCACGCAGAGCAGAATATCGCCGAGGCGGAACTCGAGCTCAAGACGGGCGATCCGCAAGCATTGTTCGCCTTCGCCCGTGAGATCAGTGCGGGAGTCCCTTCGCTGGTTTCGCTCACCTCCAAGGGCGAGCGGGGATACCGCCTGCTGGCCGGCGACGCGTCACGCCCCACGACGAGCCTTGTCTTCGATCTCAGCCGGGACATGAGCACGGCGGAGGCAATCCGCGCCATTGGCCTCACCTGCCTTTCGGCGCTCTTCGACAATCTGGCGATACTGATCGCCGGCGCAGGCATGGAAGCGCTGCATCAGTCCCGAGTCTGCGTCCGCCGCCTTCGCGCGATCATGTCGTTGTTTGGTGGCGTCCTGGAGTGGGAGGACGAAACGGCCCTGAAGGCCGAACTGAAATGGCTAAGCGACCTTCTCGGCGAAGGCCGCGAGACCGATGTCTTCCTCAAGTCCGTTCTGGAACCCACGGCCGCAGCCAATCCGGACATTGCCGGCTTCACGCCGTTTCTTGCCGATTTCCACGAGCGCCACGACAAGGCCTATGCGGACATCATCGCCAATCTGCATTCAGACCGGGTTTCCCGCCTGAGCCTGGACCTCGTCTCCCATTTCGACGCCTTGCTCGCTCCGGCCAAGCCGCCCGGCAAGGCCGGACGCAAGCGAGGGATGACAATAAAGCGCTTCGCGGCGAAGGCCTTGCGGCGCCGGCTGAGATCGCTCCTGCAGGACAGCCGCAAGATGGAGCAGCTCAAGCCTCAAGAGCTGCACCGGATCAGGATAAGGGCCAAGAAGCTGCGCTACATGGCCGAGCCTTTCGCCGGCATCGTTTCCTGGAAGCGCTTCGACAACGTCGTCTCGTCGCTCCATGCGATCCAGGACGCGCTCGGCGATCTCAACGACTGCAAGGTCAATCGCGAGATCGCGCTGGCCTATGCGCAGAAGGTGCTGGCTGGCCCGGGTGATCATTCCTCGCTCGTCGCAGCCGGTCTCGTGACTGCGCGGTGCGCGGGCAACGAAACGACGGCTCTATCGAAAGCGAGGGTTGCACGAGACAGCATAGCGCGCGTTTCTGCCCTTCGGTTCAAGGAAAGTTAGGCGGCAAGCCAGCGAGCTTCAGCTCTCGGCATCCGCCGCTCCAGCATAGCCATCTGGGTTATCGTCCACGCGAGAAATCGGCAGATGTTCGCCCGGCTCCCAGTGCTGACCAGTCTCAGGGGCTACAAGTCCGAGTGGTTGCGCCGCGACGTCACGGCGGGCCTCGCGATTGCGGCGGTGGCGATCCCAAGCGCCATCGCCTATCCCGCGATTGCCGGGCTGCCGCCTGAGGTCGGGGTCTATTCGAGCATCCTGGCGTTCATCGGCTACGCACTGTTCGGCCCATCCAGACAACTCGTCGTCGGCCCCGATGCCGCGACCATGACAGTGCTTGCCGCCGTGCTCGCCAATACGACGGCCGGCACGACGGCCGATCGCGTCGTCATCGCGTCCGCGCTTGCCGTGGCGGTCGGGGTCTTCTGCATAGTCGGAGGAAGACTGCGGCTCGGAGCCCTCTCGGCCTTCCTGTCGAAACCGATCCTGGTCGGCTTCATCAGCGGCATCTCCATTTCCATCCTGGTAGGACAGATCGGACGCTTCACGGGCCTGCGCATCGAATCGGACGGCCTCATCCCGCCATTGGTGGAATTGGCTCACAAGGCCGGGGCGATCCACTGGCCCTCGGTAGCGCTCGGCGCCGCGATGCTCGTCATTCTGCTGTTGTCGAAGCGCTCTCCGATCCCTGGTCCACTGGTGGTGGTTGCTGTTTCCGTGGCGGCCTCGGCGCTGTTCGGCTTCGAGGAGATGGGCATCAAGGTGGTCGGCAACCTGCCCCAGACATTTCCGGCCTTGTCCCTGCCGCTGGAGCCGCCCCTGCCGGCCAGGGACCTTCTGATCGGCGCCGCGGCAGTGTGGCTGGTGAGTTTCGGCTCCGGCGTCGTCACCGCCCAGAGCTTTGCGACGCGCATGAAGTTCGAGGTCGACGCCAACAAGGAACTCGCCGGTTTTGGCGCAGCCAACATCGCATCAGGGCTGTTCAGCGGCTTCCCGGTGACCGTTGCGGATTCGCGCACCGCCATCAACCTGTCCGTCGGCGGCCGTACGCAACTGGCCGGCCTTGTCGCGGCCGCGGCCCTTACGATCTCGCTCTTCTATCTGAACGACGCGTTCAGGCTTCTGCCGGAACCCGCTCTCGGGGCCATACTTGTGGGAGCTGCGATCAGCCTCATCGACTTCGCCAGCCTGCGGGAAATCTGGCACATCAGCCGAATGGAGTTCGCCTTCGCCTTGATCGGCATGTGGGGCGCAATCAGCCTCGGCGTGCTGCTGGGTATCGTGATCGCGGTCGCAGCGACCCTTTGCTACGTGCTGATCAAGGAAATGCGCCCGCGCGACGCCATGTTGGGCCGCATCCGCGGCCGGCACGGTTTCTACAAGCTGCACAGGTCGAAGGCCGCACACCCGGTTCCCGGGCTTGCCGTCTGCCTGATCCAGGGCAGCCTCCTGTTCTTCAATGTCGACTATGTGAAGAAACGGCTGAAGACGATCCTGGAAGAACTGCCTGCGGACACGCACTGGTTCGTGCTCGACGCCAACGCCATTGCGCAGGTGGATTCGACAGCGGCTGCCATGCTGGAGGAGATACGGAACCTCTACGCCGAGCGAGGAATCGCTTTTGGCATCGCCGAACTGCACATCGAGCCGATGGAGGTTCTGGAACGGGCCGGCCTTCTCCAGAAGATCGGCAAGGCCATGATCTTTGAAGACCTCGAAGACGTCGCAACCGCGTTCAGCCACTCCCGCCCCGGGTCCCAGCCTCAGACCGACGAGCTGTGAAAGGTTTTCGAGATTCGATGGAATCGCGGAAAGTGATTCGGCGGATTCACATGACCCGGACCAGAAAGGCCCCCGCACCACTTTGATTCGCCCGACGGCTGTTGCGCCCGAGTCGGGACAAGGCTCGCCGGCACAGCGCGAACGACAAGCGGCCGCTTTGCGATAGGTAGCGAATGAATGTGCGGAAGAAATGGTACCGTTGGCTGGGATCGAACCAGCGACCTCCGGATCCACAATCCGGCGCTCTAACCATCTGAGCTACAACGGCACGCCATCTGGTGAGGCGTCCAATAAGGACAAACGACGGACATTTCAAGCCGCTTATCGGCGCTTCTCACGGTCATTTTTAGCCGGAAGCCCGAAAACTGGGAAAAACCTGACAAAAAAGAAAAGACCGGCGCAGGGGCCGGCCTTTTCCTAGGGGCGGGCCAGCGGGAGGAGCTGGCCACTATATCGAAGGCGGCGGGAGGAAGCCGCCTTCGGATGGTTTGGGTGCCGAAGTTCAGGCGACCTTGAGGTCCTTGAACGCCCGCTCGACCACGTCCTTGATCGGCTTGGCGACATCCTCGGCCGCCTTGGCGGACAGGGCCTGGAAGTCCTTGGCCTGCTGGGCGGCCGTCTCGGCGCCCTTGCGCAGGAACGAGGTGTTCAGCTCGAAAAGCTCGGACAGCGACTTGGCACCGACCACCGCTTCGAGATGCGCGAAGCCGGCCTCGGCATTGGCGCGGAAGGTGGCGATCGCCTTCAGCGAAAGGTCGCTGCCGGCGGCGCGGGCGGTCTCCAAAGTGGTCTCCAGCGCCTTCTGGGTATCCTCGGCGCCGCTCTTCAGCTTGGCAAAAGTTTCCTTCGACTGCTCGACGCCCTTTTCGGCGAAAGCACGAAACTGATCGGTGGCCTTCGACGCATCGAAGGTGGGGAATTCGACATTCTCAAATTCTTCAGGCTTGGCAGCAGTCTTGGACATGATTCCATCCTTTTCGGTGAACAGGCTTTGCGGAAAGCGTTCATTCATGCATGGATGGCTATATAGCGCTTCTCATGCTGCATTGCAACAAAATTGTGCGCTGCAACATAACCGCCGCAAGCGGCGTTAACCAAACCGAGAGTTTCCGCTCGCCATCTGCGCGGATTTCTGGACGTTGGAGCCTCCGACTTGTTATTAATAGACGGTTAACTGCAGAGGAATCCGCCTTCGCAGCAAGGCCCAGTGAGCACATGCCGTCAGCCTCGTATTCGTTCATCGATGTCGCGATCCTCGACGACGTAAGACAGCGTTTTGCATACGGCGACGCGCTGGCGATCCTGACGACGGCCTTGGACCAGGTGATCTGGGCCAACGGCCCCGGCGCAGCCGCCCTCGGCTATGCGGGCATCGAGGCGATCATCGGCGAGGAGCCGGGCCTGTCGCTTGCAGCAAGGCGGCAGATCATGGCGACGAGCGGATTTCCGCATATCGGCCGCGATCGCAGCCTGCTGGTTCGCATCGCTTCGGGAACCACCAGCCGCGCAGTCAATTGCCTGGCGAGCGCAATCACCCTGCCCGATGGCGAGGAAGCTCTCCTGCTTGCGTTTCCGGCCGACCAGGGCGGTGCGCGCAGCGAGCGCCAACTTGCCGAGCGGGCCATAGGCGGCCTGGATGGGCATGGCCAGTTCGCCGCTTTCATCGGAGAGGACGGCCATGTCGAGGCCGCTTCCAGTGGATTCGAGGCGCTCGGCATCGCGCCGCAGACGCTCTCCGAACTCGCCGCCGAAGTAGGCATGGCGCGCGACCGCCTGGTCAAGCGCATGATTCGGAGCGCGAAGGGGCTGCTGCCCGCAGGTATGGCCCGTCTGGCCGACGAGCCTGCCCGGCACCTGCTGATCGTCGTCGACGAAGAACATCTGGCCACGGAAGCGACCGACGAGGTCGAGGCCGAGCGCGAGGAGCCGGCCCCGATGGTCGAAGCGGAGGCCACCGAGGCCCCGCTCGCGGAAACCGAATCGGCCCCGGTCGCGACCGAAAGCGAAGCTGAGGCCGTGGACGTCGCGGCGGCGGACACCGCCGAATCCGTCTCGCCCCCGGCCGATATGCCTGCAGCCGAGAGCCCGGCCCCGGCCATCGAGGCGCCGGAAGCGCACACTTCCGCGGTCGCCCCCTCTGCCGACGATGAAGCGGCAGTCCTTGCATCCACCGGCGACGAAGAGCCCGCCCCGACCGCACCCGAAGCAGCCGCACCGGCCTCCACGCCCAGGACGGACCGCGGCGCCACCCCGACGCGATTCGTCTGGCGCACCGATGCCGAGGGCAGGTTCAGCGCCATTTCCAAGGAATTCGCCGACGCCGTCGGCGCCGCTGCCGCCGACGTGATCGGCAGGCGCTTCCGCGATGTTTCCAACGCCTTCGACCTCGATCCGTCCGGCGAGATTGCCGGGCTGCTCGAGCGTCGCGACACCTGGTCGGGCCGCTCCGTGCTGTGGCCGGTCGCGGGAACCGGCCTGAAGATCCCGGTCGATCTCGCCGCCCTGCCCGTCTACGACCGCGACCGCAATTTCGAAGGCTTTCGCGGCTTCGGCGTGGCCCGCAGCGGCGAAGCCGTGCCGGACCCGGAGGGCCTCGGCCTCGTGCTGGTGCCGGGCCCCGGCGGGGCTCCGGCGGAATCTGCGCACGAACAACCGGAAGCCGACCCGTTCCTGGGCGAGGTTCCCGCGCTCGCCATCGAGCCCAAGCCCGACCGCCGCTTCACCGACAAGGTGATCAGGCTCGCCGAGCATCGGCCGGGCGCCGCACCCGACAAGGGCCTTTCGCCAGTGGAGCGCAGCGCCTTCCGCGAGATCGGCGAGCGCCTGAAGAATGGCTCCGGGGAAAAGCCAACAGCCGCAAGCGAAGCTGAGGAACATGGCGGCGCAGCCGGGGCACCAGAAGCCGCTGACCATGCCGAGGCACCTGCCCCGCAGGCGGAACAGACCGCCGATGCCGGCGCGCCCGCCGGGGCGGAAACCGACGCAATCCCGCCAGCGTCCAGTGAACATGAGGCCGCCGAGGCCGCTGGCACCGATGTGCCCGCGGAGGTGCCCGAGGAACAGCAGACGGCGGAGCACGCCGGGACTGCACCGGACGTCGAGGCCGAGCCTGCCGCGACGGATAGCTCAGCCGAATCCGTCTCCGCGCGGCAGGCGCCGCCGCTCAAGCAAGAAGGCTTCCTGCCTTCCGCCTTTGCCACCGACGAGCGGAAAAGATTGCCGGCCGACACAGCCATCCTCGAGAAGCTGCCGGTCCCGGTGCTGATCCATTCCGGTGACGTGTTGCACTACGCCAACGAGGAGTTCCTTTCGCTCACCGGCTACCGCTCGGTGGAGCAGCTTGCCGCGGCCGGCGGGCTCGATGCGCTGTTTGCCGAGAGCTATGACGATGCGGCCGCCGAGGCACCGCATCACGATCTGCGGCTTCGCACCGGCGACGGGCTGGAATTCCCGATCGAAGCGTTGCTGCGGTCCGTGCCCTGGCAGGGCGGCAAGGCGCTGATGCTGGTGGTGCGGCGCACCGGCGAGGAAGAGCCGCAGCCCGCACCCGAGATGCAATCGCCGAGCGAAGCCGAGCTTCACGCGCGCATCGCCGAAATGCGCACCATCATCGACACGGCCACGGACGGCGTGGTGCTGATCGACAAGGACGGCAGCGTCCGCTCCATCAGCCGGCCGGCCGAGGCACTGTTCGGCCTCGACAGCGATGAAGCGGCTGGCAAGCCCTTCGCGTCGCTATTCGCCATGGAGAGCCAGCGCGCCGTGCGCGACTATCTCACCGGTCTTGCCGAGCACGGCGTCGCGAGCGTCCTCAACGACGGCCGCGAGGTGATCGGCCGCGAAGCCGAGGGAGGCTTCATCCCGATGTTCATGACCATCGGCCGCCTGCCAAACGACAGCGGCTATTGCGCGGTGGTGCGCGACATCACGCAGTGGAAGCGCGCGGAGGAAGAACTCACCCAGGCGCGCGCGATAGCCGAGCGGGCTTCCTCGCAGAAGACCGATTTCCTCGCCCGCGTCAGCCACGAGATCCGCACGCCGCTCAACGCCATCATCGGCTTCTCGGAACTGATGATCGACGAAAAATTCGGCCCGATCGCCAATGATCGCTATCGCGACTACCTGCGCGACATCAACCGCTCGGGCAACCACGTGCTCGACCTGGTCAACGACCTGCTCGACATCTCCAAGATCGAGGCTGGCCAGCAGGAAATGTCCAACGAGGCCGTCTCGCTCAACGACACGCTGGCCGAGACCGTGGCGATGATGCAGCCGCAGGCCAATCGCGAGCGCGTCATCATCCGCTCCAGCTTCGCTTCCAAGCTGCCGGACGTGGTGGCCGACCTGCGCAGCGTGCGCCAGATCGCTCTCAACATCCTGTCGAATGCCGTGCGCTACACCCAGGCCGGCGGCCAGGTCATCGTCTCGACAGCCTACGAGGCAAGCGGTGACATCGTCATGCGCGTGCGCGATACCGGCATCGGCATGACCCAGGCCGAGATCGAGCAGGCGCTAAAACCGTTCAAGCAGATCAACTCGCTGAAGCGCCCGCGCGGCGACGGCACCGGCCTCGGCCTGCCGCTGACGAAGGCGATGGTGGAGGCCAACCGCGCCCGCTTCACCATCAATTCCACGCCCGGCGAAGGCACCCTGGTGGAAGTCACCTTCCCCTCCACCCGGGTGCTGGCCGACTGAGCGCCAGAGAAGCGTCCGGACAGGTAGCCCGTAGCGTGTTGCGGCCGCAGCGGGCGTGGGCACCCGCGTTTGCGCAGCCGCTCCGAAGGTCTGAGCGCGGACCGCCCCGCCATTCGCCGACGTTGTCCACAGTCCGGACAGACAAAGTGTCGCGCCAGCCGTCGGCCCTGCTAAAGGGCCCCTCGGCAAGTCCTTGAAAACCTGTCTTGATTTATCCAGTTTAGAATTATTCTAAACTCTTGAATTCATTGGCGTTTGGTTGATCCACCTCTATAAATGGTACAGAAGTCCTGCGGCTCCGCAACGGTGCCACCACTGAAAACGTCCCTGGGGCCTTTAACCCCTCTGGTCAGGAGAGTGACATGACACCTGTAAACGCCCGGTCGAAAATCGCCGGATCCATCACCTTTGCCCTTGCCGCCTTGTCTGCCGGCACCGCATTGGCGGATGGCACCGTGAACATCTACACCTATCGCCAGCCGGAGCTGATCCAGCCCGTGCTCGACGCCTTCACGGCCGAAACCGGAATCAAGACCGAGGTCCTGTTCCTCGACAAGGGCCTGGAAGAGCGCATCCTCGCCGAAGGGCAGAACTCCCCGGCCGACGTCATCATGACCGTCGACGTCGCGCGTCTCACCGCGGCCAAGGACAAAGGCATCACCCAGCCGATCGACGATGCGACGATCAACGCCAACATCCGGCCCGAATACCGCGATCCCGAAGGCCATTGGTTCGGCCTCACCAAGCGCGCCCGCGTCATCTACGCCTCCAAGGACCGTGTGAAGGACACCGCCATCACCTATGCCGAGCTTGCGGATCCGAAGTGGAAGGGCAAGATCTGCATCCGCTCGGGCCAGCACGACTACAACCTCGCCTTGTTCGGCGCGGCGATCGCCCATTGGGGTCCCGAGAAGGCCGAGGAGTGGATGAAGGGCCTGAAGGCCAATCTGGCGCGCAAGCCCGAAGGCGGCGACCGCCCGCAGGCCAAGGCCATCGCGGCCGGCGAATGCGACATCGCCATCGGCAACACCTATTACGTCGGTCTCATGCGGACGAACGAGAAGGAGCCGGAGGAGAAGGAGTGGGGCAACGCGATCAACGTCATCTTCCCGACCTGGGAGAATGGCCTGACGCATGTGAACATCTCAGGCGCAGCACTCGCCAAATACGCGCCGCACCGCGACGATGCCGTCAAGCTCATCCAGTTCCTGTCCAGCCACGAGGCCCAGAAGGTCTACGCCGAGAAGAACTTCGAATATCCGGTCGAGCCGGGTCTCGAGCCCTCGCCGGTGGTCAAGGAGTTCGGCGAACTCAACGCCGACACGCTGCCGCTGATCGACATCGCAAAGAACCGCAAGGCCGCCTCCGAGATGGTCGACCGCGTCGGCCTCGACGACGGCCCGGCCAACTAATGCATTTTAGAGCATGATCTTTTCCGAAAACCGGTTCCCACTTATCGGGATCAGGCTCTGAATTAACCGTCGGGAAAGCCGGGCCGGACAAGTGTCCGGCTTTTCCGTTTTCGAACGAGAGCACGAATTGACCGCTGTCGAGCGCAACGACGAAGCAATTCTGGACGGGGCAAGACGCCCGGTGCGGCTGCGCGTCAAGCGCAACCGGCACTCCGGCATTCACCTCATGACGCTTGCGGTCTCAGCCTGCGTGCTGCTGCCGATCCTGTCGCTGGCCTATGTCGCGCTAAGCGGCACCGGCGAGGACTGGCCGCATCTGATGAGGAACGTGCTGCCCGGCTCCAGCCTGACCACGTTCTATCTGATGACGCTGGTGGCGACGGCAACCTCGCTCGTCGGCGTGGCCGGCGCCTGGCTGGTGGTGGCCTTCGACTTCCCCTTGCGCAAGGTGGTGTCCTGGGCGCTTGTGCTGCCGCTCGCCATCCCCACCTACCTCGCCGCCTACGCCTTCGGCGAATTCTTCCACTACACCGGCCCGGTGCAGGGCCTGGTCCGGTCGGTCTTCGGCTTCCAGACCATCCGCGACTACTGGTTCCCCGACATTCGCTCCACGCCGGGTGCGGCCTTCGTGCTCTCCTCGGTGCTCTACCCTTACGTCTATCTCACCACGCGCGTCATCTTCCTGATGCAGGGCCGCAATATCGCCGACGCCGCGCGCACGCTCGGCGCACGCCCGGCCAAGGTGTTCTGGCGGGTTCTGCTGCCGGTCGCCCGCCCGGCGATCGTCGCCGGCGTCGCGCTGGTGCTGATGGAGACGGTCAACGACATCGGCGCCGCCGAATATCTCGGCGTGCGCACGCTGACCTTCTCGGTCTATGCGACGTGGCTCAACCGCGGCAGCCTCGAAGGCGGTGCGCAGATCGCACTGGTGATGCTCATACTGGTGTTCATGCTGCTGGGCACAGAGCAGTGGGCACGGCGGCGCCAGCGCTTCCACACCGGCCGAGCGACCCATATGCGCGCCCGCCCTCCCCGTATCCGCCTGCGTGGCCTTCGCGCTCTTGGTGCCCTGCTCGCGACCGCCCTTCCGGTGCTGATCGGCTTCGGCATCCCGCTCTTCGTGTTCGGCCAGTATGCGGCACGGCGGGTGGAGCAGTTTTATACCCCGGCGCTTGGCCGCGCCTTCCTCAACAGCCTCGCCACCGCCACGGCCACGGCGACCATTACGGTGGTTCTGGCGCTCTTTCTCATCAACGCAGTCCGGCTCTGCCGTTCGCGCAGCATCGCCGCCACGGTGCGGCTGACCTCGATCGGCTATGCGCTGCCCGGCGGCATACTCGGTCTCGGCCTGCTGTTCGCGCTGGCCCGTTTCGACAATACCGTAGACGGCTTCGCCCGCGCCCAACTCGGCTTCAGCACCGGTCTTCTGCTGACCGGCTCTGCGGCTGCGGTCGTCATCGCCTGTTCCATGCGTTTCGTGGCGCTGGCGGAAAGCGCGATCCGCTCCGGCGTGGAGAAGCTGCCGCCCAATCTCGACGAGGCCGCGCGCAGCCTCGGCCAGACGCCGGCCCAGAGCGCGTCGCGCGTGCTTCTGCCGCTGCTCAAGCCCGCGATCTTCACCGCCGCCGTGCTGGTGTTCGTCGACACGATCAAGGAACTGTCGGCGACGATCCTGCTTCGCCCCTTCGGCTTCAACACGCTGGCCACTTTCGTCTACGAAAACGCCTCGCGTGGCGTGCCGGAGGAAGGCGCGGTGGCGGCCATCCTCATCATTCTTACCGCACTGGTGCCGGTGATGCTCCTGTCGGGTGCGCTGGCGCGTGACCGCGAAGCGACGATGTGAGCCGGACTACACGTCCTCAGCAATTCAAAAGAAAAGGCGCTCCGAAGGGAACGCCTGAAAAGGAATTGTTGCTGTCACAACGGGGGACTTGAGCCATGGCTTCCTCGATACGAGGACGGGATTTCTCCCTCAAGTTGCACCGACTATCGCGGCTGTCCCCTTAACAAATCCTTACCCGGATGGAACAAAATTTACGAAAGTGTACCACTCCTGAAATGTGGGTAAATTTCGCGGTCAGAACTTGTTAAGCATATCGGCCTCGGATCTCGCGTCCGTTCAGCTCTGCAGCGTCGGAATATCCCTGAACAGGTCGAGCGCCTCCGGGTTGGCCAGCGCCTCCTTGTTCTTGACCGCACGGCCGTGAACTATGTCGCGCACGGCCAGTTCGGTGATCTTGCCGGACTTGGTGCGCGGTATGTCGGTGACGGCGACTATCTTTGCCGGCACGTGGCGCGGGCTGGCCCCGGTGCGGATTTTCGTCCTGATGCGCTTTTCGAGATCTTCGTCGAGAGCGACGTTCGGTGCCAGCCGCACGAACAGCACCACGCGCACATCGTCCTGCCAATCCTGGCCGATGCACAGCGCCTCGGCGACCTCGGCCATCTGCTCGACCTGATTGTAGATTTCGGCCGTGCCGATGCGCACGCCGCCGGGGTTCAGCGTCGCGTCCGAGCGGCCATGGATGATGATGCCGCCATGCGCGGTCCACTCGGCGAAATCGCCGTGGCACCACACATTGTCGAAGCGCTCGAAATAGGCGCCGTGGTACTTCTTCCCGTCCGGATCGTTCCAGAAGCCGATCGGCATGGCCGTGAAAGGCCTCGTGCAGACCAGTTCGCCCTTCTCGCCGCGGATCGGCTTGCCGTCGTCGTCCCACACATCCACGGCCATACCGAGCCCTGCCGCCTGGATTTCTCCCATCCAAACCGGCTCGGTCGGCACGCCAAGCACGAAGCAGGAGACGATGTCGGTGCCGCCGGAGATCGAGGCGAGATGGATATCCTTCTTGATGCCGTCATAGACGAAGGCGAACCCCTCGGGCGACAGCGGCGACCCGGTCGAGGAAATAGTCCGCACGGTCGACAGATCATGCGTGTCGATCGGCCTCAAGTCCGCCTTGCGCACGGAATCGATGAATTTTGCCGAGGTGCCGAAATAGGTCATCTTCTCGGCATCGGCGAAGTCGAACAGCACGTTGCCGTTTGGATGGAAGGGCGAGCCGTCATAGAGCAGCAGCGTTGCCCCCGAAGCCAGGCCGGAGACCAGCCAGTTCCACATCATCCAGCCGCAGGTGGTGAAGTAGAAGAAGCGGTCGCCCTCCTCGAGGCCGGCATGCAGCCGCTGTTCCTTCACATGCTGCAGCAGCGTGCCGCCGGCCGAATGGACGATGCATTTCGGGATGCCGGTCGTGCCCGAGGAAAACAGGATGTAGAGCGGATGCGAGAACGGCAGCCGTTCGAAGGTCACTTCGGATGGAGCGAACGGCGACATCGCATCATCCAGCGCCTGCGCGCCGGCAACGCCTGCCGCCACCTCGCCGGCCTTGCCGAGATAATCGACGACCAGCACCTTGCGCACCGTAGGCAGCTTCTTCGCCAACTCGGCGATCTTGGCTGCGACGTCGATTTCCTTGCCGTTGTAGTAGTAGCCGTCGGGCGCGATGAACACGACCGGCTCGATCTGGCCGAAGCGGTCGAGCGCGCCCTGTTCGCCGAAATCGGGCGAGCAGGACGACCACACCGCGCCGATGGAGGCGGCGGCAAGCATGGCAGCCACCGTCTCGGGCATGTTCGGCATCATGGCGGCGACGCGGTCGCCGCTCTTCACGCCAAGAGCCAGGAAGAGTTGCTGCAGCTTCGACACCAGCGCATACAGTTCGTCCCAGGACAGGCGACGCGTCACCTTGTCCTCACCCTTGAAGACGATGGCGTCAGACGGGCCGGTTTTCTTCAGCAGGTTCTCCGCGAAGTTGAGGCGGGCATCGGGAAAGAACTGCGCGCCCGGCATCCTGTCGCCATCCGCAAGAACGCGGTCGCCTTTCTCGCCGACAACGCCGCAAAAGTCCCAGAACAGGTCCCAGAAGGCTTCGCGATCCTCGATCGACCAGGCATGCAGCTCGGCATAGCGTGAAAATTCACGCCCTGCTCTCCGGGATGCCTGCGCCATGAAGGCGGTCAGCGGGGCGGCTGCGATCCGCTCCTTAGACGGCGTCCACAGCGGCGCGGAATTCGACATTGCACTCTCCTCCAAAAGCCTTGCCGTTATGCATTTTGCGATGCTGCCGGGCAAGATAATGTATCGGGAGCGGCATGGCGGTGCGCAAATGTCGTTACAGGCAAATGTCGTTACAGACTGTGCGCAAATGTCATCGCATGGCCACAAAGGCTTGAAAAGCCGTGCATGTCCGCTACACCGGTTTGCGACGCAACCGGCTGAACGCAGGCGGTCGACAGTTCGATCAGCATGAACGAGGCACAATGCCGTCACCTTTGGTCAGGCGCAGCATATGGGTGGTCGGTGTGGCCGCGCTGGTGGTTGCGCTCGTCATCGCCCTCGTGCCCTTTCTTGCCTCCACCCGCATCGTGCGCGACCGCATCGCCTACGAGCTCAGTTCCTGGAGCGGCTATCGCGTCAACATCGACGCCGCTCCCGTCATCAAGGTCTGGCCGACCTTCAGCGCCGTCCTGACCAATGTAAGCATGACGCCCTGGGGGACCACCGACCATCCCCCTGTCATCGAGGCCGAACGCGTCGAGATCAAGCTCTCGGCGCTTGCGGCACTGCGCGGCAATATCGTCTTCTCCGGCGTCAGTCTCGTCCGGCCTACCTTGCGCGCCGAACGGACGGAGGATGGTCACTACAGGCCCGTACCCTCCGGCGGCGGTCGCGTCACCACGGCGATCGAGCAAACGCGCGCAGCGCTTTCGGTGGACCCCGACAAGCCTGATCTGTCCCCGGTCTCGACCAGGCCGCTCGGCAGCCTGGAGGTCAGGGACGGCCGGGTGACCCTCTTCTCGGACGGCAAGGACCAGGAAATCCTGACCGGCATTGCCGGCAAGGTGAACTGGCCGGCCCTCGACAAGGGATTGACGCTCAACGCCTCCATGATCTGGCACGGCGAAACCGTAAGCCTCGAGGCCTTCCTGGCCAAGCCACTGGTGCTTTTCGCCGGCGGCGCGGGGCCCGCCACCGCCACGCTCACCTCCGCGCCCGCCACGGCTTCCTTCAACGGCACGGTGAAGACCGACCGCAACGCCTATGTCGACGGCAAGGCAAAATTCGCCGCCCCGTCGCTGCGGCGCCTGCTGGAATGGTCGGGCGCCGACGTGTCGCCCGGCGGCGCCATCGGCGCCATCTCCGTTGCCGGCCGCGTCATCGGCGACACCCAGCGCGTGAAGCTCGAGAATGCCGAAATCGCGATGGACAAGAACCCAGGCGTCGGCGCGCTCGAACTGACCCTTAACGAGAACGCGCCGGTTGTCTCAGGCACGCTGGCCTTCGACACGCTCGACCTGCATTCCTTCCTAGCCGCGTTCACACCTGCCGCCTCCAGCGAGGCAGCCGCCGAGATCGACACGGCCTTTTCCAACCGCGTCGGCCTCGACCTGCGCCTCTCGGCGAAACGTGCCCTGGCAGGTACTGTCACGCTCGCCGATGTCGCCGCGACCGCCCAGATCAAGAACGGGCTGATCGCCTTCGACATTTCCGATGCCTCGGCCTTCGGCGGCAATCTCCAGGCCGGCGTGCGCTTCGACCGCAAGCCGGAAGGCACGCAGGCCGAGATGCGCTTTCTGGCCTCCGACGTCGAAGGCGGAGCCTTCGGCGCCGCCGCCGGCATCACCCGGCTGGTGCCGATCGGCCGCGGAAACATTTCGATCATCATCAAGGGCACGGGCCGTACCTGGAATTCCATCATCGAGAGCGGCGAAGGCTCGATCTCGGCAAGCTTCGGCCCCGGCGCGCTGTCCGAATTCGACCTGGCCAGTTTCCTCAAGCGATGCGCCGATGGCGGGTTCTTCGCACTCGACGACGTGTCGAAGGGCACCTTGCCGATCGAGGGGGCCGAGCTCAAGGCAAGCGTCTCGCGCGGCGTGATCAGGATCGAGAACGCCGAAGCCAGGGCGCCCCAGGGCAGGCTCTGGCTGACGGGGATCGTACCCTACGCCAGCCAGGGGCTGGCGCTTTCGGGCGGTATCGTGACACCGGACGAGGCTGCGGAACTGGACGACGCCCAGCCGCCCGCGACATTCTTTGTCGGCGGTTCCTGGAACGCCCCCTTCATCTCGCCGGTGAAGCCGAACCCGCCGGCCGTGCCCGACGAATAGCGCTGAATCCTTCGGAGCGGGCATCCGCGCCCGATTTCGCACTGCATGAGGGGATCGCGCCGGCACGCCTCATCCGGCGTCTCGCGCGGGAAACGTCAGGGTCTTCCGCTCTGCCAGCCCGCAGGGCGTTGAGCCGCCCTGCGGATCGACGAGCCCTCTAGGCTCTACGCTCTCTGAGCGGCCTGCTCGTCGCGCAACCGCTGCACCTCGCGCCGCTTGTTGACCACGGACGCCCCGATGACACCCACCGCCACGACGGCGATCAGGATGGTGCAGGCGGCGTTGATCTCCGGCGTCACGCCGAGCCGCACCTGGCTGTAGATCTTCATCGGCAGCGTGGTGGCGCCCGGCCCCGAGGTGAAGGAGGCGATGACCAGGTCGTCCAGCGACAGCGTGAAGGCGAGCATCCAGCCGGAGATGATTGCCGGCAGGATCACCGGCAGGGTGATCTGGAAGAAGGTTTTCACCGGCGGCGCGCCGAGGTCCATGGCGGCTTCCTCCAGCGACCGGTCGAAGGTCAGGAGCCGCGACTGCACCACCACCGCCACGAAGCACATGGTGAAGGTGACGTGCGCCAAGGTCACCGTAACGAAACCGCGGTCCAGCCCGACGGCAACGAACAGCAGGAGCAGCGACAGGCCGGTGATCACCTCCGGCATGACCAGCGGCGCAAACACCATGCCCGAGAACAGCACGCGTCCGCGAAAGCGGGTGTAGCGGGTGAGCGTCAGCGCGGCCAGCGTGCCCAGCACCGTCGAGACGGTAGCCGAAATCAGGCCCACCCGCGCGGTCACCCAGGCAGCATCCATCAGGCCCTTGTTCTGGAACAGGGACACGTACCATTTGGTCGAAAAGCCGCCCCAGACGGTGACGAGCTTCGACGCGTTGAAGGAAAAGACGATCAGCAGCACGATCGGCAGATAGAGAAAGGCAAAGCCCAGCACGATCGAGGTGATGTTGAAACGGCTCCAAGTCGAATTCATGATGCCCTCACCGATCCTGTTCCTGGGCGCGGGCCTGCACGTGCTGGAAGATCATGATCGGGATGACCAGCAGCAACAGCAGGATGATGGCCACAGCCGAGGCAACCGGCCAGTCGCGGTTGTTGAAGAACTCGTTCCAGAGCGTGCGGCCGATCATCAGTGTCTGCGATCCGCCTAGCAGGTCGGGGATGACGAACTCGCCGACCGCCGGGATGAACACCAGCAGGCAGCCAGCGACGACACCGGGAATGGAGAGCGGGAACGTGATCTTCCAGAAGGCGCTGAGCGGCGTGCAGCCGAGGTCCTGCGCCGCCTCGATCAGCGAATAGTCCATCTTTTCCAGCGCCGAATACAGCGGCAGGATCATGAACGGCAGGTACGAATAGACGATGCCGATGAAGATCGCCGTATGCGTGTTCAGGATGATCAGAGGCTCGTTGATCAGTCCAACGCCCTGCAGGAACTGGTTGAGTAGCCCCTCGGGCTTGAGGATGCCGATCCAGGCGTAGACGCGGATCAGGAACGAGGTCCAGAACGGCAGGATCACCAGCATCAGCAGCGTCGGCCTGAGAGTGGCAGGCGCGCGCGCCATGCCATAGGCGATCGGGTAGCCCACGATCAGCGTCAGCAAGGTCGACACCCCGGCGATGACGAGGCTGGAGACATAGGCGTTGAAATAGAGCGCGTCCTCGGTCAGCCAGGCATAGTTGTCGAAGCTCAGCTGTTTGATCTGGTTCACCAGCCCGACGATGCCGTCGCTCAGGTCGAGAACCGGCGTATAGGGCGGCATCGAGATCGCTGACTGCGACAGCGAGATCTTGAAGACGATGATGAACGGGACCAGGAAGAAGAAGAGGAGCCAGACGTAGGGAACGATGATGACCAGGCGGTTCTTCACGGCGCTGGCCGCACGGCCAAAAGCCGAGCCGCCGTCTACGGCAGAGGCCCTGGAAGCAGCGATGGCTGTATCGGACATGAGGGCCTCTATTTTGCCAGCACCACGCCCGCATCGGGGCGGAAGGAAATCCAGGCCCGGTCGTTCCAGCTCAGCGGGTCCTCGGACACACGCGCGGCGTTGAGGGAGCTGGCCTTCACCACCTGCCCGTCGTTCAGCTTGACGTGATAGACGGTCATGTCGCCGAGATAGGCGATATCGTAGATTTCGCCCTCGGCGGCGTTGGCGTCGGCATCCGCCGGCTTCTTGGACGTCACCTTGATCTTTTCCGGCCGGATCGCGAAGGAAACCGAGGCGCCAGCCGTGGCTGCGCCCGCGTTCTCGGTCTTGATCGTCAGGTTGCGGCCTTCGATGCGCGCCCCGCTGGCGTCGCGGTTGGCGACCGTCCCTTCGAACATGTTCACATTGCCGACGAAGCTGGCGACGAAGCGCGAGTTCGGCGCCTCGTAGACTTCCGCCGGCGTCGCCACCTGCATCACTTCACCCTTGTCGAGAATGGCGATGCGGTCGGCCATGGTCATGGCCTCCTCCTGGTCGTGGGTCACGACGACGAAGGTGAGGCCGAGATTCTGCTGCAGGTCCATCAGCTCGAACTGCGTCTCCTCGCGCAGCTTCTTGTCGAGCGCGCCGAGCGGTTCGTCGAGCAGCAGCACCTTTGGCCGCTTGGCAACCGAACGCGCCAGGGCGACACGCTGGCGCTGGCCGCCGGAAAGCTGGTGCGGTTTGCGCTTGGCGAACTGCTCGAGCTTGACCAGCCGCAGCATCTCCGCCACGCGCGTCTCGATCTCGGACTTGGGCATGCCCTCCTGCTTGAGGCCGAAGGCGATATTGGCCTCCACGCTCATATGCGGGAACAGCGCGTAGGACTGGAACATCATGTTGACCGGGCGCCGATATGGCGGGATGCCGCGCAAGTCCTGCCCGTCGAGCAGGATGCGGCCGGCGGTCGGTTCGTCGAAGCCCGCAAGCATGCGCAAAAGGGTCGACTTGCCGCAGCCCGAAGCGCCGAGCAGCGCGAAGAACTCGCGCTCGAACACCGTCAGCGACAGATTGTTGACGGCCGTGAAGTCGCCGAAACGCTTGGTGACGTTCTCGAACGCAATATAGGGCTTGGCCGCCGGATCACTCCATGGCGCGAAGCTCTTGCGGATGCTTCCGAGCGATTTCATTTCCTTCTCCACTCATTCAGTTCCCGTCGACGGTCGCCTGGTCCCTGCCAAGACGCATACCATCCTGTTGTGACAGGCAACGCGACCGTCCGGGCTATTTTCCCGATTGCGGATCGCTGCCTGGCGGAAACCAGTCTGTGGACTCACAGCCAATTGAGTTCACAAAGAGGCTTCCGAAAAGGGTCCCGCGAGCCTTTCTCGCGGGACCCTCATCGTCGATTCTTATTGTCCGGTCACGACCCTGGTCCACATGCGCGTGATGTTGCGCTGCGCCTTCGTGTCATAGGGCGAGACCGTGAACAGCTTCGCCATCATCTCGTCATCCGGATAGACCGCCGGATCATCGAGAATCTCCTTGTTCACGAAGGCCTGCGCGGCCTTGTTGCCGCTGGGGAAGTAGACGTAGTTAGTCGCCTTCGCGGCCACTTCCGGCTTCATGATGTAGTTGAGGAACTCATGCGCCTCCTCGACATGCGGTGCGTCGGCGGGGATCGCCATCTGGTCGAACCACATTTCGGCGCCTTCCTTGGGAATCGTGTAGTTGACCTCGACGCCCTGCTTGGCCTCCTCGGCGCGGTCACGCGCCTGGAACACGTCGCCCGACCAGCCAACGGCAAAGCAGATGTCGCCATTGGCCAGCGCATTGATGTATTCGGACGAGTGGAACTTACGGACATAAGGCCGGATCTTGAGCAATGCCTCCTCGACCTTGGCCAGATCCTCGGGCGAGCTCGATTCCGGATCGAGACCAAGATATTTCAGCGTCGACGGAACCATGTCACTCGGCGAATCGAGGACGTGAATGCCGCAATCGGCGAGCTTCGACAGCTTTTCCGGGTCGTAGAGGTAGTCCCAGCTGTCGAGTTCCTCGACGCCCAGCGCTTCCTTCACCTTCTTGACGTTGTAACCGAGGCCGACCGTGCCCCACATGTAGTTGATAGAATATTCGTTGCCGGGGTCGTATTTCGCAGTACGCTCGCTCACCACATCCCACATGTTCTTCAGGTTCGGCAGCTTCGACTTGTCGAGCTTCTGGAAAACACCGGCAGAAATCTGGCGGGTGAGAAAGTTCGCGCTCGGCACGACGACGTCATAACCGCTGCCGCCGGCCAGCAATTTTGTTTCCAGGATTTCGTTGGAATCGAAGACGTCGTAGACGACCTTGATGCCGGTTTCCTTGGTGAAGTCGTCGAGGATCGAACTGTCGATGTAGTCGGACCAGTTGAAGACGTTGACGACACGCTCCTGCGCAAAGGCATTCACGGTCATAAACGTCGCAAGAGCCGATGTGGCGGTGAGCCAAAGCGCTTTGCGAATCATTTCAGTTCCTCCGTCATTTCCATTTCCCGGCCCGCAACAAGCCCATCGCGACCGGGTTTGAGGTTCAGCCTATTGGCCTTCAGAAAGGGCGACAAGCATGAAATGTGCTCGCCGACCGGGGCGAAAGCCTGCCCCAACGTTACGGGGGCAAGCTTAATCCTGTTGTTGGATCACGGTCTTTTCGACGGCCGGGCGGTCCGCCCAACCGCGATCAGAGGTAGGTCGTGCGCTCCAGCTGCGTGATCTCGGCCCAGAAGGCGAGAATCTCGGCCCGCTTCAGGTCCTGATAGACCTTGGCCAACAGCGGTCCAAGCGCGCGCTCGATGAAGGTGCTCTTGGCCATGAGCTGCAAGGCTTCGTCCATGTCGTCGGGCAGGAAGAGCCCGCCCTCGTCATAGGCGTTGCCGACGACCGGCGGCGGCGGAACATCCTCGTTCTCGATGCCCTCGAGCATGCCCTGGAGCAGGGTCGCCATGACCAGGTAGGGATTGGCGTCTGCACCGGCGATGCGGTGTTCGAGACGCTTGTTCTCCTCGGAGGCCACGGGAATGCGCAGGGCGACGGAGCGGTTGTTCTCGCCCCAGACGGCACGCGTCGGCGCGTAGGAGCCGGGCGTGATACGACGGAAGCCGTTCCAGGTATTGATAAACAGCAGGAGCGATTCCGGCATGGTCTTCAACAGCCCGGCAACGGCCGACTCGAGCTTCTTGCGTCCGCCCTCGCCGCCGAAGATGTTGCGGCCCTCGGCATCCAGCATGGAAGCATGCACATGCATGCCGTTGCCGGCATATTCGAGGAACGGCTTGGCCATGAAGGTCGCCGTCAGGCCGTGCGCGCGGGCGCAGCCGATGACCAGACGCTGCAGCATGATGACGTCGTCGGCCGCCCGCAGCGGGTCGGCACGATGCTTGAGGTTGACCTCGAACTGGCCGGGCGCTGCTTCCTTGATGATCGTGTCGATCGGCAGGCCCTGCGCGTCGGCTGCATCGCGGATCATGTCGAACAGTTCCGCCTGCTCGGACAGATCGTCGAGCCCGTACATGCGCAGACGGTCTGGGCCGGCGGTGGCGCCCACCGGGGCCGGCATGCCGTCGTCCCATTCCACTTCCGGGTCGAGCAGGTAGAACTCGAGCTCGAAGGCGACGACCGGGAAGTAACCCCTGGCGTTGATCTCGGCGACCTTGCGCTTCAGCACCTGGCGCGGATCCGCCATGAACGGCTCGCCCTCGGGCGAGAAGGTTTGCAGCATCACCTGCGCAGTCTTGCGCTTGGCCCAGGGCACGATCGACAACGAGCCGCGCGTCGCACGGCAATAGCCGTCCTGGTCGCCAGTCTCGATGTGCAGGCCGGTTTCGGCGACCTCGCGGCCCCATACGTCTAGCCCGTGCAGCGACATGGGGAAGTTCACGCCCTCCTGGAACGCCTTTTTGAGCGCATCGGCGGGAGCCCATTTGCCGCGCATGACCCCATTGGGATCGACCAGCAGGAATTCCACCGCTTCGAGGTCGGGGTGCTTTTCTACGAAGGCGCGGTATTCGGCCTCGTGCTCAGGGGAGATGAAGCTGGATTTTTTCTCGACGGCCGAGGCCGGAGGCTCTTCGGGAGGACGCTTTCTTCCGGCCGGGAGGCCGTGGATGAAAGAAGTTCCGCTGATGGAATGATTGGTTCCGGTTTGAGCGCTTCCGGCTACTTCACGCAAGATATACCTGTTTAATTGTTGCAGACCACATAACCTGCCCTTGCCGCAACAGTTCTGTCAATGGGGAGACGGCATGCCGATGGTCGTTGATCTCGGCAAACGTGACTGGCGCCTGAATTCCAACCCGATGTGCACCAGCAATGCCGAGAACACCACAGTGCCGCCCACGATGGTGCGCACAGACGGCACCTCGCCATGGATGAGCCAGACCCAGATGGGTCCGAGAATCGGTTCAAAGGTCCCCAGAAGAGCCGCGACGGCGGCCGGAACCAGCCGGGCGCCGGTGGCGAAGAAAGCGAGCCCCAGGCCGAGATTGATCGCGCCGAAGGCGAAAAGGAAGGCCATGTCGCGCGCCGACACGGCAAACTCTCCGGCCTGGGCAGCCGCGAACAGCGCGGCAAAGACCGCGCCCAGGCAGGTCGCCGGCGTCATGCGCACATGGGCGAAGCGGCGGGTGATCACCGTGGCGATCGAGAACATCACCGCAATCAGCAGCGCCAGGCCGTCGCCGATCGGCGAAACCTCTCCATTGAAGGATTCCGACACCATGATGCCGACGCCGCAGATCACCGCTGCGATCGCAGCCCAAGTGGGAAGCGAGATACGCTCGCGAAACAACGCCCACGTCATCAGCGCCGCCAGCAGCGGCACGCCGGCCTGCATCAGGAGGATGTTGGCCACGGTGGTGTAGGCGAGCGCAACCACGAAGGCGGTCGAGGCGGTTGCGAAGCACACGGCCACGGCGAGGCCCGGCAAGCCCATGCCGCGGAACAGCCGCAGCGTACCCCGGCCGCCGTCGCGCCAGATCATGAAACCGATCAGGAAAACGACAGCCCAGACCGAACGCCAGAACACCACGCTCCAGCTGTCGCCGGCGGTGATGAACCGGGCGATGGCGCCGCCGAAGCTCCACATCAGCGCCGAAAGGAACACCAGCAGCACGCCGACGCGCTCGTCGCGCCCGGAATTCTGGTGGCCTGCGTGTGAAACGGCGGCTTCTGTCATGGCTGGACCATCGTCGTTTCCCCCCGGCTGCGCATGCCTGTGGGCGACAGGCGCAGTCCAAGCTGCGTAGACCAAACCTCCCCCCGGTTCGTGGTCCAGCGGCTACGAGCGGTTGTGGCACCTTCTGGACGCTCGCGAGGCGATTTCGTCATGCCAAGCAAAGATGCTATATGTTGGTCAGGCAGGAGTTGTCGGATGAACCAGACACTGAGAAACGCCATCC
The DNA here is from genome assembly GCF_040045035.1 of Mesorhizobium sp. KR1-2. Taxonomy (NCBI): domain Bacteria; kingdom Pseudomonadati; phylum Pseudomonadota; class Alphaproteobacteria; order Hyphomicrobiales; family Phyllobacteriaceae; genus Mesorhizobium; species Mesorhizobium sp. KR1-2. Next base: position 313,201 of record NZ_JBDZDS010000001.1, on the reverse strand, counting down.
GCGCGGCGGAAGCGCTTTCAGAAGCCGATCAGGAAGAGCTTGGGCGAGCGTTGATGGACATGGCATTGCGCAAAAAGATCGACGCGCATCTTGCCGCGGCTGAGGCTCGCGGCGGTGCGAAACCGCATGAAGAGGTGGTGCCCGCTTTTCGGGCCAGATATGGGAAATAAGCTCGTCTGGCTGCACCAAGCATACGATGACTTATCAGCACTTCACGAATACATTTCACCTGACAACAGACGTGCGCGGACGCCAATGTAGAAGATATCTTTGCCGCTTGTGAACGCCTGAGAGAATTTCCTCTGTCAGCGCGCGTTTACAACTCAGTCTATCGCGCCCTTGTCGTGCGCAGCCATCTCGTCTTTTATCGCTTTGATGAGAATGAAGGCCAGATATTCATTGTCGCGGTTATTCATGGCCACAGGGACATCGCTGCCCTTTTTCCGGACCAATAATACCGACGCTCACTGAAAATCGAACGCACTCAGCCCCGTGACCATCTCGTCCAGCCCCAGCGGGCGCGTCACCGGCGGCTCAGCGCGCGACAGGCAGCCGGTGCGCTCGCACAACCGGCAAGCCGGCCCCACAGGTGTAGCCCCCTGCCCCATCCTGCCCGGCGCGCCCGGCAGTGCGGCGCCATAAACGATCTCGTCCTTGAAGCCGATGTCGCAACCCAGCAGCAGCGCGGTGCGACGCGGTCTCTCGTTGAAGGCGCCTTGCGGGCCTTCCAACGTGCGCGCCACGCACAAAAACTCGGCCCCGTCCGGCATCTCCACCGCCTCGACCAATATCTGGCCGGGCTGGGCGAAAGCCGCATGCACCGGCAGCTTCGGACACCCTCCGCCGAAGCGGCTCTGCGGAAACCCTTGAGCGCCGGCCTTGCGGAAGCGGTTTCCCGCATTGTCCACCTCCAGCATGAAGAAGGGCACGCCGGCCGCACCCGGCCGCTGCAGCATGGTCAGCCGGTTGGCCGCCTGCTCGAAGGAGACGCCGAAGCGCGATTTCAGCACGTCCACGTCGTAGCGCGCCCGAAGCGCCGCCGACTGGAAGGCCTGGTACGGCATCATTAGCGCATGCGCCGCATAGCGGCCGAGCTCGAAGCGCGCCAGCCGCCGCGCCTCGTCGGACGACAGCTTCAGCGCCTGGATTTCGGCCGCGACCGCCACCGACATGCGCATCAGGCACGCCTCCATCGCCACCTCCCGAAGCTGATCGAAGGGCGATAGCCGCTCGGAAATGAACAGCCGCTGCGAATGCCGGTCGTAGCGGCGGCGCCAGTTGGGCATGGTGGCCACCGGCAGCACCTTCACCACGATGCCGTGCTCGCGCTTCAGCCACGCCTTCAGCGCCGCGAAGAGGTCGTCACCGGCGTCGAGCACGGCGGTAAAAGCCTCCGCCTCCTCCTCCAATGCGGCGAAATGGTTCGGCCGACGCTCGAACACTTCGCGCACCTCGTCGATCGGTAGCCTGGCTCCGGACAGGGCGGTCGTGCGGCCCTCGCGCGCCAACAGTTCCGAGAGGTCCGACAGACGCTCGGCCTGTTCGCGATACGCGCGGAAAAGCTTTATCACCGCCGCCGCCGCATTCGGCGCGCCCTCGGAAAGCTCGACCAGCTCCTGGTCGCCCGGCAGTTCGCCCGCCAGAAGCGGGTCGGAAAAAACTTCCCGCAGCGCCGCGATCGACCCGCGCGCCTCGCCCTGCAGTTCCTCCGGATCGACCTTGTAGACCGAGGCGAGCTTCAGGATGAGCTGCACGGTCAGCGGCCGCTGGTTGCGTTCGATGAGGTTGAGATAGGAGGGCGAGATGCCGAGCCCCTCGGCCATCGCCGTCTGGGTCAGGCCCTTGGCGTTGCGGATGCGGCGGATGCGCGGCCCGGCGAAGATTTTTTGCTCGGCCATAGTGATCTTTACATTCATTTACAGGCGAGGCGCGAACTTCATCGTCCAATCGCCTTTTACATAATTTACAATTTTACAGCCCGACACGGTCAAACACAATACAGGTTTTCCCTATTTCTGGCGCCGATTTCTGCTTTCCCCTCGCCTTCTTTGCAGCGCAATGTAAATTTCGTCATACATCGCTGGTGCAACACTCAAGCAAAGCGCCATCGAGAAGAGCCCTCTTCGATGACCTGGAGCACGCTATGACTGATTTTTACAACCTCGTCCCGTCCGCCCCCGAAGGCCGTTTCGACGGCGTCGAGCGCCCCTATGACGCCGAGACGGTAAAGCGGCTGCGCGGCTCGGTGCAGATCAAGTACAGCCTCGCTGAAATGGGCGCCAACCGGCTGTGGAAGCTCATCCACGAGGAGGACTTCGTCAACGCGCTCGGCGCCCTTTCCGGCAACCAGGCCATGCAGATGGTGCGCGCCGGACTGAAGGCGATCTACCTCTCCGGCTGGCAGGTGGCCGCCGACGCCAATACCGCATCCGCCATGTATCCCGACCAGTCGCTCTATCCGGCCAATGCCGCGCCCGAGCTTGCCAAGCGCATCAACCGCACGCTGCAGCGCGCCGACCAGATCGAGGTCTCCGAGGGCAAGGGCCTGTCGGTCGAGACCTGGTTCGCGCCGATCGTGGCCGATGCGGAAGCCGGCTTCGGCGGCCCGCTCAACGCCTTCGAGATCATGAAGGCCTTCATCGAGGCGGGTGCCGCCGGCGTCCACTTCGAGGACCAGCTTGCGTCCGAAAAGAAGTGTGGCCATCTCGGCGGCAAGGTGCTGATCCCCACCGCCGCCCACATCCGCAATCTCAACGCTGCGCGCCTCGCCGCCGACGTCATGGGCGTGCCGACGCTGATCGTCGCCCGCACCGACGCCGAAGCCGCCAAGCTCCTGACCTCCGACATCGACGAGCGCGACCGGCCCTTCGTCGACTACGACGCCGGCCGCACGACCGAGGGCTTCTACCAAGTAAAGAACGGCATCGAGCCTTGCATCGCCCGCGCCATCGCCTATGCGCCGCATGCCGACCTGATCTGGATGGAGACGTCCAAGCCGGACCTCGGCCAGGCCAGGAAGTTCGCCGAAGCCGTGCACAAGGCGCATCCGGGCAAGATGCTGGCCTACAACTGCTCGCCGTCGTTCAACTGGAAGAAGAACCTCGACGACGCCACGATCGCCAAGTTCCAGCGCGAACTGGGCGCCATGGGCTACAAGTTCCAGTTCATCACGCTGGCCGGTTTCCATCAGCTCAACTTCGGCATGTTCGAGCTGGCGCGTGGCTACAAGGATCGGCAGATGGCCGCCTATTCGGAGCTGCAGGAGGCCGAATTCGCAGCCGAGGCCAACGGCTACACTGCCACCAAGCACCAGCGCGAGGTCGGCACCGGCTACTTCGACGCCGTCTCGCTCGCCATCACCGGCGGCAAGTCTTCGACCACGGCGATGAAAGAATCCACCGAACACGACCAGTTCCGCCCGGCGGCGGAATAGTCGAAGTCCAGCAGTGTCCCGCCCGGCCATGCCGGCGCGGGACCAGAGAGGAACACCACAATGGCTTCCAGAACACGCGTCAAAGAACGAGCCGAGGAGCAGTCTTCAGCCATGAGCCCCGAACAACAGGCCGCGATCCGCATCGTCGCCAATGACCTGCACCGCCTCAACCAGTCGGTTATGAAAGCGGTGGAGGCGGGCGTGTCGGTCGAGCTCGTGCGCTCAGCTCGGCATCACGATGCCAATGGCAACTGGGGCGATCTGCTCATCCCGGTGATCGTCACTCAATCTTCGCGTTAGCATTCGGCAGCAACCTGCCGCCTCGACCCTGCGAGCAAGACAACATCACCCGCACGTCTTTCGTGCGGGTGATGTTCGTTTCCGTTCACGGGACGGATACGACTTTCGTATTATAAGACTTCATCAGTATTATTCGATTTTCACTCGCTTCGACATTGCGGGCAATTGCGCTTGACGTGTATGAACGCATCGGCCTATTTGCACCGCATACTCAACTTAAAATTGAAAATTCGGGGGAGCGGGTTCATTGTCACTCATAAGATCAGCTCGCGACTCCGAGCTTAGCTCTATCGTCGCGCCGCTTATCGGGCCACTGACCCCAAGCATCGACCCCGGCAAGGCGCTGGTTGTCGGCAGATCGCCCATAAACCGCGTGGTGGTCTCGCGCATCATTGAGAATTCGGGCCTGCGGCCGCTCTCGGAAGAGCCCGAAGCAGCCCTGAAAACGTTGCAAACCCTCGTTCCCGCCACCATCGTCCTCGACGGCGGCGCCGACAACCGGGATTGCGATATGCTGATGCAGCCCCTTCAGGCGCTTCGCCGGCAGTTCGGCAAGAACGTTCCGGGCGTGATCCTGCTGACGCCCCGCATCATGAGCGCGGACGATCTTGCCCCGCTCGTCGCGGTCGACATCGCGGTCGCCAAGCCAATAACGCCCGAGTTGCTGCAGCCGATGCTTGAGCGTCTGCTGGAGCGCGTGCGCGGATAAGGCCGCAGGCAGACGACTCCGCGTCAAAAGACCTCAAACCCCTTTTCTTCCGTCATGACGAGTGGCTATACTCAGGCATCCGAAACAAATCTTGGTGATTGATGCCTGCCCCTAAAAAGGAAGTTCGCCCCTCGAAGGTCGGGGGACGTACTCGTGTGCCCGCATTTGTGAAAAACCTGCGTGGCGTGAAGAATTGGAAGGAAGTCGGCGAATGGCTTGAGTGGCGCGGTATCGAAGATATCGAATGCATCACCCCCGACCAGGCGGGTGTCGCGCGCGGCAAGATGATGCCGTCCAGCAAATTCACCTCCAACACATCGCTGGCTTTGCCTTCCGCGCCGTTCATGATGACGATCTCCGGCGACTATCCCGAAGACGGCAACGGCTTTGCTTACCCCGAAGACGATGGCGACCTGAAGCTGGTGCCCGATCTCTCCACCCTCAGTGCGGTTCCCTGGGAAGAAGATCCGACAGCGCAGGTCATCTGCGACCTCGTCCATCAGGACGGGCGCTCGGTCGAATTCACGCCGCGCAACGTATTGAAGCGCGTTGTGGCCGCCTATGAGGCGAAGGGCCTGCGGCCGGTCGTCGCACCGGAAATCGAATTCTATCTTGTCCGCAAGAACCCCGATCCCGACTATCCGCTGACCCCGCCCGTCGGTCGCTCCGGCCGGCCGATCGGCGGCGGCGCCGGTTATTCCATCGCCGGCGTCAACGAGTTCGACGAACTGATCGACGACATCTATCATTTTTCCGAAAGCCAGGGCCTGGAGATCGACACGCTGATCCACGAGGAAGGCGCGGGCCAGCTTGAGATCAATCTGCGTCACGGCGATCCGATCGAGCTTGCCGACCAGGTCTTCATGTTCAAGCGCACCATCCGCGAGGCGGCGCTCAAGCACGACACCTATGCCACCTTCATGGCCAAGCCGATCCAGGGCCAGCCGGGCTCGGCCATGCACATCCACCAGTCCGTCATCGATCGGAAGACGGGCCAGAACGTGTTCTCGGCCCCTGACGGTTCTGAAACGGAAGCCTTCTTCAACTTCCTCGGTGGCATGCAGCGCCATGTGCCGAACGCGCTGGTGATGTTTGCGCCTTATGTGAACTCCTATCGCCGACTGACCCAGGCCGCCTCCGCGCCGGTCAACAACAAGTGGGGCTACGACAACCGCACCGTCGCCTTCCGCGTGCCCCGCTCCGACCCCGCCGCGCGACGCGTGGAAAACCGCATCCCCTCCTCCGACGCCAACCCCTATCTGGCGCTGGCTGCCTCGCTGGCCTGCGGGCTGATCGGCATGAACAAGGGCTTGAAGCCGGACGCGGCGATCCTGACCACGGCCAATGAGGCCGAGATCGACCTGCCGCGCGGCCTGCTCGAGGCCGTCGACCTGTTCGAGCACGACGAGGACCTACGGGCGATGCTGGGCGAGCCCTTCGTGACCACTTACGCGGCCATCAAGCGCGCCGAGTTCGAGACTTTCATGGAAGTGATCAGCCCTTGGGAGCGGGAATACCTGCTTCTCAACGTTTGACGACGGTCGGTCCCCATGAGCTACAGCAGTCCCATTTCGCCCGGCCATTCCTGGTATGAGGCGACGGCCGGGGAACGCCCGGCCTATCCTGCCCTCGACGGCGATCGCGCGGTCGACGTCGTCATCATTGGCGGCGGCTTCACCGGCCTGTCGGCGGCAGCGCATCTGGCCAAGGCCGGCGTCAATGTCGTCCTGATCGAGGCGCATCGTTTCGGCGACGGCGCCTCGGGCCGCAATGGCGGCCAGCTCGGCACGGGTCAGCGCGCCTGGGCCGAGGAACTGGAAGCCGAATTCGGCCTCACTCGGGCAAAGGCGCTCTTCGATCTCGCAGAGGAGGCGAAGTCCCATCTTCTCGACTTCGCCCGCACGCATGAAATCGAGATCGACTTCATGCCGGGCCAGATGTCGGTGGCGCACAAGCCGCGCTTCGTCGATGCCTACAAGGCCCATGCCGAGATCATGGCCACGCGCTTCGGCTACAACCACATTAGCTTCATGGATGCGAAGGAGACGGCCGAGCGCCTCGGCTCGACCGCCTATTTCGGCGGCACGCGCGACACCGGCACTGGCCATATCCACCCGCTGAAGCTCGTCATCGGCACCGCCCGCGTCGCGGCGGCCGCCGGCGCACAGCTGTTCGAGAAGACGCCCGCCACCGGCATCACCTCGTCCGACGGCAAGGTGCGGGTGACCACGCCCTTCGGCACCATCACCGCCGACAAGGGGCTGATCGCGGTCAACGCCTATGGCGGCAGGCTGGAACCGATGAGCTCGGCCCATGTCATGCCCATCGGCTCCTTCATCGGCGCCACGGTGCCTCTGGGCGCCGACAGCCCGGTGATTCCCGGCGGCGAGTCGGTCGACGATTCACGCTTCGTCGTGCGCTATTTCCGCAAGTCGACGGACGGACGGCTGCTGTTCGGCGGGCGCGAGGTCTATGCGGTGGACGATCCCAAGGACATCCACATCCACATCCGCAAGCAGATCGCCGAACTCTATCCTGGCCTCAAGGACGTCGAGATCACGCATGGCTGGGGCGGCTATGTCGGCATCACCGTGCCGAGAAAACCCTATGTGCGCGAAGTAATGCCGAACGTGATCTTCGCCGGCGGCTATTCCGGGCACGGCGTGATGCTGTCCAATTTCGTCGGCAAGCTCTATGCGGAGACAGTGGCCGGCAATCGCGACCGGCTGAAGCTCTTCGAGGAACTGAAGATCCCGCCCTTCCCCGGCGGCCGGCGTTTCCGCACACCGCTGCTCTTCCTGGCACTCAACTGGTTCGCCCTGCGCGACCGGATCTAATCTCTCTTGTACTTACAAATAAAAGACTTGCGCAAAGTAACTGCGCAAGTCTTTGTGGACTGTTGCATGATTGCGACAGCATTGGAGGCCGACTTGACATATGGTAACTGCAGCACGGGGTGATTGTGACGTCTTAATCGAACTTCTTTCGAGTGGAGGCAATCTTGACCAAAAGCAGTGTTCTACGCGCTGGCCTTGTCGCAGTGCTTCTTTCCACGACAAGCGCGGCCTTTGCGGCTGATATAGTGGAGCCGGTCGTCTATACGCCGATCTTCACCTGGACGGGCTTCTATGTCGGTATCGTCGGCGGCTACAACTGGGGCAGAGTGCACGCAGACTTTGAGCATTCCGACTTCGATGGCCACCACCACGCCAATGGTGGCCTGATCGGCGGTACGGCCGGCTATAATTATCAATTCGACAACAACGTGGTGCTGGGCCTTGAGACCGATCTCGCCTGGTCGGGCAACAGGGGTGATACCGATGGTTGCCGGGACGGGAACTTCGATTGCGACTCCAAGAACGGTTGGCTCGGCACAACGCGAGCGCGTCTCGGCTACGCCTATGACCGCTTCCTGCCTTACGTGACCGCTGGTGCGGCCTACGGCCACGTGAGATTCTCGACCTTTGATCATAATGATGAAAGTAGAGTCAGCGATAGCGACACGAGGTTCGGCTGGGCCGCCGGTACTGGTCTGGAATATGCCTTTACCGACCAGCTCACGGGCAAGGTCGAGTATATGTATACCGACCTGGGCAGGCACGATTTTCGTGGACATGAAGACGACAATGCCCGCGTCAGATGGACGGCCAACAGCATCCGATTCGGCCTCAACTACAAATTCTGACGAACCGTCTCAACGCAACAAAAAGAACCCGACGCAAGCGTCGGGTTCTTTTTTTGTGTTAGAGGCACAGACTCGAAGCCCGAAGGCACAGCCCTCACCTTTATTCGACCCGTGGCATGGGCCTGTTCTGTGTAGCGATCAGCGCTCCGATCGCGCTAGCCGCCTTCGGGTCGGCCTCATAGGCAAACGCGCTCTGCTCGACGGTCGCAGTGGTTGCGGCTACCCGCTGGACAACAGCTCCTCCGATCATCTGTGGCGTAGCAGCAGCCACGCTCTGGCCCGTCCCCGTGCGACCTGCCTGCTTCATGGCCACCGCAGTGCCCGGCTCCACTCCCTCCTGGTTCTGCACGGCAGCCTCGGCCACCTGCGCCTCAACGCCGGGGCGAAGCACGCGGTGCCGGTCGCGCTTCTCATAGAACGCATTGCCGCCGGCCTGCAGCACATAGTGCATGTTCTTGTAGGGGAAGCGCAGACCGGCAGTGTGGAAGAACATGGCGTTCTTCACCGCCGGATGGCGCTCGCCCTTTAGCACGGAATCGGCCGCCGCGACCACGTCGGGAAGCGCGTCTGTTTCCATCTTCCGCGTCAGCACGCCGGGCGCGAACTGCCCCTTCTGGCCGACGACTTGGCAAACGGTATCGCCATATTCGCCGGATCTCAGCCGGTTCATCACCACCGTGCCGACGGCGACAAGTCCCTCGCGGCTCGATCGGTTGGACTCGAAGAACATTGCGCGGGCAAGACACTCCTTGTCTTTCGCCGAGTAGGCATAGGACGTTTTCACGGATGATATCTTGCTGATGGACGAAGTCTTGATGTCGTCCGTCACGCCGCCAGTTCCTTGCGTGGTACATCCGGCAAGAAAGCAGGCGGAGATGACGGTGCCGAGCGCCAGACACGCCCTCACCCTCTCCAGATATTTCAAGCGGGCCCCTTACTCCTAGAACGCCCCGGCCCGCGCTCTAGAAGTAGTAATTTCCCGGCTGAAAAGTGGCTAAAACCGCAACATTTTGCGGCACGGCGCTAACATTGTGACACATGCCGCAAGAAAGCGAGAGCCCAGATGGGTGTCTGGATCAAAGCATCCACGACCCTGATTCCAAGCATGGGCGACACCGTAACATGCTGAATCCACAAATGATCTTCCAAAGCCTCACCCGGCCCCGGAAGGCACTTCTCAGATGCAGCGGCCGCCGTCCACCTCCAGCGCCACGCCGGTAATAAAGGCAGCCTCGTCGGAAGCGAGCCACAACGCGGCGTTGGCGATGTCGAGCGGCGTCGAGAGCCGTCCGAGCGGGATCGAGGCCCGGAATTTGGCACGCATTTGCGGGGTGTCCTCGCCCATGAACTGGGCCAGCATGCCGGTTTCACCCGCCACCGGGCACAGGCAATTGACGCGGATGTTCTTCGGCGCCAGCTCCACCGCCATGGACTTGGTGGCCGTGATCGCCCAGCCTTTCGAGGCGTTGTACCAGGTTAGCCCCGGGCGCGGGCGCAGGCCGGCGGTCGAGGCGGTGGTGATGATCGAGCCGCCGCCCTGAGCCTCCATGATCGGCACCACGGACCGGGCGGCATGGTAGATCGCCTTCATGTTGACCGCCGTGATCAGGTCGAACACCTCCTCGTCCACCGCCAGCATATCGCCGTTGCGGTGGGTATAGCCGGCGTTGTTGACCATGACGTCGATGCGGCCGAAACCGCTCATCGTCACCTCGATCAGTTCGTCGAACTCGGAACGCTGCGACACGTCGGTCTGCACCGCAATCGCCGCCTTGCCGATTTCACCGGCCACGCGTTCGGCTCCCTTGGCGTTCAGGTCTGCCACCACGACCTTCGCGCCCTCTTCGGCGAAGCGTTTCGCCATACCCTCTCCGAAGCCGGAGGCCGCTCCCGTAATGACCGCTACCTTATCCTTCAGACGTGCCATTCCTGCTCCTCATGCTTGTGGCGGCAGCTTCTGTGACCGCGCCAGGCGTCATCCGTGATTGAAGACGATCGTCTTGGTCGCCGACATGTCGTAGAGCGCTTCAAAACCCTTTTCGCGGCCGTGACCGGACTTCTTGAAGCCGCCGAAAGGCAGTTCGATGCCGCCGCCCGCGCCATAGCCGTTAACGAAGACCTGGCCCGCGCGCACGCGCTTGGCAACGCGGTGCTGGCGGGCGCCGTCCTTCGTCCAGACGCCTGCCACCAGACCGAACTCGGTGCCGTTGGCGAGCCTGATGGCCTCCTCCTCGCCCTCGAACGGGAACAGGGTCAGCACCGGGCCGAAGATTTCCTCGCGGGCGATCGCGGCCATCGGGTCGACCGAACCGAACAGCACCGGCTCCTGATAGTATCCGCCGGCCGGCGCATCGGGCTGGATCGAGCCGCACGCCAGCACCGGAATGCCAGCCTCTTCCGCGGCAGCGACCATTCCGGCGATCTTTTCCTTCTGCCTCGGATTGATCAGCGCGCCGAGGTCGAGATCCGCATCATGGGGGCCGGCGACCAGTTTCGAGAAGCGTTCGGCCAGCGCTGCCGCGACCCGCTCATAGATCGGCCTTTCGACCAGCACGCGGCTGCCGGCCGAGCAGGTCTGGCCGCCATTCTGGATGATTGCATTGACCAGCACCGGCAGCGCCGCCTCCACATCGGCATCGGCGAAGACGATCTGCGGCGACTTGCCCCCCAACTCCATAGTGACGCCGCGATTGTTGATCGCCGCGGCCTGCTGGATGGCCGTGCCGGTGAGCGTCGAGCCGGTGAAGGTGACGTAGTCGACCAGCGGATGGGCTGAAAGCGCCGCGCCGGCCTCTCGGCCATAGCCGGTGACCACATTGAACACCCCGGCCGGAAACCCCGCCTCCAGCGCCAGTTCGGCAATGCGGATCGTGGTCAGCGAGGCGTCCTCGGCTGGCTTGACCACCAGCGTGTTGCCCATCGCGAGCGCGGCGCCCACCACGCGCGCCAGGATCTGCAGCGGATAGTTCCACGGAATGATGCCGGCCACCACGCCATGCGGCTCGCGCAGAGTCAGCGCCGTGTAGCCGTCGAGAAAGGGGATGGTGTCGCCGTGGATCTTGTCGCCGGCGCCGCCGTAAAATTCGTAGTAGCGCATCGCGCCGGCAACGTCGGCCTTGCCCTGGCGGATCGGCTTGCCGGTGTCGCGCGATTCAAGTGCTGCCAGCTCGTCGCCATTCTTCTCCACCAGCTGGAATAGCCGGGTCAGGCAGCGCCCGCGCTCGACGGCGGGCATGCGGCTCCATGGACCTTCCTCGAAAGCCCGGCGTGCGGCCTGCACGGCCAAGTCGATATCGGCCTTGCCGGCGGCAGGAATAGACGCGAATACCTTGCCGTCCGACGGGCAAAACACATCTATCCGTTCACCGGACAACGCGTCGACCTGTCTGCCGTCGATGAGTTGCATGAAGGCGCGGCCCTCCGCCACGGTTGTGGAAAGATGCGTACCCATGGCCACCTCCTCTGGATCCTGGACCCGCTGTATCATGTTGCGCCGGTCGACCCGCCAGGCACTATTGCCTGTGCACAGAAACACGGGTTGGACCAGTGTCAAGGTCGAAGCTGTGACAGTCTGGCTCTGGTAATTTTAAATCGATTAGATTAATAGAGGCAGAACCACCTGCGTCGCGACCCGGAATAGAGAATGACCAGTCAGATCATCCCCGTCGAACCTTTCGACCTCATCGTTTTCGGAGGCACGGGCGACCTTGCCGAGCGCAAGCTCCTGCCGGCCCTCTACCAGCGCCAGCGCGCCCGCCAGCTCTCGGATCCGACGCGCATCATCGGTGCCTCGCGCGCCCAGCTGTCCAATGACGACTACCGCGCCTTCGCCCGCAAGGCGATTATGGAGCATGTGAAGCCCGACGAGATCGACGATGAACAGCTTGAGGCCTTTCTCAAGCGCCTCAGCTATGTCGTGGTCAATGCGGTGTCTGGAGATGGCTTCGACACTCTGAAGAAGGCCGTCGACGACAGCAAGAGCATACGCGCCTTCTATCTGGCGGTTGCGCCGGCCCTGTTTGGCGACATCGCCAAGCATCTGCAGGAAGTGGGGCTGGTGACGCCGAAGTCGCGCATCGTCATGGAAAAGCCGATCGGCCGCGACCTCGCCTCGGCGCGCGCGCTCAACGACCAGCTCGCCAAGGTCTTTTCCGAGCAGCAGATCTTCCGCATCGACCACTATCTCGGCAAGGAGACTGTGCAGAACCTGATGGCGCTGCGCTTCGCCAATGCACTCTACGAGCCGCTGTGGAACTCGGCCCATATCGACCATGTCCAGATCACCGTCGCCGAGACGGTGGGCCTGGAAGACCGCGTCACCTATTACGACAAGGCCGGCGCGCTGCGGGACATGGTGCAGAACCACATGCTGCAGCTGCTCTGCCTCGTCGCCATGGAAGCGCCAGCCTCGATGGAGGCCGACGCCCTCCGCGACGAGAAGCTGAAGGTTCTGCATGCGCTCAAGCACATCAACGGCAACGAAACGCCGAAGCTCACCGTCCGCGGGCAATACCGCGCCGGCGCATCGGCGAACGGACCCGTCACCGGCTATATCGACGAACTCGGCAAGGGCGAAAGCAACACCGAGACCTTCGTCGCGCTCAAGGCCGAGATCGCCAACTGGCGCTGGGCGGGTGTTCCCTTCTATCTGCGTACCGGCAAGCGGCTGGCATCGCGCGTGTCGGAGATCGTCATCGAGTTCAAGCCGATCCCCCACTCGATCTTCGAGGACAGCGCCGGCAACATCACCGCCAACCAGCTGGTGATCCGCCTGCAGCCGGACGAAGGCGTCAAGCAGTGGATCATGATCAAGGACCCCGGCCCTGGCGGCATGCGCCTGCGAAACGTTCCGCTCGACATGAGCTTTGCCGAGAGTTTTCAGGAGCGCAATCCGGACGCCTATGAGCGGCTGATCATGGACGTGATCCGCGGCAACCAGACCCTGTTCATGCGCCGCGACGAAGTCGAGGCGGCGTGGAAGTGGATCGACCCCATCCTCACCTCCTGGGAGGACATCCGCCAGGAAACGCAAGGCTATACCGCCGGCACCTGGGGACCCTCGGCCTCGATCGCGTTGATCGAGCGCGACGGCCGCACCTGGCACGAGAGCTGAGCGACATGGACAAGGCCGCCCGCAGCTGGCACGAATTCACCTCGTCCGAGGCACTGGCGTCGGCTTTTGCCGGCACGGTGGCCCGGGTGCTGGCCGACGCCATCGCCGCGCGGGACAAGGCTACGCTCGCCGTTTCGGGCGGCACCACGCCCGGCCTGTTCTTCCGCACGCTGTCGCGCGAAAAGATCGACTGGGCCAAGGTGATCGTGACGCTGGTGGACGAGCGCTTCGTGCCGCCGGATTCGCCGCGTTCCAATGCCGGGCTGGTGGCCGCCAACCTGCTACGGAACGAAGCGGCCGCGGCCGAATTCATCGGCCTCTACTCAGCGGCCGACGACATCGCCACAGCGGCCGAGCGCGCCGACGAAGCGATCGGACGCAACGCCTTGACGCTGGATGCCGTCATCCTCGGCATGGGCACGGACGGCCACACCGCCTCCTTCTTTCCTGACGCCGACGATCTGCCCGCACTTCTCGACCCGCATACGCAGGCCAATGTGCTGCCCGTCCATGCGCCGAGCGGCATCGAGCCGCGCCTGACCTTGACGCTGCCGCGCATCACTTCGGCCGGCTTCATCGCCCTCCACATCGAAGGCGCCGAAAAGCGCCGCGTGCTGGAGGCTGCCCTCGACGGCTCGCCGCATCTGCCGGTGCGCGCGGTCTTCGACCATGCAAGGGTGCCCGTGCAGATCTTCTGGGCGCCGTAATCCATCCGGCTTCCGCAAAGCGCATCCTCCCAGCGCTTACGGGGCCGCCCCACAAAGGACCGACCGTCATGACCGCCAGAAGCGACATCGAAGCCATTACCGAGCGGATTCGCGAGCGCTCGCGGGCCTCGCGCGAACTCTACCTCGAGCGCATCGCGCAGGCCGCCAGCCGCAGCGCCAACCGGGCGGTTCTGTCCTGCGGAAACCTCGCCCACGGCTTTGCCGCCTGCGCGCCTGGCGAGAAGGCAGCCCTCAGCGGCGAGACGGTGCCGAACCTCGGCATCATCACCTCCTACAACGACATGCTGTCGGCGCATCAGCCCTTCGAGACCTATCCGCAGCTCATCAAGCAGGCGGCGCGCGAGGTGGGCGGCATCGCCCAGGTGGCGGGTGGCGTGCCGGCCATGTGCGACGGCGTCACCCAGGGCCAGCCGGGCATGGAGCTGTCGCTGTTCTCGCGCGACATCATTGCCATGGCGGCGGCCGTGGGGCTCAGCCACAACATGTTCGACGCCGCCGTCTTCCTCGGCGTGTGTGACAAGATCGTGCCGGGGCTGGTGATCGCCGCGCTCTCCTTCGGCCACCTGCCGGCCGTGTTCATTCCGGCCGGGCCGATGACGTCGGGCCTGCCCAATGACGAGAAAGCAAAAATCCGGCAGCTCTATGCCGAGGGCAAGGTCAGTCGCGCCGAATTGCTGGAGGCCGAGTCAAAGTCCTACCACGGCCCCGGCACCTGCACCTTCTACGGCACGGCCAATTCCAATCAGATGCTGATGGAGATCATGGGCCTGCATACGCCCGGCGCCTCCTTCGTCAATCCCGGCACGCCGCTACGCGACGCGCTGACGAAGGAAGCGGCGAAGCGCGCGCTGGCCATCACCGCGCTCGGCAATGCCTACACGCCGGCGGGCCGCATGATCGACGAGCGCTCCATCGTCAACGGCGTGGTCGGGCTGCATGCGACGGGCGGCTCGACCAACCACACCATCCACCTGATCGCCATGGCCGCCGCGGCCGGCATCCGCCTGACCTGGCAGGACATTTCCGACCTGTCCGACGCAACGCCGCTTCTGGCGCGGGTCTATCCGAACGGCCTTGCCGACGTGAACCACTTCCACGCCGCCGGTGGCATGGGCTTCCTCATCCGCGAACTGCTGGATGCCGGCCTGCTGCACGAGGACGTGCAGACCGTGTGGGGCGAAGGCCTGCGCCCCTATGCGGTGGAGGCAAAGCTCGGTGCCGACGGCACGGTGCAGCGCGAGGCCGCGCCGAAGCAGAGCGGCGACGAGAAGGTGCTTGCGCCATTCGCCAAGGCGTTCCAGCATTCCGGCGGCCTGAAGGTGCTTTCCGGCAATGTCGGCCACGCCGTCATCAAGACCTCGGCCGTGAAGCCCGAGCGTCGCTTCATCGAGGCGCCGGCGGTGGTGCTGGACAGCCAGCAGGCGCTGAACGACGCCTTCAAGGCCGGCCAGCTCGACCGCGACTTCGTCGCCGTCATCCGCTTCCAGGGCCCGCGCGCCAACGGCATGCCGGAACTGCACAAGCTCACCACCATCCTCGGCATATTGCAGGATCGCGGCCACAAGGTCGCGCTGGTCACCGACGGCCGCATGTCGGGCGCATCCGGCAAGGTGCCGGCGGCGATCCACGTGACGCCCGAGGCGTTGGAGGGCGGCGCCATCGGCAAGATCCTCGACGGCGACATCGTCCGCCTCGACGCGGAAAACGGCACGCTGGAGGTCTTCGTCCCCGAAGCCGAGCTGAAGGCGCGCAAGGTGCCGCTGATCGACCTCACCGAAAACGAGTACGGCTTTGGCCGCGAATTGTTTGCCGGCTTCCGCCAGATGGCCGGCCGCGCGGATGAAGGCGCCCGGTCGTTCGGATTGGGATAAGCTTCCGGTCCATCACCTGCGTGCGGTCGATCGCCCTACCCCGTCATCCCTGGGGCCGGAGCACGGCGACGTGCGGAGGTTCCGGGGATACCGCCGCGCTGGCGATTGACGCCGGCCGTCCCACCCCGTCATCCTCGGGCCGGAGCACGAGCGATAGCGAAGTGCGGAGGTTCCGGGGACCCATGCCGGTCGGCCAAAACTGCCGCAGCGGTGCAGGTCGATCCGCGCAAATCGCTGGCCGGGATGACGCTTGGAAAAGCCGCGGATCAAAGCCGGGCCGTCTTACCCGGGATAGTTTGCTGACACGAAACCTGCCCTGGACAGCCGGTTGAGAGTCCGAGGCTTGGGTCCCCGGAACCTCCGCACTTCGCTGCGCTCGTGCTCCGGCCCGAGGACGACGGGATGAAAGGCTGCGGCATCCCTTCAAAGCCGTCTCCAGCAACCTTGAATAAGCTGGGATCAAGGTACCCGGTAATCCCTCGGCGCTGGCGATTGGCGCCAGCGTCACTGGGTGATGAGCCCCCAAGCCCGGGCCTTGGCGGCGGCTGGCCACGCGAATGTGGAGGCGACTGAGCGGGGGCAAGAGCATCGAACGGGCGGTCGAAGGGCCGCAGATAAAACTTAGATGAGCGTGTCCGACGACCGCCCGTCTTCCCAGTTCTTTGAAATGGCCAGACGGTGAAAACCGGGCGTGGCGACGATGAAGCGCGAAAGCGCCTCCCTCAGGCACTATTGGCATTGCGCACGCCAGCGGCTAACTCATCCAGACCAATGCACTGCATTGATTCCGATGGTCCGCTCGGGGTGGGGGTGGCTGGACCTTGCATTTTCGTCTCCAGGAGTCCGGGGACACGACGCGAGGAAGGAGGCCACCCGATGACGACAGCCAGCCATTACAACGACGTACCCGCGAACGAGATCGAGCGCTTGGCGGCGGTCAGGTCCTTGATGCCCTCCCAGGTTCAATCAACCCCCGAGCTGGACGCGCTGACCACCCTGGCCAGGATGGTCTTCCAGACTCCCATGGCGGCCGTAACCATCGTCGACGAGGATTGGCAGCACATCGCGGCGAGCGCCGGGCTTGAGGTGGTGGCGTGCTCGCGCGAGCAATCGATGTGCACCCACGTCGTGCGGACAGGACACTGCTTCGTGGTACCCGATCTCACGGAAGACGAAGCATTTCGGACCCTGCCCTACGTGGAAGGCGACCCGCAGTTCCGCTTTTATGCCGGAACGCCGATAGAGCTCGAACCGGGACTGACCGTCGGCGCACTTTGCGTGCTGGATACCGCACCCAGGCGGCTCAGCGCGCAGGAGATGGAGACGCTTCGCAATTTCGGCACTGTCGCGGGAGGGCTTCTGCGCCTCGAGCGCTCCAACATCCTGCTCGGTCTTGAGGAAACCGCCCTGAAGACCGCGGCGATGACGGACCCGCTGACCGGGTTCTACAATCGCAAGGCGATCACATCCATCGTGGACGGAGCGATCACAGCAGCGATCGCGGAAAACAGGGAGATCGGCGTCCTCTACATGGACCTCGACGGCTTCAAGAAGATCAATGACCAGCACGGTCATCCCGTGGGAGATGCTGTGCTCGTCGAAGCAGCCCGGCGCATCCGGTCGGTGATCCGTGCGGACGACACGCCGATCCGCCTCGGCGGGGACGAGTTCGCGCTCTTTCTACATGCGCCCTCGAGCGTGCGCGTCCTGGAATCGGTGGCCGAGCGGCTCATCCAGGTTTTCAGGGAGCCGTTCCAGATCGAGGGCAAGATAATCCAGGCACGTGCGAGCATCGGGGTTGCAGTCGCCCCTCGCGATGCGGCGTCGCGCGAGGAATTGACGCGAAACGTGGACGCAGCACTCTACACGGCGAAGGCCCGCGGCCGGGACCGTTACGTGTTTTTCGACAGGACGATGTCGAACGCGGTCTGAGATGCGGTCGTCAAGCGCGCTCGCTTTGCCGGATACCTAATAGGTCGTGCGCCGCTCTTCCGAGGGCGGCCGGCCGAATTGCAGGCGGTAGCTCTGGGCGAAATAGGAATGCGAGGTGAAGCCGGTCGCGATCGCCACGTCGAGGATGGGCATATTGGTCTGGCGCAGCAGCTCGCGCGCCCGCTCGAGCCTGAGCCGCATGTAGTAGCGCCCCGGCGTGACGTTGAGATGGCGCAGAAACAGCCGCTCGACCTGACGAACGGAGAGCCCGGCCGTCTTGGCAAGCTGCAGCGCCGAGAACGGCTCGTCCAGATTGTCGGCCATGAGCTCCACGATCTTGCGCAGCTTCTCCGACTTGCCGGTCAGGTCGCGCTCCGGCCCGACGCGCTGGCGGTCAGTGGCCGAGCGGATGCGTTCATGCTGGAACTGGTTGGCGACGCCGTTCGCGAGATTGGGGCCCAGGTCTCCGCGCACGATCTCCAGCATTAGGTCGATGGACGTCGTGCCGCCGGCACAGGTGTAGCGCTTGCGATCGATCTCGAAGACGTTGCCGGTGCACTGGATGTCGGGAAAGCGCTCGCTGAAGCCGGCGCGGTTTTCCCAGTGGATGGTGCAGCGACAGCCGTCGAGCTGGCCGGCCTCGGCCAGCAGGTAGGAGCCGGCCGAGAGCGCGCCGAGGGCGCCGCCGCGCCGGCCCCAGCTGCGCAGGGCGGCCAGCACCTTGCTCTTCCCCGGAAATTCGGTGGTGAGCCCCACGCAGACGAACAGGATATCCACCTGCGGGAGGTCGGCCACGCTGTAGCCGACCTTCAGCGACAGGCCGTTGGAGGCGGTGACCGCCTCGCCGTCGGCCGAGACAGTCGTCCAGCCATAAAAGTTATGGCCGAGAAGCCGGTTGGCCGAGCGTACCGTGTCGATGGCCGCAGCCAGCGAGAACATCGGGAACTTGTCGACCAACAGGAATGCGAATTGCCGGCCCCCTTGCACGCCGTCGGGCAAGAGCTGCATCTCCACCGGGACGGGTTGCTGCGGCAAGGCCGGCATTCCGGGCTCTGGCTGAGGTCAGAAGGCCGGCGGCTCGACGCCAGCGGCGCGGCTTGCCGAAACCAGCGTGTTGGCCATCAGCATGGCGATGGTCATCGGACCGACGCCGCCCGGCACCGGGGTGATGGCGCCAGCGGCCTTGTGCGCGCTGTCGAAATCGACGTCGCCGACCAGCCGCGACTTGCCCTCGCCCTTTTCAGGCGCCGGAATGCGGTTGATGCCCACATCGATGACAGTGGCTCCGGGCTTGACCCAGTCGCCCTTGATCATTTCCGGACGGCCGACGGCCGCGACCAGGATGTCGGCGGTGCGGGCCAGCGTGGGCAGGTCCTTGGTGCGGCTGTGCGCGACCGTGACGGTGCAGTTGGCGGCCAGGAGCAGGTTGGCCATGGGCTTGCCGACGATATTGGAGCGGCCGACGACGACGGCATTGAGGCCCGACAGGTCCTTGCCGCGCACGCGCTCGATGAGCAGCATCGAGCCAGCCGGCGTGCAGGGCACGAATGCGCTATCGACCTCGCCGGTGCCGAGCTTGCCGACATTGATGAAGCTGAAGCCGTCGACATCCTTCTGCGGCGCGATGGTCTGGATGACTTTTCCGGAATCGATGTGGTCGGGCAGCGGCAGCTGCACGAGGATGCCGTGGACGGTCGCGTCAGCGTTGAGCTGGCCGATGAGCTTGAGCAGATCGGCTTCGCTCGTGTCGGCCGGCAGCGTGTGCTGGATCGAGAGGAAGCCGCACTCCTTCGCCTTCTTGCCCTTGGAGGACACGTAGACCTGGCTTGCCGGATCCTCGCCGACGATCACAACGGCCAATCCGGGCTGGACGCCATGTTTCTCCGACAGCTCGGCCGTGAAACGCTTCACCGTCTCCACGACATCTTCGGCTACGATCTTTCCGTCGATAATTTCAGTCATGTGTCTTCCCTGGCGTCAGCACTAAGTGCAAGGCATAGTCACGAAAAAACCGCGACGCAATCCCGTCAATGCGCCGTCGCATGCCGCGAAGCCGCAATCGGGACAATAAGTCTCAGAAATATCGGCGTCGGATACGGGCTTCTGCAAGACCCTCCACCCGATGGCCGAAGTCGCGCAGGCTGGCGCGGATGTCGTCGATGGACGTTTCAGGAGCCTCCGGACGCTCGCCATCGGCTGCAGCTCGCTCGGCCGGGACCTGGCCGGGGATCGGTTCGGCCGGCCAGTATGGCGGATAGGAATGCGCCTTCGAGACGGATGGCTCGTTCGGCAGCGCCTGCTCCGCATCTTCCGGCGCAAACGCCTCCGACCGATGTCCCCTCTCCTGCGGTACGGTCTGGAACCGCGGCTGGCCACGGTCTTGCAGCGCCTCCAGTCGGCGTGCACGGTCACCGCCGGGGGCGGTAGGGCTGTCTTCCGGCCCGTTTCCGGACGGAGGCGTGGCCAACGGAACATCACGCCGCGCCGTCACGCATCGGCGGCGGCGCTGCCGGGCGGTGTCGCGCAGACTCTCACAGGCACCGCGCAGGCCGCCGATCCCGATCCCGGCGAAAAGGCCCAGCATGGTGCCTGCCATCGCAATCGTCGAGCGCGACGGGCCGGTCGCGGTCGGCGGGGGATAAGCCACCGAGATGACGCTCATATTGGCCGTGTTGATATCCCGCTGCTCGCCGGTTTCTCGCGCGCGCAGCAGGAAAGCCTCGTAGACGGCGCGCTTGGCCGTCGCCACGCGCTCCAGCTCGCCCAACTCCACCATGTCGCGACTGACATCGCCCTGGCGGACCTTGAGCTGGGCGAGACGCGAGGAAAGCTCCTCCTCCAGCTGAGCCGAGCGCTTCAGCTCCGTCTGCACGGACGAGGCGATGCGGCGCAGCTTGGCGGCGATCTGGTCGCGTGCACCGGCGAGCTGGGCCTGGACGGCCTGGAGCTGAGGGTGGCGGGGCCCGAGCTTGACGGCGAGCTTGTCGAGTTCCCCTTTCAGAATCGCATATTGCGTGCGCAGCTCCGTCATCGTCGGTGAGGTCAGCGCCTCAGGCAACGCACCGCCGACAACCGCATCGACATCGGCCGACTTGGCCGACGCTGCCTTGCCGTTGAGCTCCAGCGTGCGAGCTCGGGCGACCGACAGTTGATCGTTGAGCTTCATCAGCTCGTCGTCGGTGATCAGGCGGCCTTGCGGATCGATGATGTCGTGCTCGGCCTTGAAGGTTTCGACCTTGCGCTCAGCCGTCTCGACGCTGCTGCGCAGCTCCGCGAGGCGAGCGGTGAGCTCTTCCGTCGCACGGCTGGCGGTGTCGGACTGGAGCTCGCTATAGGTCTTGAGGAACACGTCCGCCATGGTGTTGGCAATGAGAGCCGACTTCTCGCCGTCCCGTGTCTTCACGGCGATCACGACCACGAAGGTCTTGCCGCCGCGCTCGACCGAAAGGCTGGCGGCGAGACGGTTGACGGCAAGTGCGCGGCGCCGGGCCGGATCGTCGGCGCCGTCGCCGCTGGAGAACAACGAACGCACCCCCAGCCCGCCGCCCTGACTGTTGAACTCGGGATCGTCGTCGAGATGCAGTTGGTCCACCACCTTGTTGAGCACCGTGCCCGAGGTGATGACACGGACCTGGTTTTCCACGATGGCGAGCGTGGCTTCGTTGGAAAAGCCGGTCTGGGTGAGGTCGCGGACAACCAACTTGAGGTCGTGCGGGTCGATCAGGAGTTCTGTCGCCGCCTCGTATTTCTTGGGTGTCGAAAGAGCCACCGCGATACCGAGCAGCGCGCCCACAACGGTGCAGAGCACGATCAGCATCTTGGAACGCGTGATACCGCCGATGACCTTCATCGGGTCGTTGAGCGGCTGCCACTGCCTGTCGTCGATCTCGCCGAAATCGCAAAGCTCGTCGACGGCCTTATCGGAAAGCGGCGTGGCCTGGGCGGCGGAAAGCCTCTGTTCGGCCTCCTCGGCAACATTGCCGCGTTCGCTGGCGGACGCTCCGGCCTCTCGCTTCAAATTGGAAAGCCAGGCGGAGATTTTTGCGCGGAAGTTCGGGCGGGGGTTATCTGCTATCTGCGAAGAGGCCTGCTGAGGAGCCACCGAAGATGCGGCTATTTCGGCCGCAGCAGCCAAGGAGGCCTCCGCCTCGCGCCGAAGCCGCTCCTCCCGTCGGGAGCGCGCAGCGCGATGGCGCTCCAGCGCATCGTCCCGCATGTCGTCGGCCGGTACCAGTCCCAGCAACGAGCCGGCACGCGGCACGGCATCATGCTCGCGACCGTCGCGCGCATACGCAGGAAGCGAATGCTTCCGGTCGTCGCGATTTTCAGTCTCAAACATGCTGGCGGCGCGCTTCTCGAACGGAACATTGCGGGCGGTCCCGCCATCGTTAAGCCAAGCTAAATGCTCATGGGAAACAAACTGTTAACAGGGCATGAGACGAACAACCGCTTTTCCCAGCAGCAATTCTTTGAAGCGTCTAAAGAATCTCGTCGGAGCCGCACATTAAGCTTTCGCGCCAGGGTCGAACCGACACTATGAGCCAGGCCAGCGACATGCTCTCGAAAGCGCGGCTCTATCATCAACCGGAACACCCCTTCCAGCCGCTACCGGCGCATCCAGAGCGGCGCGCGGCATGGCCATGGCGACCAGCAAGATGTCAGGGCGCAGCTGCCGAATCCACTCAAGGATTTCCGACTCGGCCGCACCGTGGAGAAGCCGTCATGGATGACCGCGAAGCGGTGCTGCCCCGCGAGCGCCGACAGCGTTTTGGCCGCTGTCTCGGCATTCTCGCGCGTAGTGCCGACGAGGCCAACGGTATGCTGCTCGGCCGATGCCTGCAGGAAGCCTGGAATGAGGTCGGTGCCGTTGAGGTTTGCGGGAAACGGCGCGCCGTAGAGCAGCTTCGAGGCAATGTCGACGCCGATGCCGTCGGGCAGAATTAGGAAATCATAGAGCGCGGCCGCGAACTCGGCGTCGCGGCAGTCGGTGTTTGCATTGTGAGCATTGAGGAAGCTGACCTTAGTGAAGCGCCGCTCCGCCAGCATTTGCTTCAGTCAACCGACGGCCTCGTCGCGGTTGAGGCTGGCCACCGGGATGCCGAGGATGCTTTTCGGGGAGCCGATCCAGAAAGCTGACGCCATGGCACGCATGTTCATGCCGTCGCTCCCCGTCTCGCATGGCCCAACGCCCGCAGGCCCTGTCCGATGCGCTCGTCGAGGGCGGCGAGCTGGTGCCAATAGAAATCCGCGCCGTCAATGTCGTGGCATGCGCCGGAGGCGGCCAACTGCAGCGCCGCCGCGAAGGCCACCGGATCGTCGGCCACGACACAGTTCTCCGGTCGGTGGTCGATGCCGCGCACTGCGCTGGTGGTGGCGACCGATGGCAAGCCGAGCTCGAAGGTCTCGATGGTCTTCAGTTGCACGCCGGTGCCGGCGCGGCTGACCAGCGGAATGACGGAAGCGCCGCGCACGAAGCTTTCGGCATCCGGCACGTGGCCGACGAATTTGACGCCCGGATGGCTCGAGCTCATCCCGGCCGGCACATGCCCGGCAATCCTGATGGAAAAGTCGTGCGGAAGATGCGTCACCACTTCACTGAGGAACCACTCCAGCCCGATACGGTTGGGCTGCCAGGTCCAGGTACCGATCAACGCGGCGTCGTATTCGACCGCGCGATCTTCTGGTGGCGGGGGCGCGCTGGCGCGGGTGACCAGCGGCAGTGCAGCCGACCTGGTATCCGAGCCGACGCTGAGTGCTGCCCGATCCTCTTCGGCGAGCGTGAAGACGAAGCGCGCCCTGCTGCAGAGCCGTGCCTCGAGCCCTTTCAGCAGCCGCGACTCGCGACGGTAGAGGATGCGCTGGAAGGCACCGGCCGCCGCGAGGGCGTATTCCCGGGCCGAGCGGTGCTCGACATTATGCGCGACGAAAAGCGTCGGGCGGTCATCGAACACACCTTCATACGCCCCAGCGAACTGTACGGAGTTCAGCACGTAGGCGTCGAAGGGACCGGCCGCGTCGATCGCCTCGCGGACGCTCTCAGGCGATGCAATGCGCAGCTTGACCGACGAGAAGGCCAGCCCGGAGCGTATCGCACCGGCGAGCCACCCGAGTTTGCGGTGCAGGGGTGCCCCGTCGGTGCGAACATCGACTTCGCCGAGCACGATGGTGTTTTCGGGGTCAGCGGCCGGCCGGTCGGGCCAAGTGTAGCCCAGGACGGTGACGCGCACGTCCGCACGCCGCAAGGCGTGGATGACCGCGGCATTCGCGATCTCGTAGCCAGACCCCAGCGTGCCGTCCGGCACGATCGACGTTGCAAACAAGAGATGCATCACAGCCCTTCGAGACTCTTTGCTTACCAGCACGCAATGAACTGTTGATTAAACGAGGGACAAATCCCTCGTCGTGCGGCTGGTGCGTTGCGATCAAGAACGATCGCTGAAGCGGAACGGCACCGATGCGCAAGCGCTTCCGGTGGAGACTTCCGCAAGCGCCGCTGCCGATGCGGCACAGCGACGGAACCTTTCACGGTTCCTCCTGTTTACGGGCCGTCCTCTGCATGCAGATAAACCATTAAGTGGATCCCACCATGCTCTTGCGGATGATTTCGATCATAGCACTGGCCTCGTCCCTAGTCGGTGAGGCAAGGGCGGTCGCACAGCCGACCACGGAGCCAGACATGGACTACAGCGGCGAGTCGGATGGAGAGAATTTCCTTGCCGACCCCGAAGTTGTCGGTCCGCTCTATTCCGACAAGGATCTCATGAGGATGCGCTCGGTCGAAGACATGAAGGCGGCTTGGCGCGACATGTCCGAAGACAATCGGCAGAAAATCCGCGACGCCTGCGAGGACCCGCAAAATCAACGGGAGCAGGATCTTTGCGCGGCCGTGAGCGGGCTCGAGTAGACCACTAGAGGACAGCCTGATTGGCCGGCGACGTGCCGGATGCGAGCAATCGCCGACGTTTTCAAAGCAATTGACCTCCAATCTAAGCGACTCTTAAACAAGCAGAACCTCCAGCTGGCGGCTTAACCAATCCTTATCGTTATCGGCATGGATGCTATGGATGACTCGTTCAAATCGGACGACCCGCGCACGATCCTTCCGCCATACGATGCTTCCTTATCGATCGTGGGCCGCTCTCCGGGCCTGAAGGGTCGACACCGTAGAGGTCGTCGTCAGCGTGCCCACGTTCCGGCGACCGCAGCAACTGCTTGCAACACTGAAGTCGCTCGCGACCCAGCAGACCGGACGGCGCTTCGCCGTTATCGTCATCGAAAACGAGGCCGAGGCGCGCGACGGCGCTGCCGCCTCGCTGCCGCTGTTTGAGACCGGCCGCCTCGCCGGCATGGTCATCATCGCGCACGAACCGGCAATTGCAGCGCCTATAATGCCGGTTGGGAGATGGCGATCCGGCACTTTCCGAACTTCTGCCACCTGCTCTTCATCGACGACGACGAGATCGCTGATGCCGAGTGGCTGGAACACCTGTGCCGCGCGGCCGAAACTTAGCGGTGATCATGGGGCTATCGGCGTCATGTACGGCTGCCTACGCCTTCTTCGTGGCGCCCAGTTCGCGACTACATGCGCATTCCTCTCCTCAAGGAGAATGTCTATCTCGGCGACTTCTTCATGATGATCCTGCTGTTCACGGCGCTGAACGCCTTCCTGGAGAGCTTCTTCTTCCGGCGCGCGGACCCCGTGTGGCTGTTCTTTGTCTTCAGCATAATCGGGCTGCGGCTGGTCGCGCGCTTTCCGGTGACGACCAGGACGAGACGCTGATCTTGCCAAGCGGGCCCCGAGCACCGATCCTGATTAGACCGAAGCCTGAGGACCCGACATGAGCGCCAGCAAGCCGCCGTTCCCCACGAGGCGAGACCTGATCGGCGGCGCACTGGGGATGGCAGCCCTGCCGCTGCTGGGGCGGCCGCTCCACGCCCGGGCCCCGCGTCCGCCGATCGACGCGACATTCATCTTCACCAACGACGTGCATGCCTGCCGCATGGCGAACGGCCTCAGCCCCAACTGCCAGCAGGAGGGAAAGACCGACGCGAACCTCTTGCGTCACATCGCGGCGATCAACCGGATTCCGGGCCGGATATGGCCGCTTGCGATCGACGGCAAGGCCAGCGGGCTCGCCGACGCCGGCCGGAAGATCGACACGCCGCTCGGCATAGTCGTGGGCGGCGACATGACCGACGACGGCGGCGGCCAGGTTACGGCGCCGAGCGAGGGCACGCAGTTGCTACAATTCAGCCACCGCTACCAGCAGGGCACCGGGCCGGATCGTGTGCACTTTCCCGTCTATACCGGGCTTGGGAACCACGACCTCGACCAGGACGGGCCGCCACCGCATGTCGACTGGTATCGGCGCGAGATGCGCGACTATATCGAGCTCAACCACCGGCCGAGCGTGGTTTTCAAGCCGCCGGTACCGGCAACCAACTACGATATCCAATCCGACAACTACTCCTGGGATTGGGGCGGCCTGCATCTGGTGCAGACCCACCGCTTCGCCGGCGATACTGCCAAGGGCGCTGTCAGCAGCCTGCCCTGGCTGAAGGACGATCTCGCCACCTATGCCGGTGACGGGCGGCCGGTGATCATCTTCCAGCACTATGGCTGGGACCCCTTCTCGCTCGAACGCTGGGACCCTGCGGCACGGCACTTCGACGATGAGGGTACCGGCGCGCCGCACTGGTGGAGCGACGAGGATAGACAGGCCCTGCTTTCGGTGTTGTCGGGGTACAATGTCATCGGCGTGTTCCATGGCCACCAGCATGAGACGGCCATGGTCTACCGGCGCGATGGGCTCGACATCTTCAAGGCCAAGGCCGCCTTCCTCGGCGGCTTTGCCGTGGTGCGTGTGACCGATCGCTTCATGGACGTGGTGATGGCCGAGGCCGTAGGCAGCAATGGCGAGGTGGCCTTCACCAACGCTTTCAGCAAGCGGCTGTGAGGCCACTGCCCCTGCATCGCGACGGGGCTCGAACCCCGCCCGCTTCCGCCAACGCAAAACTCCGTCTATGGGATAGAGACTTTTCAGGAGGAACGAAACGAAATGACCGTGAAAGTGGTGCTCGCCGGTTGCGGCAATATGGGATACGCGATGCTCGCCGGCTGGCTGAAATCAGGACAGCTAAAGGGCTCCGAGACTTTCGTGGTCGAGCCCAATGAGGAGCTGCGCGCACGCGCCGCGAAGCTGGGCGCCGGCACCGGCGCAGCCGCCGCGGACATTCCCTCCGACGCAGAGCCCAGGCTGGTGGTGCTGGCGGTGAAGCCGCAGGTCATCCGCGAAGTGACGGCCGGCTACAAGCACCTCGGCAACGGCGCGACCAGCTTCGTGAGCGTGGCGGCCGGAACGCCCATCGCCACCTTCGAGCAAATTCTTGGCGACCAGACGCCGGTCATCCGGGTGATGCCGAACACGCCGGCGGCAATCGGCAAGGGCATGATGGTGGTCTGCGCCAATGGTCGCGTGACTGCCGAGACCAAGCAGTTCGTGGACGACCTGCTGGCGGCGAGCGGCGCGGTGGCGACCATCGACGACGAAAAGCTGATGGACGCGGCGACGGCGGTCTCCGGCTCCGGCCCGGCCTACATTTTCCACTTCATCGAATGCCTGACGGCAGCGGCCGAGCACGCCGGCCTGCCGACTGACACCGCCAAGCTGCTGGCCATGCAGACCGTGTTCGGTGCTGCCAGCCTTGCCGCAGAGAGCGGCGAGGAACCCGGTGTTCTGCGCCAGCAGGTGACCAGCCCCAACGGCACCACGGCGGCCGCGCTCAGCGTGCTGATGGGCGACGACCGGCTGAAGACGTTGCTGACGGAGGCCGTGGAAGCCGCGCGGTTGCGCTCGATCGAACTGGGGAAGTGACGGGACAGCGCTAAGCCAAATCGGTGTGGGAGAAATCGTTGCCTTTGTAGAGCAGAGGCAGCCCCCTGCCCTTGGCACAGGCGTAGGACAAACAATCGGCGAGGTTGAGTTGCGCGGCATGGCCGCGTCCCTTGCCGTAGTTTGAGAAAGCCTCGATCGCGAGCCGAGCTTCGTCATTGCCTATCGGCACGATCTCGATCTCCGCTTCCCTCAAGAAAGCTTCGATCGTCGCGCCCACGGTCGAAGGCTCGATTGCGAGCAAGGTCGACAGCCGCATCGTCGCCTCGAGTACGACCAGCGCAGATGTCACCTTTCCTGATGTCTGCTCAAGTCGATCGCTCCATTGCGTCGCGTCATCCTCTCCCGCAAGGATCGCGACGATCACGGAGGTGTCGACGAACATCAGGAGTGGCCCCACATCTCATCGACCTCTTCTTTGCTCAAGCTGCGACGACCCACGCCAGCCTTGGCCTTGAGGCCGTCGGCAAGGACAGCAAGACGCTCCGCTAAGGACATCCGCTGATTCTCGCGTTTCAACTCGGCTTCAAGTGCCACGATGAC
This sequence comes from Mesorhizobium sp. KR1-2, assembly GCF_040045035.1. Classification (NCBI taxonomy): domain Bacteria; kingdom Pseudomonadati; phylum Pseudomonadota; class Alphaproteobacteria; order Hyphomicrobiales; family Phyllobacteriaceae; genus Mesorhizobium; species Mesorhizobium sp. KR1-2. The sequence continues at coordinate 284,994 of NZ_JBDZDS010000001.1, read as the reverse complement.
GGCCTCCGTCATGGAGACGTTGCGCTTTTCAGCCAGCTTACGCGCCAACTCACGGGCTCGTGGATCTCTGATCTGTAGATTCATGTCCTGCCTCCAGGCGCCATCAATACAATATAGCGCCTCTGTCATGACAAAACTACAGGGAGGACCGCCGTGCCGGCAGACTATGCTCCCGCCGCCAGTTCCTCCACGCCATAAAGCATCTCGTCCTGCCTGCGGCGCAGCTCGAAGAGACGCGTGGTGGAGTCGGGCGCGGCGTTGTCGGCGGTAAGCAGTTCGCCCTTCTTTACCGGCTTCAACACCTTGCCGCCTTCAAGCAGTCCGACGGGAACGGCGCGGCTGGCGCGTGCATCCTCCACCGTCATTGTCCAGGACCGGTAGCAGGTCTCGCCGATGGCATCAAAAGTCTCGCCGGCGGCGAGATCGCGCTTGGCGACCGCGCAGACTTCCGCCACTGGGCGCGGCAGCGGCACCATGTCGGGCCGGCCATAGAGCATGATGCGGGCGGCCGTCAGCGGCACTTCCAGCGAGGTCAGGTGGTAGGGCCGGAAGAAGCTGTAGTAGGGGCCGACGCCGACATGGAGGTCATCCATGCGCTCGATGATGCGCGGATGGGTGGCCTCGACCACGACGAAGACGCCCGGCGCGACACCCTTGCCGATCGTGTAGTCGACGACGCCCTTCCGGCTCAGCACGCCGCCGGCCTCCTGCGGGATCAGCACCTTGGCCAGATTGTCACGGTCCACCTTGGGGCCGTGCATGCCCGGCTTGTCGGGCACCAGGCCCGTTGCGTTGGCGATAGCCGCCATCTCGACCATGGTCTTGGAGCCGTCGATGAACTCCACCAGCATGCGGGGGTTCATGTTGCGGCGCTCCGCCTCCTCGCGGTAGTCGTCGGGCACGGCGTCGTGGTTGAGCGGGTTGTTCTTGCCCTTGCCCGCCGAGACGATGGTGTAGCCGAGCGCGGTGGCGAATTCGATGAGCTCCATGCAGCTCGACGGCTCGTCGCCCGCGCCGACCGAATAAATAACGCCGAGCTTGTCCGCCTGCTTCTTCAGATAAGCGCCGATGGTCACGTCGGCCTCGACATTCATCATGACGAGGTGCTTGCCGTGCTCCATGGCCATGAGGTCGAAATCGGCGGCGACGCCGGGCTTGCCGGTGGCGTCGATGACCACGTCGATCAGCGGATTGGTGACCAGCATCTCGTTGGAAGTGATGGCGATCTTGCCGGCCTCGATTGCCGCGGTGACCTTGGAGGCGGTATCAGCCTCGCGCGCCTTGACGTCGTCGCCATAGGCGATCTCGATGGCCGCATGCGCCGTATGCGGGCGGCGGGTGGAAATCGCACAGACCTCCACGCCCTTCATCAGCATGGTCTGGGTGACTAGATCGGTGCCCATCTCGCCCGACCCGATGACACCGATGCGCACTGGACGCCCCTCCTCGGCACGTTTGGCGAGATCACGGGCGAGCCCGGTGAGGGCGACATTGGTCATGGCAGGTCCGATGCTTGTCTTGGGAAAAGCGTTCTAAAACGCGCCCGTCTTGCCAAGGAAACGGCGGCGCGTCCAGTCACACAATAGCACAATCGGCGGCAAGGTGGTCGCAGGCTTTGCAGCCGTAGCGATCCGATGCAGTTCGATGCCAGTCCCTGGCCTGCGCTCTCCCTCAGTGCGCTTCGATTTCCGCCTGCAGCGCGGCCATTTGCGGTGCGGCCGCGGCGACCGCCGCGCGCTCGATGGCGCGGAAGCGCGTGACCACGGAGAGGCCAACCGGCGTCAGCTGCGCGCCGCCGCCGTGCTTGCCTCCGGTCTGGGCCGAGACCAGCGGCTTGCCGAACAGCTTGTTCATCTCCTCCACAAGGTCCCAGGCGCGCTTGTAGGACATGTGCATGGCGCGCGCGGCAGCCGAGATGGAGCCGAAAGCGGCAATCTGTTCGAGCAGTTCGATCTTGCCGGGACCGATCCGGCCTTGGGGATCCAGATTTATCCGCAGGGTAAGTGACGGCATGGCATCGCATCCTTTTTGAAGGCTAGATATCATGCAAGGCTCCGGTACGGGACAAGTTTTCCTGATCGAAGGCCACGGTTTTGATCACGGCGAAGACAGGGCAGCCGACAGCCAGGCCCAGCGCGCGCAGGGACTGGCGGGTGATGCGGGAAAGCACCATCTCGCCATGGCAGTCGATGCGGATTTCGGCGGTGGCTGCGTCGACTGTCTCGATGCCGGCGACCTTCCCCGCCAGCATGTTGAGCGCGCTGAGGCCGCGCGGCGGCTCGGTGGCGATCATCACGTCGCGGGCGCGGATGCGCACGCGAACCGGGTTGCCGATGCCCGCCGCAATCCTTGGCACGCGAATGGCGCCGGCAGCGGAAAGCAGCACCGTCATGTCGAACTCTGCGTCATGCGCAGCTACCCTCATGTCAAGGACCGCACCGCCCTCGGGCTGCTCCTCCTTGGGCAACAGGTCCATCCGCTGCATGATGGCGCCGGTCGGCCCAAAGGCGGCGATCTTGCCATGCGATAACACGACCACGTCGCTCGCCAGCCGCGCCACCTCGGCAATGGAGTGGCTGACATAGACGATCGGAATCTTCGTTTCGTCGCGCAGCCGCTCGAGATAGGGCATGATTTCGGCCTTGCGCGCCTCATCGAGCGAGGCCAGCGGTTCGTCCATGAGCAGCAGGCGCGGGCTGGTCAGCAGCGCCCGGCCGATTGCGACGCGCTGTTTTTCGCCGCCGGAAAGGCCGCTCGGCCGGCGCTGCAGCAGGTGCTCGATACCAAGCAGGTCGACGACCCGGTCGAGATTCTCGTAACGCTCGGCGGAAGGCGTGAACCAGCGGCCGTAAAGCAGGTTGGCGCGCACGCTCATATGCGGGAACAACCGAGGCTCCTGGAACACATAGCCGATGCGGCGCTTGTGGGCAGGCACGAAAAGCTTTTGTGCCGTATCGACGAAGACGCGGCCTTCGGCGGCGATGCGCCCGCGATCCGGGCGCCTCAGCCCGCCGATGAGGTTGACCAGAGAAGTTTTTCCGGAGCCCGACGGCCCGAACAGCGCCGTCAGCCGCCCCGCGCTCTCGAAGCGCGCTTCCAGCGTGAATGCACCGAGCCGGTGGGTAATGTCGACGGCGACCGTCATTCGATGTCGAGCCTCCTGCCCAGCCGACGCGACATCGCTTCGGAAGCAATCAGGGCCGCCATCGAAATGACGATGGACACCAGCGTCAGGCGCAGCGCCCCGAGATCGCCTCCCGGCACCTGCGTGAAGGTGTAGATGGCGGTTGGCAGCGTCTGCGTCTCGCCCGGAATATTGGAGACGAAGGTGATCGTGGCGCCGAACTCGCCCATCGCCTTGGCAAAGGAGAGGATCATGCCGGCTATGACGCCCGGCAGGATGAGAGGCAGGGTAACCGTGAAGAACACCCAGACCGGGCTCGCGCCCAGTGTGCCGGCGGCGGCCTCCAGCTTCCGGTCGACCGCCTCGATGGACAGCCAGATGGCGCGAACCATGAGCGGAAAGCCCATGACGCCGCAAGCAAGCGCGGCGCCCGTCCAGCGAAATGAAAAGACGATGCCGAAATTATCGGCCAGGAAAGCGCCGATGGGGCCGCGCCGGCCAAAGGTGATCAGCAGCAGATAGCCGGTGACTACCGGGGGCAGGATCAGCGGCAGATGCACGATCCCGTTGAGCAGTGATTTGCCCCAGAATTTTCCCCGCGCCAGCACAAGGGCGACGCAGATGCCGATCGGCAGGCTGACCAGCATCGCCCAGGTCGAAACCTTGAGCGACAGGTGGACTGCCGTCCACTCTTCCGGGCTGAGCTGAAACCAGCTCATGCCCGCACTCCCTTGCCTTTTTCCACCCCGAAAGCCATGCCGCGCTTATAGCCCAAAAGCCTGGTCCGGGGTTGCGGAAAACAGCATCGTCCTGCCCCGATACTCAGTTCGCGGCAGCCGGCACCAGAACGGTGAAGCCCTGCTCTTCGAACAGCGACCGGGCCTTGTCCGACTTCAGATAGTCCAGGAATTTCGCCGCATCCTCATTGGCCGACGTGGCAGTCAGCGCGGCCGGGTAGATGATCGGCGCATGCGTGTCTTCCGGGAAGGTAGCGATGATCTTGACCTCGGGCTCGGCCACAGCGTCGGTCTGGTAGACGATGCCGAGCGGTGCCTCACCGGTTGCGACGAGCTTCAGCGCGGCGCGGACATTCTCGGCCTGGGCGACCTTGTCTTCCACCGACGACCAGACGTCGAGCTTCTCAAGCGCCGCCTTGCCGTATTTGCCGGCCGGCACGGCCTTCACATCGGCCATGGCGAGCTTGCCGCCACCCAGAAGGTCGGCCAGCGGAAAACTGGGCGCTATGGTGGTATCGGCGGTCGCATCCTTGGCCGCGATCAGCACGAGGCGGTTGCCGAGCAGGTTGACCTCGGTGTCGGCCTTGGTGAGGTTCTTCTCGGACAGATACTTCATCCAGTCGAGATCTGCCGAGATGAATATATCGGCCGGCGCGCCGCCCTCGATCTGCTTGGCGAGCGCGGAACTGGCCGCATAGGAGATGGTGGCCGGCTGGTGGCCCTCTTGCTGCCAGGAGGCGTCAATCGCGTCGAGCGCGTTCTTCAGGCTGGCGGCTGCGAAAACCACGACATTATCGGCGGCCTGGGATGCCGGCATCGCCGTGAGCAGCATCGCCACCACACCGCCGATGGCGGCAGCGAACCTTATTCCGAAACCTCTACGCGTCTGCATGGCTGAACTCCCATCATTTCTGGAATCGTGATCGGAGGGAAGCTATGCGACTTCGATCGATATATCCAGTTGAATATAACCAGCTTCCACTTTTTACCCCGACCTCATGCTCTCGGGACAACTTGACCAGCGACCCGTCGCCCATTCGAGGTAGCCGACGACGAGCGCGAAGTTTGCTGATAAAGTGCCTGTCCGGGATGCAACGCGAAGAGGTCAAGCGATGGCATTGTTCCGCTTTCGAACCCGAAGCCCAGAACGTGACCTTCAGACGGATGCGGGTCGCCTGCGTCGTCTCGGTGCGGTCCTAGATGAACTCCGCTCCGAGATGGAAGGCGAGCAGAGCGGCCTTCGTAACCGCCATGATCGCGTTACCGCAGACGCCGCCTTTTCCCAGCAGGCATTCGAAAACGAACGCCCCGACATCGGCATGTCGTCGAGAATCGATGAATTGACCGAGGCAATGCTGGGTTGTGCGAACCGACTGGCCGCGTTGGAGGAGCAGTTGGCCTTCATCGCCGAAATGCGAGACAGGGTCGATATGTTCGCGCAGACCGCAAAGCGGGCGGACGGATCTCTCCAGGCAGGCCACACACGACCGGATTAACGTGCGCTTACAAAATGTTATCTGCATCCCCTGTGGAATGCGAGCGTTGGCCATATTTCTGATCTTGCCCCTGCCCTAAGCGGCATGCGTGCAGCGACGCATTACGTCGCCTGCGGTTGCAACGAGGGGTTCAGCAACGATGCGAACGCGAGCCATCGATAAGGGCAGCGATGGGGATAGATCGGAGCACGGCCTCGGACGGCCGGAGCGGAGAATTGTTTCCGGACGGCAGCGCCTGTGCACATTCTTTGCAGGATCGACGCAACCGTTTCGCCCGCGCGGCGTTATGGGTTCGGCACCGCTAGCGGCCTACGCGGTGCGGGGAGTCTTGCATGCAAAAAATTCAAAGTTGCGGGAAGCCGGCAATGCCGCCTGACATGATTTGCATCATGACCGCAGCAGATGTGTCTCGCCGTTACTCCGCCGCCGCGCCTTGGGCACGCCTCCGAGCTGCGGCGGCAACGCGAAATAGTCAGAAAAAATCGGACGAGCAAGCTCGAGAGCCAATCAGTACAGGGATGGTAAGATGAAGAGAGTGAGAAAAGCGGTGATCCCGGTCGCAGGTCTCGGAACCCGATTCCTGCCGGCCACGAAAGCGATGCCGAAGGAAATGCTGACCGTGGTCGATCGGCCAGTGGTGCAGTATGCCGTGGACGAAGCGCTCGAAGCCGGCATCGAGCACATCATTTTCGTCACTGGCCGCAACAAGCATGTGATCGAGGACTATTTCGACATCCAGCCCGAACTTGTGGACACGCTGGCGCGCTCCGGCAAGGAGGAACAGCTTGCATCGCTGGAGCGGATGCAACTGCCGGCCGGCTCCATCAGCTTCACCCGCCAGCAGGCTCCGCATGGGCTGGGCCACGCAGTCTGGTGCGCGCGCGACATCGTCGGCGACGAGCCCTTCGCTCTGCTCCTGCCCGACATGCTGTCGTTTGGCGAAAAGGGCTGCCTGGCCGGCATCATGGAACTCTACGAACAAACGGGCGGCAATGTCATTGCCGTCGAGCAGTGCGACCCGACGGAAACGAACAAGTATGGCATCGTCGGCAAGGGCCGTGCGGTGCAAGGTGGCTTCGAAGTGACGGCCATGGTGGAGAAGCCGGCCCCGGCAGCCGCACCGTCCAACTATTACATCAACGGACGCTACATCCTGCAGCCGGAGGTGTTCGGGATTTTGGGCACCCAGGAGCGCGGCGCAGGCGGCGAAATCCAGCTGACCGACGCAATGAGGCGGCTCTCCGAGAGCCAATCTTTCCATGCCCACCACTTCAAGGGCCGCATGTTCGACTGCGGCTCGAAGGAAGGCTTCATCCAGGCCAATGTCGCCTTTGCCCTGGCCCGCAGCGACATCCGCGACCTGGTGTTCGAGCCGATCGCGGAGATGATCGGCTCTCAGGCGCGCCGCAACGAGGCGGCCTGAGCACTGCTCGCAAGGCGGCCGGCGGGCATTCCCGCCGGCGCAATGCGGGTGGGTAGGCAGCCGACGAAAAGCGCCAGCGCGTGTCCCGCCGCAAAAACGCGCCAAATTCTCCGTCCGAACGAACGACTACCCGCCGAGAGGCTCGAGCGTCACGCCTCGAGTCCTTAGCGTTCCGATGTGAGCCATCCGGCAGCTTCATCACGAAGGCAGGACAGAGCGTCCAGGCCTGCATAGCCTTCGCCAGATGGCCTCACACCAGTTCGATAGGACTTGCGGGCTAACCCCGAACTACTCATTGGGGCCGCCCCGGCACTCAATAAAGGTCACAGGTGGCTGTTGCGATAGCCATTGCCTTGGAACGACCCGTTGCTGAACATGTTGCCGTAATGCGACCCCCTGCTCCAGCTTCCGGAGCCATTTCCGTTTCCAGAGCTGATGTTGTTGTTTCCTTGGTTATTTCCACTGCCGGAGCCGTTGCCGTCTCCGTTGCCATTGCCATTGTCGGAACTTGTATTGTTATTTCCGTTATTGTTTCCGTTGTCGGAACCTGTGTTGTTGTTGCCGTTGTTGTTGCCGTTGAAAGACCCCACATTGCCATTTCCGTTCCCGTTTCCGTTGCCAGCGGCCGCAAGGGCGGTCATGGCGAGAATTGCCGTAGCGGCGAGGAAGAGCATTTTCATGTGAGTCTCCTTTTTCAGGCTCAGCCATACGAGACCGATCTCATGGCTGAGCGGCATGCCCAGCCGAAGCGGGTCAAACCCTTGGGCCGAGCGGTTTGCCCAACCATCGGAAGATCTCGAAGGCTGGGCCTTTTGAGGAGAACCCCAGAGGAGAGGAAGAGATTCTCCTTACAGCCTCCCGATTATTCCACTTCATGCAGCCGGCAAAAAGTCAGGGAAAACACCAAGGCTGCTTGACCTGGTGGTTTGCCGCGCACGAGCACGGCACCGTAGCTGCATTACGTCAGTGAGATCTAAATGCCATCGCCTTCGCTGCTGCCGGCATCCGAGCAGTCGCTGTTGTTGTTGCCGTTGCCATTGCCTTGAAACGATCCGCCATTATTGCCGTAGCCATTGCCATTGCCGGAGCAATCGTTGTTGTTGCCATTGTTGTTGCCGTTGAAGGAGCCGGCATTGCCATTTCCGTTGCCGTTGCCGTTGAAGGACCCCGCATTGCCGTTCCCGTTTCCATTCCCGTTCCCATTTCCGGCAACTCCGAAGGTCGTGACCGCGAGCAGTACGGCGCCGGCGAGGAAAAGCTTCTTCATGTCGTTCTCCTTCAGCGATGGAACCTGGGGCTGAGCGGTTCGCGGAAATCAGCGGACGTAGGCTTGCCGATAATGCTAACCGCCCTCCTTGAACGAACATAAGTCAGGGAAAACCCGGCACGCGAGCGAGCCCGCAGGCGCAATCATCGAGGCGATCTGGCACTGGCACGAAACCGGCGCGACGTGCGACGCAGCAGCGCAGCGATGCCGTTCGGTTAGTCCTCACTGGATATTCGGCGGTGATTTGGGTAGGCGCTACGAGGCCTCTGCCCGAAGGACTTGATGCATGACATTCCGACAAGCTCTCAGTCTCCCAAGGGCAAATCTTATGCTTGCGGGCGTCGTGCTGATGCTTCTGGGCAACTTCATGTTCGCCCTCAATGACGCCATGGGAAAGTGGCTGGTCGCCAGCTACTCCGTCGGTCAGGTGCTTTTCATCCGGTCCGTCGGCGCGTTCATCATCCTCACTCCGATGATCGCCAAACAGGGCACGGCGCCCCTGACGCGACTCGAGCGCCCCGGCCTGCAGGTTCTGCGCGTGCTGCTCGCGACCGCCGATACGGCGTTCTTTTACACGGCGGTGATGTACCTGCCACTTGCCGACGTGATGACCTTCTACATGGCCGGCCCCATCTACATTGCGGCACTGTCCCACATCTTCCTCGGCGAGAAGGTAGGCTGGCGCCGCTGGCTGGCGATCGCCGTCGGTTTCTGCGGCGTGGTCATAGCCCTCAGGCCCTCGTTGTCCTCGCTGTCGCTGGCTTCGCTGTTCGCTCTTGCGGGCAGTGCATCCTTCGCGATCTCGATGATACTCACCCGCCGTCTCAGGGGCACCAGCGACACGACGCTGGTTACCTGGCAGACGGTCGGCGCACTGGTGATCGGTTTCGTGCTTGCCGTGTCGGATTGGCGTACGGCCAGTCCGCTGGACTGGTCGGCCATGCTGCTGCTGGGCGTCGTTTCCGGTTCCGCCCATCTGATGATCACACGCGCGCTGAAGCTGGCCCCCGCCTCGACACTGGCGCCGCTTCAATACACGCTTCTGCTATGGGCCGTGGTGTTCGGCGTCGCTTTTTTCGGCGATTTACCGGACAATCAAATGCTGGTCGGCTCGGCGATCATCGTGTTCGCAGGTCTCTTCATTTTCCACCGTCAGAAGGTGGTGGACCACGGCGAACCCGACAACGTCCCGCGCAATGTGCACTGACGCGGCAGCATGAGCAAACCGAATACCTCCTGCCTCCCGAACTCCGTTCCTGGGCTTCGCGATTCGCCTGGGGGTCGCTGACCGGCCGCCATCGGCAGCAGCGTCATCCCGTGCAGAGGTGTTTCGTTCTGACGTTGCCCCTGAGCTTATCCAGTTTTGAGTTCGGTTCCGGCGTTGGTAGAGTGCTCCCCTTTTGGGACCAGCGGGAGCTGGAATTTTCCAGGTTCAAGGCTCATGCCGACGGGGACGTCGGCGAGCCATTCAGGAGCGAAATCGGCGAAGTAGTTGATGTTGTGGTAAAACGCCGCGTCGAGCTCAGGCCAGGTTTCGACGCAAGCCGTCCTGTCGGCGCTTCATCTCGGCTTTGCCGAAGGTGGGGACGATCTTCTTCCCATTGTGCATTTCCTGGAGCCGGGCCAGATCGTCCGACGGTGCATTCATTCTCTGTGTGTCCTGAGCGAGATGCTCCCATTGCGGGAGGTCGCTCAGCTTTTAGGAACCGCCCGATGCGGTGAAATAGAAAAATGACGTGCCTTGATAGATATTTCATTTGCGTGACGGCGGGCTGAGAAGGCGCCGTTGCCCGATGCCGTGATCGGGCAGTCGTCGAAGTCGGGATAGTCTGGGCAGTGGCGCTACGGCGCAACCGTCTCCGGCTTGGCAGGTGCAGCTACAACGGCGCTTGCTTCCGCGGCCAGGACCACAACAGCCTGGGGCGGAGAATCCGGGAAAGTGAGTTCCCAGCCGCCGCCGAGCGCCTTGAACAGCTGCACCAGATAAAGCGAGACATTGGTGTTGCTCGTCGCCTGCTGCTGCGAGGCTTCCAAGAGCGTCCTTTCCGCATCGAGCACGGTGAGGAAGTCGGACACGCCTTCGACATAGCGGTCGCGCGCGAGGCCTAGTGCTGCCCGCGCGTGCTCCACCTGTGCCGAGAGGCGGCCGCGGCGTTCCCGTTCCAGTCGATAGGAGACCATGGCGTTGACCACCTCGTGCCACGCCTGCAGTACCGTCTTGCGATAGGCGATGGCCGCTTCCACCTGTTGCGCCTTGCGCAGTTCCAGCGTGCTCTTCAGCCGGCCGCCGGCGAAGATCGGAACCGATATTGTCGGCCCCACCGTGTATTGCAGCGAGCCGGGGCTGAACAGGTTGTAGAGATGGAGTGAATCGTAGCCGATCGTGCCGTTGAGCTGTATCGACGGGTAGAAGGCGCCGACGGCGACGCCGATGTCGGCGGTCGCGGCATGCAGCTGCGCCTCGGCCGCGCGAATGTCCGGCCGCCGCCGGGCGAGTTCGGAGGGCACGCCCACCGGCACGCGCGCCGGCGCCGGCGGCACCGCCTTGGGGCGGCCAAGCTCGGCCTTCAGCGCTCCGGGCTCCCGGCCAAGCAGCAGGCTGAGCGCGTTGATATTTTGCACTTCCTGCTGCTGCAGTGCCGGAATCTGCGCGCGAACGCTTTCGACCTGCGCGGCTGCACTTTCGACGTCGAGCCCGTTCTGGATGCCCTTCTTGTGGCGCTCGTTGACCAGGTCGAGGATATCCTTGGCAATCTTCAGATTGTCGTTGGCGATCCTGATCTGGGTCTGCACGCCACGCAGCTGGATATAGTCGCGCGCAAGTTCGGCAAGGTTCGAGACGAGCGCGGCGCGTTGCCGCTCGGCGGCCTGGTCGACCTGGGCGCTGGCGGACTCCACCTGCCGGCGGACGCTGCCCCATAGATCGAGCTGCCAGGAGGCATCAAGGGTGACGGTGTATTCGTTGATCGGGAAGATCGTGAAGGGAGGGCTTCCCTGCGCGACGAGCAGCTTTTCCAGAAGGCTGGCGATGCCGTTATTGCTGTAAAGCTCGCGCACATATTTGGCGTTCGCGTTCACCGAGGGCCACTGGGCGGCGGCCGCGATGCCGCGCTGGAAGCGGCTTTCGGCAAGCCTGACGGTCGCGGTCTGCACGTCGAGATTGGAGTCGGCGATCTGGCTTGCGAGGTTGGTCAGGATTGGATCGCGAAATGTCGCCCACCACAACGGATCCGTCGGCAAGGGCAACTGCTTGTCGCGGACGTCGTCCGTATACGAGGTTTCGGGCAATTGCGGGTTCGGCGCCACGAAATCCGGGCCGACCATGCATCCGGCAAGCAGTGACATTGCAGCCAGTGCCGTGGTCGTCCGCCACATTCCGCCCCCCGTCAATGCATTCCGCCAGGAGCTCCTTCTCCGGCTTTGCCCGGCGACAGAAGAAAGCAGAATGGAATCGTGATGAATGCAACTATCGCGCAGTAGAAGAACACGTTGGAATAGGCCAGTACAACTGCCTGTATACGGAACTGTTGATAAACGTGCCCGACCGCCATGTCGTGAGCCACAGTGCCCACCTTGCCCATGGCTCGAAGCGCCTGTTCGTATGTCTCGATCAGATCCTGGAATGGCTGGTGGCTCGTGGTCGCCCATTGCGACAGGTACGTCTGGTTTATCTGCGTTCGTTGCGTGACCTCGGCTGTCGCAAGCGAAATGCCTATGGAACCGAACACGTTGCGGAACATGGAGAAGAGTGCCGCGCCGTCGCCTCGTAGCTCCCGCGGCAGCGTCTGGTAGGTGATCGTGCTGATCGGCACGAACAGGAAGGCGAGCGCGGCCGATTGGAACACCCGCATGATCACCAGCGTGCGGAAATCGATGTTGGGCGCGAGGCCGCTCGTATAGTAGAGCGCAACCCCCATGACCGTGAAGCCGATGGCGATGACGTAGCGCGTCTGGATCATGTTCATCAGCCGGCCGATCACCGGGATCAGCAGGATGACGGCCACGCCTCCGGGTGAAAGCACGAGGCCGGCCCATGTGGCCGTGTAGTTGAGGGTCTGCTGGGCAAGCTGGGGTATCAGCACCGCGCTCGCGTAAAGCAGCGCACCCGTTGCCCCGATCATCACACAGCCGGCGGCGAAGTTGCGATCCTTGAATACCGAGAGCCGGACGATGGGGTGGGGAGCGATCAGCAGCCAGCCGATGGCGCTCAAGATGCCCATGAAGGCGAGCAGGGCCATCAGCTTGATGAAGTTCGAGTCGAACCAGCCTTCGTCCTCGCCACGGTCCATCATGATCTGCAGGCAACCGAGACCGATAACGATGAGGATCAGGCCGATATAGTCGACGCGGCGCGGCTTCACATCCGCCACCCAGGGCGGGTCCTCGACCAGAATCGACACGAAGAACACGGCCACGATGCCGACCGGCACGTTGAGGAAGAATACCCAGCGCCACGACACCACGTCGGTGATGTAGCCACCGAGCGTGGGGCCCAGCACCGGGGCAACGACGATGGCGATCGCCGCCACGCCGAAGGCGGCTCCCCGCTTCTCCGGCGGAAACGAGTCGAGGATGATCGCCTGCTGGGTGGGCTGCAGGCCGCCGCCGAAGAAACCCTGGGCGAGGCGGAAGATGATGAGCTGCGGCAGGCTGCCGGCAATGCCGCACAGGAACGATGTGACCGTGAACATCGATATGCAGATCAGGAAGTAGCGCTTGCGGCCGAACAAGTCGCTGAGCCAGCCCGAAATCGTCAGCACGATGCCGTTGGCGACGAGATAGGAGGTCAGCGCCCAGGTTGCTTCGTCGCTGCTCGACGACAGACTGCCGGCGATGTGCGGCAGGGCGACATTGACGATCGTCGTGTCGAGCACTTCCATGAAGGCGGCGATGGTGACGACGATGGCGACCAGCCACGGATTGGAGCGAGGCTTCCAGGCCGCGCCGGCTGCGGGCAAGGTGGCCTCGGCGCTGCTCATCTCACCGTAACCGTCGGAATAACCGAGATGCCGAGCGGCAGCGGCACCTTGGGATCGAGACCGCTGTCGATGACGATCTTGACCGGCACGCGCTGCACCACTTTGACGAAATTGCCGGTGGCGTTCTCCGGCGGGAAGGCCGTGAACTTAGAGCCGGAGCCGAGCTGGATGCTGTCGACATGGCCGCGCAGGTCGAGCAAGGGATAGGCGTCCACGCTGATCTGCACCTTTTGCCCCGGGCGCATGTCGGCCAGTTGGGATTCCTTGAAGTTGGCCGTGATCCAGACATCGGGGGTGACGATGGACATGATCTGCTGGCCGGCGGCGACGAAGTTGCCCTTTTCCACATTGCGCTTGGTCACCCAGCCACTTTGCGGCGCATTGACGACCGTCCAGGACAGGTTGAGGTTGGCCTGATCGAGGCGCGCCTGCGCCTGCTCGACCTGCCCCTGAAGCTGCCCGACCTGCGCATCCGTCTCACCGATGCGCTGTGTAACGGGAGAGTTTTGGATTACCTGAGCGTTGGAGAGGGCGACCTGCGCTTGCGCCTGCTTCAACGCCGCCTTGGCCGCATCCACCTCCTGCTGGGAGGTGGCCTGTTTGGACAGGCTGGCCTGGCGGTTGAAGTCGGCCTGCGCCTTGGCGAGTGCTGCGTCGGCGCTTGCCAGCTGCGCCTTGGCCTGGTCGAGCAGAGCAGGAAAATTCTTGCGGGCGATCTCGGCCCCGAGTTGCTGGCCTTGATGTTGTGCTTTCGCGGTTACCAGCGCGCCTTCGGCCAGCTCGCGGTCATTCTCATATTGGCGCGGATCGATGTGAATGAGCGGGTCGCCCGCATTCACGAACTGATTGTCGGTGACGTCCAGCGACACGACCACGCCCGAGACCTGCGGCGCGATGGAAACGACGCGGCCGTCCGTATAGGCGTCGTCGGTGCTCTCGACGTTCCAGGTCGACAGGTAATAGTAGTAGCCGCCCGCAGCCAACAGCGCCAGAACGATCAGACCTATGGTGAAGACCCAGGGGCGCCGCCGCTTGCGCCTTGCCACACCCTCCGCATCGTCCCCAGTCGCGGCACCATCATCCTGCGGCGGCGTCTTGTCGGGCTCCGGTTGCTGGTTGCTCTGTTCGGCACGCGGCTTTTCGGCGACATCAAGATCGATCGTGCTGTCGGACATGAAAATCCGCTCCGTGGCCGATGCCTGGCGCCAAGCCGCCGCTCCACAGTTCGCGTGCGACGGAGAATCCGGCCGCCCGTCAAGCTTCGTTTGAAGGGCAGCGTCGCAATTCTATCGCCTCCACAAGAGGCAGATATTGTAAGGAGGGCAAAAGTCTAGGCGGCGGCAGTCAACGCGCCGCTCGCGAACCGCGAGCGTGGTCGCCTCCCGGTCGCGAACGCGCAATGCCAAAGACTATGCGTTAGAAGTGAATGCCCAAGCTTGCGAAGATCCCGTGCTGGGTCGCGTCCATGACGAAGCCCCTTGCGTCGGCGGGACTACCCCGCAAACATGGCATCCGCATCTCGCCTCCTTGAGGGCGGCGCTCACCGCACTATCGTAATCGCTGACTTGCAGGGTGGATAAACGCATGCACCAAGAGTGGCCCGCGATACCCTACCTTCCCTGGCGCGACACCTGTAGCGCGCTCCACCTCTATACCCAGATCGTCGGCAAGTATCGGCTGGCCCGCACGCCATGGGTGAACCATTCCTGGCACGCCACCTTCTATCTGAACGCCCGCGGCTTGACGACCGGACTGGTGCCGGATCGGCCCGGTGGCGTAGAATTGCGCTTCGATTTCCTCGCTCACCAGCTTGTCGGGGAGACCACCGACGGACGGAAAGCAGCCTTCCCCCTGCAGCCGATGTCCGTCGCCGACTTCCATTCGCGTCTGCTGGAACTCATCCGGTTTCTCGGTGGAACAGCTGAGCTGGATGGTCGCCCGAACGAAATCCCTGATGCGATTCCGTTCGAGGCCGATTTGAAGGTCCGGCCCTACGATGGCGATGCCGTGGTCCGCTTCTTCAGAGCCTGCGTCCTGGTGTCGGAGGTGCTCTATGAATTCCGCACTTCCTTCCTGGGCAAGGTCAGCCCGGTTCATCTTTTCTGGGGGAGCTTCGACCTTGCCGTGACGCGCTTCTCCGGCCGCCGCGCGCCCCTGCATCCCGGAGGTATTCCGGGCTTGCCTGACAAGGTCACCCAGGAGGCCTACAGCCACGAAGTCTCCTCGGCCGGCTTCTGGCCGGGCGGCGGTCCGATCGATTTCCCGGCCTTTTACTCCTACGCATATCCGGCTCCGGCCGGTTACGAGGACGCAGAAGTGGCGCCCGAGACTGCCTACTTCGACAAGACGCTGGGCGAATTCCTGCTGCCTTACGATGCCGTACGGCTCGCAAACGACCCGAGAGCGACATTGATGGCCTTCCTGGAAAGCACCTATCGCGCCGCCGCCCGTCTGGGGAAGTGGGACAGAGACAACCTCGAGTGTGCCTTGGGCGAGCCGGGGCGGCCTCGACGCATCTAGATCCTAAGCCGACCAATTCCTTCAGCCAGAGGAAGCAGATAGCGATTGCCGGGTCCTGCCCCTCTAGACAACCAATCGGCGATTAAAACAGGAACCCAAAACCAAAAGTTGACATGCATTCGACGATGACGTATAGAGGTCCAATCGATGTTTGCTTGTCTGATTTGTTCTGCGCGCTCTTGGCGCCTCCTCGACGAACCTCCCTTCAAAAATCGACCCGACTGCCACCGCGCAAACGCGCGGGGGACTTCATATGCTAAAGAAAGGGTTCGTCATGAACACCGGCACAGTTAAATGGTTCAACGCCACCAAGGGCTTCGGCTTCATCCAGCCTGACAATGGCGGCCAGGACGTTTTCGTCCACATCTCCGCCGTCGAGCGCGCCGGCCTGCGCACTATCGCCGAAGGCCAGAAGCTCAGCTACGAGATGGTCCGCGACAACAAGTCGGGCAAGATGTCGGCCGACAAGCTTCAGGCCGAATAATTATCGTCCATTCGGCCGGTGACCACGGATGTACTGGCACCAGTGGCTGAACGGATGACAAGGAAGGGTCAGGCGAATGCCTGGCCTTTTTTGTTTGGATGGCTTGCTGAAAAAGGAGATAGATGATGTCTCGAGATCCTCAGAGCGCACGCGAACGGGCCGAACTCAATTTCGGCAAGACGCAGACTCAGTCCCTCGCCCGCAATCGCATCGTTGAAGAGAGTGAGGCGATTGCCAGAGAACGCGACGCGAAGACTGCGCGATTGAAGGAAATGCGCCTCCAGAAGGAAGCAGAAGAGATGCTTGCTGGAACAGCGCCCCGCACTTCCAAACGGACGGCCAAGAACTGATGGCAAGACGAGCAGTTCTAGTGAAAACTCCCGGGGACGCCACCATAGCCGATGTGGTGGAGAACCTCGATCATCCGATCGAGTACGTCAGGCGCATCCTTGAAAAACTGGAGCGCTGTCGCCGCGCCCATGGCGATGCGCAGGTGCGCATTGGCGTACTCGGACGGGCCGAATGTCCGAACTACCTGATCGAATACATTACCGAAGACCTCAAGTCAGGCCAGAAATCCATCCATCCGGATGCTGCCTATAGTGGCAGCACGCATCGCGAGCTCGCCCCCAAACATATCGAGGAGGCCAGGAACTGGTCCTCCGAAGAGATGAACATCACTGCCGTTTCGGCCTTGATCGGTCGGCTTCGCAGCCGGGCCAGCTGACGCGGAGGAAGCCTCGATGGCCATCAAATTTGCCGCGAAAGATCAAGAGAAGGGCGCAGCGATCGTCAAGGCCAAGGCGCCTGACAAGCGCAGCAATGATCGCGAGGCCACCGCTCCGAACGACTTGGGCGAGACGCCGGCGACCGTCGGAACCGACCTTTTCAACTCCGCCCCCGAGGCGCCGACGCGGAAGCGGAAGTCGAGATAGCGTTCTCTTGAAAACCCCGCCTCCAAGAAGCCTATCGGCTTTGAAACTCGCATGACCGTACCAATTCCCGGTGCAGACTTCGACTGCAAGTCCTGCGGCGCCTGTTGCTCCTACTCCTCGGAGTGGCCGCGGTTTTCCACCGAGGACGAAGCTCAGCTTGACCGCATCCCCGCCCATTATGTCGCCGGCGACGAAAGCGGCATGCTTTGCAATGGCGCGCGCTGCGCGGCGCTCGTCGGCGTGGTGGGCAAATCGACCTCATGCGCGATTTATGAAGTCCGCCCCGACGTTTGTCGTGCCTGCATGCCCGGCGACAATGACTGCCTGATGGCGCGGGAGAAGTTCTCCCGACCTCATGTAAAGCTCGCCTCGTGAGAGATGACAGGGCAACATAGTGCCGGCGTCAGGCGGGCGGCCGGCTTGAACCCGGCGCTCGGTCGACTGCCTCTGTCGGCCAAAACTTCCTGACGAGAATTTCAAGCCGCGGCCATGCCGAAGGTCCAGGCCCTTAACAGTTGCTCGCTGCTTCGCGCGTATTGTTCCCGCCCAAAGGTCCGGACATCTCCATCGCCTGCACGTAGCGCGCCGGATCAAGCCGCACATAGAGCGCAATCGTGATGGCGACACAGGCCAGATGCATCGTCCAGCCCGTGGCGAAACTGCCGCTCCAATCATGCAGCATGGCCGTGGCCAAGGGTGCCAACGCAGCGATCAGGAATCCGCCTCCCTGCATCAGCGCCGCCAGCGCTCCTGCCTGTTCCGGGCGCGGCAGATGATCGAGCGCTGTGACGAGCGACAGAGCGAAGCATCCGCCCAGGCCGGCGCCGCAGATCACAGTCCACAGGATCGGCGCCACCGACGGATAAAATGCCAGGCCGGAAAATCCGATCCCCTGCAAGACCAGCGTGGCCCATAGCCACGGACGACGATCCCGGCTGCGCGCCGCAAGCATCGGTATCGTCAGGGCAGACACGGCTTGAGCAATGGCCATTGCCGCCACCAGGCTTCCGCTTTCGGCTACGCCCCAACCTTGGGCCTGATAAAACGGTGCCAGCCAAGCCACCATCGATGAATAGCCCCCATTGACGAGGCCAAAGCCAACCATCAGCAGCCAGGTGCGCGGACGACGCAGCAAGGTGACCGTCAGCGACCGATCGGGCGCCGATGCTTTCGTGTCGGCCAAGGTGCGATGGGCAGCAAGAAGGGCAATGGCAGCCGGTAGCGCTAGCCAGGCCAGCGCGGTCCGCCACTCGCCGGACGGCCCGGACAGGAGCGGGGTCAACTGCGCTCCGAGCGCGCCTCCGCCCATGATCATGGCCGAATAGAGCCCCGTCACCGACGACATTTTGGTCGGGAAACGTGCCTTGATGATGCCAGGGAAGACCGCCTGGACAAAAGCAACGCCGACGCCGCAAAGGGCCGCCGTCAGGATCAGCGAAAGCCCCCCTTGGACGACCAGCCTCAGCAACGAACCCAGCATGAGGACCGCCAGGGCGGCGAGCATGCCCCGGCGCGTGCCGACGATCGCGTGGATGCCGGGGGACAGAAACGCGCCAACGCCCATGAGCAGCATGGGCAGCAGCGTCAGCAGCGCGATGCCGCCATAGCCCAGTCCGGTATCGGCCCTGATAGTCGCCAGCATCGGCCCTGGGCCGGTCAGAAAGGGCCGAAGATTGAGACCGACGAGCACCACCAGAGCCAGCAGAGCCCATTGGCTGGCCTGGCTAGGCAGTTCCCTTTGCGCTGATTTCATTGTCGGCAGGCCCTAGCCCTTGGAATCGGCTTGGTCCTGCCATACCCGGTAAAGATGATCCTCATCTCGGGTTTCCGGCGGGCAGTATGACATGTTCAGGCCGCTTTGCTGGTCGAGCGGCTTGGCCAGTTCGACGGCGACGGCGGCCGTCGACAAGCCAAATGGCTCAGCATCCTGATTGGAATAGGCGAATGTAACGTCGCCTATTCCGGACATGCGGATAGCGGCAAGGCACATCGGGCAAGGCTGGCCGCTGGCATATATCTCGCACCCATCGAGACGAGGCGACTTCAGTGCAGCGCCGGCCGCCCGCAACGCCAGCATCTCGGCATGAGCAGTGGGATCGCTGTCTGCCAGCATACGATTGACGCCGCGCGCGATCACCTGGCCGTCCTTGACCACGACGGCGCCGAAAGGCCGCCCGCCCTTCCGCACATTGTCGAATGCAAGTGCGATTGCCTCGGCCAGAAATCGGTTGGCGTTCGTCATGGTCATGTTTCCCGTTGCGGAATCCTAGTTAGGCGCGCCGCGCACCATTTGGAAATTAAATGTCTTGATGTTAACTAGTGACATTATGAATACCACTTTCAATCTCGACCTCCTTCGAGCCCTGGTGGCGGTGATTGATACGCGGAGTTTTACAGCTGCGTCCCGCCTGTTGAATTCCACCCAGTCCACGGTGAGCCAGAAGGTGCTGCGCCTCGAGGAAGCCACCGGGCAGCGCCTGCTGGACCGCAGCCGGCGCGAGGTGCAGCCGACCGAGGCGGGCGAACGACTTCTCGGCTATGCGCGGCGCATGCTGGCGCTCAACGACGAGGCGGCCGCCGCCCTGTCGGGAACCGCCGCGAGCCGCACGCTAAGGCTCGGCCTGCCCGAGGACTTTGCCTCCGCCCTGCTCACCCCAGTGCTGGCCGAGTTCCTGCGCGAGCGCACCAATATCAAGCTCGAGGTCACCAGCGGCCTCAGCAATGACCTGCTGCGCTCCTATGAGCTTGGGGAGCTAGACCTGGTCATGGTCAAGCAGAAGCGCGGGGCCTCGGGCGGTGCGATGCGCTGGCCCGAGCCGCTTTGCTGGCTGGAGAGCGCGGCCCATCCCATGTCCGAGGCCGATCCACTGCCCCTGGTCGCATTCCCGCCTCAGGGCCTCTATCGCGCGGATATGACCAACGCGCTCGATGCGTTGGGGCGGCGCTGGCATATCGTCTACACCAGTTCGAGCCTTGCCAGCATCCAGAGCGCAATCGCCGATGGCCTGGGCATCAGCCTGCTGCCCCTGCGCGTGGCGCTGCCAAGTCATTGCATCCTGACACCGGCAAGCGGCCTGCCGGTGATCGAAACGATGGAAATCGCGATCCACCATCGCGGCGACGCGCCAGCCCTGATCCGCCAGCTGGCCGCAGCCTTGGCGCAAATTGTGGAACCGCAGGGGTAGAGCATTTCCCGCCCGCCGGCTTTCAGCGCAAAATATCCGAAAGGCTTGTTCTCGCCGAAGGTCAGGTCGAGGCCGCAAAGCGGGTCAGACAAGGTGAAGCGCCGTCCCCGCAGCAGCGAGAACGATAACCACGACCCATGGCGGCGCTTTCCAGACGGCCAGCAGCAGGAAACCTGCGAGCGCCAGCGCGAAATCGCGCGGGTTCAGCACCGCGCTCGTCCAGACCGGGTTGTAGAGCGCTGCGCCCAGAATGCCGACGACTGCCGCATTCGTTCCGCGCATGGCCGCCTGGGCAGCAGGCCGCAGGCGCAGCCTGTCCCAGAAGGGGAGCATGCCGTAGACGAGGAGGAGACCCGGAAGGAAAATACCGACAAGGGCGATGGTCGCCCCCGCGAGCCCATTGGGCGCCGGGCCCATCAGGGTGCCGAGATAGGCCGAGAAGGTAAATAGCGGACCGGGGATGGCCTGCGCCGCACCGTAACCGGTCAGGAAAGCCTCGTTGGAGACCCATCCGGGGGCCACGACCTCGGCTTGCAGCAGCGGCAACACGACATGGCCGCCGCCAAAGACCAGCGCACCCGAGCGATAGAAGGCGTCGAACAGGGCAAAGCCGTGCGCGCCTGCCCTCGCTGCCACAGGCAGCAGCAAGAGAAGGGCCGCGAACAAGGCTAGCGACGCGGCCCCCTGCCGGCGCGACACCGGAAAGCTCAGATGGCCAGCGAGTTCGGCATTGTCGTTGCGGCACAGCCACAAGCCGGCAAGCGCGCCCAGCGCAATCGCACCGATCTGCCCGAAGGAGCCGCCGACGAAGATGACGACGAAAACCGCGGCCAGTGCGATCCCTGCACGCACTGGATCGGGCGTGAGGGTCCTTGCCATGCCCCACACAGCCTGGGCGACGACCGCCACGGCCACCAGCTTCAAGCCATGCAGGAAGCCTTCCGCCACCGGCCCGGTGAAGCTGGCAGCGCCGAGCGCGAAGGCGAAGAGGATGATCGCGGACGGCATGGTGAAGCCGAGCCAAGCTGCAAACCCGCCGAGCAACCCATTGCCGCGCAGCACGCCGAGCGCGAACCCGACCTGGCTGGACGCCGGGCCCGGAAGGAACTGACAGAGCGCGACGAGATCGGCAAAGCCGGCCTCGTCGATCCAGCGGCGGCGCATGACCAGCTCATCGCGGAAATAGCCCAAATGGGCGATGGGCCCGCCGAACGAGGTCACGCCGAGCTTCAGAAATACGCGAAGGACTTCCATCGGCGAACCGGGATGTGGCTCCTCCACCGATACGGCTTCCTTGCGGTTGATCATGCGCGTCTCGGTGCTTCTCTCCTCAGACCGGAGCATGGGATACGCGCCGCCGGCGCTTTTGCAAGGTCCCCGCTGCACGCCGCGTCGTCGTCAGGCCGACCCTCATGGAGATCCTTGACGCGCGTCAATCCGGATTTCCGGCGATGTGGTACTGAAGACATATGAGACTCTTTGCCTTGAAAGGCTCGGAAGATCTCGGCGCTGCCGTCGCGCATGCGCTCTGGACCGAACTCGACCCACATGAGGAACGCGATTTCGAAGACGGCGAGCATAAGGCGCGCCCGCTGGTGAGCGTTCGGGGGGAGGACGTCTATGTCCTGCACAGCCTGGCCGGAAGTGCAGCCGCGTCGGCAAACGACAGGCTCTGCAAGCTTCTTTTCTTCATCGCCGCATGCCGTGAGAACGGCGCCGAACGGGTCACTGCGCTCGTTCCCTATCTGGCCTATTCGCGCAAGGACAGGCAGACGAAAGCCCGCGACCCGGTCACCACCCGCTACGTCGCCCAGCTGTTCGAAGCCGTCGGGACAGATCGGGTTCTCGTCGTCGACGTGCACAATTTCGCGGCCTTCCAGAATGCATTCCGGTGTGGAACCATCCATCTCGATGCACGGAGGCTGTTCTGCCCCATCATCCGGTCGTTGGCGGACGACATGCTCATCACCATCTTCTCTCCCGACGGTGGCGGTGTAAAACGCGCCCAGCTCCTGAAGGAGACCTTCGAAGCCGATACCGGCCTGGAGGCAGGCTTCGGCTTCATGGAAAAGCGCCGCAGCCGCGGGATCGTTACCGGCAACCTGTTCGCAGGCGATGTGAAGGGAAGCGCAGTCTTCATCGTCGACGACATGATCAACACCGGCGGAACCACGCTTCGCGCTGCCGTTGCGTGTCGCGAGCGCGGCGCCGAAGCGGTCTACGCCTTGGCCACGCACGGGTTGTTCGGCGAAGGTGTCGAAGAATTGTTCGAAAGCCCCCTCATCGATCGCATCGTGGTTACCGACAGCGTGGCCGCCGCCGCGGAAGCTGCCGTCCGTTACCCTCAGGCCAGGCTGGACATCGTGCCGGTCGGTCCTCTGATAGGGGAAGCGGTCAGGCGTCTCCACACACACGGGTCGATCGACGACCTGCTGGGAATGGAAGACTGACGCATACGTTTTCAGCGGCGGCGAGATAACGAAGCGCAAGGGGGCGCCACGTTTCCGGATGCCGTAATGGCGTCTCGAGCAGGTGGACGACACACAAGCGGGCGCGCAGCAGCCCCCGGAACCCTCCGTAGAGCGCCAGCAGCGCGGCACTCGGCGCCCAACCGAGCTCTCTTTCCAACATCGAACAGAGAAATGGCCGGATCCACGCCGCACCGAGGATTTCGCATTCGAGCCCGAGATAGTTCACCTCGTCATAGGGATCGATGATGCGCATGGCCCGGTTGAATTCCAGGCAGTCGATGATCTGCGGCGGATTGATGAGGCAAATATGCTCCGGGCGAAGGTCGCCATGTCCTTCGACAATTTTGCCCTGCAGTATGCGTTCCTCAATGACGGGCCTGAAGCGCACCAGCGCGTGCTCCACCTTGTCGAGCGTGCGCTCCGCCGTCGGTAACAACCCGAATTCCGGCCTCGCCAGGATGGCGCGGTTGATTGCGTGCTCCTTGACCAGATGGCTCAGGTAGGCATCGCCCGCCACACGCTCCCGCGAGCGCCGGGAGTAGAAGTCGACCAGTAGTGCGCCCACACGCTCGATTTCCTCACGCGTCACCCGTCCCTGACGGATACGTGTGTCCAGCATGTCCGCGGCAGGAAGCCGGCGCATCTCGACCAGCCAGTCGACCACGCGCCCCTCACCCGAGAACGTCAGTCGCCCCGCTTCATCGAGGCGCAGCGCGATGACGGCCATGTAGGTGGGCTCCGCCAAGCGGCAGTTGAGCCTCAGTTCTTCCCTGCAATAGAAATATCGTCGCTTCAGGCTGCTGAAATCGAGGAACGGGTACTTGACCGGCTTCTTGAGCTTGTAGGCGCGGTCGTCGGTCAGGAAGACCCAGGACATGTGGGTCTCTCGCGCTTCGACATGCCGGGTCGCGCCGGCATAGGATGCAGGATCGCTGAGGAAATCCACCTTCTCGGCCAAATGCGTCATCTGGAGCCTGCCGCCAAGCGACCGTCCGGCGTTGCTCTAGCACATCACCTGTAGACCAGCACTGGAATGGTCGAATGGGTCAGCACCTTCACGGTCTCGCTTCCCAGCACGATCGCGGAGACGCCCTTTCGCCCGTGGGATGCCATGGCGATCAGGTCGCAGCCTTTCGCCTTCGCGGTTTCGATGATGGCCTTGTATGGCTGGTCTTGCCTGACCATAACTGCCTCACACGGCACGCCGAACGTCTTCGCCTTCAGTTCGGCTTCTGCGAGATACTGCGACGCCTGCTCCTTCGACTGACGCTCGTATTCGTCCTTTGTGTCGGAGAGCTGGGCCGTCTCGGTCGAGAAGACATGGAACGGCTCCACCACATTGAGAACCGTAACCTTGGCGCCAGCATCGCGAGCGAAAGCCAAGCTTTTTTCAACGGCGACCGAAGAGAGCGGGGACCCGTCGGTCGGTATGAGAATGTGGTTATACATCGCCTCCACCCTCCTTGATATCCATCTAGCCGATATGGGGCGGAGCCGCGTTGACCAAAATCAAAAGCCAGACTTTCCGGCCATGCCAACTCCGACATTTCATGTGCGGGCCTCTGCAGCGAGCCTTGTCTGCGCACTGGCTTCGGTTTTGGAGTATAGTAGCGGGCACTCCCGTTTGATGGAGGCTGACATGTCGCGCCTGACAATTTTTCTCAGCCGTTTGCTCGGACTGTTCTTCCTTCTCGTCGCCATCACGATGTTTCTGCAGCAGCAGAATACCGTCGAGACGGTCGCCATGTTTTTCCGCGACCCGCCGCTGATTATGGTCCTCGGTATGATCACGCTCGCCATCGGCCTCGCCATCGTGCTTGCCCACAATGTCTGGTCCGGTGGCGCCCTGCCGGTCGTGGTCACCCTACTGGGATGGCTGTTCCTGATCCGCGGTATCGTATTATTGACACTGCCCCCCACGGAGGTGTCGGCGCTGTTCGAAATGCTTCGGTTCAGCAGGTTCGCGCCCTTTTTCGAACTGATAATGCTGATCATCGGCGCCTACCTGACCTTTGCCGGGTTCAGGGCCTCGCCGCCGCCCACCGGCACAAACGTATCAGCATGAACCCAGCTGGCGGACGCCATCATGTTCAGGGATAGACAGCAGGCCGGAGCAGAACTCGGAGCCGAGCTAGCCAAGCTGGGCGACCTGCATGATCCTGTCGTGCTTGCGCTGCCGCGCGGCGGGGTGGCTGTGGCTGCGGAGATCGCCCGGGTTCTGCATGCACCGCTTGACCTTCTCATCGTGCGCAAGATCGGCGCCCCCGGCAATCCCGAGCTCGCGATGGCAGCCGTCGTCGACGGCGACCCGCCGGACGTCGTGGTCAACCGCGAGATTGCCGAATTCTTTAGGCTCACCGATGAGCAACTGGCCGAACTGGTCCAAGTCGAGCGGCCTGAACTCGAACGCCGGCGCGCAATCTATCTGGCCGGGCGAAAGCCGATCGATCTGACCGACAGGTCAGCAATCGTCGTTGACGACGGCGTCGCGACGGGCACGACGATGGCGGCTGCGCTCAAGGCGCTCCGGAGACGGGGCGCCAGAGAAGTCGTTTTGGCGATTCCTGTTGCACCGGCGGAAGTGGTAGCGCAGTTGCGGCAGGAGGCAGACCGAACGGTGTGCCTTAGCCAGCCGGAACATTTCCGGGCCCTTGGCTATCACTATCTCCGCTTTCCCCAGCTCTCGGACAAACAGGTCATCGACGCGCTGGAGAAGGCCGGTTGATCCGAGCTCAAGCCCCAGGCAGGATGTGACCCGCGTCCGCCCGCCAGGTGACCCAGACCTTCGCGCCCGGCGACAGGTTCAGCTGCTCCAGTTCGTCGTGGCTTTTCTGCGCCTTGATCTCGGTTCCGTCGGCGGCCTCGAGATGAACCACCGCGGTCGCACCCACGAACTCCTCGCCAACGACCACGGCCTGCAGGCCGTTTAGTCCCGCGGACGGCGGCTGGTTGGCGAGATGCACGCGGTCGTCCGAGACGACGAAAGTGGCCTTGTCGCCCTTGGCCAACGGCTTGGCCGGATTGCGCACCACATGGAACTCGCCCGCTGCGCTCGCGATCCTGACCGTATCGCCCGTCACCGCCGAAACCTGCCCCGCGAAGATGTTGGAAGAGCCGAGGAACTCGGCCACGAAGCGGGTTCTTGGCGCCCGGTAGATCTCCTGCGGGTTGCCTATCTGCTCCACCCTGCCCCGGCTCATGATGACCACGCGATCGGCCATGGAAAAGGCCTCCGACTGGCTGTGGGTGACGTAGACGAAGGTGATGCCGAGCTCCTTCTGGAGGTTGGACAGCACCGTCTGCATGCGCACCTTGAGATGCGCATCGAGCGCCGAAAGCGGTTCGTCGAGCAGCAGGATCTCCGGCTCCGTCACCAGCGAGCGGGCGAGCGCTACGCGCTGACGCTGGCCGCCCGACAGGTGGGCGACGTTGCGGTCGGCGAATTCGGTGATCTGCATGCGCTCGAGCCAGGTGCCCACGCGCCGGCGCCGATCGGCCTTGTCCACGCCGCGCATGCGCAGGCTGAACTCGACATTCTCGCGCACGGTCAGGAACGGAAACAGCGCGAGGCTCTGCCACACCATCGGCGTGTCGCGCTGCCAAGTCGGCAGGTCGTTGATGCGCTTGCCGGCGAGGCGGATCTCGCCCTGGCTGGGAGCTTCGAGGCCGGCCAGCATGCGCAGCGTCGTGGTCTTGCCGCAGCCGCTCGAACCCATGATGGCCAGGAACTCGCCCTTGCGGATGTCGAGGTCCATGCGCTCCACGGCAACGAAGCCGCCGAACTGCTTGACGACGCCGTCGAAGACGACGAGGGCTTGATCTGTCATTGCACTATCTCTCCAGCGCCTAGCCGCCTGCCTTGGGGGTGGCGCTACGTTTCATGAGAAGAATCTGGGCCAGAACCACCAGTGTCATCGAGGCGATGAAGACGAAGGTGCCGATGACGTTGATGCGCGGGCTGACCTGCCCCTGCAGGAAGCCGAGAACCTTGACCGGCAGTGTTTCATGCAGGCCGGACACGAACCACGCCACCGCGAATTCGTCGAAGGACACGGCCATGGTGATGAACAGCGCGGCAAAAATCGCCGGCTTGCAGAAGGGTATGATGACATACCTCATCGCCTTCCATTCCGATGCGCCGAGATTCCAGGCCGCGGCCTCCAGCGACGGGTCCATCTGCGACAGCCGCAGGCGACAGATCGCCATTGCGAAGGGCGCGCACATCACCACATGGGCGATCATCACCGAATGGATCTGGCCGGAAAGGCTGACATTCGACAGGAAGGCCAGCATGGCCAGGCCCAGGATGACCACCGGGATGGTCGGCGGCAGCATCGCCAGCGCAAGATAGAACGGCTTGCCGAAGAACTTGTAGCGGAAGTCCGTGTAGGCAGCGCCGAAGCCGATCGCCGTCGCCAAGACGGACACCACAACGCCGGCGATGAGCGTGTTGCGAAGCCCCTCCCAGACCAGTGGGTCGGCGGCGACGGTCTCGTACCAGATCGTCGAGAAGCCCCCGAGCGGCAGCGACGGGAAACGGTCCACGTTGAAGGAGAACACGAAGCTTGCCGCGATCGGCGCGAAGATGAAGGCGAAGGCCAGCAGAATGTAGAGCTTCAGCGTCCAGTCGATCCAGGGATTCCGGTTGAAGTCGCTCATCGTCCGCGCTCCCGATATGCGTAGCTGACCGCCGCGAAGGCCACTGCCAGAAGAGTGGCAACCATGGTGAGGGCGATGACCGCCGCACGCGGCCACTGCTGGCCCGACTTGGTGGTGTCGGTGATCAGGATCGACAGCGTCGGAGGGTCGCCACCGCCGAGATAGAGCGGGCTCACGAAATCGCCGAAGGTCAGGATGAAACAGAACAGGGCCGCGATGACGAGGCCAACCCTGGCGCAGGGCAGCACGACCTCGAACACGGTGCGCAGCCGTCCGCAGCGCAAATTGTGCGCGGCCTCGATCAGTGTCTTGTCGATGAAGATCAGGCTGAACAACTGCAGCAGAACGACGAGCGGGAAGCTCAGGGTGAGATAGCCCACCATCATGCCGAACACCGAGTTGAGCATGCCGAACGGCCCCAGCCCGAACTTGGCAAGAAGGGCATTGATGATGCCGTTGTCGGACAGGAACACCTGCCAAGAATAGACGCGCACCAGATAGCTGGTGAAGAAGGGGATGACCATCAGGAACACCGCCCAGCGCCGCGCCGTCTCACCCAGCTTGAAGGCGATGCCGTAGGCACAGGGAAAGGCCAGTGCGCTGGTGATGACCGACGCCGACAGCGCCAGAACCAGCGTCCGGAAATAGGCCTCCCAGAAAACGCCGCGGCTGAGCATCCGCACCCAGTTTACGGTGTCGAAATCCGGCACCATGCGGAAATTCTTGACGGTCCAGAAGCTGAGAGCGACCAGGAAAACCAGCGGCGCGAGGAAGAACGCAAGCTGCCACACCAGCATGGGCAGCGAGAAGGTCAGTCCATAAAGGGTAATCGATTTCCGCATTTGCAGCAGCCCAGGCCCCAAGGGCGTCACATGCCGCAGTCGCAAGCGGCTTCCCGAGATGGAAAGGGCGGGCAAGCGCCCGCCCCCGAGGGTCGCATTACGACCCCTTGTATTCCGACCAGAAATCGTTCCAGTCTTCAAGGCTCTGCTGCACCGGCAGCTGCCGGTACTTGATACGGCCAGCGCGGATCAGGTCCATCGCGTTGCTCTCGTTGAGCAACATGCCCTGCCGCTTGGCTTCTTCCGGCGTTTCCTTCGCCAGCAACTCCCAGCCCTTCTTGTTCGGGATGAGGCAGGGATAGGCCGCCATGTTGGCCGACTTCACCTGCCCCTTGGCCGAGGTGATGTACTGGATCCACTTCTTGGCGAGATCGGCCTTCTGCGAGCCCTTGCCGATGCAGAAGGATTCGGTGAACTGCAGGCCGCCCTCTTCGGGAATTACGCTGCGCACCTTGGCGCCACCGCGTTCCAGCGCGCCGGTAATCCAGTCGCCGATGCCGGCCATTGCCAGCATCTGCCCGTTCTGCAGCGACGAGAAGGTGCCGCCATAGTCGAAGAAGCCTCCGACCTGCGGGCGCAGCGTCTTCATCTTCTCCTGCAACTTGCCCCAAGCGGCCTCGTCGATGTCATAGGGCGAGGCATTGCCGTTGAGCAGGCTGATCTGTCCCAGATTTGGCAGATGCCAGTCGAAATGCCCCACCTTCCCCTTCAGCTTGTCGGCCCAATAGACATTGTAGGTGGACGCCTCCTTCTCTGTGAGAGCGTCGGTATTGTAGGCAACCCCGAGGAACCCGAAACGAGTGATCACCGAATACAGGTCGTCTCCCTCCCAGTGGCCGGGGAAGTGCTGGAACTCGGGAAAGAAGTCGTCGAATGCATAGTCGGCAGGATCGAGCTTCTCGATATAGCCGGCGGCATTGAGCTGCTGCACATATTCAGCATCCGAAAGGATGACATCGAAGGTTCCCGCCGGCGACTGGGAGATAAGACCCAGCATGTTGTCGCCGCCGGTGTAGTATTTCGGCTTGAACTTGACGTTGTTCTCGGCCTCGAATTCGGCCACCACATCAGGTTCGGCGTGGCCGTACCAGGCGAGCATGTTGAGCTCGACCGGATCAGCGAAAGCAAGCCGACTAAGGAATGGCATCGCAAGTGCGCCACCTCCCAGAACGCTTGCACCCTTCAGAATATCGCGGCGCGACCGCGACGTCGTCAGCGTCTTATCGAGCGTCATCTTATTCCCCTGTGCTCGTTGTTTTCCCAACGGTATGGGGGGCCAATGTATTTGGAAAATTAATTCTCATAATAAACGGATTTGTACCACTTATTGGTGTTGCAGTTCGACCTTGCCGCGCCCCGGATCGCTGGAAATGCCCGCCTCATCGAGCCGCGCGACTATGTGGTTTACCAGCCGGATCCCGGCGTCGGAAAGGCGCGGGTGCTTGTAGAACAGGCCCACGCGGATCTCGGCCAGAGGCGGAAAACCTTCTGCCGGATCCAGCACCCGCATGCCGGGCAGCATGGTGTAGCGGGTCAGGGCGCTGACGCCGAGGCCGTTCATGACCGCGTTCTGTAAGCCCGAAATGCCCGGCCCCGTATAGGCTACCCGCCAGCGGATGCGGGCCGTGTCGAGCGCCTGGATCATGCGCGCGCGATAGGCGCAGCCTTCCGGGTGCGCGGCGAGCGGGACGCCGATGGCCGGATCGAAGACAGCGGTTTCCGCGGCGGCCCAAACCGGCCGCTCTATCCAGGAGCGCGACAGATATTGCGCGCGCTCGTGGTCGGTCATGGCGACCGCCAGATCAAGCTCGTCGGCGCGCAGACGGTCGAGAATCTCCCCGCTCCAGCCGCAATAGAGCTCGAGCGAGATGCCGGGATGCTCGCGGGTATATTCTGTAATCACGCCCTGCAGGAAGGCGACGGCGTAGTCGTTGGGGAGGCCGACGCGCAGCACACCGGCGATCTTCGACCGATTGAAATAGGAAGCGGCCTCGTCGTTGAGCCGAAGGATTTCGCGCGCATAGCTGAGCAGCATCTCGCCCTCGCTGGTCAGCAGCAGCGAGCGCCCGACCTGCTTGATGATCGGTGCCCCCACAAGCTCTTCAAGCCGCTTCATCTGGAGCGATATGGCCGGTTGGGTACGCCCCAGAGCGTCGCCCGCCTTGGTAAAGGCACCGAGATCGACCACCGAAACGAAGGTCCGCAAAAGATCGGTCTGGTAGTTGACAACGCTCCGCATGGATTTGAATTCCTCATGAGCGAATGACAATTATAAATTTCTCATATCATTAAAGCCGCCTCTAATCATTCTTCCAACATCGAAAATGGGAGATGATGAAAAAAAATGGGCGATACAGTTTTTGCTGCCGAATTGACCTGGCCGGACTATCACAGCCGCGTCCGGGACGGTTCGGTTCCGATCCTGCTGCCGATCGGATCGATGGAGCAGCACGGCCACCACATGCCGATGCATGTCGACGTCCTGCTGCCGGTAGAGTTCGCGCGCCGTGTTGCCGGTGAGATCGGCGCCCTCGTCGCACCGCCTTTCACCTATGGCTACAAGTCGCACCAGAAGTCCGGCGGCGGCAACCACCTGCCCGGCACCACCAGCCTGGATGGCGCGACGCTGGTGGCGGCACTGCGCGACGTGATCAAGGAATTCGCCCGCCACGGCGTGCGCCGTATCTGCCTGGTCAACGGCCATTTCGAGAACTCCTGGTTCATCATCGAAGGCATCGATCTGGCGCTGCGCGAACTGCGCTGGGGCGGCATCGAAGACATGAAGATCGTGGTGCTGTCTTACTGGGATTTCGTGGACAAGGAGACGATCGCTCGCCTCTACCCCAATGGCTTCACCGGCTGGGATCTCGAGCACGGCGGCGTGCTGGAAACCTCGCTGATGCTGGCGCTCTATCCGCATCTCGTAAGCCTCGACCGCGCCGTTCACCATGAGCCGGCCTCCTTCCCGCCCTATGACGTCTATCCGCCCAAGCCCGAATGGACGCCATCCAGCGGCACGCTCTCCTCGCCCAAGGAAGCCTCCAAGGAGAAGGGCGAGATCCTGCTAGAGGTTTGCGTCAACGGCATCGTCAACGCGCTGAAGACCGAATTCCCGCGCTGAGCGACTTCGCCGGCGCACAAAAAAAGCCGCGGTGAAAAACCGCGGCTTTTTCCTTGTCCGGTCAAAAGGGGCGTAGTGGCAGTGAAAGCCCGCGTCGATGCTCGGCTTCCTGGCCTTCCGGCGCAGGCGCGGCGGACCAATGGGGAGCCCGCTTCCGCATCGCGGAAATGATGCGAGCGACAAGGCGCACAAGCTCTGCCGCGCCGAACACCGCGGACGGCTTTGGATAACGGATCGACGGATCCTTTCCGTCGATCCACCAGCGCGGCCAGTCGTGGGGAACATGTAAAGCCACGGCCAGCCTCGCCATGCCGTCAGTTGCGGATGATGTTGTGTTCGGGACCGAACGGGAAGCCGGTGATGTTCTCGGCACCGTCCTCGCCGACGATCAGGATGTCGTGCTCGCGGTAGCCGCCGGCGCCCGGCATGCCTTCCGGCAACATGACCATCGGCTCCATCGACACGACCATGCCCGGCTCGAGGACCGTCTCGATGTCCTCGCGCAGTTCCACGCCCGCCTCGCGGCCGTAGTAGTGGCAGAGCACGCCGAAGGAGTGGCCGTAACCGAACGAGCGATACTTCAGGAGGTCCCACTCGCGGTACATCTCGTTGAGCTCGATGGCGATGTCCTTGCAGCGCGCGCCCGGCTTGATCAGCTCGAGCCCGCGGCGATGTACGGCCACGTTCTTCTCCCAGATGTCCAGGCTGGCGTCATCGACGTGGTCGCAGAACAGCGTCCGCTCCAGCGCGGTGTAGTAGCCGAAGATCATCGGGAAGGTGTTGAGCGAGAGGATGTCCCCGGACTGCACGATGCGGTTGGTGACCGGGTTGTGCGCGCCGTCGGTGTTGATGCCCGACTGGAACCAGGTCCAGGTGTCCATCAGTTCCACGAAGGGGAACGACTTGGCGATCTCGCGGATCATGGCGTTGGTGGTGGCGATCGCCACCTCGTGCTCGGGCACGCCGGCCTTGATGGCAGCCGCGCAGGCCGCGCCGCCGACGTCGCAAACGCGTGCGCCTTCACGGATCAGCTTCTGCTCCTCGAGCGACTTGATGGTGCGCATCCACATCGAGGGCTGGCTGACATCGACGAACTCGACGCCCGGCAGGGCTTCCTCGAGCTGGCGGCGGAAGTCGAGCGAGACGTGGTCGAACTCGATGCCGATGCGCTTGGCGCCCGTCGTCAGCTGCCGCACGGCGCGATAGAAGTTGTCGCGGCGCCAGTCGGTGTAGGTAATGTTGTCGCCGAAGCTGCGGCGCCACGGCTGGCCGCCGTCGATGCCGGCCGAGACCGTGGTGGCGTTGTTATGGTCGATGACCATGCCGTACTTGCGCCCGAAATAGCAGTACAGCCAGCCGGAATAGTAGTTGATGCAGTGGTACGAAGTGAACAGCGCCGCATCGACATTGTTCTTGGCCATCCAGCCGCGAACGTCGTTCTGCCGGCGGGCCATCTCGGCATCCGAGAACGGCGAATAGTCCTTCTCGCCGTTGTGCCACTTCATTACATGCAACATATCATCAGTCATCGGGCTACTCCTCTCCGAATGCGTAAGCTGATGCGGTCAAACTAGATTTGGCCGACGCATTTCAGAAATTTATTCACCTGATACCGGCATTTGACTTTCTTATTTGCCGTGCCATCCGAGGTCGCTAGCGACGCTACAAACAGCCGTCGTCCGCCCCCGGCATTTCGTGAAAAGGTGGTTCGGCGCAAAATGGGAAAGTGGATGCCGGCGCTTTAACCTGCCGCCTTCAGCGACTGGATCCACGAGCGGATCGCCACAGAGCGCGCCTAGACAGGCGCATGAATCTAACGCGAGGGCCGGTGATCCCGGCCCTCGCGGGGACAAGACTATTCGTAGATCGGAAAGCGCTTGCAGAGATCGCGCACTTCCGCGAGCACCGCCTGCTCCACGGCCGCATCGCCTTCCGGCCCGGCAAGGGCGAGCGCGTCGATGACTTTCAGGATCAGCTCGCCGATGCGACGGAACTCGGCCTCGCCGAAGCCGCGCGTGGTGCCCGCCGAGGTGCCCAGCCGCACGCCCGACGTGACCGCCGGCTTCTCGGGATCGAAGGGAATGGAGTTCTTGTTGCAGGTCAGGCCGGCCCGCTCCAGCGCGTGCTCGGCATCCCGGCCCTTCACGCCCTTCGGCCGCAGGTCCACCAGCACCATGTGGCTGTCCGTGCCGCCGGAAACGATGTCGAGCCCGCCCTTCACCAGCGTCTCGCACAGAACCTTGGCGTTGCCGACAACGGACGCCGCATAGTCGCGGAACTCCGGGCGCAGCGCCTCGCCGAAGGCCACGGCCTTGGCCGCGATCACATGCATCAGCGGGCCGCCCTGGTTGCCCGGGAACACCGCCGAGTTCAGCTTCTTGGCCAGCGCTTCGTCATTGGTCAGGATCATGCCGCCGCGCGGACCGCGCAGGGTCTTGTGCGTGGTGGTGGTGACGACATGGGCATGCGGCAGCGGGTCGGGATAGAGCCCGGCCGCGACCAGGCCCGCATAGTGGGCCATGTCGACCATCAAATACGCGCCCACCTCGTCGGCGATACGGCGGAAGGCGGCGAAGTCGATCGCGCGCGGATAGGCCGAAGCGCCGGCGACGATCAGCTTGGGCCGGGTCTCGAGAGCCTTGGCGCGCAGTTCGTCATAGTCGATCTGCTGGTCGGACTGGCGCACCTCGTAGCTGACGATGTCGAACCACTTGCCCGACATGGTGACGGGCGCGCCGTGCGTCAGGTGGCCTCCATGCGCCAGCGACATGCCCATGACGCGGTCGCCGGGATTGAGCAGCGCCAGGAACACCGCCTGGTTGGCCTGCGCGCCCGAGTGCGGCTGGACGTTGACGAAACCCGCGCCGAACAGCTGCTTGGCCCGCTCGATCGCCAGCGTCTCGATCTGGTCGACGAATTCGCAGCCGCCATAGTAGCGGCGGCCGGGATAGCCTTCGGCGTATTTGTTGGTCAGCACCGAGCCCTGCGCCACCAGAACATCGTTCGAAACGATGTTTTCGGAAGCGATCAGCTCGATCTGGTTCTGCTGCCGGTCCAGCTCGCGGGCGATTACCGAGGCGACCTCGGTGTCTCCGAGCGAAGCGCTCATCTTGAAGTTAAGCATGGTCGGTTCTCCTCCGATCCGATTCCTAAAGGTCGAGTTCGACTTCGTGGCTGGCGGCTTCCAGCAGGCCCCAAACATGCGAGGCAAAGGAGCGCCACACCTCTATCCGGAAGCTTTCCGCGCTTCTCCTGATCAGGACGACCTGCGCCTTGTCGAGGATCGTACGCGTGCCGGTTCCATCAGCCATCTCGGTGAGGTCCAGCGCGCAAGCCGAACTCAGCGCCATGATCGCCGCCGCCCCTTCGACCTCGATGCCGGTCTCGCGGTGGCCGATATCGACCAGGCTGTGGGGCGCTGCATCATACAGCGCCGCGAAGCGGGCGACGATGCCCTCGCCTTCCTCGGACGGCGCCAGCAGCAGCCACTCGTCCGGGGAGAGGCAAAGCGCCAGCTTGGTGCGCGCCACTGCCATGTCTCCAATCTTCGACGGCAGGTCGCAGCCGAAGGCCTTCGCAGCCGCGCCGGCCTGGCCCGGCGAGATGCGCAGGCTGAAGCGTGCGCAGTCCTCGGCCCGGCGGACGCTGAGGCGCGTCTCCCCCCCGACCGTGATCGGCGTTCCAGAAAATCCGTGATGTTCCATCAGCATGATCGCGATCCTATGCGTTGAGGCGCTTGCCTTCGGGGTCGAAGAAGACCGTGCCCACGACCTCGGCGGTGTGCGAGGTGCCCGGCATCGGCACATGGATGACCTTGCCCGTCCTGGCGCGGCCGCCCTCGACGAGCGCGAGCGCCACGGAACGGCCGAGGGCCTCGCTCCAGTAAGACGAGGTGACGTGACCGATCATCTTCATCGGCAACGGCTGGTTCGGGTCGTCGACGATCTGCGCCCCCTCCTCCAGCACGAGCTTGGGGTCGCTGGTCAGCAGCCCCACGAGCTGCTTGCGGTCGGCCTTCAGCATGTCCGAGCGCGACAGTGAGCGCTTGCCGACGAAGTCGGGCTTGGCCTTGCCGATGGCCCAGCCGATGCCGGCGTCCTCCGGCGTGACCGTGCCGTCGGTGTCCTGACCGACGATGATGTAGCCCTTCTCGGCGCGCAGCACGTGCATCGTCTCGGTGCCGTAAGGCGTGATGCCATACTTCTGGCCGGCCTCGTAGAGCGCCTTCCAGACTGCGAGGCCGTGGCGGGCGGGCACGTTGACTTCATAGCCGAGCTCGCCGGTGAAGCTGACGCGGAAGAGCCGCGTGGGCACGCCGCAGATCTTGCCTTCGGCCACCGACATGTGCGGGAAGGCTTCGTCCGACAGGTCGATGCCTTCGACCAGCGGCTCGATCAGCTTGCGGGCATTTGGCCCATTGAGCGCGATCACCGCCCACTGCTCGGTGGTGGAGGTGAGCCACACCTTGAGTTCCGGCCACTCTGTCTGGAGATAGTCCTCCATCATGTTGAGGACGCGGGCCGCGCCGCCGGTGGTGGTGGTGACGTGGAAGCGATCCGTGGTCAGCCGGCCGATCACGCCGTCGTCGCGGATGAAGCCGTCCTCGCCCAGCAGCAGGCCGTAGCGGCAGCGTCCGGGAGCCAGCTTGGTCCAGGCGTTGGTGTACATGCGGTTCATGAACTCCGCCGCATCCGGCCCGACGATCTCGATCTTGCCGAGCGTGGAGGCGTCGAACATGCCGAGCGACTGGCGAACGGCCCTGCATTCGCGCGCCACCGCCTGGTGCATGGACTCCCCGCTCCGCGGGAAGTACCAGGCGCGCCGCCACAGCGACACCGGCTCGAACACGGCGCCATTGGCCTCAGCCCAGCTGTCGATCGGCGTCTTGCGCGTGACCTCGAACAGCTCGCCGCGATTGTAGCCGGCAAACGCGCCGAAGGTGGTCGGCGTGTAAGGCGGCCGGAAGGTGGTGAGGCCCACCGAAGGCGGCGCCTTGCCCACGGCATTGGAGGCGATGGCCAAGCCGTTCATGTTGGACGTCTTGCCCTGGTCGGTCGCCATGCCGTTGGTGGTGTAGCGCTTGATGTGCTCGATTGACAGGAAGCCTTCGCGAACGGCAAGGCGAATGTCCTTGGCGGTCACGTCGTTCTGGAAGTCGACGAAGGCCTTTGCGCGGCCGGCATCGCGGTCGCTGGGCAGTTCGCGGTTGCTGACGCCCGTGCAAGGGAAGTCGCCATCGACCGTGTAGCTGGACTCGCGTGCGGCAAAGCCCGCATCGCGCGCTGCTGCGGCACCCGCCTCCGCTCCTTCCCGCAGGGCTTCGGCCAATCCGAAGTGGCCATTGCCTGCGCCCGCGCAGCGGCTTTCCTCGGTCCGCTCGCCGGGGAGGAACATCTGCTGTTCCTCGTTCCAATCGAGCTTGCCCTTGGTGTGCGAGAACAGGTGCACGGTGGGCGTCCAGCCGCCGCTCATCAGCACCGCCTCGCAGTTGATGGTGCGGGCCGGTCCGACCTGGCCGCCCCGGCTCACCGGATTGACGCGCACCGAGGAGACGCGGTGACGGCCTGCAGTACCCGAAACGGTCCAGCCGGCAAGCACCTCGATGTTGAGCGCGCGAGCACGCCTGACGAGCTCGTCGGACACCGTGTGGCGGATGTCCACGATAGCGGGCACACGAACGCCTGCCTGGGCGAGATCGAACGCGGCAAACCATGCGGAGTCATGCGAGGTGACCACCACCGCGCTGTTTCCGACCTTCACGCCATAGCGGTTGAGATAGGTCCGGGCGGCGCCGGCCAGCATCACGCCCGGACGGTCGTTGCCGTCGAAGACGAGCGGCTTTTCGATGGAGCCCTGCGCAAGCACGACCTGCTTGGCGCGCAGCCGCCACATGCGCTCGCGCGGCGCGTTCGCCGGTGGGTTGGCGAGATGGTCGGTGAGGCGCTGGCACAGACCGAGGAAGTTCTGGTGGTAGTAGCCGATGGCCGTCGTGCGCGGCAGCAGCGTGACGTTGGCCATCCCTTCCAGTTCGGCTCGCGTGCGAGCCACCCAGTCCGATGCGGAGAGGCCGTCGATGGTGGCCTCGCCTTCCGAAAGCAGCGAGCCGCCAAGTTCGGCCTGTTCGTCGGCGAGGATGACCTTGGCGCCGCTCCTGCCGGCTTCCAGCGCGGCGGCGAGGCCGGCGGGGCCGGAGCCTACCACCAGCACGTCGCAGTGCGCGTGGCGGCTGGCATAGGTGTCCGGATCTGGCACCGACGGCGACTTGCCGAGACCGGCCGCGCCGCGGATGAAGGGCTCGTAGACCTTGTTCCAGAAGGACTTCGGCCACATGAAGGTCTTGTAGTAGAAGCCGGCCGAGAACAGCATGTACATGGCGTCGTTGATCGCGCCCACGTCGCGCTTCAGCGAAGGCCAGTGGTTCTGGCTTGTGGTGTTGAGCCCCTCGAAGACCTCCAGCACCGTGGCGCGCGTGTTCGGCTCGAAGCGGCCGTTGCCGCGGTCGGTGCCGACAAGCGCGTTCGGCTCTTCGGACCCGGCCGAGAGGATACCGCGCGGGCGGTGGTACTTGAACGAGCGCCCCACCAGGTGGACGCCGTTGGCGAGCAGCGCGGAGGCGAGCGTGTCGCCCTCATAGCCGGTGTAGGTCGTGCCGTTGAAGCTGAAGCGCACGGGCTTGCGCTGGTCGACCCTGCCCTTCCCCTTGATGCGATAGGCATTCATT
The DNA here is from genome assembly GCF_040045035.1 of Mesorhizobium sp. KR1-2. Lineage (NCBI taxonomy): Bacteria > Pseudomonadati > Pseudomonadota > Alphaproteobacteria > Hyphomicrobiales > Phyllobacteriaceae > Mesorhizobium > Mesorhizobium sp. KR1-2. The sequence goes on along the minus strand of NZ_JBDZDS010000001.1, from coordinate 247,030 downwards.
TGCGCATTCCCTCGAGCTCGGCTTCGGTCGGGCGCGGCAGGCCCGCCTTGTATGTGGTCACGAACTTGTCGCTCACGGTGTCGCGGACGGCGTTGAAGAAGCGGCCGCAACCGTGCACATGGCGCCAGCGCTCGAAATGCGTGCCGCGCGGATTGGTACGGATGAACAAATGGTCCTTCCACTGTTCGTCGGTCAAAGTGGACGGGTCGGCGGGTCTTGCGATATGGGCCTCGCCGCCATAGGCGAACTCGACCTCGGGCCGCTCGGCCTCGCAGTAGGGGCAACGGATCAGAAGCATTGCGGAACCTCCCTCAGTGCGCCACGGCCGCGGCCGCGGCCTCGTCGATCAGCCGGCCGGTCGTGAAGCGCTCGAGCGTGAACGGCGCATTGATCCAGTGCGGCTCGTCGCGCGCGATGGTGTGGGCGAAGACGTGGGCCGAGCCCGGCGTCGCCTTGAAGCCGCCGGTTCCCCAGCCGCAGTTGACGTAGAGGCCCGGCACCGGCGTCTTGCCGAGGATCGGCGAGCGGTCGGGCGTGACGTCGACGATGCCGCCCCATTTGCGCAGCATGCGCATGCGGGTAAAGATCGGGAACACCTCGCAGATCGCCGAGACCGTGTGCTCGATCAGCGGCAGCCCGCCGCGCTGGCTGTAGGACACATACTGGTCGGTGCCCGAGCCGATCACCAGTTCGCCCTTGTCCGACTGGCTGATATAGGCGTGCACCGTGTTGGACATGACCACGCAGGGGAACACCGGCTTCACCGGCTCCGACACCAGCGCCTGCAGCGGGAAGCTCTCCAGCGGCAACCGAACGCCGGCCGTGTCCATCACCACCGAGGTGTTGCCGGCGGCCGACACGGCCACCTTCTTGGCACGGATGAAGCCCTTTGCCGTCTCCACGCCGGTGACCTTGCCCGAGGCATCGCGGCGGATCGCGGTCACCGGGCAGTTCTGGATGATGTCGACGCCGCGCGCTGCCGCGCCGCGGGCATAGCCCCAGGCAACCGCATCGTGGCGGGCAACGCCGCCGCGCCGCTGCAGTGCCGCGCCCATGACCGGATAGCGCGCATTGGGAGAGAGATTGAGCGGCGGGCAGTATTCCTTCGCCTGCTCCGGCGTCAGCCACTCGTTGTCGATACCGTTCAGGCGGTTGGAATGGATGTGGCGCTTGAAGCTCTGTATGTCGTGCACGTTATGCGCCAGCATCATCACGCCGCGCTGCGAGAACATGACGTTGTAGTTCAGTTCCTGGCTGAGCCCTTCCCAGAGCTTCATCGCATGCTCGTAGAGCATCGCGCTTTCGTCATAGAGATAGTTCGAACGAACGATGGTGGTGTTGCGGCCTGTGTTGCCGCCGCCGAGCCAGCCCTTTTCGATCACCGCGACATTGGTGATGCCGTGCTCTTTGGCCAGATAGTAGGCCGCGCCGAGGCCATGGCCGCCGGCGCCGACGATGATGACGTCGTACTCCGACTTGGGCTCGGCATTCGGCCACTGCGGCTGCCAATTCTTGTGGCCGGTCAAGGCGTTACGCAAAAGCGACGCCCAGGAAAACTGGGTCACTGGAAGCTCCTCCCGATGGAAAGTGCCCCAAGTATCGACGCGACCGTTGATCTTGCACAGGATGTATGCGTCAATTGAAAGAGAGATTTGCGACAGCCGTTCAAGGCAGGGAAACATGGTCGACAGGCTGCAGAAACCACTCGACGCAAAGGAGCCGAAGGCACGGCTGTCAGTGGGTTTCATCCTGGCGCGCCGGTTCACGCTGTGCGCCTTCGCCAACTTCGTCGACGTGCTGCGGCTCGCCGCCGACGAGGGCGATCGCAGCCGGCCCATCCTGTGCAAGTGGACGGTGCTGTCGGATGACGGCCACCCGGTCCAATCGAGCTGCGGCGTTTCGGTGCAACCGCAGGAGCGATTCGGCGACCCGAGGAAGTTCGACTACATCGTCGTGGTCGGCGGGCTGATGGACGAGATCCCCAGCGCCAACGCGCAGCACAACAACTTCCTGCGCAAGGCCGGGGCTGCGAACGTGCCGCTGGTGGGCGTGTGCACCGGGGCGTTCATCCTGCACCAGGCCGGGCTGATGAACGGCTATCGCTGTTGCGTCAGCTGGTTCCATCACGCCGACTTCCTCGAACAGTTCGACGGGCTGCGTCCTGTGTCGGACCAGATCTTCGTCGTCGACCGCGACCGGCTGACGTGCTCGGGTGGCGCCAGCTCGGCGCATCTGGCCGCCTTCCTGGTGGAGCGGCATGTGGGCAAGGCGCAGGCGACCAAGAGCCTGCACATCATGATGTTCGACGAGGCTGAAATCGCGGAAACCCCGCAGCCGGGCATTCCGCTCGACCTCCACACCAACGACCCGATGGTGAAGAAGGCGCTGCTCTTGATGCAGCAGAACATGGACACGCCCTACACGGTGGCCGAGCTTGCGCAGCGCATGGCCGTCAACAAGCGCCAGCTCGAGCGCCGGTTCCAGGCGGCGCTGCAGACCTCGCCGATGGCGGCCTGCACCATGATCCGGCTGGAGCATGCCCGTTTCCTCGTGCAGCAGTCGGAGCGTTCCATCGCCGCGATCGCGACCGAGTCGGGCTTCTGCGACGCCTCGCATCTCAGCCGGGCGTTTCGCAAGCGCTTCGGCGAGACGCCACTTGCGCTCAGGCTGAAAGGCAATGTTTTGAAGACGGCAATCCCCAGCGAGCCGGCCTTTCTCGAACCGGCCAGCTCCTGAAGCACGGTGTGCGCGGGCAATCGCCGTCTATCAGCTTATGATCGGGATCTTCCGGGTTTGCTGGACGACTTCGGAGGGCTTGTGGATCGTCACTGTCAGGACGCCCCTGGCGAACCTCGCGTCGACCTTGTCCGGATCGATGGTGAACGGCAAGGTGACCGACCGGGAGAACTCTCCGTATCTGCGCTCCTTGCGGAAGTTGTCGCCGCCCTTCGTCTCGAACTTGGACTTCTTTTCGCCCGAGATCGTAACGGCCTGGCCGGAAACCGAGACGGTAATGTCCTTCTCGTCGACGCCCGGCAGCTCGATGCCGAGTATCACCTCTTTTTCCGTATCATGGATATCCATGTCGGGCACCAGCCCGGAGCCAGCAAAGGGCGCTGAGCCGCGAACGCTTCGCGAGAAATCCTCGAACAGTCTGTCGATTTCCTGCCGAAGATTGCCCAGGCTTGACGATTTGCCGACGTGATCCCAAAGCGATGGCAGAGGCGCACGCATCTTACGGTTACCTCCTTGTGCGATTGCAGGCGATGGAAACGCACTCCGTTTCACCGCAAAATACCCAAAACAGGCTGGCTGTTCCTTGATCCGCGTCAACGCTGCCAGCCGTCGGCGGATGCGCAGTGTCTTGACCGGGATCAATGTTCTGCGACGCCGCGAGCGGCAGACTGACCGCCCAAATTGCAGGTGGACGGGGCGCTTGCCGCAATGATCGTCGACGACCAGAGCCAGGTTATCGCCTTTCTGAAAGAGCCGCGCTCCTATGGCATCGACAGTCCGGTCGAGGTGATGGAGACGCACATCTCGCTGATCTTCCTTGCCGGTGACCGGGCGTTCAAGATGAAGCGGGCGGTGAAGCTGCCCTATGTCGACTTCTCCACGCCGGAGCTACGCCTGGCCGCCTGCGAAAAGGAGGTCGCGCTCAATTCGGCGACAGCGCCCGGGCTCTATCTCGGAGTCCGCCGCATTGGCCGCAACCAGGCCGGCGAACTGGCCTTCACGGGCGACGGCGAGACGTTGGACGCGGTGGTCGAGATGGTGCGGTTCGACCAGGAATGCCTGTTCGACCGGATGGCGATGGCAGGCGCGCTTACGCCGCAGCTGATGACCGAGGTCGCGCGCACGGTCGCCCGGTTCCATGAGCAGGCACCAATTGCCCATGTCGGCGGCCCGGCGAACATGCAGGCCGTGCTGGACATCAACGAAGCGGGATTTGCCACGAGCCACGTGTTTCGACCCGAGGAAGTGAGCGCCTTCGTCGCCAGTTTCCAGAACGCGCTGGCACGCTGTTCTCCCCTGCTCGACGACCGCGTCGCCAAAGGCAGGATCCGCCGCTGCCATGGCGACCTGCATCTGCGCAACATCTGCCTGTTCGGCGGGGAGCCGCGGCTGTTCGACTGCATTGAGTTCAACGACCAGATCGCCACGGTCGACGTTCTCTACGACCTCGCCTTCCTGCTGATGGACCTCTGGCATCGCGGCCTGCCCCATTTCGCCAACCTGGTCATGAACCGCTATCTCGACGAGACGGACAACGACGACGGCTTTCCGCTGCTGCCGTTCTTCATGGCGGTTCGCGCCGCCGTCCGCGCTCACGTCACCGCCACCCAGGTCGAGGAAAGCGACGCAGCGTCCGAAGAACTCGTCGCGAGGGCACGCTCCTATTTCGAGCTCGCGCTCTCGCTTCTGGTCGACAGCCCGCCCCACCTCGTCGCGATCGGTGGCCTGAGCGGCTCGGGCAAGTCGACCGTGGCGGAGGTGCTCGCACCTTGGGTCGGGCCGCCGCCGGGCGCACGCATTCTTGAGAGCGACCGCATCCGCAAGGCCATGTTCGGGGTCTCGCCCGAAACCCGGTTGGACGTCGCGGCCTACCAGCCGGATGTTTCGGCAAAGGTCTATTGGACGCTTTGCGACCGGGCCCGTGCCATTCTCGCCGCCGGAGGCTCTGTGGTCGCCGATGCGGTCTTCGACCGGCCGGACAACCGCCTGCTGATCGAAACGGCGGCCAGGCAAGGGGCAGCGACCTTCACAGGCGTCTGGCTGGAAGCAGATACTGGCACCTTGCTGCAACGCGTGCGCGAACGGGTGCGAGGGCCGTCCGACGCGACGGTCGAGGTTTTGCAAGGACAGCTGGGACGAAGCGTGGGTGAACTCGGGTGGCAGCGTGTGGCGGCCGTGGGGCCGCCCAGCTCGACGGCCGACAAAATTTTGTCCTTGGGCAGTGCCCACAAAACGCTCAAGGAACCAGCACCGCCGCTCCGCTGAAACGCCCGGCGCGAAGATCGGCAAGTGCGGTGTTGGCCTGCTCGAGCGGGTAGGTCACCGTATGGGTGCGCACCCCTGCCTCGCGTGCGACGGGAAAGAAAGTGGCTGCGTCATTGCGTGTGAGATTGGCCACGGAGACCAGCTCCCGCTCCTCCCACAGCAGCGCGTAGGGCATGGAGGGTATGTCGCTCATGTGGATGCCGCCGCAAACCACGCGGCCGCCCTTGCGGACCGCCCGCAGCGCGGCGGGCACCAGACTGCCGACAGGCGCGAAGATGATCGCGGCATCCAGCGGCTTTGGTGGCTGCGCGTCGGAAGCGCCCGCCCAGACCGCGCCCAGTTCAAGCGCGAAACGCTGCGCCTCGAGATCGTTCGGCCGCGTGAAGGCATACACCTCCCGCCCCTGCCAGACGCAGATCTGGGCGATGATGTGGGCGGCGGCACCGAAGCCGTAGAGGCCGATCCGTCTGCCCTCGCCCGCCTTCCTGAGCGAACGCCAGCCGATCAGGCCTGCGCAGAGCAGCGGCGCGAGCGACACAGGGTCGGCTTCCATGTCGAGATCGAAGGCATAGGCGGCATCGGCCACCACATGGGTGGCAAAGCCGCCATCGCGCGTATAGCCGGTGAACAGCGGGCTGTCGCACAGGTTCTCCATGTCAGCTCGGCAGTAAGGGCACACGCCGCAGCTGTACCCAAGCCAAGGCACGCCGACGCGCCGGCCGAGCCGCGCCTCGTCCACACCTTCACCGACCGCATCGACCAGGCCGACGATCTCATGGCCGGGAACGAGCGGAAGCCGAGGATGGGGAAGCTCGCCGTCGACAACGTGGAGGTCCGTGCGACAGACGGCGCAGGCTTCGACCTCGAGCCTGACTTCGCCTTTGCCCGGGCGCGGATCGGGCCGTTCCTTCAGCACCAGCGGCTTTCCGACCGCCTCCAGCACCATCGCTTTCACGGTCGCCACCGCCCTGAGGAATCGCGATGGCCGCTGCTATTCGATGCCCCGAAGTCCTCCCAGTGGTCGCAATGCAGACGCAACCGCGTTTGATCGCCGGGCCCCGGCGGGGGCGTTTTCGTCTCGGCGTCCGGGGGCCGTTCATCCGGGCGTTGCAGCGGCGGGAAGTCGGCGGGGGTTATGGTTTCGCGGTCGAGCAACAGCCGCGCGCCGGCCTTCAGATCGGTCAGTCGGGACCGCAAGAGGTCCTTTGCCGCCTCATACGCGTCGTCGATCATTTTGCGGACGGCGAGATCGACCTCGCGGGCGGTGGCCTCGGAGTAGTCCTTGGGATGCATGGCAGGTGGTTGCTGGTCACCCAGCCACTGCGATCTCTGCTCCTCCAGCACAGCCTGTCCGACCGTATCGCTCATGCCGAAGCGCGTGACGCTCTGCCGGGCGATGTCGGTGGCCTTGGCGAGATCGTCGGCCGCACCCGTCGAGATTTCCCCATAGATGATATCTTCCGCCGCACGTCCGGCCAGCAAGGTAACCATCCTGTCCTTCAGTTCGGCCGCCGTGATCAGAAAGCGGTCCTCTGTCGGGCGCTGAAGCGTGTATCCGAGCGAGCCGATGGAGCGCGGAATGATCGACACCTTCCGGACCGGGTCCGCCCCCTTGAGCACGGTCGCAGCAAGCGCGTGACCCATCTCATGATAGGCGACCCGCTCTCGATCGTCGGGCCTCAGCAGACGGCTCTTCTTCTCCGAGCCGGCGACGATGCGCTCGACGGCGTTGGTGAAATCGACCATCTCGACCTCGCTTGCGCCCCTTCTTGTCGCGAAAATCGCGGCCTCGTTGACGAGATTGGCAAGATCGGCGCCGGTGAAGCCGGGCGTGATGCCTGCAATCTCTTCGAGGCTGACCTCCGGCGCGACAGTTATCGACTTCATATGCACCTTCAGGATCGCCACGCGGCCTTCACGATCGGGCCGATCGATCACGACCTGTCGGTCGAAGCGACCGGCACGCAGCAGCGCCGCGTCGAGAATTTCGGGCCGGTTGGTCGCCGCAAGCAGAACGATGCCGACGCGAGGGTCGAAGCCGTCGAGCTCGGAGAGCAGCTGGTTCAGCGTCTGCTCCTTCTCGTCGCCGCCGCCATATCCCGCGAACGGGCTGCGCGCCCGGCCAAGCGCGTCGAGCTCGTCGATGAAGATGATGCAAGGGGCCGCCTGCCGCGCCTGCTCGAACAGGTCGCGCACGCGGGCAGCGCCCACGCCGACGAACATCTCGACGAACTCGGACCCTGAAATGGAGAAGAACGGCACGCCGGCCTCGCCGGCCACGGCACGCGCCATCAGCGTCTTGCCGGTGCCGGGCGGGCCGACCAACAGCGTGCCCTTGGGAATGCGCGCACCCAGTCGCCCGTACCTGTCCTTGTCCTTCAGGAAGGAAACGACCTCCTGCAGCTCGGCCTTCGCTTCGTCGGCACCGGCGACGTCATCGAAAGTCACTCCGGTCTGGCGCTCGAGATAGACCTTGGCCTTGGACTTGCCGATATTGATCAACCCGCCCATGCCCTGCCTGCCCGCGACGCCGCGAAACAGGTAGAACCAGAGCCCACCGAAGATCAGCAGCGGAACAACCCAGGACAGGAGTACCGTCAGCCAGTTGCTGTCGCTGGCCCCGGATACCTTGACGCCGGCCTTGTCGAAGACCGCCGCTGCGGTCGGGTCGACGCGATTTGTCACGAACATCGTCTTGCCGTTCTGGGGCTCCTTGAATTGCCCCTCGATCATCGTCTCCGTCAGGGTGACAGATGCCACCTTGCCCTGCGCCACGAGTTGCATGAGGTCGGTGTAGGAAACCTGCTCCACCGACCGATATGTCAGCCACAATTGGAGGAGGCTGATGGCCAGAAAGGCGGCGATGAAATAGCCGACGTTGAAGGTTTTCTTCTTGTCCATCTGTTCCACGAGCAATTCCTGGGGGCGCGTCCCGAGCGGCTGCCGGCCTCAGCCGGTCTTGAGTTGACTGAAGTTCATTTGGCTCACGGCTTCGCGCAGCTCCAGTATCCCCAGTCTGGTGAGATCCTTTGAGATCTCGGTTATGGTGATGTTGCGAAGCCCTTCCGGCAGTGCCTGGCGAAGGTCTCCAAGCATGCGGGGAGCGGCGATGATGGCGAGGCGGTCGAAGTCGCCCGCCAGAAGATGCTCTTGGAGCACCGAGACAAGCATCGCCGCAAACGCCTGCTGCTCTTCGTGCACCGGGTCGGAGTGATATTCCATCGACGAACTGCGGGTGCCTCCCGCCGAGGCGAAGCCTCGGCCTGGCTTGTCGGCCATGATCTCCCGCAACTGCTTCTTGGGCGAAGTGAAGACCAGTTCCTCCAGCGGTTCGGCTGGCCGTTCCTGCGTGACCGCATTGCGCAGGATACGCGCGCGTGAACCGTCTGCCACGAGAACCCAAATCCTGAGCGGCTTCATTTCGACCTCCTGGTCCTGGATCAAGTCTCTCTGTTCTTGCCGGCTTTCGCCTTGATTGCGATCAAGCAGGGCGCCTCTCGGTCGAGCGCCGAGGGTCGGTCATGCCTGTTCGGCGCCCTTGCCAACCTCCGCAAGCCTGGAGTGGTCGGCCGCGATCATCATGTAGACGGCGGGCACGACGAACAACGTGAACAGCGTGCCGATCGTCAAGCCGCTGGCGATGACCAGCCCCATGTTGAAGCGCGAGACCGCACCCGCGCCGGTGGCGATGATCAGCGGGATGACGCCCAGCACCATCGCCGCCGTCGTCATCAGGATCGGCCGCAGGCGAATGCCGCATGCCGCCTCGATCGCCTCGCGCTTGGATTTGCCTTTTTGCTGAAGGTCGTTCGCGAATTCGACGATCAGGATACCGTGCTTGCTGATCAGCCCCATCAACGTCACCAGTCCCACCTGCGTGTAGATGTTCAGGCTCGCCCCACCGATGCCGATGCTGATGAAGATGAGTGCGCCGGCGATCGACATCGGGACCGAGACCAGGATGATGGCCGGATCGCGGAAGCTCTCGAACAGGGCGGCCAAAGCCAGGTAGATGATGATCAGGGCGAAGGCGAAGGTGACGACAAAGCCCGACGACTCCTGGATGTACTGTCGGGACAGGCCGCCATAGTCGACGGAGTAGCCCTGCGGCAGGGTACGCGCGGCCAGATCCTGCAGAAACTTCAGCGCATCGGCCTGGGCCACGCCGGGCGCGGCCACGCCCTGGATCGTCGCGCTGTTCAGCTGCTGGAAATGATTGATCGATTCCGGAACGGCCTTCGTCTCGATCCTGGCGACCGTCGACAGCGGTATCGGAACTCCGTTTACCGAGCCGATGTAGTAGTTCATCAACTGCTGGACGTTCAGGCGGCTGCGCTGCTGGACCTGCGGAATGACCTTGTAGGAGCGATTGTCGAGGCTGAAATAGTTTACGTAGCCTCCGCCCAACATGCCACCGAGCGCTGCGCCCACATCGCTCATCTTGAAGCCCAGCTGCGCTGTCTTGTTGCGGTCGATCTGCACGATCGCCTGCGGGTTGTCGATCTTGAGATCGCTGTCGAGAAAGATGAACATCCCGCTCTTCAGCGCTTCCTGCAGAAAATTCTGCGCCTTCTCGTTGAGCGCTTCGAAGGGTTCCGTCGTCTGCAGCACGAATTGCACCGGCAGGCCCTGACTGCCGGGCAGCGGCGGCAGTTGGAACGCGGCCACGCGCACGCCGGCCACTCCGTCGAGCTGCTTCTGGATGATGGGCTGCAACTCATTGGTGGTCCGCGTGCGCTGATCCCACGGGGTGAAGACCATGCCCGCGATAGACTGGCCCGGCGCGTCTATCTGGAACACGTGAGCGGTCTCCGGGTACTTGGCGTATATCTCGTAGATCTGCCTCGAATAGAGCAGCTTCTGTTCCAGGGTGGCGTTGGCAGCCGGCGTCGAGGAGGCGATGATGACCCCCTCATCCTCCTGCGGCGCCAGCTCGCTCTTGGCACCGCCATAGAGGAAATAGATGCTGCCGAGCACGATAAAGGCAAAGGTGGCCGTGACGGGGATGTAGTTGAGGCTGCCATGCAGCAGCCGTTCGTAGCCATTGCGGACGCGATCGAACGAACGGTCGATGAAGTCCGCCAAGCGGTCTTGCCAGCCGGGTCCATCCCTGTCGCGTGCCCTGAGGATGCGCGAGCACATCATCGGCGACAGCGTCAGTGCGATGATGGCCGAAACCGTTACGGCTCCCACCAGCGTGAAGGCGAACTCGGTGAAAAGAGCCCCGGTCAATCCGCCCTGGAACCCGATTGGGACATAGACGGCGACGAGCACCACGGTCATGGCGATGATCGGGCCGCCCAGTTCCCGCGCCGCCATGATCGCCGCCGGGATAGGCTGCACACCCTCGTCCAGATGCCGGTTGACGTTCTCGACCACGATGATCGCGTCGTCGACGACGAGGCCGATGGCCAGCACCAGGGCCAGCAGCGTCAGCAGGTTTATGGAGAACCCGAGCGCCAGCATCATCGTGAACGCGCCGATGAGCGACAGGGGGATGGCCACGACCGGGATCAGCACCGAGCGGAACGAGCCAAGAAACGCGAAGATGACCAACGTGACGATCAACAGCGCTTCGCCCAGGGTCCATATGACCTCGTGGATCGAGCTGTTCACGAAGTCGGTCGAGTCGTAGACGATCGTCCCGCGGAGGCCCTGCGGCAGTTGCTCCACGATGCCGGGAAACTGCTTGCGTACGCCGGCGATGACATCGAGCAGATTGGCACCCGGCGCGACCTGGATGCCGATGTAGACGGCCTGCTTGCCATCGAAGGCGACCTGCGACTCGTAGTCGTCAGCGCCAAGCGTGACGTTGGCCACATCCTTCAGCCGTACGATGGCGCCACCGGACTGCTTGATCACGAGATTGGCGAACTGCTCCACGCTGTGCAGGTTTGTCGAAGCGGTCAGGTTGACCTGTACCATCTGGCCCTTGGTGGTGCCCAGCCCCGCAATGTAGTCGTTCTGCAGCAGGGCAGTTGCGATGTCGTTTGCCGTAAGGCCGAAGGCGGCCAGTTTCACCGGCTCTAGCCAAGCCCGCAGCGCGAAGTTCTGCCCGCCCAGGATTTCGGCGGTCTGCACGCCAGGCACCGCCTGGAGTTTGGGCTGCACCACCCGGACCAGATAGTCCGTGATCTTGTTGCGCGGCAGCACGTCGCTGTCGAAGCCCATATACATGGCGTCGATGGTCTGCCCGACCTTGACCGTCAGAACCGGCTGCTGCGTGCCTGGGGGCAGCTGGTTCGTGACCGAGGCGACCTTGGTATTGATCTCCGTCAGCGCCTTGTCGGCATCGTAGTTGAGACGGAGATAGATGGTGATGATGTTGACGCCGGTCTGACTGGAGGAACTCATGTAGTCGATGCCATTGGCTTGGGCGATGGCGTTCTCCAGGGGCGTGGCGATGAACCCGGCGATGACGTCCGGGTCGGCGCCGTAATAAGTGGTCGTGACCGTGACGACGGTATTTTCGGTGCGGGGATATTGCAGGATCGGCAAGGAGCCGACCGCGCGGAGGCCAAGCACCAGGATCGTCAGGCTGACGACGATCGCCAGGACCGGACGGCGGATGAAGATGTCGGTGAAATTCATCACGACCCACCGCATACTTTCCTAAAGTCAACTACCCCGGGACCGCGTCGATCATTTGTCCGTCGGCCTCGGATTGGGATCATTGGTCGGCTGCACGGTATTGTCGATCTTGACCGGCACCCCATTGCGCAGCTTGATCTGGCCCGCAGTGACAACGACATCGCCATCCTTGACGCCGTCGAGCACCGCGACCTGGTCGCCGCGGGTCGAGCCAGTAGTCACGAAAGTCTGTCTTGCGACCAGCCGAGGCTCGCCGTTCTGGTCCTTGCCCTCATCATCTACGAGATAGACGATGTCGCCGTAGGAATTATAGGCGATCGCGGTTTGAGGAAGGGTCACGAATCTCTGCGGCGCAGCGACATCGATGTCGACGGTTGCAAACATGCCGGGCAGCAACAGCTTGTCCTTGTTCTGTATCGTGGCGCGGACCTGGACGTTGCGAGTAGCGGTGTCCACCAGGGAGTTGATCGCCGAGATCTCTCCATCGAACTTGCGGTTGGGAAAGGTATCGACCTTCGCCGAAACGGCCTGGCCAACCTTGATCTGAGCCAGCGACTGCTGGGGCATGTAAAAGTCGATGTAGATCGGATCGAGCTGCTGGAGCGTGACGATTGAGGTGCCCGCGGGAAGATATTGGCCAAGGTCCACCTGGCGAATGCCGAGCCGGCCGGCGAAAGGCGCCTTGATAGACTTGTATTCGACCAGAGCCTGTTGCTGGGTTGCCAACGCCTCCGCGTTCAGGAGGTTTGCACGGTCGGTGTCGACCTGTTGCTGGCTCACGTAGTTGGTTTTGACGAGCTTGCTGTCGCGGTCGAATACGATCTTGGCCAAAGCTGCGGTTGCCTTCAGTGCTTCGAGGTGCGCGATGTCGTCAGCCGACTCGAGTTCGACCAAAGGGTCTCCCTTCTTGACGTCGGCGCCCGATTCGAAATGCAGGGCGGAGACGATGCCCGCGACCTGCCCGCTGAGATTGGCCCCGTTGACTGCCCGCACGCTGCCGACCGCCTCCAACTGCGGCTGCCATTTCTCGGTGGTAGCGGTCATCGTCGACACGGTTTGCGGCGGATTGGCCAGCGAGGCCATCACGCTCCGGATCATGGAAGACTTGAATGCCTCGAAGCCGAAAACACCGCCCAGAACCAGTGCGGTGAGGACGAGCATAAGCACCATGCGCTTGAGCATCGTGCACCCTTCCAAAAAAGCGAGCGCTGCGCTTCTCCCTGCAATCGGTGCCCAAAAGTGTGATCACAATAGGCGTTCACCGATCGGGACCGGGTGCGCTGCGCTCTACCTTGGTACGTTCTCCAAAATACCTAGGTATGCGCCGCCCGGCCCGCCAGCCCTGTTTGTCGTTCTTCCGGGAACTCGGCAGCACTTGCACCTGGCATCTGGCGGCCTTTTCGTAGAAAAGTTATGTGCAGCTCTTCCGAACGCTTTGCTACCCTTCATGGATTGCAAGCTGCCTTCTGGCTATGGGATGAACGATGGTTAGCCGCTTTGCACGTCCGATCGCATGGCTGTTGCTGATAGCGATTTTTTTCGTAACGATTTCCCCGATCGAATGGCGGCCGACCACGGGCGAGCCGGCGGGCCTCGAACGCCTCTTCGCCTTCGCCGTTCTTGGCCTTGCCTTCGCCATCGGATATCCGAGGCATTGGATTCTGGTCGCCTGTTTCGTCATGGGAGCCGCGTTCGTCTCCGAGCTGTCGCAGTTGCTGTCATCGACGCGTCACGCCCGCTTCGAGGACGCAGTGGTGAAGGCGTCAGGCGGCATTGGCGGCGCCCTCGTCGGAATGGCGATCAACCGGCTCTCGCGGCGTTGGAGCGCCGGCGGCTAAGAAACGCTGCTTGCGCAACCTTTCTCCACGCGTAGCGTTAACGCTATCGGGTTTGTGGGTTCAGAGCCGGCGGGCAGGGTGCGACGTGTCCGTTAAGACGTAATCCTGTCTCAGTGGCGCCTAGACGCCAGGGTCACGCGACGTTCGTTAGCGGACGCGATCCCAACAGGCCAACGGAATGCAGCGGGCAACATATGTTGCTCCAGAATTCGGAGGCAGGTCATGCACAACTTGCAATTCCTTTCTCCGGTGCGCGTCTCGATCGAACACCAGATCAAGGAGGTCGACAACGTCGACGAGGCACTGGAATTTCTTCACCGCTGGCCGCCCGAGCGCCGCGGGCCTGTTTACAATTGCGCCGTGAACGGCTGCCATGCCGCAATCGAAGCCCGGCTTTCGGCGGAAGATGCGCACAAGGCCTTCGAGAGCTTTGCCCGTATCACGGGGATTCTGGCCGAAGATGCCCCTCCTCCCGCTGCGGTTGGGGGACAGCAGCAGGCAAAGCCACTCACCAAGTAAGGTCAATGACCGGGCGCGAGCTTCACTGAAGCCCGCAATACCCCCCGGCCGTACCTGTCAGCTCCTGAGATCGGCGAGATAGGAATTTGCGGCCGCGGATTCGACGTAATCGCCGGTGTCGATTTTTGCGATCAACAATTTCTCACCAGTCGCTCCGCCTTCGGCCAGCAGCGAACCGTCGGGCGCGGCGATGACCGAAAGCCCCGCATAGGAGAACAGCGCATCGGCGCCGCAATGGTTCACATAGGCGACGAAGACCTGATTCTCGAAGGCGCGGACCGGGATCATCTTGCGCGCGATGAGCTCGTCATGGTCGCTCTTCGGCAGCGCCGTCGGCACGGCGATGACCTCTGCGCCCGCCAGCGCCAGGCGGCGGACGTTTTCGGGGAACTCAACGTCATAGCAGATCAGCAGGCCGACCGTGGTGCCGCGGTGGTTGATGACCTGCGCCTTAGGCTCTTCAGGCACGAACAGGCCCCGCTCGTAAGGGCCGTAGAGATGCGACTTGCGGTAGACGGTGCGCGCGCCAAGCCCGTCGACATAGAGCGCGCTGTTGTAGATCGCCTCGCCGTGGCGCTCGGCAAAGCCGGCGACGATGCCGATGCCGGTCTCGTCCGAAATCGCGGCCAGCCGGTCGGCCTGCTCGCCATCTTCCGGTTCGGCCAGCTTGCGGATCGCTTCGCCCGCACCATAGCCGGTGAGCGAGAGTTCCGGCGTGATCAAGAGCGTCGCGCCGGCTGCGGCCGCTTCGAGCGCGGCCTGTCTGATCCGTGCGAGATTGGCGGTCACATCGCCGGCGACCGACTGCATCTGGAGTGCTGCGAGTTTCATCACCTGACCTCCGAACCCATGGCGCCGAGCAGTTTTCTGATATCGCCGAACTTCGCGATCAGCCCGAAGACCAGAGCCGCAAGCGCCACGAAGAACACCGAGACCGCCGCCATGGTCGGCGTGTAGCCATAGCGCAAGGCGTTGAAGATCTTGATCGGCAGCGTCTCCATGGTGAAGCCGATGGTCATGTAGGCGATGATGTACTCGTTCAGCGACAGCACGAAGGCGAACGCATAGCCCGATACGAGATAGGGCAGGATCAGCGGCAGCACCACGGTGCGCGCCACCGTGCGGTCGTCGGCGCCCATGGTGGACGCCGCCTCGACCAGCGAGTTGTCGATCGAGGCAAAGCCGAGCGACAGGGTCACCAGCGGCAGGGTGACGAAGAAGATCGCGTGGCTGATCGCCGCCGTCCAGGGCGCTCCGTAGAAGCCGGTGGTGGCCCAGAAGGTCAGGAAGCCGAGCGCGGTGATGACCGGTGGCAAGATGAAGGGCGCCACGCCGAGCAGCTGGAAGATGCGCGCCCAGGGCGCCTTGCGCCGCCACAGGAACCAGGACAGCGGAAGCGCCACGGAAACCGCGATTGCCGCGGAGGACAGCGCCAAGAGCAGCGAGGCGATCAGCGCGCTGCGCCATTCGGGATCGGTGAAAATCTGCGAATACCAGGCGAACGAAAAGCCCTTCGGCGGGAAGGTCAGGTCCTGCTTCTGATTGACCGAGACCCCGAGCACGACCACCAGCGGAGCCGCCAGAAACAGCGCCACGGCAACGAAATAAAGCTTGCGAAGCCAGTTCTGCATCATGCCGCGCTCTCCTTCCGGCCGACGAGCAGGGTGAGCCCCACCAACGCCAGCGAGATCAGCACCAAAAACACTGCCATAGCCGCCGCAAACGGCATGTTGGACTGGTAGATGGCCTGGTCGGTGATCAGCACCGACAGCGTCCAGTGCTGCGGCCGGCCAAGAATCTGCGGCAGCAGGTAGGAGCCGAGCGCGAAGACGAAGACCATGATCAGCGTCGCCACCAGCGTGTTGCGCAGTGCCGGTGTCACCACGTTGAAGAAGGCACGAACCGGCGAGGCACCAAGCGTGCGCGCGGCCTCGAGCAGGGTCGGGTCAAGACGCACCAGGGCAGGATAGAGCACAAGGATCGTGTAGGGCATGGCCTGGTAGACCATGCCCGTCAGAACGGCACCAAAGCCGGGCAGCAGCGCCTGCGGCTGGGACATCAGGCCGACGGCGACGAGAAGGTTGGTGATGCCGGCGGTGCGCGAAAACAGCGTCGACCAGCTGAAGCCGATGATGACTTCCGACAGCGACAGCACCGAAAGCAGGCAGACCAGCCACACTGTTTGCACCTTACGTGTGCATTTGGTGAGCAAGTAGGTGAAAGGGAAAGCGATCCCCACGCAGCAGATGGCGACGAGAACGGCCAGCATCAGCGAAAAGCCGAGCACAGAGCCGAAGAACGTCGACAGGAAGCGCGCGTAATTGTCGAACACGAAATCCGGCGTGTAGAAGCCGGACGGATTGCGCTTGAAGAAGCTGACCGCGATCATGGTGGAAAACGGCACCACGAAGAACACGACCAGCATCACCGCCGGGTATATCAACGGCGCGTAGTCGGCGACCGTCTTGGGCGCTTCGCGTCTCATTTGTCGAGCACCACGCAGCTTTCGGCCGGCAGCACGACGCCGACCGGCGAGCCGGCCAGGACGTTCGGCCGCTCGCGCGGCGTTGCGACGGCGATGATGGTCTTGCCGCCGGCTTCCACGAAGGTTTCGATGGTGCCGCCAAGGTCGCGCACGAAGGTGACGGTGCCGGAGATCGCGCCGTCGCCGGGGGCGGTCAGGCGCACATCTTCGGGACGGACCGAAATCTGGGCCTTCTTCACGCCCGCGGACAGGGCAAGACCTGGAACGGCCGTGCCGAGCACCACCGCACGACCGGCGCCGTCCGCTTCGACGGGCAGGAGATTGGTCATGCCGATGAAGTCGGCGACAAAGGCGTCGGCCGGCTTGCGGTAGATTTCCACCGGCGCCGCCGCCTGCCTGATCCTTCCCTCGCCCATCACCACGACGAGGTCGGCCATGGTCATGGCCTCGCGCTGGTCGTGGGTGACGACAATGGTGGTAATGCCGAGCTTCTGCTGCAGCTGGCGCAGCTCGACCTGCATGGCCTCCCGCAGCTTGGCGTCCAGCGCCGAAAGCGGCTCGTCGAGCAGGAACAGGCGCGGCGAGAGCGCAAGCGCCCGGGCAATCGCCACGCGCTGGCGCTGGCCGCCGGACAGTTTCGCCACCGGGCGATCGGCAAAACCGGGCAAATGGATGAGCTTCAGGAGTTCGTCGACGCGCTTGGCCTGCTCGTCCTTGGAACGGCCGCGGATGCGCAGCGGATAGGCGATGTTCTCGCCTACCGAAAGATGCGGGAACAGCGCCAGCGACTGGAACACCATGCCAAGGTTGCGCTTGTGCGTCGGCACCTTGGTGATGTCGTCGTCGTCGATGGCGATCGAGCCGCTGCTCGGCTCCTCGAGGCCCGCGATCATGCGCAGCAGCGTGGTCTTGCCGCAACCGGACGGCCCCAGAAGGCACACGAAGCTGCCATGGGGCACGTGGAGCGCAACGCGATCCACCGCCTTGAAGTTACCGAATTCCTTGGTGACGTCATTCAAAGACAGGCCGGACATGTGTCTCCCACTTCTGTTTCGGCTTGCTTCATACCTGCCGCCACTCTTCCACGCCCCGAAGGGATAGAAAAGTCATTCTCGGCGATCAGTGCTTGAAGGCTTGGGCCAATTTTGCGGCGCCGGCTGAGCGGCTTATTGTTGATTAGGCCCGGAGCCCCGGGCAGATTCTCCAGCCGTTTAGAGGCTAGCCGCGATTTGGCTGGTCAACGGCCCTCCCCGCCAGCGAGGAAGGGAGGGCCAGGATGAGATGCGTATGGACGTGTCTCAACCGACGATCAGCTCGGTCCACTTCTGGTTGATCCAGTCGGCCTTGGTCGTATAGAGGTCGTAGCGCGGGATGATCGGATCGATCTCCGACGACACGGCTCCGAACTCTTCCGGCGTCAGATCCAGAACGTCCTTCTTCAGCGTCGGCGCGGTGCCGACCTTGCGCGACATCAGGCCCTGGATCGAGGGCTGGCTCATGAAGTCGATGAAGGCGTGGGCCTCGTCTGTCTTCTTGGAAGCGCGCGAGATGACCCAGTTGCCCGAATCCTGGATGCCGCCTTCCTTCGGGAAGGTCGAGCGCACGGGCTGGCCGTCGGCGGCGGCAAGGCCGGTGACGTCATGGTAGTACTGGCCCATCGGGATTTCGCCCGACTTCAGCGCCTGCTCGAACTGCGCCTCGTCGCGATACCACAGGCGCACATTCGGCTTGACCTCGGCGAGTTTGTCGAAGGCCTTCAGCAGGCCTTCCTCGGTGTCGAGCGCGTTGGTGCCGCCCATGAAGGTCTTGGCCGTCACCTCCAGCAGGAAGGAGTTGGAAGCCAGCGCCAGAAGACCCAGCTTGTCCTGGTTGGCCGGATCCCACAGAGCGCCCCAGGAGGTCGGGGCTTCCTTGTAGACGTCGGTGTTGGTGACCAAGGTGATGAACCACGCCACCGCGCCGATGCCGGCGACGCGGCCGTCCGGATACTTGTTGACGAAGCGGTCGAGCAGGTCGCCTCCATGCTTGATCTTGGAGATGTCGATCGGCGTCCACAGCTCGGTCGCCTGGCCCTTGAGCGTAGCGACCTGCGACATCATCGAGACGTCGGCCGGAGCCTGACCCGCCTTGGCGGCCTGTTCGAGCTGCACCAGCCAGGCTTCGCCGGTCGGTTCGGCGATGGACTCGACCTCGATGCCAGTGGCCTTGGTGAATTCCGGGAAGATGTGGTTGTCGAATGACTTCTTGAAATAGCCGCCATAGACGCCGACCTTCAGCGACTTCTCCTGCGCGCGCAGAACGGCGGGCATGGCAAGCAGACCTGCGGCGGCAACGCCAGCCTTGAGCATTGTGCGACGGCTGACGCCGCCCTTCAGAATTTCGCTCATCTTGTTCTCCTCTTTCTCGCCGGTTTCGCCGGCATGTTCATTTTGACTTATTTATGTCCTGTTCCGTGGGCTAGCGCCACACGGGACGCCCTGCCCCGACGCAATCGGGACAAGGCTAGCAGTCTCAGCGCTTCACCGCCGGGCTGAACACCATCAGGCTCAGTATCTCGAACAGCATCTGCGCGCCTGCGTGAGCGGTATTGGTGGTGCCGTCATACTGCGGCGCCACCTCGACCACGTCGCCGCCGACGAGGTTGAGGCCCTTGAGGCCGCGCAGCAGCTCCAGCGCCTCGCGCGTGGTGAAGCCGCCGACTTCCGGCGTGCCGGTGCCGGGCGCGAAGGCCGGGTCGAGGCTGTCGATGTCGAAGGACACATAGGTCGGGCCATCGCCCACGATCTGCCGCGCCTTCTCGATGATTGCCGGTATGCCCATCTCCGAGATTTCCTCGGCGTGGATGACGGTCATGCCGGATTCATAGGAGAACTCCCACAGATATTCGGACGAGCCGCGAATGCCGATCTGGATGGTGCGGGACGGATCGAGCACGCCGTCGAGCACGGCGTTGCGCATCGGGCCGCCGTGGTGGAACTTGGTCTGGTCGAACAGGCCGCCGGTGTCGCAATGGGCGTCGATGTGGATCAGGCCGACCGGGCGGTCCTTGCCGATCGCCTTGAGGATCGGGTGGGTAATCGAGTGGTCGCCGCCGACCGACAGCGGAATGACGCCGGCGCCGACGATCTTGGCGATCGTGGCCTCGATGTCGTCATGGCTCTGTTCCAGCCGGTAGCGGGTGGCGAAGGGCACGTCGCCGACGTCGGCCACCCGCAGGTCGAAAGTGGGCGCGCAATCCAGGACGTGGTTGTAAGGCCCGATGCGCTCGATGGAGCGCAGCGCGCGCGGACCGAAGCGCGAGCCCGGACGGTTGGTCACGCCGAGATCCATCGGCATGCCGATCAGCGCGACCTGCAGGTCTTCAAAATCCGGATTGGCGAAATCGACCGGCAGGTGCGGCGCGCTCAAGAGCGTCGGCATGCCGGCATAGGGCGCGCGGCGCGTGCCGCCCTTGGTGAAGATCTTGTCGGCTACTTTCCGGAAGCGCGGATCGAAAATGTCGCCGCCATGGCTCTCGCCATATTTGCTGCGCAGCGCGTCGAGCTTGCCACGGTCAAAACCCATACTGAAACCTCCTTTGCACGCCTGCAGCGACGCACGGAAGCCGGTTCGACCATTTGTCGTCTTGAGCCTCCCTGAAAGCCGCTGGCACGCCTTTTCACTCCGCGCGGATTGTTGGGTGGGCGCGTTGAAAAATCAATTGATATTGTTATAGGCTCGATTGTGAGGTTTTCTCACATTTGAAGGCATCGCAGTTTCCACCATGATCAAGCGCCTGCCGCCACTGAACCCGCTGCGCGCCTTCGAGGCGACAGCCCGGCTGGGCTCGCTGAGCAAGGCTGCAAGCGAGCTCAGCGTGACCCATGGCGCCATCAGCCACCAGATTCGTGCGCTGGAACAATCGCTCAAGGTCAAGCTGTTCGAGCGCATCGGCCCACGGCTGAAACTGACACCGCAAGGCGCCGAGCTTTTGCCGGCGGTTTCCACCGCCTTTGACGGCATCGCCGCGGCCACCGCCCGCATGACCCGGCCTACCAGCACGGGGCGGCTTTCGATAAGCTGCGTGCCCGCGCTTCTCTCGCTTTGGCTGATCCCTCGGCTCTCGCGCTTCACGGCGCGCTTTCCTGACATCAGCCTGCGGCTTGCCGCGTCGAACGACCCGCAGGACATTCGTTCGCCGGACATAGATCTCTGTGTGCTCTACGGCGAGGGCGGCTGGACCGATTGCTGGCTGAGAAAGTGGTCCGACCTCGAGCTGTTCCCGGTGGTCAGCCCGACCTTGATCAACAACCGGCCGATCCGCGCCATTCGCGACCTTGCCGACCACGTCATGCTGCATGGCGATGACGGACGCGAATGGCATACCTGGCTGGCAGCGGCCGATGCGCTCGACCTTCAGCGCGGGCAACAGCATCTGTTCAGCGACGCGCGACTGTCGACCGAAGCGGCGGTGCACGGTCATGGGGTGGCACTTGGAGACTCGGTGACGGCCAGCGGCCTGCTCGCGAAGGGCCAGCTCGTCACGCCTTTCAACCTGTCGGTGCCTGCCGTCCACGCGTTCTACGTGGCCTGTCGGCACGAGGTACGCTCCACGCCCATCGCGCAGGTCTTCATCGACTGGCTCTATGCCGAGCGCGACGAGGCGGCAGGGCGAGCGGAAGCGGCGGTCGCTGGCCAGATCAGCATCCGTAAGAAGCGCGTTCAGAAGGCCGGCTCTGTGGCGAGGCAATAGGTCGGAGGAGGCCAGCATCGGCGAATGTTCGGCAGTTTGAACATGCCACGGCTCCCGACCACAAGCCAATTTCACCGCTGATAAATTTGGCCTATGACGGGTAGCGTGTCAGATCGGACCACGAAGTGCGCCTCGATAAGCCGATAACCTCCCTATCCGAGCGGCTCCGCGCCCAGCTCTGGGCCACAGCGCGCTTCCTTACCGCCCGCGGCGTAACTCTCGTTGGGCTGGCTTGTGTTGTCGGCGTAATCGCGGGCGCGCTGACGACCGCGATGGGCGCGATCGTGCAAGGCATGCACTGGCTGCTCTTCGGCCTGCCGCCGGGCGCGCGCCTGTCGGCGATGTTTTCCCTGTCAAATCCATGGCAGGCGCTGGTGCCTGTTTTCGGCGGCGCCATCGTCGGTCTGACGGTCGTCGTTCTGAGACGTCGGCGTTTTCGGACCCCTATCGACCCGATCGAGGCAAACGCCCTGCATGGCGGACGCCTGTCGATGACCGACACCTTTATCGTCGCGTGGCAGACGATCATCTCGAGCGGCTTCGGCGCATCGGTCGGACTCGAGGCGGCCTACACCCAGACTGGTTCCGGCGTCGCGTCGTGGATTGCAAGGCAGTTCGGTCTGCGGCGTGGTGACGTGCGTATACTTGTGGGCTGCGGCGCAGCGGGCGCGATCGCGGCCGCCTTCGGCGCTCCGCTCACCGGCGCCTTCTACGGCTTCGAGTTGATCATCGGCGTGTACTCCATCGCCAATTTGGCCCCCGTGATGGCCGCAGCACTCTGCGCTTCGCTGACAGCCAGCTACTTCGGCGACATCCAGTTTCCGGTCGATTTGGGAAATCTACCGCCAATGACGGTCGCGCAATACGTACCTTTCATCATCCTGGGCCTGCTCGCAGGGGCCGCCTCCATCGGCATCATGCGGCTAGTGACGCTGGTGGAGTTGTTGTTCGGCAAGCTCGCGGTCGGCCCAGCCTTGCGGCCGGTGATCGGCGGTTGCGTCGTCGGGCTGCTCGGCCTGGTCACACCGCAGGTGCTTTCCAGTGGGCATGGCGGCCTGCATCGGGAATTGGCGATGAACTACGGGCTTTACGTCATCACGCAGTTGTTCGTGCTCAAGCTTCTGGCCTCCGCCGTCTCGCTCGGCTCTGGCTTTCGCGGTGGCCTGTTCTTCGCCTCGCTGTTTCTGGGGGCCCTGCTCGGCAAGATGTTTGCCGCCGGGATGACCGTGCTCTCTCCCGAGGTCGGCATCGACCCCACGGTCGCGGCGGTGGTGGGGATGACGTCGCTGGCCGTCGGCGTCGTCGGCGGACCGCTGACGATGACCTTCCTGGCGCTCGAATCCAGCGGCAACCTGGCGCTCACCGGAGTCGCGCTGGCGGCGGCCATCGTGTCGGCATTGCTCGTGCGCGAAGCCTTTGGCTTCTCCTTCTCGACCTGGCGGTTCCACCTGCGAGGGGAGACGATCCGCAGCGCCCAGGACATCGGCTGGATGCGCAATCTCACCGTCGGCAGCATGATGCGCGAGGACGTTCGCACGGTGCCCGGCGACATCACGCTAGGGGAGTTCCGCAAGTCGGTGCCGCTGGGTTCGACCCAGCGTGTCATAATCGTCGGCCCAGGCCGGAAGTATCTCGGCATGCTGGTGGTCGCCGAGGTCCATGGCCTTCATCCCGATCAGGCAGGTGACAAGCAGCCTGTGGCGGCCCTGGCCAAGTCCCGAGAGACGGTGCTGGTGCCGACCATGAACGTAAAGGCTGCAGCCGAGGCCTTTACCATGGCCAGCAGCGAGGAACTGGCGGTGGTGCAGGATTTCGTCGGGCGGAAGGTCGTCGGCCTGCTTACGGAAGGGCATATGCTGCGCCGCTATGCGGAGGAGCTGGATAAGGCCCGCCGCGACATCTACGGCGAAAGATAGCTCTACGCCCAGCGTCATCTGCCCTACACATTGCCGTTACCGGACTGGCGCCGTCGGCGTTTACGCGATTAACTGGCACTCGTGCGAGCGCGTCGGCGCCTGCATAACGAGGCGCCGCGCTCCGCTGGGAGATCCGCCCATGGTTGCATTCACCATCAACGGAAGCCGGCAGAAATTTGATATCGAGCCGGAAACCCCGCTCCTGTGGGTGATCCGCGACGAGCTTGGCCTCACCGGTACGAAATACGGATGCGGCATCGCCCAGTGTGGCGCCTGCACCGTGCATGTCGACGGCAAGGCGGTGCGCTCCTGCTCGATGCAGGTTGGCGACGCTGACGGCGCGACGATCGTCACCATCGAAGGACTATCGCCCGACAACAGCCACCCCGTGCAGCAGGCTTGGCTGGCCGAAGACGTGCCGCAATGCGGCTATTGCCAGTCGGGTCAGATCATGGCCGCCGTGGCCTTCCTCAATGAGCACCCCGAACCGACCGACGCCGACATCGACGACGGGCTGACCAATATCTGCCGCTGCGGCACCTACATGCGCATCCGGGCGGCGATCCACCGCGCCGCAGCGATCCTGAAGGACAATGGGGACGCGCCATGAGCCCCTTCGACACGGATTTTGCCAACATCAGCCGCCGGCGTTTCCTGGTGGTGTCGCTCAGCGCTGCCGGGGGCCTGGCCATCGGGCTCGCACTGCCCGACCTCGCCGACGCCGCCACCATGTCACCCGAGCCCTGGACCCAGGCGAACGGCAACGAGATAAACGCGTGGATACTCATCGAGCCGGACGACACGGTCGTCATCCGCGTTGCCCAGTCGGAGATGGGCGAAGGCGTCTTCACCGCGCTGCCGATGATCGTCGCCGAAGAACTCGGCTGCGACTGGAACAAGGTTCGGGCCGAATATGCCTCTGCCAACCGCAATCTGCGTGAGAACAACGTCTACGTCCGCATGCTGACCGGCGAGTCGAGCGCGGTCCGCCACTCGCGCGAATTCCTGCAGCAGGCCGGTGCAAGCGCCCGTGTGCGACTGATCCAGGCGGCGGCAACACGCTGGGGCGTCGCGGCAGACGATTGCGCGGCCGGGGACAGCCGTGTCACCCACGCCGCCAGCGGACGCAGTCTGAGCTATGGCGAACTGGCGGCCGAAGCTGCCAAGGTGAAGCTGGCGCTAGAGCCCGCGATCAAGACGCCGGACCAATACACGCTGATCGGCCAACCGCTGGGCCGCCTGGATACGCCCTCCAAATTGAATGGCACTGCCCGGTTCGGCATCGACATCCGCTTGCCGGACATGCTCTACACCGCCGTCGTCACCTGTCCGGTGTTTGGCGGCACGGTGAAGTCCTATGACGCCAAGGCCGTCGAGGGACGGCGCGGCGTCAAGGCGGTGGTGCCGGTTCCCGGCGGCGTCGCAGTCGTTGCGGACCGCTTCTGGCGCGCCAAGGAGGCCGTCGCTGCACTTCCCGTGACCTGGGACGAAGGCACCGCCGCCGGCACCGACAGCACGCAATTCGCCGAGGCCTATCGCGCCGCCCTGAACGGCAAGGCCGCGACCGCGCGCAAGGAAGGCGACGTGGTGAAGGCATTGGCCGAAGGCAAGAAGGTGGAGGCTCTCTACGAGGTGCCTCACCTGGCCCATGCCCCCATGGAGCCGCTCAACTGCACGGCGCATGTGCAGGGCGACAAGGTCGACGTCTGGCTCGGCACGCAGTATCCGGAAATGGCGCTGCAGCTGGCAGCCAAGGCTGCCAGCGTACGGCCGGAAAACGTCCAGGTGCACAATTGCTTCCTCGGCGGCGGCTTTGGCCGGCGCGCGGTCAATGACGAGCTGGTGCAGGCCGTCACCGTGGCCAAGGCCGTCGGCAAGCCCGTCAAGCTCGTCTGGACTCGCGAGGAGGACATGCGCCACGACCGCTATCGTCCGCAGGCGGCAATCCATTTCGAGGCAGCACTCGGGGCGGACGGCGAGCCGACCGGCTTGCGCGTGCGCACGGCGGTGGGGTCGATCCTCCGCTCGCTGGGCTGGGGCAACACCGACGACGGGCTCGAGCCCGCGGCCGTCGAAGGCCTCGCAAACCAGCCTTACCGCGTGGGGGCGCTCGACGTCAGCTGCGTGCTGAAGAACACCCATGTGCCGGTCATGTTCTGGCGCTCGGTCGGCAGTTCGCAGAACGCCTTTGCGATGGAAAGCTTCATCGACGAACTGGCCTACGCCGCCGGTGAGGACCCCTATCGCTTCCGGCGCAAGCTGCTGGCCGGCAAGGGGGATTTTCTGGACGTACTCGACAAGATTGCCGAGAAGAGCGACTGGGACAAGCCAATGCCTCCGGGCAAGGGACGCGGCATTGCCATCCACGAATCCTTCGGCACCATCGTCGGCGAGGTAGCGGAAGTGGCGGTCAGCCCCAAGGGCGAGCTCCGTGTCGAGCGCGTGATTGCAGCAGTAGACTGCGGCCATGTCGTCAACCCGCGCACGGTGGAGATGCAGATCGAGAGTGGCATCGTTTACGGCCTGTCAGCTGCCCTGTTCGGTGAGATAACCATCGAGAAAGGCGCTGTGGTCCAAGGCAATTTCGACGACTATCCGGTGGTGCGGCTGGCCGATATGCCGCGGATAGAAACCCATCTCGCGCTGAGCGGCGGTTCGAAATGGGGCGGCATCGGCGAACCCGGCACGCCGCCGATCGCACCGGCGGTCTGCAACGCCATCTTCGCAGCGACGGGCAAGCGCATCCGCCGCCTGCCGATCAAGGACGTAGACCTCTCCGGCCAGCGCAGTTGAGCACGTGCGACCTGGCGTGTCACGTCGGACCGGCTCTCGACGGCGTCACCGGCATCAAGCAGGTCGATTTCGGCAATCTGGTGCGGGCGAATACCGAGACGCTGGTGATCGTGACCCAAATCAAGCCGCTCTACGTCGTCTTTCCGATTCCCGAGACCGACATTCCGCGCGTTCGCGAGGCCATGAGCAAGGGCAAGCTCCGCGTCCAGGCCTATGATCCGGCCGATCAGAAGCAGATCGCTGAAGGGCATCTCAACCTCGTCGACAACCAGGTCGACCAGACCACCGGCACCGTCCGGCTCAAGGCGGAGTTTCCGAACACCGACGAAGCGCTGTGGCCCGGTCAGTTCGTCAACGCGCATCTGGTCGTGGAGACGGTCAAGAACGGCATCACGGTGCCAAGCGCGGCCGTGCAGACGGGACCGAACGGCAGCTTCGTTTATGTGGTGAAGCCCGACAACACGGTCGAAGCGCGGCCGATCGTCGTCACGCAGACCGAGAACAACATGTCTCTCATCGCTTCGGGCTTGAAACTGGGCGAAAGCGTCGTCCGATCATGATGACCACCATGGCGGCCATATTCGTCACCCTCCCGATCGCCGTGGGCATCGGGGCCGGCTCCGACCTGCGCCAGCCCCTCGGTGTGGCAGTGGTTGGCGGTCTTATCGTCTCGCAGGCGCTCACCCTGTTCACCACCCCGGTGACTTACCTCTACATGGAGATGTTTGGCGAGTGGGCGTCGGCCCGCCTCTCCCGCAGACGGAAAGGCCCGGTCGAAGGCGCAAGATGAGTTGATACAACGAGCCGTTGAAGACCATGCCCAAAGGGCTCCATAATGCGGAGCAGTGGGGAAATGGAGGGGCTTGACATGGCGACGCTCGCCGTCATTCCAGCGCGGGGTGGTTCCAAGGGCATACCGCGCAAGAACATAGTCGATTTTGCCGGAAAGCCGTTGATCGCCTGGACGATCGAGGCTGCAAGGCGGGCAGGGGTCGAGCGCGTGCTGGTCTCAACCGACGATCCTGAAATTGCCGAGGTGGCCCGTCGCTTCGACGCGGAGGTGCCATTCCTGAGGCCAGCGCACCTTTCGGGTGACGATGCTGCTGCCCTTCCCGTGGTCCTGCACGCGCTCGAACAGGTCGAGGCGGACACGGTGGTCCTATTGCAGCCGACTTCCCCGCTTCGCACGGCGGCGGACATTTCGGGCTCGCTGAAGCTTCATCATGTAACCGGGCGGCCGGTGGTCAGCGTCGCACGGGCGAAACCGTGGCTGTTCACCATGAGCGAAGATGGCGGCCTCACCCCGTCCCTGCCCCTCCAGGACCGGCGCCAGAATGCGCAGTTCTTTGCCCCCAATGGGGCAATCTACGTTGCCGAAGCCATGAAGCTGCGCAACGGCGAAAGCTGGTGGAGCAATGCCGTCGGCTTCGAAATGCCGGCCGAACGGTCCATAGACATCGATGAGCCGGCAGACCTGGTCATTGCCAGGGCGCTGCTGGAAAACGGCAGGAACCGCCTCTAGCGGGGATACAAAAACGCCTGCCGCCCTGGGAGAGGCGACAGGCGGAAGCGGACCCTGGCAACGCGGTTACTGGCAGCGAGCCTCGTAGGTGCGCGGATTGCCGTAGCGGTCGTAAAGCGGGCGGCCACGGTTGTCATACTGCTGGTAGCGGCACATGCCGGGTGCCGTCGCAGCGCCAATCAATGCGCCAGCCGCACCACCGATCAGGGCGCCGGCAACGGTGCTCCCGGTGTTCCTTCCGATGGCCTGGCCCGCGAGGGCACCTACACCAGCGCCGATCGCGCCGCCGCCGAGAGCACGTTCCTGGGGCGTATTGCAGCCCGCAAGCGTCAGCGCCGCGAGCGCCACAGCCATAGACAAGCGTTTGTTCATCAAAGACCTCTCCGGTTTAGCAATTCGGCGGTGTTACCACATCAAAAAGCTACCGTCACGGTACTGCTCCAGCCAGCACCAAAAATCCTTTCAGGCGCCCAAGATAGCCGGACTGGAGCCTGAGATGTTACTGCCCAGCAGAAGTCTAGGTCTCGTGATGATCGTTTTTTCAGTCTTCATGCGCTGCGGCGTTGCCATTGCATGTGCAAACTCCATATCGGAATTTTCTTGGGCTTTGTGAGCAGGGTCGACTAGGCATCTTGCACGTCGGCACGACGCCGCGCTATCGCGTTGGAACTTCACACAACCTCATGCGTAGCTGCCAAATGCCAGAACTCCTGTCGTCGGCTTTCCTCCACAACCTCATACACACCTACGGGCTGTGGGTCCTTTTCCTGGTGGTGATGGCTGAAAGCATGGGCGTGCCCATGCCGGGCGAGACCGTTCTGGTGTCCGCGGCGCTCTATGCCGGGGCGACCCATGGCCTGAACCTGGTACACGTCATCGCCGTAGCCGCGGCCGGCGCCATCATCGGCGACAACATCGGATATCTCATTGGCCACACGATCGGGCTTAAGCTTCTCACCAAATATGGCCGCTATATCCGGCTCGACGAGGGACGTCTCAAGGTCGGCCAATATCTGTTCCTGAAGCACGGCGGCAAGATCGTGTTCTTCGGCCGCTTCGTTGCCTTCCTGCGCGCCTTCGCGGCGGTGCTGGCCGGCGCCAACCGGATGAACTGGCCGCACTTCCTGCTGATGAACGCGGCCGGCGGCATCTGCTGGGCGACCCTGTTCGGGTGCGGAGCCTATTTCTTCGGCGAACGCATCAAGGCGGTCGCCGGTCCCCTGAGCCTAGCCTTCCTGCTCATCGCGCTTGTCGCGGTCGCCGCGGGTTTTGTCTTCTTTCGGCACCACGAGAAGGAACTGGAGCTGCGCGCCAGGGCTGCGTTGCCGGATCGCCCCTAGCCGGCTCAAGCCGACGCCGGGAGATCCGGCTAGGCCATCTGGGCTGCCCTCACGCGCTTGCGCTTCGGGCGCCGGGAACTGGAGCCGATCAAGCGGCCGATGCCACCAGAAATCAGGGCATTTACGTCGAGCAGCACCTGGGGAATATTCAAGCCACCCGGGCAGGCGAGATATTGGGGGGTCCACACAGGAGAAAACTTCTCCTTGAAGGCGCGAAGGCCCTCGAAATGGTAGAAATCGTCGCCGTGCCGGAAGACGAAAGTCGCCATGCGGTTCCAGCGCGAGGCCAGCGCATGGTCCGCAAGGCCCGACAGCGGCGCCGCGCCGAGATTGAACCAGCGATAGCCCTCCTCCTTGGCGTAGAGAAGCAGCCGCACGAACAGCGCGTCCATCAGAACCTTGGACACTTCCGGCAGATAGCGCATCAGGTCGATGGACATCTCGTTCATGTCGCCGCTGCGCCAGATGTTTGCGAAGGCGACGATGCGGTTGCCGTTGTTGACATCGCGCATGACCGCGCAATCGAAATGAGCGAGATAGGCCGGATCGAAGCGGCCCAGCGAGAACCCCTTCTCGCTGCCGCCTTTCTCCTGCAGCCAGGCGTCGGATACGCTCCGCAATTCGTTCATGGCGCCGGGCACGTCCTCGCGCGGGATGACGTCGAAGACCAGCCCTTCCTTGGTTGCACGCCGGTCGACATAGCGGTGCTCCTGGTTCTTCGGCCCCTCCAGCGAGAAGGTCGACAGGTCGACGCGCGCTACCTCGCCAAGCTTGAGCAGTGCGTAGCCCATGTCGACATAGAGCGGCAGGTTGTCGGGCCGTACCGCATAGAAGACGGCACGGGCCGCCTCGCGATCGGCCATGTCCCGGAACTGCCAGACCAGGTCCTCGACCTGCTCGGGATCGCCCACCGGATCGCCCATGGAAACCAGCGAACGCCCCGCCCGCCCATACATCAGGAAGGCCGAGCCGTCGGGCGACCACAAGAACTCCTTGTCGCCAAGGAAGGCGACGTTGTTCTGCGTGTCGGGCGTGTTGGCAATGACGGCGGCTATCGCCTCGGGCTCCGTTTCGGCGCGGCGTTTCGACTTCGCGGGCGGCCGATGGATCGCCACCGCCACGCCGAGCGCGACGCTGGCAACGACGAGGCCGACGGTTGCCCGCAGGAAGCGCGGCGCCTCGCCGTTCCAGGCGAATTGCCAGAACAGCTCGTTGGAATACTCCACATGGCTATAGGAGAAAAAGCCGAGCCAGGTGGTCGCGACCAGCGTCAGCGCCACCAGTCCCAGCCATTCCCAGGACAGCCGGGTGATGCGCTGCGGCGTGCGTCGATAGAAGGCCTCGCGCGACAGCAGCAGGAACATTGCGGCAAGGGCGAGCGTAAGCGCCTCCTCCCAGTCCAGTCCCTTCACCAGCGACAGCAGCGCCCCGGCAAAAAGCATGGCAACCGCAACCACCCACGCCGAAAACAGCCGACGCTGAAGACCATGGGCAACGACCAGCAGCGCCAGCCCCACCAGGCTGCCGAGAAAGTGCGAGGACTCCACCATCGAAAGCGGCAGCCAGTCTTCCAGGGTCTCGAGACGGTCCGGCACTCCCGGCGTGGCGCCCGACAGCAGCAGCACGAAGCCTGAGATGAACACCACGGTGGCAGCCACCATCGGCACCAGCGCCTTGATCGCCCTGGTCGGACCGACGAAGCGGGCGGCGATCTTGCCGCGAACGATGCCGGCCTCGGCGGCGGCCAGGACCACCAACGCGATGAGAAACGGCAGGAAGTAGTAGATGAGCCGATAGGCCAGCAGCGACGCCAGTATGTCGGCGCGCCCCTGCAGGCCCAGGCCCGCGATCAGCGTAGCCTCGAAGACGCCGATGCCGCCGGGCACATGGCTGATAGAACCAAGGATGACCGCGCTCATATAGATGGTGAGAAACAGTGCGGCCCCAGGCTGCACGTCGGGCGGCAACAGCACATAAAGCACCGCCGCGGAAGCCAGCAGGTCGAGCACCCCGACCAGCAGTTGCAGCAGCAGCATCCTGCGCGGCGGCAACGGTACACGCCACGCAAACAGCCGCAATTCGCGACCTTGCGGGCCAGCGAACACGAATAGTCCGATCAGCACCGCGAGCACCGCCAGCCCGACGGCACGATCCGCTGCGTCGTGCAGCAGGCTGAGGAGCGGAACGCCGTCGGGATCGAGAAGCAGGGCCAAGCCGACAAGCGCCGTGAACGCCAGCCACAACCCCATCCAGCTCAGCAGCACCACCTGGCCGATTTCGCCTGCGTCGAGGCCGCTGCGCGAATAGGTGCGGAAACGCACCGCGCCCCCGGTGAAGAGATGAAAGCCGAGGAAATTCGAGAATGCGTAGCCGCTCATGCCTGAGAGCGCGGCGTTGCGCCAAGGAACCTTGCCCGGCGCGACGATATGGCAGGCGACGATGTCATATGTCGCAAGCGCGCTGTAGCTGGCGCAGGTGGCGAGAAGCGCGAGCAGGATGGCCGACCACTGCATCGCGCCAATTGCCGCCTTGATGTCTTCCAGGCGCAGACCGGCCGTCATCTGGTGGAACAGCCATAACGCCACGACCGTCACGACCACCGCCGCAACGGGGCCCACATAGCCGCTCACGCGCCGGAAAAGGCCTGCTTTCTCGACAGAGCGTCCACTCATCAACGAACAACCGCCTCCACGCGAAGACTTCCACAACGTCTATGCTCGGCGTCGGATCCGCAGAAATCCCGATTTCGCCTTAGACGAGGGTGTTAGTCAATTTCCTCACGGCTTTTTGGGGGCATTCGGCGAAAGGATGGGCAAAAAATGCCGCCCGAAGGAACTTTCCGGGCGGCAACAGGATCACAACGCGGTCAAGCGTGGTTGAATGGCACGGCGATGAAGGTCTGCTGGTCACCGCGCTGAACAAGCAGCAGAACCGATTTCTTGCCCGACTTGCTGGCTTCGGCCACCGCGCGGCTTGCTTCCTTGGCATTCTTCACGGGGACCTGATTGACCGAGACGATCACATCGCCCTCGCGCAGGCCCTGCTGGCCGCCAGGCTTGTCAGGATTGACGCTGGCGACCACGGCGCCCTTCTCGCCAGGAGACAGGTTCAACTCTTGCCGCACCTCGGAAGTTACATCGCCCAACGACAGCCCAAGGCTCGGCACGTTGTAGCTACCTTCAGGCGACTGGCTGGGCGCTGTGTCGGCCAAGACCGGCTTCTGCTCGTTATCGCTGCTGCCCACAGTGATCGCGAGATTCTCACTCTTGCCGTTGCGCAAGACGGTGACGTCCTCCTTGGTGCCAGGCGTAACGTCGGCAACGGCACGGGACAGTGCCCGCGGGTCCTTGATGTCGTGACCGCCGAAGCTGGTAATGACGTCGCCAGTCTTCAAGCCTGCCGCTGCAGCCGGAGAGCCGTCGCTGACATGTGCGACGAGTGCACCCGACGCGTCGGCAAGGCCGATCGCATTGGCGACGTCCGGGGTCACCGGCTGGATCTGGACGCCGATGAAGCCGTGCTCGATCGAGCCACTCTGGATCAGCTTGGCCACGACGGGCTCGGCCTCACTGGAGGGGATCGCGAAGCCCACGCCGACATTACCGCCATTGGGCGAGTAGATGGCCGAGGTGATGCCTATCACCGTGCCGTCCAGGCCAACGAGCGGGCCGCCCGAATTGCCGTGGTTGATTGCGGCGTCGACCTGGATGAAGTCGTCATACGGCCCACTGTGCAAGTCGCGCCCGCGTGCCGAAACGATGCCGGCTGTGACCGTGGTGCCAATGCCGAACGGGTTACCGATCGCCAGCACTTGATCGCCAGTCATGGTCTTATCGGAATCCCCCCACTTCAACGTCGGTAACGGCTTGTCCGTCTTGACCTTGATCACCGCAAGGTCGGTCTTTGAATCGCGTCCCACGAGGGTCGCCGGCATCTCGGTGCCGTCGTCGAGGACAACCTTGATCTCGGAAGCTCCTTCGACGACGTGGTTATTGGTGACGATTGTGCCGTTGGGGTCGATGATGAAGCCCGACCCGAGCGCTTCGGCCTGTTCACTCTGGGGTCGGCGCTGCGGCATCTGCGGAGTGCCCTGATCGCCGAAGAACTGGCGGAAATACTCATCAAAGGGCGACCCCCGTTCGAAGGGCGTAGGGCTACTGTTGTCGGAAGCGACACTCATCTTGGTCGAGATCGTGACCACCGCCGGCTTGTCGGCCGAGACAATGGGCGCGAACGAACCGCCGGGGGCTACGATGCCCGCAACAGGCGTGATGGGAAGAGTTGCATGCGCCTCGGCCCGGAGGACAGGCGACAACAACAGCGGGCTAGCGATCAGTGCGGCGCCAAGCAAAGCGGCAACACGATGTCTGCGAAGGATTGTGGAGGACATTTTGCGTGGTCCCTACGAGAGTTGGACTGAGCGCCGTGGCGTATTCCAAGCCGGAACCGTCTATTCGACGTATCGAAGACCCGGGATGGGGGGTCTCGCTGCTCCGCCACGGACCGTTCGATAAGTGACTAGTTAGGGCGCGAGCTTGCCGTAATTTAGAGCTTTTCGGCACATTACGAAGATTTAATTCCCATTCGTCCTGCGCTCATCGAAAGTAGAGCGGAAGATCCTACGGCACCTGCGCCTCCGCGTCCGGATAACCGAAAGCCGGTCGTCGTGATGCTTGGCTGTCATGCCTGGCATTGCTACGAAGGAGACCTCCGGGCGATCGGGCCAGGTCGCGAATCTCTTGCCGATCGGTGCTGTACTTTGCTGCCGACTTCCCGGGCTACTATCCTTTTGGATTCGTTCCCGTTTCCTGGCCGAGGCGGCGCGTCAGCCCGTCGATGATCTTTTCAGCCAGGCCGGCATAGTCGCCATCGAAATGGTGCCCGCCAGACGTTTTGATGGTCTCGATCAGGCCGCCGGAAAGCCCGGGGCAGGCGGTGTCGTCCTCATCCTCGCCGTAGATGCACTGGACGAGGCTGGGGTTGATCCTGGCAAGCTCCGGCAGTGTGGGCACGGCATCCGAACTCGACGAACCGAGCCAGCCCGCTACGGAAATCTCGAAGGAGGCGTTTGGCGAGAAGCCCAGCAGCGAAATCTGCTTGACCTGCTGTGCATCGGCCTCGTCGAGAGCGTTGAAAGTGGCCGGCAGGATGTCGGCGCCGAAGGAATAGCCGATCAGGACGACATGCTTGACCTTCCATCGCGCGCGGTAGGTAGCGATCAATTGCTGGAGATCCTTGGCCACATCCTGCGCCGAGCGGGCCGACCAGAAATAGCGAAGCGAGTCCACACCGATGGTCGGCACGCCCTTGGACTGCAGGATGCCGGCAAGAGTCTTGTCGAGGTCGCGCCAACCGCCGTCACCGGAATAAACAATCGCCATCGTATCGTGGGTCGGCGTCGCCGGCAGCGTAACGATTGGCATGTCGCTGATCGCGTCCGCCTCGGCGGGCGCCCCGACCAATGCCGTCACCGAGGCTTCCAAGGCCGCCTGTGCAGAGACGGATGCATCCTTGACGTCAATGCCGAAGCCCTGGTTGCGCAGATCCTCGATGTGGCTGCGCCCTTCGGGCTGGGCCTCCGGCGTGAAGGTAACGTCGATGGGATTGGGCAGATCGCCCTTGGCAAGGTCGTAAACGGTGCCATGTGGCGTCGACTTGCGCGGCGCGCCGCTGCAAAGCGTCTTGGCCAACGGCACGCTGGCGGTCGGGTCTACGGCCAGCGTGTGCCCGATCGTTGCGGCGGGCGTCTGCGCGGCGATCGCCATGACCAGTCCGCCTCCCTGTCCCCTGCCGGCGAGGATCGGCGGATTGTAGTTGACGACATTCGCGGCGCGTTGGGCCTGTTGGCTGATGTTTTCGATGTCCGAGACGAGATAGGCGCAATCTTCCGGCACCTTGTCGATCGCCTGCAGATATCGCGGCAGGTCGACACCGACGACGATCGCGCCACTGTCGGCCAAGTGCTGCGCGAAGTCGTCGTCGGCGGCAGACCAGCCAGACGCGTCGGAAAACAGGAAGACCATGCCGCTCGGTATCTGTTCCGGCGTGAAGATGCGCGGCGCGGAAATGAGACCGCTGTCGACCTGCACCCCGGGGGCCGACCCTTCGACGCCCAGGAGGCCAAGTGCTACCAGAAGAAACGCCAGAAAACGCTTCACATCCAAAACTCCAAGACGGGCAGTGTCCGGACGGTGCGGGAACCGGCCCATAGTCGAGGCAGCCCGCCGAAATAAGTCAAGCCCGCATCGCGCGGCAGCTAGATCGCGCAAAATGGCCGGCAATATGGCGCTTTGCATTGCCAAAGAAAAACCCGGCGACGCGAGTCGCCGGGTTTGCCTGACCGATCTTGTGTGTCCTCAGACGCCGATCGGCATATGCTCGGCCGAACGGGTGACTGCGCGCGGAGCAGTGATCTCCTTCCACCGCGACAGCGCCTGGTTGACTGCCGGGAACGGCCGGCGCTTGACGAACTTGCCGCGACCGGGCTGCGGCTGGTCGTTCTGGCCGTGAGACCAGACGACGTCGCCACGCGACAGCGTGTATCGCGGCAGGCCGTTGACCTTGAAGCCTTCGAAGACGTTGTAGTCGATGATCGACTTCTGGTTGGCGGCGGAGATCGTCTTGGATAGTTTTGGGTCCCAAACCACCAGGTCGGCGTCGGAGCCGGGCAGGATCGCGCCCTTCTGCGGGTAGATGTTGAGGATCTGGGCGATGTTGGTGGAGGTGACGGCCACGAACTCGTTCATGGTCAGCCGGCCTGTCTCGACACCGCGCGTCCACAGCACAGGCATGCGGTCCTCGAGCCCGCCGGTGCCGTTCGGGATCTTGCGGAAATCGTCGAGGCCGAGCGTCTTCTGCTCGCTGGTGAAGGCGGCGTGGTCGGTGGCCACCACCTGCAGCGAGCCGGCGGCAAGGCCCGCCCACAGGCTGTCCTGATGAAGCTTGTTGCGGAACGGCGGGGACATGACGCGGCGGGCGGCGTGCATCCAGTCAGGGTTCTGGTATTCGCTCTCGTCAAGCGTCAGGTGCTGGATCAGCGGCTCGCCATAGACGCGCATGCCCTTCTGCCGTGCGCGCCGGATTGCCTCGTGGCTCTGCTCGCAGGAGACGTGCACGATATAGACCGGCACCCCGGCTGCGTCGGCGATCATGATGGCGCGGTTGGTCGCCTCGCCCTCGACCTCGGGCGGACGCGAATAGGCGTGCGCCTCGGGTCCGGGGACGCCGGAGTCGATATATTTCTGCTGCAGCGCCGCAACGATGTCGCCGTTCTCAGCGTGCACCAGCGGCAGTGCGCCCAGGGCCGCACAGCGCTGGAATGAGGCGAACATCTCGTCGTCGTTCACCATCAGCGCGCCCTTGTAGGCCATGAAGTGCTTGAAGGTGTTGATGCCCCGGTCCACCACCTTGGCCATGTCGGAGAAGATCTGCTCCGACCAGCTGGTGACGCACATGTGGTAGGAATAGTCGGACGACGCCTGACGCGATGCCCTATTCTCCCACTCCTCCAGCGCCGCGAGCATGCCGCCCTCGCCGGGGATGACGAAGTCGACCACCGTCGTGGTGCCGCCAGAGAGCGCGGCGAAGGTGCCGCTTTCCCAGGTTTCGGCGGCCGTGGTGCCCATGAAGGGCATTTCGAGATGGGTATGCGGATCGATGCCGCCCGGCATGATGTAGGCGCCCTCGGCGTCGATCACCGTATCGCCGGAAAGCCCCTTGCCGATCGCCGAGATGCGTTCGCCCTCGATCAGGATATCGGCCTCGTAGGTCCTGTCGGCGGCAACGATGGTGCCGCCCTTGATCACTTTCGACATTACGGTCTCCTTCCTCTTTCTGTCCTGCCGGCAGTCGCTGCGTGTTCCCCGCGCAGGCTGCTCGTTCTTGTCCAAGGTGGCGTGTTTCGGTGCAGCTGTAATCACCCGCCGACACGCATTTTATTGGGCCACCTTAGCGACTTTCGGGCCGCCGGAAAGTGTCTTTTGTTCTCACGGCCAAGAGACCGCAGGCGCGGATGGCGTATGCAGGGAATCCCCGCAAAGGTTCGGTGAGGCTTTCGAGAAAGCGCAGGTGCCTAGACGCCGTTGACGGAGTTCTTGCCCGCCAAAATCCGCTCCCAGGTCAGTGCCTCGGCCACGATGCCGTCGAGATCGTCGTGGCGCGGCTGCCAGCCGAACTCACGGCGCGCAAGGTCGGAATTGGCGACGACGGCGGCGGCATCGCCGGGCCGGCGCTCCCCGATCGTGACCTCGAAGTCGGCGCCATGGACGCGCCGGACGGCCTCGATCACCTCAAGCACGGAATAGCCATGGCCGTAGCCGCAATTGGCCACCAGGTTGCCCTCGCCGGCGCGCAGGCGCTGCAGGGCCAGGTAATGGGCATGCGCGAGGTCGCTCACATGGATGTAGTCGCGCACGCAGGTGCCGTCCGGCGTCTGATAGTCGCTGCCGAACACCTGCATGGAGGCACGCTTGCCTTGCGCCGTCTGGCACGCAACCTTGATCAGGTGGGTGGCACCGGGCGTGGACTGCCCCGTGCGTCCCTTGGGATCGGCACCGGCGACGTTGAAATAGCGCAGCGCCGTGTAACGCAGGCTATGGGCAGCGGCGGCGTCGCGCAGCATCCATTCGCTCATCAGCTTGGACAGGCCGTAAGGCGACTCGGGCGCCAGGCGCGCGTCCTCCCGCACCGGCTCCAGCCCGGCCGCGCCGTAGACGGCGGCGGTGGAGGAAAAGATGAAATGCGGCACACCCGCACGTACAGCGGTCTCGACAAGCGTGCGCGTCTTGGAGGTGTTGTTTTCGTAATAGGCCAGCGGGTCCGCGACCGATTCGGGCACGACGATCGAGCCGGCAAAATGGATGATGGCATTGACCGCGTGCTCGCGAATGACCGAGCCGATCAGTTCGGCATCGCCGACGTCACCGACAACGAGCTTTGCTTCGGGGGCCACCGCCCATTCAAATCCGGTCGACAGACGGTCGACCACGACGACCTTCTCGCCGACATCGAGCAGCTCCCAGACCATGTGGCTGCCGATATATCCAGCGCCGCCTGTCACGAGAACGGTCATTGCCCCACCCCTATCCTATGTCCCGATTCAGTATTGGAATTTTGGCCCGAAAGCCACCGCATAGTGCAAAAGACGAATGGTCCAAGCGCTCCCCCTCCCCTTGATCTGAATCAAGGAAGCGAGGATCCGCGCCCCTATGTTCCGACCCGGGCGCCGTGGCATTTTGACCGCATTCATGGAATGGACTGAAAAGCACGCCGTCTTTATGATCCTGCCGAAATCCGGGAAGCCATGATGAACTATCAGCGATTTTTCGAAGAAGCGATCGACCAGCTTCATGCCGAACGACGCTACCGCGTCTTTGCCGATCTTGAACGTATCGTAGGCAGGTTCCCGCGCGCAATACACCGGTCGAATGGCCAGGCCCACGAAATCACCGTCTGGTGCTCCAACGACTATCTCGGCATGGGTCAGCACCCGAGTGTGATTGAGGCCTTCCAGCAGACGGCCGGCCAGATGGGCTCGGGCGCCGGCGGCACGCGCAACATCTCCGGCACCAACCATCCGCTGGTCGAGCTCGAGCTTGAGCTCGCCGACCTGCATGGCAAGGAATCGGCGCTGGTGTTCACGTCCGGCTTTGTTTCGAACGAGGCCTCGATCTCGACCATCGCTCGCCTCCTGCCGAACTGCCTGATCCTCTCGGACGAACTGAACCACGCCTCGATGATCGAGGGCGTGCGCCGCTCGGGCGCCGAGAAGAAGATCTTCCGCCACAACGACGTCGCGCATCTGGAGAGCCTGCTGCAGGCGGCCGGACGCGAGCGCGCCAAGCTGATCGTGTTCGAGTCCGTCTATTCGATGGACGGTGACATCGCGCCGATCGCCGAGATCGCCGACCTCGCCGAGAAGTACAACGCCATGACCTATATCGACGAGGTCCATGCGGTGGGCATGTACGGCGCGCGCGGCGGCGGCATCACCGAGCGTGAGGGGCTGGCGCACCGCATCGACATTATCGAGGGCACGCTGGCCAAGGCCTTCGGCACGCTGGGCGGCTACATCACCGGCACCAGCGCCGTGGTTGACGCCGTGCGCTCCTACGCGCCGGGCTTCATCTTCACCACCGCGCTGCCGCCGGCGATCGCCGCGGCGTCGGCGACCTCGATCCGTCACCTCAAGACGTCCCAGGAGGAGCGTGACGCACAGCAACGTCAGGCAACCCAGACCAAGCGCGTGCTTGGCGAGGCCGGCCTGCCAGTGATGCCGTCCGAAACCCACATCGTACCGATTCTGGTGGGTGATCCGGAGCTCTGCAAGATGGCGTCCGACCGGCTTCTCGGCGTGCATGGCATCTATATCCAGCCGATCAACTACCCGACCGTGCCGCGTGGCACCGAGCGGCTGCGCATCACGCCGACGCCGTTCCACACCGACGAGCTTATCGAGACGCTGCGGGACGCGCTGACCGAGACCTGGGATGCGCTCGGCATTCCCTACCGCACGTCGGACCAGCCATCGGTGGCCAAGTCCGAGCGGATCATCCCTCTGCTGGTGCCCAAGTCAGGCGGCTGAGCCGCCGCCCCGCTTTCCTGAAATCCGCGTTCAGCGCTTGCGGATCCACTCCGCAAGCCGCGTTGCCGCCTCCTCGAGCTGGTCGAGGCGGCGGTGGAAGCAGAGCCTGAAGAAGGCATCTCCCCCCTCCCCGAACGCCGTGCCGGGCGCAAGCCCGACATTGGCTTGGTCAATGATATCGAAGGCGGCGCTGCGCGATTCCTCGATGCCGTCGATGGAAAAGAACAGATAGAACGCGCCCTGCGGGGCGATGACGCGCGCGCGCCCGGTTTCCGCGAGGATACCGCAGACGATGTCGCGCGCCTGCCGCGCCCGCTCGATCTGCGAGGCCAGGAACCCATCGCCGTGCTCGAGCGCGGAGACGCCGCCGCGCTGCATGAACTGGGCCACCCCCGAGGTTGAATACTGGATGAGGTTCTCGAAGGTCTGCTGCAGCGACGGATGCATGCGCAACCAGCCCATCCGCCAGCCGGTCATCGCCCAGTTCTTGGAAAATGTGTTGACGAAGATGATGCGGTCCTCGTCCTCCATGAAATCCATGAAGGAAGGCGCGCGCACGTCGCCATAGTAGAACAGGGCATAGATCTCGTCGGCGATGATCCAGAGCCCGTGCCGGCGTGCAAGGTCAAGCACGGCCTTCAGCTCGTCCATGCTCGCCGTCCATCCGGTTGGATTGGACGGGCTGTTGAGGAAGATCGCCTTTGTACGCGGAGTGACGGCCGCCTCGAGCTTGCCCACGTCGCAGGACCATCCATTGTCGGAAAGGTCGAGCCGTACCGCGACCGGTCGGGCGCCGGCGACGCCTGCGGCGCCCGGAAAATTCGGCCAGGCAGGGCTGAGATAGATGACCTCGTCGCCAGCTCCGGCGGTAGCCTGGAGCGCGAGCTGTATGGCCTGCATGCCGCCGCCGGTGACGAGAAACTCTTCGGCCGCGAATTCACGCCCGAAATGCCGCTGGTGGTAGCGAGCCAGTGCCTCGCGCAATTCCGGAATGCCACGTTGCCAGGTGTAGAAGGTTTCGCCGTCGCGCAGGCCCCGCGTCGCGGCATCGGAGATGAAGGCCGGCGTGGGAAGATCGCCCTCGCCCGTCCAGAGCGGGATCAGGCCCTCGCGCCCGCGGCCATAGCCGGCAACGGCGGAGATTCCGCTTTCCGGGGCAAGTTGGGCTTCGCGTCGCAGATTTTCAAGCAGGGTCATGTCGCATCCTGACGTTGAATGGAACTTCTTAACCGAGTGATTAGCTGGCCATCAAACAGAAAACCCCGGCCAGAATGACCGGGGTTTTCGAAATTTCATTGCGCCAGCAAGTGCTATTTCTTCGCCAGCAGGTCGCGGATCTCCGTCAACAGCTCGATCTCGGGCGTGGGCAGGGTCGACTGGGCCGCCTTCTCCGCAACGAGCCTGCGGCGGAGTGTGTTCACGCCCTTGACCATCAGGAAGATGATGAACGCAAGGATCAGGAAGTTGATAAAGACGGTGATGAAGTTGCCGTAGGCGAACACGGCGCCCTGCTTCTTGGCCTCGACCAACGTGTCCGCGGTGACCTTGGAGGACAGCGACAGGAAGTAGTTGGAAAAATCGAAGCCGCCGAAGATGGTGCCGACCACCGGCATCACGATATCGCCGACGAGCGAATTGACGATCAGGGTGAAGGCGCCTCCTATGATGATACCGACCGCCAGGTCGATCACATTGCCCTTCGAAATGAATTCCTGAAATTCCTTGAGCACCGAACCCTCCTTGTAATGCAGCCGCGCAACCGTCATGTCCGCCTCTCGGGCGTCGGCCGATGCGCCATCTTAACAAAAACCCTGAATTGAAAAACGACTAAATCACTCGCCACTATTGGCGAAACTGGCCCACTGGCCCAAACGAGCGGCCCCAACTCGACCAAAGGCTTAGCGGCCACGGCATCGACAAGCACCACCGGCTGTGCTTGCCTTCAGGTTGAAATCCTATTCGGACGCTTGGGGGGAGGTTGGTTCAAGCGTGCAGGGCTGGGTCGTCGTCATCATTGCCGTCGCCTATGTGACGCTGCTTTTCGCGATCGCCAGCTTTGGCGACCGGTGGGCGGCGATCCGTGGCACCAGCCGGCCGCGTCCCGGCATCTATGCGCTGAGCCTGGCGATCTATTGCACGTCCTGGACCTTTTTCGGCTCCGTGGGCCTGGCCTCCGAGCGGGGGATGGAATTCCTTGCCATCTATATTGGGCCGGTCCTCGTCTTTGCCTTCGGCTTCCCGCTGCTCAGGCGCATCGTGAGGCTTGCAAAGGCCGAGAAGATCACCTCGATCGCCGATTTCCTGGGCGCGCGCTATGGCAAGAGCTTCGCAGTCGCCTGCATCGCCACGCTGATCGCCACAGTCGGCGCGGTGCCATACATCGCCCTGCAGCTCAAGGCGATCTCCGGCTCGGTCAGCCTGATGGTCGAGAACTACAATGGCGCGCCGCCCTCCTTCGACCCGTTCGTCAGCGACATCTCGCTGATCGTGGCGATGCTGCTGGCATTGTTCGCCATCCTGTTCGGAACGCGCCATGCCGACGCGACAGAACATCAGGACGGGCTGGTGTTGGCCGTGGCGGTGGAGTCCGTGGTCAAGCTCGCCGCTTTCCTCGCGGTCGGTCTCATCGTCACCTTCTTCCTGTTCGGCAATCCGGCG
Organism: Mesorhizobium sp. KR1-2; assembly: GCF_040045035.1. Taxonomy (NCBI): domain Bacteria; kingdom Pseudomonadati; phylum Pseudomonadota; class Alphaproteobacteria; order Hyphomicrobiales; family Phyllobacteriaceae; genus Mesorhizobium; species Mesorhizobium sp. KR1-2. Next base: position 205,053 of record NZ_JBDZDS010000001.1, on the reverse strand, counting down.
CAGATGGTCGAGACACTGGCGGCCAATGCCGAGGTGCGGCGGGCCTTGAGCTACACCACTTCGCTGGGCACCTGGGTGGTCACGACCGTGATCAGCGGCTTCGCCATCGTCATGCTGCCGCGCCAGTTCTACGTGATGATCGTGGAGAACCGCAGCGAGAACGAACTGCGCACCGCCACCAGGGTGTTTCCGCTTTATCTGATCGCCATCAATCTCTTCGTGTTGCCGATTGCCTTCGCCGGGCTGGCCCTGGTTGGTCCGCGCACCAGCAGCGACCTCTACGTGCTGTCGGTGCCGCTGCTCGGCAACAGGGACATGCTTGCCATGATTGCCTTCATCGGCGGGCTTTCGGCCGCGACTGCGATGGTGATCGTCGAGAGCGTGGCGCTTGCGATCATGATCTCCAACGACCTGCTCATTCCGCTGTTCGTGCGGCGGTTGCTCAAGTCGCAGCCAAGCGAGAACGAGGACTGGTCGAGCCTCATCCTCAACATCAGGCGCGCCTCGATCTTCATCATCCTGTTCGCCGCCTTCCTCTACTACCGCGAGAGCACCAACAACGCCCGCCTGGCCTCGATCGGGCTGATGTCCTTCGCCGCGATCGCGCAATTTGCTCCGGCTTTCGTCGGCGGGCTCATCTGGCGGCGCGCCAACGGCCGCGGCGCGGCATTGGGCATGACGGCCGGCATCATCGTCTGGGCCTACACGCTTCTGCTTCCCTCACTGGCCGCGCCCAACACGCCGGTCATAGTCGACGGACTGTTCGGCATGGAGGCGCTGCGGCCGCAAGCGCTGTTCGGCACCCTGGCAGAGCCGCTGAACCACGGGGTGATGTGGAGCCTCGCCATCAACACGATCTGCTTCGTGCTCGGCTCGTTGTCGCGCGCCTCGGTACCGCTTGAGCGCATCCAGGCGGCGATATTCGTGCCGCGCGACACCAACCCGATGCCCAGCCTGCGGCGCTTCCGCACTGCCGTTACCGTCAACGATCTCAAGGACACGATCTCGCGCTATCTGGGCGTCGAGCGCACCGAACGCTCCTTCCAGACCTTCGAGCAGAATGACGGCGTAGAGCTCAACGGCAATGAACAGGCCAGCATGGAGGTGGTGCGCTTCTCCGAGCAACTGCTGGGCAGTGCTGTCGGCTCGTCCTCGGCGCGGCTCATCCTGTCGCTGCTGTTCAAGCGCCACGACAGCGCCTCGCGCGACACCTTCCGCCTGCTGGACGACGCGACCGAGGCGCTCCAGCACAATCGCGACCTGCTCCAGATCGCGCTCGACCAGATGGAACAGGGCATCACGGTCTTCGACAAGGATTACCGCCTCACCTGCTGGAACCACCAGTACCGCACCCTGTTCGACCTGCCCGACCACATGGGGCAGGTCGGCGTCTCGCTCGACCAGCTCCTGCGCTTTCTGGTCACGCGGGGCGATATCGCACATGAGGCGCGGCTGATCATTCTCGATCGCCTGAGCAGTTTCGAAAGCCCCTGGCAGATGGAGCTCAGGACCAGCGGGCGCATCATCGAGCTGCGATCCAACCCGATGCCCGACGGTGGCATCGTGGCCACCTATGCCGACATCTCCGCCCGCGTGGCGGCCGACCTCGCGCTCAAGCGCGCCAATGAATCGCTGGAGCAGCGCGTGCGCGACCGCACGGCCGAACTCATGCACGTCAATGAGGAACTGGCGCAGGCGCAGATGCTCGCCGAGGAGGCCAATCTGGGCAAGACGCGCTTCCTGGCCGGGGCCGGCCATGACATCCTCCAGCCGCTCAACGCCGCCCGTCTCTACTGCTCGTCGCTGATCGAGATGGCGGGCAGCGGGCCGGCCGGCAACGCGGCCATCAACATCGAATCCGCGCTCGAGTCGGTGGAAACCATTCTCGGCGCGGTCCTCGACATCTCACGACTCGACGCAGGCGCGATGAAGCCCGTGGAAAGCGTGTTCCGCCTCGACGGATTGCTGCGCCAGATCGGCACGGACTTCCAGCCGCTGGCGGCGGAGAAGAAGCTGGAACTCATCATCGTGCCATCTTCTCTAGCGGTGGAAACCGACCGGAACCTGCTGCGACGTCTGGTGCAGAACCTTGTGTCCAACGGCATCAAATACACGCGCAGCGGCAGGATATTGGTGGGCGTGCGGCGGCGCGGCGAACTCGCCGAAATTCAGGTGATCGACACCGGTATCGGCATTCCCGGCGATAAGCTCAACACCGTGTTCCGCGAGTTCACCCGCCTCGATGAGGGCGCACGTGAGGCGCAGGGGCTGGGACTGGGCCTGTCGATCGTCGACCGCATCGCGCGGGTGCTGCGCCTGGAGCTTCGCATCGATTCCGATTCCGGCCAGGGCACGCGCTTCTCCGTTCTGCTGCCCGTGACGGCGGCGCGGGAGCCGGACCTCGTTGCCGAGGCCGGGCCGCAGCCTGCCGCCGGTGCCGCGCTCAACGGCTTGACGGTGTTCTGCATCGACAATGACGCGCGCATTCTGGCCGGCATGCGCCTGCTGCTGGAAGGCTGGGGATGCGAAGTCAATGGCCATGTGGGCTCGCAGGGCTTCGAAGCGACACGGCCGGAGAAGGCGCCGGACCTGATCCTGGCCGACTATCACCTCGACGGCGAGAACGGCCTCGAGGCGATCACGAAGCTGCGCGCGCTTTACGGGTGCAAGACGCCGGCCGTGCTGGTGACGGCCGACCGATCGAACGAAGTTCGGGCCAGCGCCGACCTGCTGGAGGTGCCGGTGATCAACAAGCCGGTGAAGCCGGCCGTGCTGCGCTCAATGATGATGCGGCAGCGGCGCATGGCGCCAGCCGCGGAGTAAGCGGTCGGCTATTGCGCTGTCGAGAGTGGCTCGCTGCCGATCTTTGAAAGCAGGATCACCGCCTGGGTGCGGCTGTCGACGCCGAGCTTCTGCAGCACGGCCGAGACATGTGCCTTGATGGTCGCCTCCGACACCGACAGCTCGAAGGCGATCTGCTTGTTCAGGAGCCCCTCGGCCATCATGCCGAGCACCCGCGCCTGCTGCGGCGTCAGCGACTGCAGGCGTTTGATGAGGTCGGAAATTTCGGGGTCGCGCTCGACGCCGAGGTCGACCCCGTCCGGCGTGGTGATGCCGCCCGAAAGCACGGTGCGCACCGCATTGCGGATTTCGTCCATGCTGGCGGACTTGGAGATGAAGCCCGAGGCCCCCAGCTCCAGCGCGCGGCGGATCGTCTCCGGATCGTCATGGGCAGAGACCACCACCATCGGCACCTCCGAATGGACGCCACGCAGGGAGACCAGGCCGGACAGCCCACTGGCGCCGGGCATCGACAGGTCGAGGAGCAGAAGATCGATGTCTTCATTGGCCGCGACGCGTGTCTTGGTGGATTCGAAATCGCCGGCTTCAAGAATGGTGGTCACGTTGGCGATGCCCGAGAGCGCCTGCTTGAGCGCTCCGCGAAAAAGCGGGTGATCGTCCGCGATCACGAACTTGTAGCCTGACGGCAAGATAACCTCCCCCAAAACCCGCGTTGTCATTGTTGTTCGATGCGGATCCAGCCTCGCGATTATGCGGCGATGGGCGGGGTTTTCAAGCGATAAGCGTCGATAGAGGTCCTCCCGGCAGGCCCGGACTGGAAAGCAGCCACAAAATCCACGGCTCCGCCGCCTCAGGCCTTGTTCGGCATGAGCGGTGTTTCTTGTCCTGGCGACTGCTGCTGCGGCGTTCCTTCGGGCTTGTTCTCGTCTTTCTCCAGGTCCTTGACGATACCCATGAAGCGGCGAAAAAAGCGCTCCATGTAGTTCATGCCCTTCTCGAACTCCTCCTCGGAGGGAAGCGCAGGCACTTGTACCGCGGGCAGGTTCCTTTCAAGCGCAGTGACACGCTTCTCCAGCGCCTTCACAGCGTTTTCGAGATGCTCGATCTGCGCCTGATAGGCATCACGCTCGTCGGCCGCCAGCTTGCAGACCAACTGCCCGCCCTGCTCCTCGCAGATCGACATCCCGCCGGTCTGGGTGTCCATCCGAATGTAGCCGTGGTCAGATTTTTCGAGCTGATAACGCTCGTCGGCAGCGTAAGCACCGTTAGCGGCCTGCGAAACGAGAACTGCCGCAAGGGCGATGGCAGTAGGACGCATGGTTTCCTCCATTGGCAAGCGGCTGAACAGGCTCCGTGTCGTTTGCGCCGGAAATCGGATGCGGGCGGTCGCATCCTCCTTTCCCCACCGCTGCTTTCGGACTATAGGGCGCGCATGCGACAGATCATCTACAAAATTTGCCCCGAACTACTTTGGCGCGAGGCCGAGGCGGCCGGTGTCTTCACCGGTGCACCGGTGGACCTCGCAGACGGCTTCATCCACTTCTCCACTGCCGAGCAGGTGCGGGAAACGGCAGCCAAGCATTTTGCCGGGCAGCACGGCCTGTTGCTGATTGCCATCGACGAGGCGAAGCTTGGTCCCGCGCTGAAATATGAGGTTTCGCGAGGCGGGGCGCTGTTTCCGCACCTCTTCGCCCCGCTGGACCTTGGGGCCGTGGCCTGGGTCAAGCCGCTGCCGCTAGGTGCCGGCGGCGCCCATGAGTTTCCGGCTCTGGAGGCGTGATGAGCCTTTTCGACGCGCTCGGCCGCAACCTGCTTTTCACCTTCGATCCGGAAACGGCGCATGGGCTTTCGATCAGGGCGCTGCGATGCGGCGTTCCGCTCCCGGGCAAGGCGGTGAGCAGCCCGCGACTGCGCGTCTCGCTGTGCGGGCTCGATTTTCCCAATCCGCTCGGCATGGCGGCGGGCTACGACAAGAACGGCGAAGTGCCCGACGCCCTGTTGCGGCTGGGCTTCGGCTTTGCCGAGATCGGCACGATGACGCCGCTTGCCCAGCCCGGCAACCCCAAGCCGCGCATCTTCCGGCTGACTGACGACGAGGCCGTGATCAACCGCCTCGGCTTCAACAACGAAGGCCACGAGCGTTGCGAACAGCGTCTTGCCGCCCGCGCCGGACGCCCCGGCATCGTCGGCGTGAACATCGGCGCCAACAAGGACAGCGCCGATCGCATCGGCGACTACGAGCTCGGCGTGACGCGCTTCGCCCGCTATGCCAGCTATCTCACCGTCAACATTTCCTCGCCCAACACGCCGGGCCTGCGCAACATGCAGGCGCGCGAAAGCCTGGCCGAACTCTTGTCGCGCGTGGTGGCCGCACGCGAAAGCGAGGCGAAGCGACTTGGGCGCAAGACGCCGCTCTTCCTCAAGATCGCGCCCGACCTGCACGAGGCCGATCTGGAGGACATCGCCGCCGAGGTGACGGAGAAGGGTGTCGAAGGCGTCATCGTCTCCAACACGACGATCTCACGCCCTCGCCTCGCCAGTGCGCAACAGAACGAGACCGGCGGTCTCTCCGGCAAGCCGCTGTTCGCGCGCTCCACCATCGTGCTGGCCAAGATGCGCCGGCTGCTCGGCCCGGATGGGGCTATCATAGGCGTAGGCGGCGTGAACTCGAGCGACACCGCGTTGGAGAAGATCCGCGCCGGCGCCGATCTGGTGCAACTTTACACCAGCATGATCTATGCCGGGCCGGCGCTGCCGGCGCGCGTCGTTGAAGGCATGGCCCGCTTCGCGGAGGCGGAAGGTATTTCCAGCTTGCGCGAGATAAGGGACACGCGCCTCGCCCACTGGGCCGATCGCACGCTCGACTGACTCGCTCAGCCGGCGAAGGTCGAGCGCACGTTCCTTGGCACGATCGACAGCAGGCTCAGGCCGCGCGCGATGAGAAACACGTGCAGTGCCGCCCACAGGCCGTGATTGCCGAAATAGTGGCCGAACAGCACGAGCGACGCGACGAAGGCCACGAATGACAGGAGCATCATGTTGCGCATGTCGCGCGACCAGGTCGCACCGATGAAGACCCCGTCCATCTGGAAGGCCATGACGCCGCTTAGAGCTGTGAAGGCGGCCCACGGCAGGTAGGCGGCGGCCTCGGCCTGCACTGCTTCGGCGGTGGTGACCAGCCCGATCAGACCTTCGCCGAACAGTAGCACCACCACGCTTGCCACGCCGGCCAGTGCAAATCCCCACAGCGAGGTCAGCCTGATAGCCCGGTTGAACGCCGGCAGATAGCGGGCGCCGACGGCCCTGCCCGCCAATTGCTCGGCAGCGGTGGCGAAACCGTCGAGGAAATAGCTCGACACCATGAAGAAATGCATCAGCACAGCGTTGGCAGCGAGGGTCAGCGTGCCGATCTGCGCGGCCTGGCGCGTGAGCAGCGTGAACGCACCCATCAGCACGAAGGAGCGGATCATGATGTCGCCGTTGAGCGCCAGCATCCGGCGCATTGCGCCCGCGTCGAAAATCTCGCGCCAGACAATTTTGGGCATTGCTGCGAAGCGTCGGGCGATGATCGCCAGGGCGAGCAGCATGGTGGCAACCTCGCCGCAGACCGTGCCCCATGCAACGCCCTCGACGCCCCAGCCTAGATGCAGGCCGAGCAGAACCGACAGCGCGATATTCACGCCATTGAGCACCAGTTGCAGGAACAGCCCCATCTTGGCCTCGCCGCGGCCGAGGAAATAGCCAAGAATGGCGTAGTTCAGAAGCGATGCGGGCGCCGAAAGCAGCCGGATGCGAATGTAGGTATCCATCGCCGCCGTGACGCTCGGCTCTGCCCCCATGAACCACTCGCCGAGCGCGGCAACCAGCGGCGCCAGCAGGATGAGCGCGAGGCCGCAGCCGAGTGCAATGGCGCAGGCGCGCAGCAACACAGCGCGCTCCTCCAGCGCCTCCCCTCGCCCAAAGGCCTGAGCGACGAGGCCCGTTGTGCCGGAACGCAGGAAGTTGAAGCTCGTGAAGACCACGTCGAAGATGATCGCCCCGGCCGCCAGCCCGCCGAGCAAGGCGGCATCCCCGAATTGCCCGACCACTGCCGTGTCGACCAGACCGAGCATCGGCGTGGTGATGTAGGCGAGCGTCATCGGGATGGCGATGGCGAGCACCAGCCGGTTGCTGACGTCGAATGCTCGGGAGCCGAGCGCCGTCGATGCGATCTGATCCACGTCGGGTCTTTCCGTATGGCGTGACAAGTCGGTTTGCAGCACCCGCCTGCCCCGCGCAAGGGCAGGATGTCAGGAGAGTATCAGCCGAAGCTTCAGCGGCAGTCAGCGCCGATAGCTGAACAGCCGCAGGATGACGAAGGCCGGCACCACCACCGCGGCGCCCAACAGGAAATAGCCCACGAAGCGGTCTATCGCCTTGAAGCCCATGTTCCAGAGCTGCAGCACGAAATCGCGTATCTGGTAGAGGACGTCATAGGGCGACCAGCCGAAATAGCTCATCACTATGCCCACCAGGAACGACACCACGAGCAGCTTGAGGAATATCCGAAGCGGGGTGTCACCGAGAAAGCGCGTAAATTCGGACACGGGTCGTCCTCCTGCGATTCGCATTACGATTGCCTTCGTGCGCACATAGGCGACATCGGGCGGCACGTTCAAGCGTCGCTACCCACAGAAAGCGCGCGCGCCAAGATTTGCGATTGCCGATCGACGCGTGTCCGTGATAATCGGAGCGGTACGCGGGTATGATGTAATGGTAGCTTGTCAGCTTCCCAAGCTGAACGCGCGGGTTCGATTCCCGCTACCCGCTCCAGAATTCCGCAAATCACCCCGATGCGCCCGGAATTGGGGCCGTTTTTTTTGCCGAGAAAGCTGCGTTCCTGTCGCCTGTCCCCGTGCCCGCGCCGTAGAACAGTGGATGGTTTCGGAAGGTTGCCACATGATACCACTTTGCGTCCCCAATATTTCCGGAAACGAGGCCAAGTATCTGGCCGAATGCGTGGAGACGTCGTTCGTCTCCAGCATCGGTCCTTTCGTGACGCGCTTCGAGGACATGGTGGCAGCGGCCGCCGGCACACGAGGCGCTGTGGCAACATCGGCCGGAACGACCGCCCTTCATGCGGCGCTGATTGCGGTCGGCGTGCGTCCCGGCGACTTGGTGATCTGTCCCTCCCTCACGTTCATAGCCTCCGCCAACGCCATCTCCCACTGCGGCGCGACGCCATGGCTTTTCGACGTCGACGCGGAAAGCTGGACGCTCGATCCGAAACTGCTTGCACGGGAACTTGCTGAAAGCACATCGCTGCGGGGTGGCGAACGCATCCACACCCACACCGGCAGGCGCGTTTCGTCGGTGGTGCCGGTGTTCACGCTCGGCATTCCCGCCGACATGGACGCCTTGACCGCCGTGGCGCGCGAGGCAGGCCTGGCAGTCGTGGTCGACGGCGCGGCAGCCCTCGGCGCGACCTACAAGGGCAAGCGCTCGGGCGACCTTGGTGCAGATCTCACCATGTATTCCTTCAACGGCAACAAGACCGCCACGGCCGGTGGCGGCGGCGCGGTGGCCGGAAACGATGCCGGTCTTCTGGCACATTTCAGGCATCTAACCACGACCGCCCGCACCAGCCCCGACTACGACCACGACATCGTCGGCTTCAACTACCGCATGACCAACCTCCAGGCCGCAGTGGGCTGCGCGCAGATGGAGCGGCTGGACGACTTCGTAACCGCCAAGCGCCGGATCGCCGCGCGCTACAATGAGGCGCTTGGCCGGATCGACGGCTTCGGCGCCTTTCCCGAGCCGGCCCATACAGAGTCGGCCGCCTGGTTTTCCGGCTTCGCGTTCCAGACTCGAGACGGGGATCGCAGAAGCGCCGCATTGCGTGGCCATTTGCGCGCTCAGGGGATCGACGCCCGGCCGTTCTGGAAGCCGATGCATCGCCAGGCTCCGTATCGCGATGCGCCGAGAACGGAGATGGCGGTAACCGACGCGCTGTGGTCCTGCATCGTCACCCTGCCCTGCTCCACGCACCTCACCGAGGCCGATCAGACGAAGGTCATCGGCACGGTTCTCGCCTGGGCGCGAGACTGAAGCAGGGATCAGTTCGCCGCGCTCCCGGGGCCGTCGTAGAAGCGCTTGGCCAGCAGGTGCGGGCCGAGTTCGACGGATTTCAGCACCTCGACGATCCGCTCCGCGGCATGACCGTCGCCATAGGGATTGACCAGCCCGACGAGTGAGGAGCGGAAAGCCGGGTCGAGCGCCTTGCGGATGCCGCCAAGGATTTCATCGGCGGTGGTGGGGACGTCGATGACATTGGCCGCGCGCGTGCGGCCCTGCTGGCGTTCGCCGATATTGACCGTGGGCACCTTGAGCGCAGGTGTCTCGATGAGGCCGCTTGAGGAATTGCCGATCACCGCGGCCGCCTCGCGCAGCATGGCAAGGTAATTCAAGGCGCCGAAATTCTCGACCAGACGGCAGTCGGCGCGTTCGTCAAGGAAGCGCAGATACTCGGCTCGGATAATGTCACTGCCCGCATCGGCGTTGGGTGCAGTGAGCACGACAGGAATGTCCACCTGCCGCAGGGCATTGAGCAGCGCCGAAACGTGCCCCAGCGCCTGCTCCGGCTGCCGGGTAACCGGATGGAAGGTCACCAAAAGCGGCGGCCGCTCGAGAGAGATACCGAAGCGTTGCGCGAGCGTGGCCGGGTCTGGCAGTTGCGCTTCGCGGATGGTATCGAGCGATGGCGCGCCGCTGACCGTGACCCGCCACGGCTCCTCGCCCATTCGAACGATGCGGTCGGCATAGTCCATCGTGGCCGCAAAATGCAGATGCGCCATCTTGGTGATCGCATGCCGGAAAACCTCGTCGATCGCGCCAAAAGAGAGCTCTCCCCCGTGGATATGCGCGATCGGAATGTTGAATGGAACCGCGGCAGAAGCGACCGCAAACATCTCAAAGCGGTCGCCAAGCACGAGCAGCAGGTCCGGCCGCTTTTCGGCAAACACACGCGCGCTGCCGGCCATCGCCACGCCCATCGCCTCGGCCGTCGGGCGCGGGCCACCAAGGGTTTCGGGTAAAGGAACTCTGCCAGATATTGGACGGGAATCATTGACGATTTCGTCGATGGTGCCGCCGGATGCCTGGCTCAGATGCGCTCCGGTCACCAGCAACTCGTAGCAGAGCCCGCTCTCGGTCGCGATACGGTTCATCACCGGACGGCAAACCCCGTAGTCCGAGCGGCCAACCGTCGCGATAAGGATCTTCCGCATGAAAATTTCCTCCAACAACCCGCCATTTTTATCCCCGTCTTTCGCGACGGTGCAACAATCGCGACTGATCAACATCGGAGCCTTCGATGACACCGCCCGACCCGAACTCGACCGTCCGCCTGAAGCTTCCCTTCATCATGCCCTCGCAGGCGCAGAAGCACGTGACCCACAACGAGGCTCTGGAACGCCTCGACACGTTGTGCCACCCGGTGGCCAAAGATCATAGCCGTTCCGAGCCCCCCGCCGCACCCGAACCCGGTGATTGCCACATCGTCGCCAGCGGTGCGACCGGCGCGTGGTTCGGGCAAGACGGCGCCCTGGCCACATGGCAGAGCACCGAATGGGAGTTTCTGCCCCCCTTTGCCGGCATGGTAGCCTATGTGGAGGACGAGCAGGCCTTCGTCTTTCACGATGGGCGAGACTGGGAGCAGCTACCGTCGCGCGCGCCCGAAACCGTCGAAAGGCTGGGCATCAATGCGCCGGTCGATACCCTCGTCCGGTTTTCGGTCGCATCGGATTCGGTGATCTTTTCGCATGATGCGGTCGCCCCCGGCAGCGGCGACATGCGCGCCATCGTCAACAAGGCTCACCCGGACGCCACGGCCTCCGTCGTATTCCAGGAAAATTGGAGCGGCCGCGCCGAGATCGGGCTGACCGGCAACAACGGACTGGAGGTCAAGGTCAGCAACGACGGCGACGCCTGGAAAACCGCGGCGGCATTCGACCCTGCCAGCGGAGCCGTACGGGCGACGACGGCGCTGATCGTTGGCGAGGACGTGACCACACCAAGCATGGTAACCTTGGCCGCCCCGGCTCCGACTTTCACGCTGCGCGATACCACGGGTGTGGGCAACGCACATCTGGGCTTCGTGAACTGGGTGGACGGGAACGGCGAAGAAAAGGTCTGGTGCGGCCTTGGCTCTGCCACTAACTCGACCTTCACCTTCCTCTCGCACTACTCCGGGGGATGGCTTTTTATGCGTATGGCGGCAACTATCCGATCATCTTTCGCCAGGGCAGCAGTATCCGCATCAATGTCCACACCAACGGCTATGTGGGCATCCTGGAGACTGCCCCCACCGCGCCCCTGCATGTGAACGGGGCGGCACGGTCGGCAACTACACGGTCGCCAATGCGCCTTCCGCGGCTAGCTGCGGAGCCGGCTCGATCGTCTACGTATCGAACGAAAAAGGCGGTTCCACGCTGGCCTTCTCGGACGGGAGCCAGTGGCGCCGCGTTTCCGATCGCGCCATCATCTCCGTCTAACACCTTGGTGGGCGAACGGCATCAAGCCCAAAGGTTTGCATGCAGACCTTTGGGACTTGCCTCGCCCAGCGTTGGCAAACATCAGCGGTTCGACCGCGCTCCGAAAAAGGTTTCATACTCCCGCGACGCGCGGTCTAGATCGTCGTGCTTGCCGATGTCCAACCAGTATTCATGGATCGGAAACGCCATCTTCTGGCTCGGCTCGAGTTGATCGAACAAGGACGGCATGTCGAAGAACTCGTCCTCGGGAACGCTGTCGAGAACCTGCGGGCTGACCACGTAAAGACCGGCATTGACGAAGAAATCATAGACTGGCTTCTCGACGAAGCCGTGTATCTGGTGATCCTTGATGTCAACGACGCCGTAGGGAATCTGGTACTGGAAGTGGTTTACGCCCATGGTCGCAAGGGCGCCGTTGTCGTAGTGGAACGCCAGAAGCTGGCTGAAATTGAGCGCCGTCAGGATATCGCCGTTCATGACGATCACCGGCTTGGAGGGAGCGGGTGAAACCAGCGACAGCGCCCCGGCAGTGCCCATGCGCTTGGCCTCTCTCACATATTCGATTTCGACGCCAAAGGCCTTGCCGTCGCCGAAATGGCCTTCGATCACCTCGGCCAGGTGATTGACGCACAATGTGATGCAGCGGAATCCCTGGTTGGCGAATTGCTCGATGATAAGCTCGAGAATAGGTCGTCCGCCAATCAGCACCATCGGCTTCGGAATGGACTCCGTTATGGGCCGCAGACGGGTTCCAAGACCGCCGGCCATGATCACCACCGGATGCTTGCCGGGGTCCGGGCTAAAGATTTCGCCGGCGAGCACCAGATCGACGACCACACCGCGAGAGTCGAGGATCGGCATTTGGCCCACATACTCTCGCCTCATAAGTGTCGCGATCTCCGCCACCCGCGTCCCCTTGGTAACGAAGCGCGGATGACTGTTCATTATCTCGCGGGCGAGTGACTCCAGCGTGCAACCACGCAGTATTGCGCGCCTGATATCGCCGTCGGTGATTGTTCCGATGAGACCGCCCGCCTCGTCTGTCACCAGCGCGATTTCTCCACCGCTAGCGTCGATGCACGCTATCGCGTCGGAAATCGTTTGGTCAGGCCTGAGACAGATCTCTTCAAGCGTTTCGCAAAACATAAAGCCAATTCTTTGCTTCAGCTAGGCACTGAAAATTCAAAATATGCTTATGTCTCGTTCAGGGTACGGCACAACGTGCTCGACAATTGCTGATTTTGCAACTATTTAGTTTATCGAATATTACTAGCAATTTCCACGTTATCACATCAATGAGGAATGGCAGTAGCGCCGGACCGGCAAAACGCCGGACAACCGATCGAAGCCTGCTAAACTCTCGTTTGTTTTCCTGCTTTCGGTACCGCTCATGACCGCTCAATCGAAACATCACATCGCCACCGGCCGCGAGGGCTGCCTGTTCGACCGGGACATACAGCATGTGCAAGGGGCGCTTGCCGATGCCTTTCGCGGCAAGAGAATACTAATCGTCGGCGGCGCGGGCTCTATAGGCTCCAGCACGATCAAGCGTATCGCCGAGCATGAGCCATATGCCCTGCACGTGGTCGATCACAACGAGAATGCGCTCGCCGAACTTGTGCGCCAGCTTCGCTCGCAGCCGCAGGCCCGGTCGGCGCGCGACTTCCAAGCACTTCCCCTGGACTATGGCTCGGGCGCCATGCGGCATCTGGTGGGCAGCCAGACACCCTACGACGTCGTCCTGAATTTCGCCGCGCTCAAGCATGTGCGCTCTGAGAAAGACCCGTTCTCGACCTTGCAGATGTTCGACACGAACCTCGTCAAGCAGGTCCGCTTCATGGGGTGGCTGGCCGACAGCGGCTTCCAAGGCCGCTTCTTCACCGTTTCCACGGACAAGGCTGCCAATCCGTCCTCCATGATGGGGGCTACCAAGCGGGTGATGGAGCACGCCCTATTCAACTCCAGCGTCGCAGCGCGCCTGAAGGGCATCAAGACCTCGGCGCGGTTCGCCAATGTGGCGTTCTCCAATGGGTCGCTGCTCCAAGGTTTCCAGAACAGGCTGGCGCGCGACGAGCCGCTCGCGGCTCCGCGCGACACGCGCCGCTATTTCGTTTCGCTGGTCGAGTCAGGCGCGCTCTGCGCCATAGCCGCAACGGTCGGCCCCGACCGGGCGATCGTCATCCCGAAGCTCGACCCGGCAAAACATCTCGTCCAGCTCCAGCACATCGCCGAAAGATTTCTACGTTACCACGGCTTTGAGCCGGCACACTACAGCGACGAGCGAGCGGCCTGTGCGAATGTGACGGCCGAGCGCCAGTGCAACCGCTGGCCCTTGCTGCTCACGCCGCTCGACACCTCTGGCGAAAAGCCGTTCGAGGAATTTATGACCGCCCATGAACAGGACTTCGAGATCGGCCTGCCCAACCTGAAGGCGGTGGAATACGCGCCAGCCCCGCGCCACCTCATCGACCAGGCGCTTGCGGAAGCCGAGCAAGCGGTCGCAGGTGACCGTCCACCGAGCAAGGAACGGCTGAAGGAAATCATCGCGCTGGTCGAGCCGGTGTTCCTGAGCACCCATCGTGACTCGGCAGCAAATCTCGATCAGCGGCTCTGAAGGCGGTCTGCGCCTAGCCTCGGCGAGCCATAGACGGGCAGTATCCGGAGGGCAATCGCAAATCAGGGTCGAGCCGGCACCCACCAGCGGAGTGCCTGCGCCCATGAGTTGCAGCACATCCAACAACACGGCGGCATGTCCGCCAGATCCGAAGCAGCCTATGCGGGCCGCCGCCACCGAGTGGTCGTCGGGATAACGGTTCAGGGCAGCCAATCACGGATTGACATATTCATCGCTTCGCGTGGCCTCGGACGGGTGATGCCCATGTTTTTCCTGAAAGACGGCATGGCGCAGGCGCCATTCGCCATTGTCGTGGGCCCACAGATGCGGGGACCTGAAACGGTTCGCCAGCGCGTCGAAATAGGCGCGGTCGATAGTCGGCGCCTCGAATTGCCTTGCGGCTTCCGGAAATATGTCCGCCGGCAGGCTGAGATAGGCGAACAGTTCCTCCGCGAAGCGCTCCGGAAACTCACCGTCATAGCGCTTCACCAGCGCCACGCCTTCCTCGCGCCCGATATCGCCGGAGCGGATCTCCTGGGCCGCGTCGTAGCTGGCGCGGCCGATGCCGAACTTGATGTGGGTCGTGTAGTAGTGCAGATCGTCGATGCGGTCGTCGATCGAATTGTATGTCGAATAGGTCCCAGCCGTCCGCTCGGGCGACGCCTCGAAGCCACCATGCTCCACCGCAAAGCGGTACACCGCTTGCGGGTGCCATTTGAGATAGTAGCCGAGATAGTGGACCTCGATGCCATTTTCCTCCAGCACGCGCGGGTCCGAAGGCATGTAGGCGGCAAGGTCGGCGCGCCGCACGCCGAAATGCTCGACCAGATCATGGACCGAGACGCCGCCCAGATAGACTTCCTCATCGCCGGCCTGCGCGAAGTAATCATAGTCGCGCCTGGCGCCCTCATTGTCGGCAATAGGGTTGCCGTATTCGGCCTCGTTCTCTCCGTAGAAGATCAGCGGAATGCCCATCCTGACCGCGAATGCCGGTGCAAAGCCTTTCTGACCGATTATGAAGGGCTGAAACGGGTGGAAGAGGTTTTCGACGGCCAGCCGCGTCAACAGCCGTTTCACGCGGCCATTCGGGGTCAGCAGATAGTTGTCCATGCCCGAATGGATCCACCGGTCGAAGTTGCGCCGGCCCCAGTCGGTGTAGATGTGCGGCGCCCAAGTGCAGGTAAGCGGGTTCATGCCGAACTCGTATTTCAGCATCCACGACTGATAGAAGCTGTCCTTCCCACCGGAACCGGGCACAAGACAGTCGTACGAACCGTTCCGCGAGCGGAACCTGTTGCACAGCGCCTCCAGTTCACGCCGGCGCCGCTCCCAATCGACCACCGCATGCTTGCGCTGGGCATTGCGGCAGGCATCGCACACGCCATGCTCATTGAAGGCGATGACGGTCTTCCTACTCTCCGTCGTGTGTTTGTACTCAATTGCAGAGTTCGGCCGCTGGTTGGAGATGACGCAGTTGCGGCAGAAGACGACGGTGCCAGGTAGGCCGTATTTGGTCTGCAACGGCCAGGCGTCGGGCGCATAGCGCGACAAGTCGTTCCTGTCGTTACGCGGATCAGGATATTTCATCGCGCCAACCTTTCAACTCGGTTCCTAGGTTGTCCATCAAATCGCCTCCCCGACTGCTGGCGTCATTCGATAGCCGATTGCTCGATCGGGTCGCCGGCCGCCAGCGGCCTGTTCAGCCTGCGGCCGGGAACGCTGGAGAGAAGCTCTGGCGCAAGCCCGGTCGCCGGGCGCAGCAACACGATGTCCGCCTCCGTGAGACGCGTTCCAGCGGGCAGGTCCCGTGCCGCCTTCAACCCTCGGCGCACCAGCGCGCGGGCCTCCTGTTCGGCCGCGCGCGGCTTCTTCACGCCATCGCCGAGAAGCAGCTCGACATCCCCTATCGCCCGCACCATTGCCTCGAATTCGTGCGGTTCGATCGAGGCCGCGTGGTCGGGGCCTCTCATCGTCCGGTCCAGCGTCAGGTGCTTTTCGATCACGGTTGCTCCCATCGCCACGGCGACAGGCGGCACGAAGATGCCCGGCGTGTGGTCGGAATAGCCGACCGGTATGTCGAATTCGCGCGCCATGGTCTGCATGGCACGCAGGTTGGCGTCGGCGAATTCGGCGGGATAGGCGCTGGTGCAGTGCAGGACCGTCAGAGGCGGCGCATCAGCGTCCGCCTGCACCGCTCTCGGCATGGCGTCGCGCAGCACCTCGACCGCGCGGCGCACTTCGGCCAGATCCGCCATACCCGTCGACAGGAGGATCGGCAGGCCGCGGCGTGCGCAGTCCCGGAGGTACGGAATATTCGTCACCTCGCCCGACGGCACCTTCATGCGCCCTATGCCGATGTCGCACAGCATATCGAGCGAACGGCTGTCGAAGGCGGTTGACATGAACTCAAGGCCAAGTTCGGCGCAGTGCTTGGCCAGCGCGCGATGCTCCGCCTCGCTCAGTTCCAATTGCCGCAACATGGAGTGTTGGTCTTCTGCGCCGGAGGTCTTCTGGTAAGTCACGGTAGCCGTGTTTCGGGTGGCCAAAGCGTCGGCATTAAAAGTCTGGAACTTGGCCGCGTGCGCGCCCGCTTTTGCCGCCGCTTCCACCAGACGGAGAGCTAGATCGAGATTTCCACCGTGGTTGACGCCTATCTCGGCAACAACGAATGTCCTCACCGTCGATGGCTCCTTTCGGATCACGTCGAATACCTTGAGTTATCCTGCCAATGTACTCAGTTTGACGACGCGCGCGTATTTATCGAAATTTAATCTTGATTCTTAACTTCTTTCAAGATGCTAAGGTATTTCTGATAACGACAGTCGATGACAGCTAAACCGCCGAAAATTGTTTTCATTCGGCACAGGAGCAAACAAAAGGGCAGGATGCGATGAGCGCTGGCGAAGCGGCGTTGTTGTCGGTGGTAATTCCAATCTTCCAGCGGCAACGCCTTGCCGAGAGAGCCATTCGGTCGGTTCTTGAACAGAATGTCAGCTCTCTCGAGATCATCGTCGTCGACGACTGCTCGCTCGAGCCGTTCGCACTTTCGCCAGAGATTGCAGCCCCATCCGTCCAGCTCATCCGGCACGAAATCAATCGGGGCGCGGCGGCCGCGCGCAATACCGGCATGGCGTACGCCTCTGGCACCTGGCTTACTTTCCTTGACTCCGATGACGCCATGCTGCCCGACACGCTGCTCAAGCGCCTGCGCTTTGCGCAAGAACACGAAAGGCACCACCCCGACCGCCTGACAATCTACGGATCGGCGTTCATGGACCTCCACGAGAGCGGCAAGCCGGTTCGCATGCGCGCACCGCGCGCGGCGCAAAGGGCGAGCGATTTTGCCAGCGGCTGCTGGTTTTGCCCCGGTTCCTGCGTGCTGGTGAAGCGCCAACGGTTTCTCGACCGGGTCGGCTTGCAGACGGAATCTCTCGGCCGCCTGGAGGACCTGGACTGGTTTCTCAGGGCGGGGCTTGCCGGAGCGGAACTTATAGTCGACCCCACTGTCGCGGCGGCGATTTCCTGCGGTACACCGCCGTCGATGGCAGTGGTCGCCGAGGCCGCCTCGCAGATCATCCGCCTGTGGGAAGACACGGCTCTCCCGGCAGCGGTAGGACGACGCCTGAAAGCCTATCTGGAGCTGGAGCTTGCCGCGGCGCTCTTCCGGAACGGCAATCTCGCCGCCGCCGTGAGCCGGCTGGCGTACTCCTTGCTGCTAAGGCCGCGCCTCTCGCTGCATCTCAGCCCTGGCTGGGAGAGTTCTGCCGCACCGCGCGACTGACTTCGCGGCGAGCCGTTGTCGGCAACTCCGTTGTGGCTGAAGCAGCGTACTCAATGATCTTCCGGCCCGAGATTTTCGGCGGCCCCATCAGCGCCTTCAACTCGGCCAGTATCCGCTGGCGGCTCTTGCCGTCGCGAATGGTCCAATAGTCTCGTGCGGCGCCCATGCGCGCCGCCGTTTCCTCGTAGACAGTCGTCTTGCCGATCAGCGCCAATATGTGCTCCTTCAATTGGCTAATGCTCGACGCTTCCAGCATCCCGGCCTGGTTGAACTCGCGATACTGATAGCGATAGATGTCGAAATTGATGCTGGGGATGCCGAGTTGGAGGCCCCACAACAAGGTTGACGAGACGGTCGCGCAGTAGATGTCGGCACAGTCGATGACATCCAGCAGATTGACGTCAGTGACGTGCAGCCCGGATTTGCTGATCAGCTCACCGACTTCCGTATGCACGAGCGTGGGATGCAGGCTGATCGCGACATTGGCGATCCCCGCATGCATAAGCGTGCCGAGCAGTTCCACCAATGCAATGCTGAATGCGTCGTACGAGGCAAATCCCATGGCCTTTCGTGGCCACTGGTTGGGTGGCCACGAGAAGATCAGCAGCTTCTTGTCGGCGCGTGTCGTGTCAGCTTCCGACAAGGGCGAATGATCGCGATCGGTCGAGAGCCGCCAGTAGTTTTCCGTGAGAATGATATCCCGGACCAGATTCGCCCGCCTCATGCTCCGGCTTTCGGCTTTCTCGATCAGCTCATCGTTCCAGATCGCGCCCGTCAACCGCAACTGATTGGCCGGAATTCCCGCCGACATGCAGTAGTCGACGCTCTGCTGGCTTGGCGCCAGAATGATGCCGGCACCTGAATTGGGCGTCCAGGGCTGCGGCGGTGTGAGCCCATTCCGGTTTGAAATGAGGATATCCAGAACCGGAAGGCGCGTATAATAGCGGCCGCGGTAGCGATGGACCCACCGGAGCCCCACAAGACGAGCGACGCGTTTGAGTTGCTTCGGCCGCAAGACGTTCAGTTGCAGCCCCGCGAACGACTCGGCGATCTCCTTGGTGGTCGGCGTCATCGAGAAAGGGACGATCGCGGTGCTGATGCCGCGTTTTCCCGCCACTCTCGCGGCAATGGTGGTGATGGACAGCGGGTAGTCCTGGCCGCTGACGACAAGGACCGGGTTGAACCTTCGGAAGACATTCCTCATGTTCTGAATGCGCCTTCTGACACCACCTCTCAGAACGCGAGAGATGATCATGTCGGATTTCGCCCTCATCCCCACTGCTTTGAACAAATAGTATATTATACTGGTGATTTTTGCCTCAATTAAATAGATGTAATTGTCGAATGCGGAATACTCCGACGCTTCATATTTTAAATTATCAATGAGTTCTTTTGTAAATTTCAGTTCGCTTTGATACTCCGTGACAAGATGTGAGGGAATGTAATCATCCAACCCCGAGTCATTCCTGCTCATGTCGAAGAAGGTCCGTTCGCTTCCTTCCCACACCCAGGAATATCCGCGATGTTCGACTGTCTGACTGTGGCGGTCGAGCGCACCGTAATCGGCCCTGAACACAAAAACCGGATGGATGCCCCATGCCGCATGCATGTCATCCGCAAGGCTTATCAGGCTCAGGAACTCGCCATACTCCGAAACTGCGAACAGGACTGTCTGCTTGGCTGGCATGCACTGCACCTCCGAGGTTGACGAGGATCAGATGTATCGGGCCATGGAATAGGAGAAGCGCCTCATCTGCATGAGGCCTAGCCACAGCATCAGAACGGAAACGACCAAGATTGCCAGCAGGCCGAGAACTGCACTCTGGCTGATCGCTCCTTTGAGAAGCAGGGAATGGTAAGCGGGTATGAGGTGCGCGAACGGATTGAGACTGTAGACGACAGCCGCCCAATCCGGAATTCGATGGATGCTATAGAGCCCGGGCGAGAGATACCACCACAGCCAGACCACATGGCCGACGAACTTGCCGATGTCCTTCACGAGAACGCCGAGCATCGATAGCCAGACGTACAAGGCCATCGAGAAGCTAAGCTGCACAGCCGCGACAAGAACCACCAGCGGCCAGGTCCAAATCGGTGTGTACCCGGCCAACACAAGGAAGCACAGAAGAACCGCGACGCGCACCAGCAGGAGCAGGATCTCATTGGCCACGACCTCCAGCAAGGCTATCGAAAGCCCGAAGCCTTGCTCGACATAGTGATGCCCCTTCACCGCCAGGAAATAGGGTGCGGCCGAAACGAGCGTCGCGTGGCTGCGCCAAAACGTGACCGCCGTAAAGAAGAACGAAAAGCTGGCATCGGCGCCTCCGACGCCGAACACGACCTTCAGCAGGAAATAGTATGTGCCGGCCTGCAAAGCCGGTTCAAGGAGCAGCCATAGATTTCCGAAATAAAGCCCGAAGGACGTTTGTCGCAGTTCCAGCCGGATCAGATTGATCGTCCGGTGAATGCTTCGAGCCACTTCTCGCGAAAGGCCGGCTGCGCCAAGCGGCCTGCTGAAGACACCGCGCGGGGTGACCGTCACGCCATACCGGCTGTCGGCTTCAGTGCGCGCAGGCCCGACCATTACAGAAGCTCCCTGTAGAGTTCGGCAGCTATGCGCGGCTCGCCGAAGTAAATGGGAACACCCTTGTCGAGCAGCAGGCATTTCGTGCAGCGCGTGAGGACGAAGTCGAAAGTGTGCTGGACAACGAGAACGAGCTTCGCGCGCGACAGGAAGCGATGGAGACGATCCATCGCCCGCTCCTGGAAGCCTAGGTCCCCGGCGCTGAGAAGCTCGTCCAGCAGGAGGATGGCGTGAGGCATCGCCGTCGCCATGGAGAAGATCAGACGGGCGCGCATGCCGTCGGAATAATATTTGAAGGGACGGTCAATATGCTTCTCAAGCTCGGCGAAACCAATGACTTCGTCCATGATCGCTTCGATCTCGGGCACCGTCATACCCATGTACAGGCCGGTCTTGTGAATGTTCTGTCGGCCAGTCAGATCCGGCTGCATGCCCGCACCCGGACGCAGCAGGACCGGACGACTCTCGACGTCGATGCGCCCGGCACTGATCGGAATTGCACCGACCAGCGACTTCAGCAGCGTCGTTTTTCCCGCTCCGTTACGGCCGAGAATGCCGACGATGTCGCCTGCAAAGGCGTCGAGCGACAGATCGTCGAGCAGCCGCAGTTCTTCCGGCCTCCGCCCACGGCGCAGCAGGCCGGAGATCGTCTTGCCGCCTGGATTGGACGACAGCGTGACACTCACATTGCGGACCCTCAGGATCGGCATCGGGCGGCTGTCGATGAAGTCCCGCCGTTCAGCTTCGTTGGCGAGGCGCGCAACCAGCAAGTCATCCAAGACGCCAGAGAACACTGGCTTCCCGCGCGCTTGCCCGATCATCGCGCAGATATCCTCGTCATGGAACGCCAGTGTGCAGCCCTCGAGACAGTGGAGCGCCTCATGCAGACGGCTGCGCGAGCCTGATTGCCTCGCGGCCTCCACCAGTCCTGTCGCTAGCAAGGCGCAATCTTGCGCCGGCGTGTCGAGAGGCGTATCGCCGGCGGGCTCAACCGCCAGCAGCGGCAGCAGAACTTCCGTCGCCCCGCCCGGAATGCCTATGACGTCCAGTATGAAGCCGGTCGCGACGGGATGCGGCGCCGAGCGGCAGTAGACCGGGACGCCGTTGAGAAAGACACGCACGGATCCGCCAACGACAGCAACGGAGAAGAACATCGACCGGCTGGCCGGCATCGGTAGCTCGACCTCCTTGCGAAGAACGATCCCGGAACGGCGAAACCGCAGTACCACCTCCTCATCGTCGTTGTGGTGCAGAAAGCGAAACGCAGCGACCGGCTCGTCGGACGCGGCAAAATCCAGCTTCAGCAGCATATGGACCCAATACGGCTCGCCATTCGCAGATTTCAGCCAAAGCCGCGTCCGCTCGCCGGGGCCCACCGACAGCCTGATTCCTCTTTCGTCATGAACAAAGGGCTTGTCGCCAGGAGGCAACTCCAGCGTCACCTCATTGGGCCGCAGCAAGGATGAATCCGCGCCATCGTCGAAGCCCGGCGACAGGATTTGCGCGCCTCGCGCCTCGACGGCCCCGCGAAGTTTCATTGCGGCACTGACGAGGCTGTCCTCATCGGCTGCGGCGACCGTCGACATGATCGCCTTGAGCACTGAAAGGCACTTCTCTCCAAGGCCGGTTGCTGCCGTCGCATGCCAGACCTGCCCTTTGGCGGCGTTTGCGGCAAGAATGCCAAGCTGTTCGAAGGCGATCGGCTTCGCCGTTCGCGGATCGTAAAACTCCGTCGATCGAGCAACCCGGTTCATGCTCCCCCCCTCTCACCGACCGGCAGACGACCGGACGGCTTGACCTATGCTTGTGCTCCATTCAATTGGCCGACGACCGAGCATAACGGCTTTTTTGGAAAGACATCCAGTGCACTGCGCGTGCCCGCATTGATGATCCGGCTGCCGCGGGCTTGGGCGAGCCGACCAAGCTGACTGAAGGCCCGATATTCGACCAGCGCCCATTCCATCAGTTCCACCTGATCGCGCCCGAACAGGTCGGCGGCCGAAGCGAGTTCCATGGATTCGTCGTCGTAGCTGTGTCTCAACGGAGCTGCGGGCCGAAGAAAGTAATCCATGTCGCAGCCCAGGAGGTAAATCTCTGAGAATCCCATGTATAGCGCCGCCACTATCGCAAAATGGACGACCGAAACGTAGCCGGGCTGAACATGGTGCAAGTCGACCGGGACGAAGCGTCCACTCCGGTCAAAATAGGTCGAGATCGAATACTGCTTCACCGCATAGTGTTCGACCTGCAGGCCGAGCATGGCCATACGCTCGGCGATCTCGGTCGACAGCAGAAGCGTGGCGCCAGTGGATTTCTGGAACGCTAGCCACTCGGCATGGAGGCCGTCGAACTGCGACCTCAGGTAGTGCGCATCCACAATGGCGTGGTAGCGTGGCTTCAGTCCCTTACTGATGGCGAAACGGTGGCCCTGATTGACGGTGAAGCAAATCTCGCCGCATAGGGGCGAAATGTCCTCGTCCCGGAGAGAAGGGCCGTTCCCCAATATGAAGCACCGCCGCGCCTCGTGCCGGCCGTTCAGCTGCCGATTGCGTTCTAGTCGACGGCGATCCCCCAGCCGGGTCAGCAGACGGGGCGGCACGGAACAAAATAGGGCACAGCCGGCCCGGTCCATGATCTCGCTGGCCGCCAGAAGCAGACGTGAAACCAGGCGTACAAGCCCTCCCGCGCCGCCGGTTTCCGCCGCGACGCGTCCCAATCTTGCCGACAATACTTCGCGCGCTACTCCAGGCTTCGCCATCCCGATTCGGACCCGACCGTTCGACATAAAGTGCAAAAAAGATCTGAAACAGGCAGTTTGTGAGATTGACTTCCACCAAGGGTTGCCAACTCACCAGGTTCATGTACGCTCACGCGAGCGTGATTGCAATCACAAGTATTCTCGCAGTACGACCAAGCTTAGCGCATCGAGTTGCGTTGTTTTCTTTGCCCCGAAATTCTGCGGAGCCCGTCTCCGTCCACGCAGTTCCCGGCAGCGGACACGATGACAGATATTCAACCGGCATCCCCAGTCGTCAGCGTCGTCACCCGGACGCTCGGCCATCTGCCATTCCTCAACCGCGTCAGAACCTGCCTCGAAGCCTCCACGAGCTCCCCCGCGATCGACTGGATCATCGTCGACGATGAGGTCGGCGGAAGCCCGGCCCTCGATGAATTTGTGTCCGGTGCCGCCAGCACCGGCCGGATAAAGGCAAGGCTTGTCAAATCCCTCAGGCGGCACCGCGCCAAGGCCGCCAATGCAGGACTGACGGCGGCACATGGAGATTTCATCCACTTCCTCGACGACGACGACCAGATTTGCTCCGACTTCTATCGCCACACCATCGCCGCTCTGACACAGAATGAGCGCGTCGGAGCAGCCGCGGTCAAATGCGAGGCGGTGATGGAGCGCCCCTCCCTGGACGGCGGGTCATTCATCGAGATTTCCCGCACGCCTCACTACCCTGAGGTCACCCACATCACCCTGGCCTCGCTGGCCGCGACTCAGACGATACCCCTGATCTCCGTCCTGTTTCGGTCAGACGCCGTCCGCAAGGCGGGTCTCTTCGATGTTACGTTCGAAACCTGCGAAGACTACGAGTTCTTGCTGCGCTTCCTGGCGGTCGAAGACATAATGCTGCTGAAAGAAACTCTCGCGAGCTTTCATCGGCGCGAAACGCCCTCAGACCGGGATGGCAACTCGGCGGTCACCTGTGACTTCGCGACCGAGATCAGTCATTTTCGAAATGTGATGCTTCGCAGGGACCTGAACGAGGGCAAGCTTGGCCTCGGCTGGCTGCTCGCCATGGCCGAACTCTCCGGCGGCTCCCTGAAGACCGAGAAGATACTGTCGCAATTCTACAAATACAGCTTCGTCAATTTCATGTTTTCGGCACTAAGGCGGCGATGACCGGCCTATAGATGCAAGCAAATTTCGGGAGCTGCCTTGAAAGGAAGAGCCCTCTTTGTCTGCAATGATGCGACGTACTTTACCGCGCACCGGTCGCATATCGCGCACCGTTTATTGCGGGAGGGCTGGGACGTTCACGTTGCGGCGGGGGGCGACTTTTCGCAACTCAGCAGCGCGTTCGAACGCCATTACCTTGAAGTCGAACGCCGCTACTTCTCGTTTCGCAATGACCTGCTGCTCTTTCTGGGCATTCGGTCGCTGCTGGCCGAGACGGAACCCCAAATCGTTCACCTGATTACGATGAAACCGATAGCCGCCGGGGCGGCGGCACTTTTGACGTCGTCCGGGCGCTGGGCGAAATTGCCAAGAATCCTGGTGACTTTCCCTGGGCTCGGTCGACTGTTCGACAATAGGATCTGGGCATATTCCATCCCGCGCATGATTATCTGCCGAACCTTGCAGGTGCTTTTTCGCAACCGAAATTGCCACGCCACCTTCGAAAACAGCGACGACCGCGACCTCTTTGTGCGCCTGAAGATACTGGAGCATCGACAGTCGACCGTGCTCTCCGGAGCAGGCGTGGAACTGGCGGATTTCAGGGCGGCAAGACCACAGGAAAGAGCCTTTCGCGTGCTTTGGGCATCGCGGCTGGTGCGAGGAAAAGGTCTGGTGGAATTCGTCCAAGCCGCCCGGATGGCACGAGCGTCAGGAGACGAAATCGAATTCCTCATGGCCGGCTATGCCGATCCCGGCCACACGGATAACATTCCTGCTTCGGAAATCGATGATCTGATCCGGGACGGCGCCGTCCGTTATCTCGGGCACGTCAAGGACATGCCCGAACTGCTGGCTTCGGTGGACGCCCTTTGCCTTCCATCAAGCTACATGGAGGGGTTGCCAAGGATTCTCATCGAGGCCGCTGCCGCGTCGCTTCCACTCATTGCAAGCGACGTGCCGGGATGCAGGGAAATCGTCCAAGATGGACTTAACGGCATAATCCTGCCGGATAACTCCGCCGAATCAATCTACCGTGCGGTGAAGCGGCTGGCCCAGGACCGGGCATTGGCCACACAAATGGGAAGCGCCGCGCTGCGGAAGGTGTACGCGGATGGCTTCGACATCGGCTCCATCCAGGACCAGATGCTTGAAATTTATCTGGGCGACCGGTAACGCAGTCGAGACCGGGGCGGCGGGTTGCCGCATCCAAAGCCACCGGCCGAGGTAACCGCACTTGAATCGACGCGGCAACAGCTTTCTGGGATTTCGACCATGCTGAAACGAGGGCTCGACTTCACTGGCGCCCTCGTCGGGATCCTTGTCTTTGCCCCGCTAATTGCGATCGGCGTGCTTGCAGTCCGCCTGACTTCGCCCGGGCCGGGCATTTTCTCGCAGCGCCGCGTCGGACGGCACGGTGTCCCGTTCAACTGCCACAAGCTCAGAACGATGCGCACGGAGACGCCGGAAGTACCTTCTCATGAGGCCGCCGTATCCTTCGTCACCCCGCTGGGGCGCTTCCTGCGTCGAACCAAGCTCGACGAACTGCCGCAGCTTTACAACGTGCTTCGCGGCGAAATGAGCTTCGTCGGCCCGCGCCCCTGCCTTCCCACGCAAGTCGAACTCATCCACGAGCGCGAAAAACGCTCCCTCTTCGAGCTCCGACCCGGCATTACTGGCCTGGCGCAGATACGCGGCATCGACATGTCGAACCCGCGACGCCTGGCGGAAGTCGACGCCGAGTACGCCAATTCGGCCTCCCTCCAGGGGGATCTTCACATTCTCCTGGCCACGGTTTTCAAGGGTGCGGGCCGTGGCGATAGGCTCCGCCACTAGCTAGGAGCGGCGGCTCGCCAGATACCGTGCGGCCGATGCGATCATTGCGTCTTTCGTCGCACGCGGAGGCGACCATCCGAAGGCGGCGCGGAACCGGCTGGAATCGACCTCCAGATCTTCAAGCAGGCTTCGCACGATGCGGCCTTGCCCGGCCATCCGTAGCAACAGGCGCAGAAAGCCTTCCGGTACGGATAAGCGCCGAGGCGGAACCCTCATGCCTTCCTGAAGCCAGGCGGCGATTTCGGCCAGACTAACCGCTTCCGCATCTGCGACCGAATAGGTGCCGGACATGCTGGGGTCTGGCGTACCTGAAACAACCGTTTCCAAGGCGTCAACGAGATTGTCGACGGCGACAAAGCTTCTCCGGTTGTGAACGGCGCCGAAAGGCAATGGAAGCCCCGACGCGGCCAGTCGCTGCAGATGCCGCCAGTTGCCCTTGGCATCCCATCCGTAGATCAAGGGCGGGCGGATCGAAATGCCGAGCCGTCCGAGGCGGGAGAACTCGGCCACGTGTGCTTCCGCGGCCAACTTCGAAAGCCCGTAGGGCGTCGTGGCAGCGTCCGTTGGGGTGTCGCCGGATACGACGCCTTTGGCTGAATTGTCGGCCACCGCATGCACGCTGGACACCAGCACGAAACATTGCACCCCTGCCTCGAACGCCTGCTCGGCGAGCCGGGCGGTGCCGCGATTGTTGACCCTGTCGAAATCCTCGTTCGCGACACCCGGCGCAGGGACTTGCGCTGCCAGATGGACTACAGCGCCGCAGCCTCTCAGGGCGCCGCGCCAATCCGTTTCCGGTCCTATATCGCCGACGAGCACCGTTGCCATATTTGAGGCGCCGTTGGCGACCGGAGATCGGCCCGCCAGAGTGAGATCGCGACCTTCCCGGAGCAGCCTTGCCACCAGGTGACGTCCCACGAAGCCGCTCACGCCTGTAATCAGAATTTTCCGCAAGGTGATTCTATCCAGACACAGGGAAAACTGCCTTGGAATGCAAGCGGCACCGCGAGATTCAGTGCTGATTTGCCCAACTTTTTATATCCGAAATCAGTTTCGATTGTCTTGTGAAGCTTCTTGGCAACACTCATCGATGTTGTGTGAATATAGGCCAATATTGGCTTGATCTCATAGATATTGATTTCATAGTTTCCCAATGGGCGCTTAACGCCCGGGGGACCAATTACCGAATGAAGCTGCTCCTTAAAACGGACAGAATCAATGTTCTGCGCCTGGGCAGCATCGTGCTCGACCTCGCCATTGCCGCCGGCGCATTTTTCGCCGCGTATCTCTGCGCATATGGCCACGCCCGATTGCAGCATGTCCCAGGCCTCTTCGAAAAGACGGCATCGTTCACAGCAATTTGCGCGCTAAGCTTCATCTTTTTCCGCGTGCAGAAAGGCACATGGCGGTACGTCTCGATCTCGGAGCTCACTGCGCTCATCAAGGCGACGGTGATAGCGGTCGGCCTCTACACAGTCGCTGCGTTCCTGCTTTCGCGTGGCGAGAATGTTCCGCGCAGTGTGCCGGTCCTGTCCGCGCTGTTCCTCATCGCCGGTCTCTCTTCGACGCGCCTGACATACCGCCTGGTGATGGACGGCACCTGGAGAGGAAACAGCCTGAGATCGCCCCTGTCGCTAAGAGGCCGCAAAGTACTGCTTCTGGGCCTCTCCAACAGCGCCGAGAGCTTCATCCGCAGCACCAGGAGAAACAAGGCCAGCAACATCTCGGTTGTCGGCATTTTCGACGATGACAGGCTCAACCACTCGCGGATGGTCCACGGCGTCAAGGTGGTCGGACCGCTTGCAGGTGTGAAGGCCTATATCGAGGAACTCAAGCGACGCGGCATCAACGTTTCCGAGCTGATCGTAACCGAATACCAACCGAGCCGGCAGAGGCTGAACGAAATCCTCGAGACGGCGGCCACGGTAGGGCTCAAGGTGACCAGGATCCCGGATATTACGGCGACCTCCTCGATCACCAGCAGCTTGCTGGTCGAGCCGAAGCCGATCGAGATCGGCGACCTGCTTGGCCGGCCCGAAGTGCTGCCCGACATGGAGGGTATCGCTCATCTGATCAAGGGGCGGGTTGTTCTTGTTACCGGGGCGGGCGGCTCGATCGGGTCGGAGTTGTGTCGGCAGATCGCCACTTCCAACCCCGGGCTGCTGATCGTCACCGACAGTTCGGAGCTTCATCTCTACACGATCGACAAGCAGCTTCGCGAGGCGCATCCGGACCTGCCGATCGTCACGCGGTTCGCGAACGTACGTGACGCCATCCGGGTCAACGACGTGTTCCGTATCTACCGGCCGGATGTCGTATTCCATGCCGCCGCGCTCAAGCATGTGCCGCTGGTCGAAGAAAACCCCATCGAAGGCATCAAGACGAACGTGCTCGGCACCCGCAACGTCGCGGATGCCGCCTTGGCCAACGAAGCCGAGGCCTTCATCATGATCTCCACCGACAAGGCGGTGAACCCGACCAATGTGATGGGGGCTACCAAGCGCGCCGCCGAGGCCTATTGCCAGTCCCTGGACGTGAGTTCGACAACCACACGCTTCAAGACGGTGCGTTTCGGCAACGTGCTGGGATCGAACGGTTCGGTGGTACCGCTGTTCCAGGAGCAGATCGCGGCCGGCGGTCCGGTAACGGTCACTCATCCGAATATCGTGCGCTTCTTCATGACCATTCCGGAAGCCGTGAAGCTGGTTCTCAACGCATCGGCACATGCGCTCGAGAGCCAGAACGAGCGCGGCAAGATCATGGTGCTGGACATGGGCAAGCCCGTGCGCATCGTCGACCTTGCCGAGCGGATGATCCAGCTTGCGGGCTTCAAGCCGCATGTCGACATCGAGATTTCTTATGTCGGCTTGCGCCCAGGAGAGAAGCTGTTCGAGGAGCTCTTCGATCCGTCGGAGGTGCTGGATGCGAATACCGACGAAGCCTATGTCGTCGCTTCACCCCGCGTCATCGACAAGGCGTTGCTGCACCACACGCTGACAGGCCTGGAGGCCGTCGTGGCGCGGGAAGATGCGACGCGAGCCATAGAGCTGCTGTCGCATATCGTGCCCGAATACAGGCGCAAGAGCGACACGGCGGAATCGCTCGAGAGCTTCGAAGCGCTGCACTGACCACCTGCCGTTCAGCGTGAGCTCCCATTCAGCGTAAACTTGAAAGGTCTGGCGCTTTCGCGCCAGTGGCCGCGGCTCAGCCCGCCCGAAAATGCTTGGAAAGCTTGAGGCCCTGCGCCTGATAGTTCGAGCCGAGATCGGTGCCATAGAGCGCATTCGGCCGCGACAGCATGTGCTCGTAAACCAGACGACCGACGATCTGGCCGTGTTCGAGGATGAACGGCACCTCGTGGCTGCGCACTTCCAGCACCGCGCGGCTGCCGGTGCCGCCGGCCGCGGAATGGCCGAAGCCGGGATCAAAGAAGCCGGCATAGTGGACGCGGAATTCGCCGACCAGCGGATCGAAAGGCGTCATCTCGGCTGCATGGCCGGGCGGCACATGCACCGCCTCGCGGCTGACGAGGATGTAGAACTCGTCCGGGTCGAGCACCAATTCGCCCGCGCCGCGTCGGTAGAGCGGCTCCCAGAAGTCATGCAGGTCCTGCGCCGCGCGCTTGTCGACGTCGATCAGACCGGTGTGATGCTTGGCGCGGTAGCCGATCAGTCCGTCCTTGTCGCCCTGAAGGTCGATGGACAGCGCGATGCCGCCGCCGGAGATGTTTGGCGTTTCAGAGGCGACCAGCGTCTCCGTCCGGTGCAACTCGTGAAGCTCGGCTTCGGTGAGCAGCGCATTGCCGGTGCGGAAGCGGATCTGCGACAGGCGCGAGCCGGTGCGCGCGATGATGGGGAAGGTGCGCGGGCTGACTTCCAGATAGAGCGGCCCGGCATAGCCGGCTGCGATCTTGTCGAACTCCTGGCCATGATCGGTCATGACGCGGGTGAAGATGTCGAGCCGGCCGGTCGAGCTCTTCGGGTTGGCCGAGGCCGAGATAGTCTGAGGCAGGGCCAGGCTTTCCAGCAGCGGCACGATGTAGACGCAGCCGGTTTCCAGCACCGCGCCCTGCGTGAGGTCGACCTCGTGGAGCCTCAGGCGCTCGAGCTTCTCGGCGACCTTGTGGCCGGGGCCAGGCAGGAAGCTGGCGCGCACGCGGTAGGCCTTTTCGCCGAGGCGCAGGTCGAGGCTCGCCGGTTGGATCTGATCGGCATCGAGCGACCGCGGCGCCGCCAGCGCCCCCGATTGGAAGAGTGCCGCGATCTCCTGATCCGGAAGAATGCCTGTTTGCGCCAATGCCTGCTCCACAAAATGGTCGAAGGAGGTTTAATGATGTGTGCCATTGACGCAAGCCGGCACGAGGTCTAAACGGGCCTTATCCCGTGGTGATTTGCCGGTCGGCTTGCAGCCACGTTAAACAAGTCGCTAAAGGGCCGCTCGTGCACCGGCATGCGACTTTTCGCGGCCGGTTTTTTTGTGTCTGGATCAAGGCTATGACAAACAACAAGCGCGACTGGAAGCCTGCAACGCAACTCGTCCACTCCGGGGTGCTCCGCTCCGAATTCGGCGAGACCGCGGAGGCGATGTTCCTCACGCAGGGCTACGTTTACGAGACCGCGGAGTCCGCCGAGGCCCGCTTCAAGGGCGAGACGCCCGGCTTCATCTACTCGCGCTACGCCAACCCGACCGTCGACATGTTCGAGAAGCGCATGTGCGCGCTGGAAGGCGCGGAGGACGCCCGCGCGCTGGCGTCGGGCATGGCGGCTGTGACGGCCGCGATCCTGTGCAGCCTCAAGGCCGGCGACCACATCGTGGCGGCGCGCGCGCTGTTCGGCTCCTGTCGCTGGGTGGTGGAGACGCTGGCGCCCCGCTACGGCATCGAAGCGACGCTGGTGGACGGCCGCGACATCGCCAACTGGGAAAAGGCGGTGCAGCCCAACACCAAGGTGTTCTTCCTGGAAAGCCCGACCAACCCGACGCTGGAGGTGGTCGACATCGCCGCCGTGGCGGCACTTGCCAATTCCATCGGCGCGCGCCTCATCGTCGACAACGTCTTCGCCACCCCGTTGATGCAGAAGCCGCTGGAGCTTGGCGCGCATATCGTGGTCTATTCGGCCACCAAGCATATCGACGGCCAGGGTCGCTGCCTGGGCGGCGTGATCCTTTCCGACAAGCAGTGGATCGACGAGAACCTGCACGACTATTTCCGCCACACCGGTCCGAGCCTGTCGCCGTTCAACGCCTGGACGCTGCTGAAGGGGCTGGAGACACTCCCCCTGCGCGTGCGCCAGCAGACGGAGAGCGCGGCCAGGGTGGCCGACTTCCTCGCCGGCCGGCCGGAGGTGGCACGTGTCGTCTATCCGGGCCGGGCCGACCACCCGCAGGCAGACATCGTGAAGAAGCAGATGTCGGGCGGCTCGACCCTGATCTGCTTCGACCTCAAGGGCGGCAAGAAATCGGCCTTCGCCTTCGAGAACGCGCTCGACGTGGTGCTGATCTCCAACAATCTCGGCGACTCCAAGAGCCTGATCACGCATCCGGCCACCACCACCCACAAGAACCTGACCGACGAGGCGCGCGCCGAACTCGGCATCGGGGACGGCACGCTGCGCCTGTCGCTGGGGCTGGAGGATGCCGACGACCTCCTGAAGGACATCGACCGCGCGCTGAAGGCGGCGGCGTAGGGGGCCGGGCGCAGCGCCTCCCTCCCCCTTGAGGGGAGGTGCCGAGCGAAGCGAGGCGGGAGGGGTCGTTGCGGCCGCGCGCGACCCTTTGGGTCTTCGCCTTCGTGAAAGACAGGGGTCTCAATGCCGCGCACTGCCGCAGTGGCCCCTCCCGCATCCGTCGCTCCGCTCGGATGCGACCTCCCCTCAAGGGGGAGGTGGACGCCGGCGCACTTCATCATCGCCACGCCCGGTTTCGCGTCTGGCCATTTCAAAGACAGGCTCTTTCCGCACTGTTGCGGCAGTTTTGGCCGACCGGCATGGGTCCCCGGGACCTCCGCACTTCGCTATCGCTCGTGCTCCGGCCCGAGGATGACGAGGTGGGGCGGCCGGCGCCAATCGCCAGCGTCGAGGGCCTACGAGGCACCTTGATCCCAACTTGTTCAAGGTTTCTGGAGACGGCTTCGAAGGGATGCCGCAGCCTTTCATCCCGTCGTCCTCGGGCCGAAGCACGAGCACAGCGACGTGCGGAGGTTCCGGGGACCCATGCCTCGGAGCCTCAACCGGCAGTCCGGGGCAGGTTTCGTGTCAGCAAACTGTCCCGGGGAAGTCAGCCCAGCTTTGATCTCCGGCTTTTTTTCAAGCGTCATCCCGGCGGAGGGAGCGCATCGATCTGCTCGGCTGCACCGCCCCAGCCAACTTTGGCCGACCGGCGTGGGTCCCCGGAACCTCCGCACTTCGCTACCGCTCGTGCTCCGGCCCGAGGATGACGAGGTGGGGCGGCCGCCCTATCCGCCGTTCAGCAGCGCGAGGATGAGCTGGTGGACGTTGCCGCCGTCGCTGAGCTCGACCCGATCGAAGTCGCGGCTGCGCGCCCGCTGCGCCAACGAGATTTCCGCAAGACGCTTGGTCAGCTCGGCCCGGATCTTGCTGCAATCGGGATCGTCGGGGACGGAGAAGCCGACGCTCAGCATCTCGATCCCCCGGACCATGTCCTTGATGATGTCGCCATGCACCCGCTCATGCGCCTGGACGCCTGAGTAAAACGCCTCCCAGTTCGTCCGGATGGCGGGCGGCAGCTTTTGGCTTGGCCGGGGGAGCATGTAGGTGATGGTGAGGTTGGGCCGCGCCGAAACCAGCGTGCAGGCGCCGTCCGGCTGCGGCTCGTATTTCCGCGACCAGGTGAGCGTGAAATTGGTGTGCGCGATGGTGCGGACGCCGAGGCTTCCCACCTTCGGTCCCCGCTCGCCGATCGAGGCGTATAGCTCGGGGCCGGTCTTGCCCGAGATGGCGTAGGCCTCGATCTTCTCGACCGCCTGCCACTCGGCATGCGCAGCCATTGGCAGCGACGCGACGCAGGCCGCCAGAAAACAAGATTGGACAGCCGTCTTCACGCGAATCCCCCAATGCAGCAGTGCGCGGAAGCTAAGCGCGGCATGCGCAGCTTTCAATTGGCTCCAGTCGCATCGTCAGGAACGGGATGACAATCCGGGGCTGGCCCAGCCTGCCCACAGTCCCTCATCGAAACGTCCGCGCCGCCAGCACGATGCGCGACAGCGCGGTGTAGAAGGTGAGCGCGGCGAACACATAGGCGATCGGCGCGAACCAGGCCGGAAACAGGCAGAAGGCGACGAAGACGATCAGCGTTTCGGTCGCCTCCGCCAGGCCGGTGGTGAAGAACAGCGATTTTTCACCCCGCGCCTTGCCTTGCATCCACCGCTTCTCGGCCATGATCGCATAGGCGAGAAAGCTCGATCCGTTGACGTAGAAGGAGAGCAGCAGCACGGCGCCGGCGATCGCGTTGGCGGCCGGATCGGCCAGCACGAAGGCGAGCGGGATGGCGCCGTAGAAGGCGAAGTCGAGCACGATGTCGAGATAGCCGCCGAAATCGGTCGCGCCGCCGGTTCTGGCTATCGCGCCGTCGAGCCCGTCGCCCAGCCGGCTGGCGAGCAGCAGCGCAAGCCCTGTCAGGAACCACCCGGCGACGATCGCGCCGGCCGCGGCTATCCCGATGGCAAAGGCGGCAAGCGTAACCGCGTTGGCCGGAACGCCGGCGCGCGCAAGCCAGCGCCCGATCACGTCCAGCAGGGGGTCGATGCCCCTGCGCGCCCAGCCGTCCAGCATCCGCCTACCCTTGCCTGCGTCGTTCCGCCCAATAGACGCGAAACGTCGTCATGCGGAAATCACAATCGCGATGATGATGACGCAAAGACTGTTGACCTGCTGTTAAGGGCGGCAGATTCTTGGGGCTTTGAGGAGTATCGATGCCATGTACCGCGCCATAACGCGCAATATCGAAGTGAGCGTCGAGCCGTTCTACCTCGAGGAGCGCTCCGACCCGGCGGAAAACCGCTATGTCTGGGGCTATCGCGTGACCATTGCCAACCAGTCGGACGAGTTCGTGCAGTTGCTGTCGCGCTACTGGCACATCACCGATGCGCTGGGGCGCGTCGAGGAGGTGCGCGGCTCCGGCGTCGTCGGCGAACAGCCGGAGCTCAACCCCGGCGACAGCTACCAATACATGTCGGGCTGCCCGCTCACCACGCCGTCGGGCATCATGGTCGGGCGCTATACGATGCGCAACGAGCGCGACGAACTGTTCGACGTCGACATCCCCGCCTTCTCGCTCGACCTGCCGGGAACGGCCCGCACGGTGAACTGAGCCGCTCCTTCGGGGTCGGTGGCAACGGCGTGTTGCCGCCGGGGTTCCGATGCGGAGGACAGCCTTCCTGAGGGCAATGGCGCGCTGCCGAAAAGTTCCGGCATGGATCCTCGGGTCAAGCCCGAGGATGACGAACCGAAAAACGTCACTGTCAACCATCGCCGGTAGACGCCTTGCAAGAACGCCTCCTGCATTCGTCATCCTCGGGCTTGACCCGAGGATCCATGCCGGAACGCGTCAACCGGGCCATGCATGGCAGAACGCAGGATTGCGTCTTCGGTCCGATCCGCTACCGTCCAGCCATGACGGGCTACGTGTATATGACGGCCAGCCAGAAGCGGGGCACGATCTATATCGGCGTGACCAACGATCTCGGCCGTCGCATTCCCGAACACAAAG
The DNA here is from genome assembly GCF_040045035.1 of Mesorhizobium sp. KR1-2. Classification (NCBI taxonomy): domain Bacteria; kingdom Pseudomonadati; phylum Pseudomonadota; class Alphaproteobacteria; order Hyphomicrobiales; family Phyllobacteriaceae; genus Mesorhizobium; species Mesorhizobium sp. KR1-2. The sequence continues at coordinate 170,277 of NZ_JBDZDS010000001.1, read as the reverse complement.
CGGGCAAAGGATCACGCTTCACGGCGCGGTACGGCGTGCACCGGCTGGTCTGGTACGAGGAACACTTCGACATTCGCGACGCGATCCAGCGCGAGAAGTCACTCAAGCGCTGGCCGCGTCAATGGAAGATCGAATTGATAGAGGCTTCCAATCCGAACTGGAACGAGCTCTTGCGAGGTTCCGGCTGGTGAAACCGGTCAGACCGCTTCAGTGAACTCGGTCGGCTCGAACTCGTATTTCTTCGAGCAGAACTCGCAGTTCACCCGGATGAGGCCGTCTTCCACGCTGTCGGTGATCTCCTCGGCCGAGAAGCCGCCGAGGATGCCGCGGATCTTCTCGCGCGAGCAAGAGCATTCGTCGAGCACGGGCACGCTGTTGAAGACGCGCACGCCGTGCTCGTTGAACAGGCGGTAGAGCAGCCTTTCGGAGCCGACGGTCGGGTCGAGCAGTTCGGTCGGTTCGATGGTGGCCGCCAGCGCTAGCAACTCCTGCCAGGCATTGTCGGCAAGCTCGCGCGGAGACAGGTCGTGGTCGCCGTCGCCGCCGTGGATGTCGGGCGCGCGCATGCGCTCGGGTGCCTTGGGCAGGAACTGCGCCAATAGACCGCCGGCGCGCCAGTACTCGCGGCCGCCTGCCCCCGGCATCACCTGCTTGCCCACGGCGAGCTTGACGTCGGTAGGGATCTGCTCGGACTGGCGGAAATAGGTCTTGGCCGCCTCCTCCAGGGTGATGCCGTCGAGTTGGACGACGCCCTGGTAGCGCTGTGTATGCTGGCCTTGGTCTACCGTCAGCGCGAGCACGCCGGTGCCCAGCAGCGTTTCGGCCGCGCTCTCGCCGGCCGCGAGCAGGGTTTCGAGCCGCTCGGCATCGAAGCGCGCATAGGCGCGCACGGAGCGCGGGGTAGCGAAATCGGCCACCAGCATGTCGACCGGCCCGTTGGTGCGGGTCTGCAGGATGAACTTGCCCTCGAACTTGAGCGAGGTGCCCAAGAGCACGGTCACCACCACCGCCTCGGCCAGAAGGCGCGCGACGGGCTCGGGGTAATCGTGGCGGGCGAGAATCTGGTCGAGCAGCGGGCCGAGCTGCACCATGCGGCCGCGCACATCGAGCGGACCGACCTCGAAGGGCACGACATGGTCGTCTCCGGCCGCGCCGAATTCGCCGAGCTTGCGTTCTGTATCAGCCAATGGACCCAATCCCTTGTGGCGGACCCCCGGCGCAAAAAAGCGCCGCTACCGCCTATTCAGACATCAAAGCGAGTGTGATCCGGGGCAGATAGGCATGCAAGCAAGCCGGATCAAGCTTTCGCTTTGCGAGCCACCCCTCGCGAGACGGGACGGATCAGGCCCCGAGGCACCAGGCCAGCACCGCCTTCTGGGCGTGCAGGCGGTTCTCGGCCTCGTCGAAGACAACCGAATGCGGCCCGTCGATGACCTCGTCGGTGACCTCCTCGCCGCGGTGGGCGGGCAGGCAGTGCATGAAGAGCGCGTCGGACTTGGCGCGCTTCATGAGCGCATCGTTGACCTGATAGGGCATGAAGACGTTGTGGCCGCGGGCGCGATGCTCCTGGCCCATCGAGACCCAGCAGTCGGTGACGATGCAGTCCACGCCCTCGACCGCCTCCTCGGCGCTGCGCGTGAACTTGAGCGCGCCGCCATTTTCGCGCGACCAGTCGACGAACTTCTGCTCTGGCTCGCTGCCTTCCGGCACGGCGACGTTGACATTGAAGCTGAAGCGCGCCGAGGCCTCGAGCAGCGAGTGCAGGACGTTGTTGCCGTCGCCCACCCAGGCGAAGGTCTTGCCGGCGACGGGACCCCGATGCTCCTCGAAGGTCATCACGTCGGCCATGATCTGGCACGGATGGGTATCGTCGGTGAGGCCGTTGATGACCGGAACGCTGGCGTTCTCGGTGAGTTCGACCAGCCGCTCGTGCGAGGTGGTGCGGATCATGATGGCGTCGACATAGCGCGACAGCACCTTGGCGGTGTCCGCGATGGTCTCCGAACGGCCGAGCTGCATCTCGGTGCCGGTGAGCATGATGGTCTCGCCGCCGAGCTGGCGCATGCCGACATCGAACGACACGCGGGTGCGCGTCGACGGCTTGTCGAAGATCATCGCCAGCACCTTGCCGTCCAGCGGTCGCGAACGCTCGCCGCCTTTCAGGCGCCCCTTGCGCGCGACGGCATCGTCGAGGATGCCGCGCAGCGTATCTGCGGGGACGGAGGAAAGGTCGGTGAAGTGGCGGATACCACTGGTCATGTCGAACCCTCTAGAGACTGTTTTGTCTTATGCTGCGGCGGCCTCGGACAGGCCCTTTGCAGCCGCGTGGATGCGGGCCAGCGCCTCGCGGATCTCCTCGTCGGAGACGGTGAGCGGGGGCAGCAGGCGCACGACATTGTCGCCCGCCGGGACGGCAAGCAGCGCCTGGTCGCGCAGCGCGGCGTTGACCTTGGTGTTGGGCTGCTTGCACTTGAGGCCGAGCATCAGCCCGGAACCGCGTACGCCCTCGATGACGTCCGGGAACTCGTCGGAGATGGCGGCCAGGCCCTGCTTCATCACCAGCGCCTTGCGCTTGATGTCGTCGAGGAAGCCGTCTTCCAGCACCACGTCGAGAACGGCATTGCCCACCGCCATGGCCAGCGGATTGCCGCCGAAGGTGGTGCCGTGCACGCCGGCGGTCATGCCGGCGGCCGCCGCCCCGGTGGCCAGGCAGGCGCCCACGGGGAAGCCGCCGCCGATGCCCTTGGCAATCGCCATGATGTCGGGCGCAACGCCCGACCATTCATAGGCGAACAGCTTGCCGGTGCGACCGATGCCGCTCTGCACCTCGTCGAAGATCAAAAGCAGGTCGTGCTGGTCGCACAGCTCGCGCAAGCGCTTGAGGAACGCCGTCGGCACCTCGCGGATGCCGCCCTCGCCCTGCACCGGTTCGATCAGGATCGCGGCCGTCTCGGGCGTGATCGCCTTCTCCAACGCTTCCATGTCGCCGAAGGGAACCTGGTCGAAGCCTTCGACCTTGGGCCCGAAACCTTCCAGATATTTCTGCTGGCCGCCGGCGGCGATGGTCGCCAGGGTGCGGCCGTGGAAAGCGCCCTCGAAGGTGATGGTGCGGAACTTTTCCGGATGGCCGTTGACATACTGGTAGCGGCGCGCGGTCTTGATCGCGCATTCCAGCGCTTCCGCGCCCGAATTGGTGAAGAACACCTTGTCGGCAAAGGTGGCCGCCGCCAGCCGCTCGCCCAGCCGGGTCTGGCCGGGGATCTCGTAGAGGTTGGAGGTGTGCCACAGCTTGCCGGCCTGCTCGGTCAGCGCTGCCACCAGCTTCGGATGGCCGTGGCCCAATGAATTGACGGCGATGCCGCCGGCGAAGTCGAGATATCGCTTGCCGTCCTGAGTGATCAGCCAGGAACCTTCTCCCCGCTCGAAAGCCAGGGGCGCGCGCGCGAAAGTCTCGTAAAGCGCCGAACCGCTCATCTTATTTGCGTCTCCGGGTGCCGAAAAACCAAAAAGCCGCCCAAATGGCGGCCTTTACGGGGATATTTCGTTTTCGGCCATGAAGTCAACGAAAACGTCGTGCCTAAGCGGCGCCGGCCACCAATTTGTCGCGGCTGGGTCAACGCCGCGTGCGGGCAAGTTGGGGAAAACCCAAAAAACGGATTCGTGTGGCAGGTCAGACTCTTGTCACCGAGTCTGCCGATAAGCTAATTTGCGATCCAGAAATAACTAGATTTCGTGCGGCAAACTCATTCACCCGTGTATATGTGGTGTCGGCCCGGCTTTAGCCGGGACGGGAATGGATTCCGGGAGCCGCACTTTGCAGTAGGAGCACGTTCTCATGTGGACTGACGAGCGCGTCGAAACACTCCGGAAATTATGGGCCGAAGGCCTCAGCGCCAGCCAGATCGCTGCCCAGCTCGGCGGCGTCAGCCGCAACGCGGTCATCGGCAAGGTGCACAGGCTGAAACTTTCCAGCCGCGGCCGCACCACTGCCGCTCCGGCACGCCAGAAGAAGCCGATCCAGACCACCACTGCGGTGAAGACGACCGCCGCCGCGCGCCCGACCGCCGCCGCGCCGGCTCCCCGCACGGTGATGGCCTCGATCGGCGCGACCGCGCTGCAGACGCAGTTCGACGCCGAGCCGGTGGCCCGCCAGTATCTGCGCCCGAGCGAGAACGTGGTGGTGCCGATCTCGCGCCACCTGCAGCTGATCCAGCTCACCGAGCGCACCTGCAAGTGGCCCAACGGCGACCCGCTGACGGAAGAGTTCCACTTCTGCGGCAACGAGGCCGGAGAAACCGGCCCGTACTGCAAGTACCACTCCAAGATCGCGTTCCAGCCGGCCTCCGAGCGCCGCAGGGTGCGCTGAGCGCGCCAGACTTCAGCAGAACACTCCCACTTGCGACGCCGGGTTTTGACCCGGCGTTTTTTTGTTTGGGGCAGAGCCGCGCTCTAGCTCGCAACTACCGGTTCGGGCATTGGGGCACAATGCCGTCGTGAGGACAGAAGCTTGTTAATCGGAGGGTGACGACTTTGGGTGCGGCGCCCTACCCGCCGTCGTCCTCGGGCCGGAGCACGAGCGAAGCGAAGTGCGGAGGTTCCGGGGATCCAGGCCTCGGACTCGCAACCGGCAGTCCGGCGCATGTTGGAGACCTGGAGCAGGGAAGAGAGCATTCTGCACCGCCTCGGCCGCGGCATCGTCGAGGCATGGATTCCCGACACTCTCCGCTCGCTGCGCTCACTCACGAGGTCGGGAATGACGGGTTGGTTAGTTGCCATCGGGATGACAGAAGCTCGTTGATCCCCTTGGTTGGGTTGACGGCTGTGCGTGTGGCGCCCTTCCCACCGTCGTCGGGAATTACGGACTGCCCAGCTACCACTGCCGCGAAACCTACTTGGGCTCCACCGGCAGCGTCACGCGGTGGCTCTTATCTTCCTTGGGGCGGTCGGCCGGCATCTGGTCGCCGGTGACGACGTAGTAGATGGTTTCGGCGATGTTGGTGGCGTGGTCGCCGATGCGCTCGATGTTCTTGGCGCAGAACAGAAGATGCGTGCAGGGCGTGATGTTGCGCGGATCTTCCATCATGTAGGTGAGCAGCTCGCGGAACAGCGAGGTGTACATGGCGTCGATCTGGTTGTCGCGGTCGCGGACGAACTCGATGCGCTCGACCGAACGCGAGGCGTAGACGTCGAGCACCTCCTTGAGCTGGGTGAGCGCAAGCTCGGCCAGCGCCTGCAGGCCCCGGAACAGGCTGACGGGCTGGCGCCCGTCGGCAACCGCCACGACGCGCTTGGCGACGTTCTTGCCCAGGTCCCCCACCCGCTCCAGATCGGCCGCGATGCGGATCGCGCCGATGATCTCGCGCAGGTCCGCCGCAACCGGCTGCCGCTTGGCGATCGTCAGGATCGACTTGTCGTCGATCTCGCGCTGCGCCTCGTCGAGGATCGCGTCGTCGGCGATCACCTTGCGGGCCAGCGCCACATCGGAATTGACCAGCGCGGCCACCGCCTGCTCGACAAGCCGCTCGGCATGACCGCCCATCGCCGCAATCCTGCGCGTCAGGTATTTCAGTTCGTCGTCATAGGCCCGGACGATGTGATGCGACTGCATGGGCGATGCTCTTTCCTCGGTGACCATCGGGGAACGCTGATCCTGAATCCATGTTCATACGCCACCTGCATGACGGAAAAAAGAATGCTTAGCCGGGATGCACATGGAAAGCCCGCCGCGCCTGCCGCCGAGGCGCAAAGCGATGGTGGCTGCGTTGCAAGGCGGCCGAGGCCGCCTCGCCCGGCGGGGCCTCAGGGCCGCTTCATCAACTGCGGCAGCTCCTCGAGGAACTGCGCCCGGACCTTGAGGCCCTTGGGAGAGTCCGGCTTGTCGGTGCCGACCTGCATGCGGGCGAACACGACCTGGCGGCCGTCAGCCTCCGCCCAGCCGACGAACCAGCCCAGCGGACGGTTTCTGTCGGCCTTGCCGTCCTTGCCGGGCAGCCAGCCGCTTCCCGTCTTGCCGTGCACGACCCAGCCGTTCTGCGCCTCGAAGCGAGGGATGACGGCGACGGTCATCGCATAGGCCTTGTCCGAGACGGGAAGCTCGCGGGCGAGCACACGCCGCACGAACTCGGCCTGTTCGTCTGGCGAGATCTTCAGGGACGAGAGCAGCCAGGCATCGGTGAGGCTGTTGTGCTTCCCCTTGTCGCCCGAAACATCCATGTTTCCGTATTGCAGCTTCGAGACATAGCCTGCGAAGCTTTTCTCGCCCAGGCGGCGCGTGATCTCGCGTGAGAACCAGAGGGTGGAGTCCTTCTCCCAGACGGTCGGGTCGACGGTCTTCTGGTCGCGCTTGACCGCGTTGAATTCGGGTTTGTAGTCCCAGGCCGGCGTGCGCTCGTCCTGAAGGATGCCGGCATCGTAGCCGATGAGCGCCAGCGGAAGCTTGAAGGTCGAGAACGGATTGAAGCGCTCGCCGCAGGTGCCCTCGCGATGCAGGGTCTTGCCGGATGCCGCATCCAGCAGGACGGTGCACTCGGGGGCGTTGCCCTTCTGTGCCGCGGAAGCCGGTAGCGAAGCGCCGAGGCAGCCCGCAACAGCGAGCAGCCCAAGCAGAAGTCTTGGTCTGGGCAGGATCATGGAGTTTTCCTCGTTCGCGCCCCCCGGCGTCGAAGCGCTATCACGCGGCCGGGAAATGAACGGTAAATGCGGCGCCCTCGCCGGGCCTGGAGCGGATGGTCAGCCGGGCCTCGTGGCGGGTGAGGATGTGCTTGACGATAGCGAGCCCCAGCCCGGTGCCCTTCTGCGCGCGGCTGGCCTCGCCGTCGATGCGGTAGAACCGTTCGGTGACGCGGGGGATGTGCTCCTCGGCGATGCCGGGACCGAAATCGCGGATGGTGACGGTGGTTTCCTTCTCCGGGCCGTCGCCGGGGCCGATCATGGACACGACCACGCGGCCGCCCGACTGACCGTATTTGCAGGCGTTTTCCAGGAGGTTCTCGAAAACCTGGAACAGCTCGTCGCGGTCGCCCATCACCTCCAGGCGAGCGTCCGTGAAGTCGCGCTCGACCACCAGCCCGGAGTCGTTCGCCAGGGGGCTGAGCGAGTCGATGACGCTTTCGATGACGCCGCGCAGGTCGACCTTCTCGCCCGGCTTCAGATAGGGCTTCATCTCCAGCCGGGACAGCGACAGGAGGTCGTCGATGAGGCGGGCCATGCGCGCCGTCTGCTTCTGCATGATCTGCAGGAACTGGTCGCGGGCTGCGGCGTCGTCGCGGGCGGGGCCCCTGAGCGTCTCGACGAAGCCGGAAATGGAGGCCAGCGGCGTGCGCAGCTCGTGACTGGCATTGGCGATGAAGTCGGCGCGCATGCGGTCGATGCGGCGCGCCTCGCTCTGGTCCTTGAAGACCAGGACATAGAGCCCCGTGCCCCGGCCAACCGCCGAGGCGGTGACGCGGAAAACGCGCTCGATAGGCAGGCGCTCGCTGTACTCGACCACGCGGGAAGTGGCATGACCGAACAACACGGCCTGGATCATGTCCTGCATCTCCGGGGCGCGGAACTTCAGGAGCAGCAGGATGCCGGGATGCAGCGTGCCGAAAGCAGCGGTTGCCGCGGCATTGGCATGAACGACGGCGCCGGCGCCGTCGAAGACGATCAACGGATCTGTGACCGCTGCCGCGAGGTTTTCGCCCGACAGGCCGATAGACTTGGCGCCGCTGGCGACCTCCGCGGCTTCGACGCGGCGCTGGTCGGCAGTGCGGCTGGGCGCAAGCGCGGCGACGACGAACAGCGCGGCGATGGCAGCCAGGAGCACGCCCGCCCCGGCCCACATGTGGGCGAGCAGCACGGCCACGATACCGGCGGCGAGCATCCAGCGGTTCTGGCGGAACCGGTGGGCGAACAGCCGGGCGGCGCGCCGGCTCCATTTTTCACTGCTTGCATCACTCATGCGACGACTCGAAACACGAACTCCTTTGGTTCTGGACCAGCCGCATAGCACCCAATAGCATGAGTTAGATGACGGGAAAGGTACCGCGATGAAAAATGCCGAAGTCCATGCCGAGTACACACAGAACGTAGCCGGCCTCGAGCCGGTGAAGATCAAGCTCGGCGGCGAGGAGCGGCACTTCGACATCAACAACCCGGTGCTGCCCGACTGGATCGACAAGAAGGCGATGCGCTCGGGCGGCTATCCCTATAACGACAAGATGCCGCTCAGGGAATATGAGGAGACGGCGGAGCGCCTGCAGATCGAGCTCGTCAAGCTACTGGCCTGGATGCAGGCGACCGGCGAACGCGTGGTGGTCCTGTTCGAGGGACGCGACGCCGCGGGTAAGGGTGGCACCATCGGCGTGCTGCGCGCCTACATGAACCCGCGCACTGCCCGCAACGTGGCCCTGACCAAGCCGACCGAGACCGAACGCGGGCAGTGGTATTACCAGCGCTACGTGGCACATTTTCCGACCGCGGGCGAATTCGTGACCTTCGACCGCTCCTGGTACAACCGCGCTGGAGTCGAGCCGGTGATGGGCTTCTGCACGCCCGAGCAGCACAAGCATTTTCTGGAGGAGACGCCGCGCTTCGAAAAGCAGATCGTGCGTGAGGGCATCCGCTTCTTCAAGTTCTGGCTGAACATCGGTCAGGAGATGCAGCTCAAGCGCTTTCACGACCGGATTCACAGCCCCCTCACCAACTGGAAATTCTCGCCGATGGACGTGGCCGGCATGACCAAATGGGACGCCTACACGCAAATGCGCGACCAGATGGTGGAGACGACCCACACCGACCATGCGCCCTGGATCATCGTGCACGCCAACGACAAGCGTCGGGCGCGGCTGGCGGTGATGCGCCGGATTCTCTCCAGCCTGCCCTATCCCGGCCGCGAGCTCGACGCGATCGACAAGGAAGACGACAAGATCATCGGCGAAGGGCCCAAATTCCTGAAGAAGTCGTCGTAGGACCTTTCATGGTCGGCTTGAAACGTCTCGGGACGTGCGCCGGAGCCGGCGCCGCCCTGCGGTGAGCTGTCTTTTCCCAATGGTGCGGCCGCAGCCACAGCTGCCACAGCGAGCGCCAGGCGGCGAGCGATATCATCATCCAGTAGACCGGCATGAAGAGCACCACCTTACAGACGCCCGTCCGCTCCGACACCTTGAGGGTGCGGCAGCCCAGGACCAGGAACGACAGGTAGCTGCCGGCAATGTTGACCATGTCGAGCGGCAGGAAAATGGACTCCATGAGCCCCAGCGGAGCGCTCGTCGCCATATCGATAAGCACGCTGGCCACCATCGCGATCAGGAACGGGTGCGCCGTGGCCGAAACGATCATGCCCGCGAAAAGGATCTGGGCGATCACGAAGGAACCGAAGCCCAGATCGCGCGCCAGTCGAGGCGGGTTTCGCATATGCACCAGCCAGGTCTGGAACCAGCCCTTGAACCATCTGGTCCGCTGCGGCAACCAGGTGCGGAAATCCTCCGGCGCGTCCTCCAGCGTCGGCAAGGAGATCGTCTCGGCCCGATAGCCGAAGCGGGTAAGACGCACGCCGAGGTCGGCATCTTCGGTGACGTTATGCGGGTCCCAGCCGCCCAGCCTCTCCAGCGCCTCGCGGCGGAAATGGTTGGACGTGCCGCCAAGCGGCAGGAGCAGTTTGTAGCGCGCCAGCCATGGCAGCAACCCGCGAAACAGCGCCGCATACTCGAAGAAGAACATGCGCGACAGCAAGGAACGATCGCGGTTGGAGATTTCCAACGGCGCCTGGAGGCAGGCCAGGTCCTCGCCGCCCACGCGGAAACGCTGCCAGGCCTGCAGCAATTGCGAAGGATGGGGATGGTCTTCCGCATCGAACAGCACGACAAACTCGCCGCTGGTGATAGGAAGCGCATAGGCGAGCGCCTTGGGCTTGGTGCGGGGACCTGCCGGCGGCGTTTCCACGATCTCCACGAAAGGCGGCAACTTGCAGGCCCGGATTGCCGCCAGGGTGGGGAGATCGTCGGCCTCACAGACGAGCTTGATCTCGAGCTTGCTCTTCGGCCACACGATGCGGCCCAGCGCTTGGAACAGGCCGGGAACCATCTCCGCTTCGTCATAGAGGGCGACGAGGATCGAATAGACCGGCATGTCGTGGGCGACGGGCGGAATCACGACACTCGGGCGCGGAGGCATGGCCGATTGCAGCGCCGCGAAACGCAGGCAGACGCAAGCGAGGAAGAACAGCGAGAGAGCGCAGTGCAGGATGCCATACACCGTTTCGGGGATGAGCGTGACGGCGATCAAAAGCGCCACCAGCGCCGCGCCCCAGGCCGTGCCCTGCCAGGCGTTGGCAACGATGCGCGCAGAGTATTCGGGATATTGCTCGAACAGGCCGCGTGAAGCGATGTGGACGAGCGACAGGCTGGCCCGCGCCAGAACCGCCCGGCGCAGGGCGCGCGGCGTCGTCATCTTGAGCCGCCGGCGCGCGCCCGGATATCGGGCCAGCAGTTCCAGCATCTGGGCGACGCCGGTACGTTCCGGCGCGATGAGATAGGAAATGCCGCTGGCCTCCTCGACCTTGACCGGCTGGTAGCCGCCACGCTTGCGCAAAAGGGCAAGACAGTGGGCTTGGCGCATGATCAGCTTGTCCGGGTCGATCTCGTCGACGAAGGGCAGGCCCAGCTCCTGCGCCAGCGCGCGGAAGAAGTCCTCCTCTTCCACCTCGCCGGACGCCAGGAGCTCGGATTGGAAATCCGTGCCATTCACCTGCGCCTGATTGGCGAACCTCAAGGCTGCGTCTGGCGACAGGCCGAGGCGGGCCAGGATCGGCTGCCACTCGGCAAGATCGGGGAAGGACGAGGTCTGCCGCGCTGCGTGCATGGCGCCGGAATGGTCGGCGCCGCGCCCCTGCCCGATCGGCGAATGTCGGTTCTCTTCGGCGTCAGAGAGGTCCATGACGCCGAGCCCACCGCCACAGACTCGAAGCTCCAATTGCAACGGGTGGCTTGCCCGGCGGCGGGCCGGAATCCCATCCGGCAAAATAAGGCTGACGTTCAGGACTGGACGGCACGTTTCTGCGATCGCCCACGGCAACACCCAAAGTTGCAGCTCATTCCCCGCGAGGGAGACTATGCAACCTACAGATGGATAGCCACTCACTCAGGGTTGCATTATTTTGCTGATCCGGAGGGAGCCTTTGGTCGAATGGCGGACCGTCATTTTGCCCGGCAAGACTCGGAATCGTCGTCCGGTGACGCTATAAAGCGCTGGGGTCAACTGAGCGCCCCGAACCGTTTCGCCCAGCCGAGGGCCCTTTGGTGAAGCTTCGCTCGCTGTCCGTCGTCGTCCTCTGCGCGCTGGCCGCCCTTGCCGGGCCGGCGCGCGCGGAGCAACCGCAGGTGCCGGTGTTCTGGGACGCCAAGGAACGGCTACCGAAGCCGGACCTGCACACGCTCACGCGGCTGCGCTTCCTGACCACGACGGATTTCCCGCCGCTTAATTTTCTCGACGCGAGCGGCCGGCTGTCGGGCCTGCATATCGACCTGGCGCGCGCCATCTGCGCCGAGCTCGACATTGCCGACAAGTGCCAGATCCAGGCGCTGCCCTGGGGCGAGCTGGACGGCGCGCTGCAGAAGGGCGAAGGCGAGGCGATCATCGCAGGCATTGCGGTGACGGAGGAGGCGCGTGCGAAATATGCGTTCTCCCGCCCCTATCTGCAGTTTCCGGCGCGCTTCATCATGCCCAAGGCCAGCGTGCTCGCCGAGCCGCTCTACAGCAAGCTCAAGGACAAGCAGATCGGCGTGATGGCCGGGACGGCGCATGAGCGGATGCTGCGCGACTATTTTCCCGACGTGGAGGTGAAGACCTACACGAAGCAGGAGGCGATGTTCGACGACCTGAAGGCGGGCAAGATAACGGGCGCCTTCGGCGACGGCATGCGCCTGGGCTTCTGGCTGGCGGGATCCGAGGCGGCGGACTGCTGCCGCTTCGCCGGCGGCCCCTATCTGGCGCCGGAATATCTCGGCAGCGGCCTTGCCATCGCGGTGAAGGCGGACAACCCTGCGCTGGCGAATGCACTCAACTACGCGTTGCATGCGATCTCGGTCAAAGGAACCTTCGCCGAGCTCTACCTGCGGTATTTTCCGGTGAGCTTCTACTGAGGCCGGCGGACTTCCCTGGCCGTCCAGCGCCGGCGAACCGGCCGGAACGGCAGTAGCAGCGACCAGCCGAGCCGGGCCGGCTCCTCGCCGCGCCACTCTTCGAGCCCGACGACCATGCCTTCGTGCCCGAGCTTCGGCGCAGAAACATAGGTGCCGAACAGGCGGTCCCAGAACGGAAAGTTGAAGCCATAGTTGGAATCCGTCTCCGGCCGGTCGGCCGAGTGATGGACGCGGTGCATGTCGGGCGTGACGATCAGCCGCCGCAGCCAGCGGTCGACGCGCGGGGCGATGCGGACGTTGGAATGGTTGAACATCGAGGTGCCGTTGAGCACGATCTCGAACACCAGCACCGCCGGCACGGGCGGGCCCAGCGCCACCACCACCGCCGCCTTCCAGACCATCGACAACAGGATTTCCAGCGGATGGAAGCGCAGGCCGGTTGTGACGTCGATGCCGGTGTCGGCGTGGTGCATGCGGTGGATGCGCCACAGGACCGGGATCTTGTGGCTGGCGACGTGTTCCAGCCAGACGGCGAAGTCGAGCACGACGAAGGCGATGACGCCGCCAAGCCAAGGCTCCACGCCGGCAAGACGCAGCAGGCCCCAGCCATGCGCCTGCGCCCAGGCTGCCGCGCCCACGGCCGCGGCCGGAAAGACCACCCGCAGCAAAAGCGAGGAGATGACCACCATCGACAGGTTGGTGAACCAGCGACGCGACTTCAGCGCGCCCGCCAATTCCGCGCGTTCGAGGCGGGGCGACCAGAGCTCGAAGAACGCCATGCCAAGGAAGATCGCCAGAAAGGCTATCGCGCGGGCGGCAAGCTCGGAGGGGATGAGATCGTTCATGGCGCCACCCTGATGACCTCCCTCAGGTGAGCATGCGCTGGCGCGCCTTGGCCGCCCGCTCGACCGCCGTGACGGTCGGAGCATCGATGGCAAGGTGACGGCGCAGCAGTTGCAGCACGCGCACCTCCTCCAGCCGCATCTCGAGATCGACCGTCGCGACCTCGAGCGCAGCGGCATAGGCGGTGTCGTGCAGGCGCTGGGGGATGGCCTCGGCCGCCGAGGCAAGCACCCCGTCCAGCCCGGCCGGTTCCTGCAGCAGCTTCTGGCAATCCTGTGCCACGCGGATCAGCTTGTTCTCGTCGAAGTCGGCGAAGACAGGCCAGTTGCGCACGACATCGCCGATGCGGGCAAGCTCCAGGTCGGTCATGTCGCGGTCCGCGGCCGAGGTGATGACCATCAGGTAGATCAGGGCTTCCTGGGCGGTGGGCTTCGACATTTCAGTTGCGATCCTTGGTGTTTGCGATGCACCGAAGGTAGGAATCCCGGGGTTGCGCCGCAAGGAAAAATACCGGTTATCGTTGACGCCTTTCGCCTGCCCGCTTAGAGACCGTGGGCAAACTTCGCTCCACGGACGCCTGACATACCCATCCGCCCCGGCGAGCGAGTTGACCAAGCCTCCACACACATGCTGCGCCGGCGAGCAAGCGCCGGCACACCGATGCAGGAACAGCGATATGACGGGATCAGCCACCATCGATCTCAACCCCGAAATCCTCGCGGCCGCCGCCGAAAGCAAAGCCTGGCCGTTCGAGGAAGCGCGCAAAATCATCGCGCGCTATAAAGGTCGCGAGTTCCCCAAAACGGTGCTGTTCGAGACCGGCTACGGCCCGTCCGGCCTGCCGCATATCGGCACCTTCGGCGAAGTGGCGCGCACGACCATGGTGCGCCACGCCTTTCACGTGCTGACCGAGAACAAGGTCGCCACCAAGCTGCTGTGCTTCTCCGACGACATGGACGGCATGCGCAAGATCCCCGACAGCGTGCCGGATCGCGCAGCGCTCGAGCCCTACCTGCACGTGCCGCTGTCGTCGGTGCCGAACCCGTTCGGCGGCGACTATGCGAGCTTCGCGGACCACAACAACGCGATGCTGTGCCGCTTCCTCGACACTTTCGGCTTCGACTACGAATTCGCCAGCGCCACCCAGTACTACAAGTCGGGCCGCTTCGACGACATGCTGCTGCGCGCGGCCGAATGCTACGACAAGATCATGGCGGTGATGCTGCCGACGCTGGGCGAGGAGCGCCAGGCGACCTATAGCCCCTTCCTGCCGATTTCGCCCAAGAGCGGCCGGGTGCTCTACGTGCCGATGAAGCATGTCGATGCCAAGGCCGGCACCATCACCTTCGAGGACGAGGACGGCACCGAGACCACGCTGTCGGTGAAGGGCGGCAATGTGAAGCTGCAGTGGAAGCCGGACTTCGGCATGCGCTGGGCCGCACTCGGCGTCGATTTCGAGATGTTCGGCAAGGACCACCAGACCAACGCGGCGGTCTACGACCGCATCTGCAACATCCTCGGCGGCCACGCGCCGGAGCATTTCGTCTACGAACTGTTCCTCGACGAGAACGGCCAGAAGATCTCGAAGTCGAAGGGCAACGGCCTGACCATCGACGAGTGGCTGACCTATGCGACGACCGAGAGCCTCGGGCTCTACATGTTCCAGCGGCCGCGGCAGGCCAAGAAGCTCTATTTCGACGTCATCCCCAAGGCTGTGGACGAATACTACGCCTTCCTGTCGGCCTATCCGAAGCAGGACTGGAAGAACCGGCTGGGCAACCCGGTCTGGCACATGCATAGCGGCAACCCGCCGGCGATCGACCTGCCGGTGCCGTTCTCGATGCTGCTCAACCTCGTCAGCGCCTCCAACGCGCAGACCAAGGACGTGCTGTGGGGCTTCATCTCGCGCCATGTGGCGGGCGTGACGCCGGCCTCGCATCCCGAGCTCGACAAGCTGGCAGACTACGCGATCCGCTACTTCGACGATTTCGTGAAGCCGACCAAGGTCTACCGCGCGCCCGACGAGGTCGAGCGCGATGCGCTGGCGCAGCTTTCGGAAGCGCTGGCGGCACTCCCGGCCGGTGCCGATGGCGAGGCGATCCAGAACGCCGCGCTCAACGTCGCGCGCCACATCGAGCGCTATCAGGACCATACGAAGCAGAGCCCGGAGGGCGGCCCCGGCGTGTCCGTCGCCTTCTTCCAGATGATCTACCAGGTGCTGATCGGCCAGGAACGCGGACCGCGCTTCGGCTCGTTCGCGGCTCTCTATGGCATCGCCGAGACGCGCGAGCTCATCGGGAAGGCGTTGCAAGGCCAGCTGGCGGCATAATCGCCTCGGTACCTTGCTTGGCAAGGCTGCCAGATTCAGGCGCGGCTCGCCGCGCCACCGGCCGGGCGCCCGACGGTGGTGCACCGAAGATGCCGCGCTTTTCGGCACGGGCCTTCTCGCCGGCCTTGGCATAGGGGCCGGCGGGCTGGGCGCGGGCCCAGCCATTCTCTACCAACCAGGCGCCTGCATCGACCTTGCCGGCTCGGCACGAGGTCAAGACCGCGCGGCCGCTCGGCTTGGACGGCACCTTGCAGGTGACGGCGCGGTCGCGCAGCCAGGCGCGGAACTCCGTCCGCGCCCGTACGCCGCAAGGCCATGACCTGCCGTTGAAATTGCATTTCTCGCCCGGCTTGACCGGATCGATGCCGGCGATGACCAGCTTGTACCCCATGGCCTGAATGATTCCGGTATCGGTCGCCACGGGCTGGTAGAGGCGCTTGTCCTTGCTATCCAGCTTGACCGTGCCCACAGCGGTTCCGGCATCCTGCGGCTGCCACGGCGGCACGGGATTGGCTGCTGCGGGAGGCGGGTCTGGAAGATCGCTTACCCTGGCAGGCGGCGGCGCGACTTCATCGATGACCGGCGCCCCTATCGCCCCTTTCGCCTCCGGCGGCTTCTCTTTCTCGTCGAAGGAGCCGAAGGTCGCTGCATCCTCCTCTGGCGTGGCAAGCGTGGACTGATTGGAGCTTACCGCCCTTCCCCCGGCCATGATGGCGAGGCCGAGCGCCGCGACGGATACGACGCACGCAAGAACGACACCCGGACGCATGGCGTCCTCCTTTTCTTGGCTCTATTGGCTCGCCCAGACGATGCGCGCCAGCCAGTCGACCTCGTCTATGGAAAGACTGCGGTCGGGATGCTCGGGGTTGATCGAAACGAGTTCGATGCCGTCGGCGTTGCGGCGCGCCAGCACCTTGGCCATGACCTCGCCCGAGTGCGTCTTGACCACCACGCGGTCGCCCCTCCGGATTGTGGCGCCCGGCTCGACGATGAGGACGTCGCCGTTGCGGTAGAGCGGCAGCATGGAATCGCCCTGCACCTGCAAGGCATAGGCGTTCTCCGTGGTGCGGGTGGGCAGCTCGATCAGGTCCCAGCCCTGGCCGGCGGGGAAGCCAGCATCATCGAAGAAGCCGCCGGCACCGGCCTGGGCGAAGCCGAGCAGCGGCACGCGAGAGGATTGCGCCGCCGGCCTGTCTTCCTTCGGGCGACGGCCTTCGACCAGGCCGAGGAATTCGTCGAGCGAGGAATTGGTCGCCTCGATGACCTTGGCCAGCGATTCCGTGGAGGGCCAGCGCGGCCTGCCGTCGGCGGAAGCGCGCTTGGACTTGTTGAAGGCGGTGGAGTCGAGCCCCGCGCGCTTGGCCAGCCCCGACGCCGAAAGCGAATGGCGTTCGGCCAATGCGTCAATTGCGGCCCAGACCCGGTCGTGCGAGAGCATCGTCATGGCCTTCGAACAGGAAAATATACCTTGCGCGGTGATTTAGAGCGCAGCCTGCCGTTTGTCCAGAAAGGCGGGCGATTTGGCGGGGGCGAGGTCAGTCGCGGAAAAAAGCAGCGATGTCGTTGTCGCGAGACGGTGGCGTGCTCGGCCAAATGAAGGCCGAGCAAGACTGTCGCCAGGCGATGGACCGCCTCAGGCCGCCTGCATGATCGCCTTGAGGCCAATCTGCATGTCGTCGACATTCATGACCGGCGTCAGGTCGATGCTTGCGCCGAAGCCGGAAAAGAACGGCTCGGCGATGCTCGGCATGGTCGTCACATCCGTCATGTCGAAGATTACGAAGGCGGTGCGCTGGCCGTTATCGAGGGTGAAATAGGCGGCCTCCGGCTTCAGCTGGGAGAGTGCCTTTTCCATGATCTTGGGAAGGGTGCCGTTCTTGATGGCCCCGTTCCCTTCAGTGACCGGGATGGAGACTTTCAGCATCATACGCATGGGCAATCCTTTCAGGCCTGACACACGCAAATGGACGAATGCCGCAAACCTACCACCGCCGCACAGGCCGCGGAAGCAGGCTTTCAGGCGGCGCGCGAGGGGTATTTCCGCTATCCGCCCTTCTTAGCCAGTGCGCGCAGGCCGGCGTGCGACGCCATGAAGATGCGCTCGGCCTCGGTGGGCGGACGTGGCGTGGCGTCGCGGCCAAGCGCGGCGACCACCTCGTCGAACTGGAGGACGCGACGCGCGCGACGATCGTAGACGCCGGCCGTGGTCAGCACGAGCGCGGCCGTCTCACCGCTGTCGAGGACGAATTCGTGGCGGCCGATGACCTGCGTGCCTTCCCAGGTCTCGACGGTGGAGACGACGTCGAATTTGCGCCACAGCCTGATCTCCCGCACGAACACGGTCTGCAGGCCGCCCAGCATGGGAGCCCAGCCTTTTTCGCGCGCCAGCGAGACAAGACCGGCGCGGAAAAAGATGTCGATGCGGCCGATATCGGCCAGCATCATGTAGCGCGCATTGTTCAGGTGCATATTGAGGTCGATGTCGGTCGGCAGGCAGCGGAAGCTCAGCCGGCTCTCATCACCCATGCGATAGTCGCCGCGGCTGCGCGCGGTGAGCGCCGTTCTGGCAAGACGTGCCCAGACGTACATTTCAATCTACCTGCCTGCATGTGTCCCCTCACCCCACAAGGGAAGAGGAAGGGTGCCAGCCGTATGGACGGCGCTACCTCTCCCCCGTCGAGCGGGGGAAAGGTGGTTTGCGAAGCAAACCGGAGTGGAGGTCGAATTCTATATTCGTTCGCCCTGCAAGCCGCAGGGCGGGCGCCGCCTCAGGCCGCCTTCTTGGCCTCTTCCTTCGGATAGGGGTTGAAGCGCTGGTAGAAGGTCTCGCCCTTCTCGGCCATATCCAGGAGAAGCTTGGGCGCCTTGAACTCGGCGCCGTATTTCTTCTGCAGCGCCTTGGCGAGCTTGACGAAATTCTTCGCGCCAATGCCGTCGATGTAGGACAGCGTGCCGCCCGTGTAGGGCGCAAAGCCGAAGGCCAGGATGGAGCCGACATCAGCCTCGCGTGGATCGGTGACGATACCCTCCTCCATCACGCGCGCAGCCTCGAGCGCGATGACGGCGAGTAAGCGTTGTTTCAGCTCCTCGAAATCGATCTTGTCGGGGTTCTGCTGCTTGTAGAGGTCCTTCAGGCCCGGCCAGAGGTGCTTCTTGGCCGGCTTTTCCGGATAGTCGTAAAAGCCCTTGCCGTTCTTGCGGCCGAAGCGACCATGCTTGTCGACCATCGTGTCGATGAGCTTCATCTGCTCGGGGTCGACCGCCTTCTCGCCGAGATCGCGAATGGTCTGCTTCATGATCTTCTGGGCGAGGTCGATGGCCGTCTCGTCGGCGAGCGACAGCGGGCCGACCGGCATGCCGGCGGCGCGGGCTGCATTCTCGACCATCGGTGCCGGCACACCCTCGATCAGCATCTTGAAGGCTTCCGACATGTAGCGCAGCACGCAGCGGTTGACGTAGAAGCCGCGCGTGTCGTTGACCACGATCGGCGTCTTCTTGATGGCGCGGACATAGTCGATCGCCACGGCAAGCGCCTTGTCGCCCGTCTTCTTGCCGAGGATGATTTCCACCAGCATCATCTTGTCGACCGGCGAGAAGAAGTGGATGCCGACGAAATTCTTCGGCCGAACCGAGTTCTTCGCCAGCGAGGTGATGGGGATGGTCGAGGTGTTGGAGGCGAAGACCGCCAAAGACTTCAACACGGCCTCGGCCTTCTCGGTGGCCGCCTTCTTGACCTCGGAATCCTCGAATACGGCCTCGACGACGAGGTCGCAGCCTTCGAGCGCGGCGTAGTCGTCGCTCGGCGTGATGAGCGACAGCAGCTTTTCCTTCTCCTCCGGCTTGGCGCGGCCCTTCTTGACCTGCTCGGAAATCAGCGCATCGGAATGCGCCTTGCCTTTTTCGGCGGACGGCATGTCGCGGTCGATCAGCACGACCGGGATGCCGGCCTTGGCGGTGACATAGGCAATGCCCGCGCCCATGAAGCCGGCGCCGATGACGCCGATCTTCTTGAACTTGGTCGGCGCCACGCCTTCGGGGCGGCGCGCGCCCTTGTTGAGTTCCTGCAGCGACACGAACAGCGAGCGGATCATCGCCGCGGCTTCCTTCGACTGCATGATCTCAGTGAAGTAGCGCTGCTCAATCCTGAGCCCCGTGTCGAAGGGCACCAGCAGGCCTTCATAGACGCATTTCAGGATCCCGGCTACGGCGGGGTAGTTGCCAAAAGTCTCGCGGCGCAGGATGGCGATTGCCGGCGGCCACAGATTGGCGCCAGCGGCCGAATAGACCGGCCCGCCCGGCAGCTTGAATCCTTTTTCGTCCCACGGCTGCACCGGCTTCAGGCCGGCGGCGATCATCGCCTTGGCCGACTCGACGAGCTTTGCGGGCTCGGCCACGGCGTGAATTAGGCCCACGGCCTTGGCGCGCTGCGCCGACAGGTTCTGGCCGGAGGTGAGCATCTGCAGGGCGTCCTGCGTGTTGGCAAGGCGCGGCACGCGCTGAGTGCCGCCGGCGCCCGGGAAGATGCCTACCTTCACTTCCGGCAGGGCCATCTTGACGTTATCGCTGTCCGCGGCAACGCGGCCGTGGCAGGCCAGCGACATTTCGAAGGCGCCGCCCATGCAGGTGCCGTTGATGGCCGAGACCCACGGCTTGCCGGAGGTTTCGAGCTTGCGGAACAGCTGGCTCATGCGGCCTGCATTGTCGAACAAGAGCTTGATAGCCTTGTCGGGATCCCTGGCCTTCTCCTTGTGGAACAGGCCAAGCATCTTCTGCAGCATGGTGAGGTCGGCGCCGCCCGAGAAGGAATCCTTGCCGGAGGTGATGACCGCGCCCTTGATTGCCGCGTCGCCAGCGACCTGATCGATGATTGCGCTGAGCTCGTCCATCACCTCTTCGGTGAACACGTTCATCGAGCGATCGGGCATGTCCCAGGTGACGAGAGCGATGCCGTCGGCGTCGGTTTCGAGAGTAAAGTTCTTGTAGGCCATTTTTGTCTCCCCTCCCCTGTCAGACGCGTTCGATGATGGTGGCGGTGCCCATGCCGGCGCCGATGCAGAGCGTGACCAGCGCGGTGTTGAGGTTGCGCCGCTCCAGTTCGTCGAGCACGGTGCCGAAGATCATCGCGCCGGTGGCGCCGAGCGGGTGGCCCATGGCGATGGCGCCGCCATTGACGTTGATCCTGTCATGCGGAATGTCGAAGGCCTGCATGTAGCGCAGCACGACCGAGGCGAAGGCCTCGTTGAGCTCGAACAGGTCGATGTCCGACAGCTTCATCTTGGCGCGCTTGAGCAGCTTTTCGGTGACGTCGACCGGGCCGGTCAGCATTAGTACCGGCTCGGAGCCGATATTGGCAAAGGCGCGGATGCGGGCGCGCGGCTTCAGGCCCATTGCCTTGCCGGCCTTCTTGGAACCCAGCAGCACGGCGGCCGCGCCATCGACGATGCCGGAGGAATTGCCGGCGTGGTGCACGTGGTTGACCGCCTCGATCTCCGGATGCTTCTGCACCGCAACCGCGTCGAAGCCGCCCATCTCGCCCGGCATGACGAAGGACGGATTGAGAGAGGCCAGCCCCTGCATGTCCGTGGTCGGGCGCATATGCTCGTCATGGTCGAGGATGGTGAGGCCGTTCTGATCCTTGACCGGGATCACCGAGTTCTTGAAGTAGCCCTTCTCCCAGGAATAGGCGGCGCGCTTCTGGCTCTCCACTGCATAGGCATCCACGTCGTCGCGCGAAAAGCCATATTTGGTGGCGATGAGATCGGCCGAAATGCCCTGCGGCACGAACCAGGCCGGCAGGCCGACCGAAGGGTCCATGAACCAGGCACCGCCCGACATGCCCATGCCGACGCGCGACATGGATTCCACGCCGCCGGCAATCACGATCTCGTCGGCGCCCTGGGCGATCTTGGCCGTGCCGAAATTGATGGCGTCGAGGCCCGAGGCGCAGAAGCGCGAGATCTGCATGCCGGGAGCCTTGTTGTCATAGCCGGCCTCGAAGGCGGCAGCGCGCGGGATGACCGAGCCCGCCTCGCCGACCGGATCGACGCAGCCGAAGATGATGTCGTCGACCTGCGCAGTGTCGAGCCCGTTGCGATCGCGGATGGCCTCCAGCGTGCGCGCCGCCAGCCGCACGGCCGGCACCTCATGCAGCGAGCCGTCCTTCTTGCCGCGCCCGCGCGGGGTGCGCACGGCATCATAGACAAAAGCGTCAGCCATTTTTTCTCTCCTCTAAGGCGAAGCCAGGCGGACCCGCCATAGCTTCGCTTGCATCGTTCGCCCCCCACTCCGTCTCGGCTTCGCCTCGAATCCTCTCCCCCGAGCAGGGGGAGAGGTGGCCCGCAGGGCCGGAGTGGGGGTGGTTCAACTTCCTCGTCACAAACTCCGCGCGATCAGCAGCTTCATGATCTCGTTGGTGCCGCCATAGATGCGCTGCACGCGGGCGTCGCGATACATGCGCGCAATGGGGTACTCATTCATGTAGCCATAGCCGCCGTGCAATTGCAGGCACTCGTCCACGACCTTGCCCTGCAGCTCGCTCAGCCAGTACTTGGCCATGGACGCCGTTACCGGGTCGAGCCCGCCATTTAGATGACGCTGGACGCAGTCGTTGTAGAAAACGCGGCCGATGGTTGCCTCGGTCTTCAACTCCGCCAGCTTGAACTGGGTGTTCTGGAAATCGAGGATCGGCTTGCCGAAGGCCTTGCGCTCCTTGACGTAGTCGATGGTCACGGCAAGCGCGCGCTCGGCCATGGCGATTGCGGTAGCGCCGATCTGCAGGCGCTCCTGCGGCAGCTGCTGCATGAGCTGGACGAAACCCTGCCCTTCCTCAGACCCGAGCAGATTGGCAGTCGGCACGCGCACGTCATTGAAGAAAAGCTCGGATGTATCGTTGGATTTCAGGCCGATCTTGTCGAGGTTGCGGCCGCGCTCGAAACCCTCGACCTCGTCGGTCTCGACCACGATCAGTGAGGTGCCTTTGGCGCCCTTGGACGGATCGGTCTTGGTGACGAGGACGACGAGATTGGCAAGCTGGCCGTTGGTGATGAAGGTTTTGGAGCCGTTGATGCGGTACTGGTTCCCGTCCCTGACGGCGGAAGTCTTTACGCCCTGAAGATCCGAGCCGGCACCAGGCTCGGTCATGGCGATGGCGCCGATCAACTCGCCGGACGCCATCCTCGGCAGCCACTTCTTCTTCTGCTCCTCCGAACCATAGTGGAGGATGTAGGGTGCGACGATGGAATTGTGCAGCGCGATGCCGAAGCCGTCGACGCCGACATGGCTGACGGCTTCCATGATGGCGCTTTCATGCGCAAACGTGCCGCTCGAGCCGCCATATTCCTCCGGGATGGAGGCGCAGAGCAGCCCCGCCTCGCCGGCCTTCCTCCAGCTTTCGCGGTCGAAGATCTCGGCCTTCTCGAATTCCTCGTAGCGTGGCGCGATCTCGGCCTCGAGGAATTTTGTGGCCATGTCGTAGAGCATGGCGACGTCTTCGGTGACCCAGGCGGGTTTTGGAAGACCAAGCACTTCGGCGGGACTTGTGACCATCGTTGTTCCTCCCCCCATGCATCATGGGCCGGCAAGGCCGGCCCTGCAAATCAGAACGCCTCGGCTGGCAGCGCCATCATCGTGTCCGCACCGCTCGACAACCGGGCGAGATGCGCCGCCGTCTCGGGCATGGCCCGCTCCATGAAGTAGCGGCCGGTGACCAGCTTGTGCTCGTAGAAGGCGGCGTTATCGCCGGCGCCGTTGGCAAGCTTGCCGTGGGCGGTCTTGACCATGCGGACCCACATGTAGCCGAGCGCGACGAGGCCGAAGAGATGCAGGTAGTCGGTGGACGCGGCACCCGCATTGTCGGGCTTGGCCATGCCGTTCTGCATCAGCCACATGGTTGCGGCCTGCAGGTCGTTGAGGCCCTTCTTCAGCGCCTTGGTGTAGAGCGCCATCTTCTCGTCGGCGCGGTTTTCCTCGCAGAAATCGCCGACTTCCTTGAAGAAGGCCTGCAGCGCCCGGCCGCCATTCAGCGCCAGCTTGCGGCCGACAAGATCGAGCGCCTGGATGCCGTTGGCGCCCTCGTAGATCATGGCGATACGGGCATCGCGCACGAACTGGCTCATGCCGTGTTCTTCGATATAGCCGTGGCCGCCGAACACCTGCTGCGCCATCACAGCATGCTCAAATCCCTTGTCGGTGAGCACGCCCTTCACGACCGGCGTCATCAGGCCCATGTGGTCTTCCGCTTCCTGGCGCTCCGCCTCGCCTTCGCCGCGATGGGAGATGTCGGCCTTGAGCGCGGTCCACAGCACCAGCGCGCGGCCGGCCTCGTTGAAGGCTTTCATCGTCATCAGGTTGCGGCGGATGTCGGGGTGGACGATGATCGGGTCGGCCTTCTTGTCCGGCGCCTTGGGGCCAGACAGCGAGCGGCCCTGCAGGCGCTCCTTGGCATATTCGACCGCGCCCTGATAGGCCGCTTCCGACACGGCCAAGCCCTGCAGGCCGACGCCGAGGCGCGCCTCGTTCATCATGGTGAACATGGCCTTCAGGCCACCATTCTCGACGCCGAGCAGATAGCCGGTGGCCTCGTCATAGTTCATGACGCAGGTGGAATTGCCGTGGATGCCCATCTTCTCCTCGATGGAGCCGCAGGACACGGCGTTGCGCTCGGTCGGCTCGCCATCGCCGTCGAGCAGGAATTTTGGAACGATGAAGAGCGAGATACCCTTCACGCCTTCCGGAGCGCCCTCGATGCGGGCCAGCACCAGATGGACGATGTTGTCGGCCATGTCGTGCTCGCCGGCGGAGATGAAGATCTTCTGGCCGGAAATCTTGTAGCTGCCGTCGCCGTTCGGCGCGGCCTTGGTGCGAAGCAGGCCGAGGTCGGTGCCGCAATGCGGCTCGGTGAGGTTCATGGTCCCGGTCCAGCCGCCCTCGACCAACTTCGGCAGCCAGGTGCCCTTCTGCTCGTCGGTGCCATGGGCGAGGACTGCGGCGATGGCGCCCTGGGTCAAGCCCGGATACATCATCAGCGCCATGTTGGCCGAGACCATGTATTCGGCCACTGCCGAGTGCACCGAGTAAGGCAGGCCCTGGCCGCCATATTCGGCCGGGACCGCAAGCCCGAGCCAGCCGCCCTCGCGATATTGGTCGAAGGCTTCCCTGAAACCGTTGGGCGTAGTGACCGAGCCATCGGCGTGGCGCACGCAGCCTTCCATGTCGCCGACGCGATTGGTGGGTTGGAGCACGTTTTCGGCCAGCTTGGCGCCCTCGGCGAGGATGGCTTCCAGCACATCAGGCGTGGCGTCGGAAAATCCGGGCAGATTGCTGTAGCGCTCGTAGCCGAGCACCTCGTTCAGCACGAAAAGCGTATCCGCGACCGGCGCCCTGTATGACGGCATCACTCAACCTCCACCACAAACATGCGGCTTCGGCACGCCATCTGTGAAGCGTCGAACCCGCTTTCCTGAACGGCATAGCAATAATTGACGTTTGCGTAAACGTCAACTTATCCGAACGGCGGAGATTTTTGCGTGCGACGATGTGGTCTTCGTGCGTCGCGGTCGCACAACAAAAAGGCCGCGCGGTGCCCGTCGGGGCATCGCGCGGCCTGATGACAGGGCCGTACTACGGTGCCGGCTTAGCCGTTGGCCGCGACCGGCATCGGGCGTTGCTCGTCGAGCTTGGTGCGCACGACCTTCATGACGTCGTTCAGTTCGCCGATGGCCTCATCGATGGCCTGGCGCTGCTTGTTGAGGCGCGCGAGCTGCTTCTCCGACTTGTCGAGCGTCAGGCGCAGCTGCTTGACGTTCGAGCCGGCTGGCTCGTAGAGGTCCAGCATCTGCTTGACGTCGCGCAGCGAGAACCCGATCTTGCGGCCCAGCAGGATCAGCTTGAGGCGCGTCTCTTCGCGGTGGGTATAGAGGCGCGTGTTGCCGTCGCGCTGCGGGCTGAGCAGCCCCTTGTCTTCATAGAAACGCAGCGTGCGCAGGGTCACACCGTATTTCTTGGCCATTTCGCCGATGCGGGCGAGCTCGTCCCCCATCTCATCGGTAATACCTGCGGTAGTGGCCTCCGTATTGTCGGCCTTGATAAGTTTCATCGTCATCTGCTTTCCCCGTTGGGAGTGCGGCATGATACTGGCCACACCAAATGGAAGCTGCGGGGGTGAGGCTGTCTGCCTGTGCTTCCAGTCCTGGTTACAACAACAAATCTCGTCAGCGGCGCATTCGCACCACTTACGTTTACGTAAATGCTATACCTACACGACCTCGGTCTTGCAAGCGTTGCGTGGTTGAAACTGTTTTACGGCTTTTTAACGGAATCCCGGCCCCTGCAAGAGTTCGGTTAACGAGTTGTTTACCACGTTGGGCGAAAGGTGCGCCTGTCGGGTCTACCGTGGAGTTTCGTATCGATTTGTTCACGGCCTTCAGGGAGGCGGGGGCAAGCCTAGGAAGAAGTTTCCAGCGTAGAGGCGCTCGCATCCGTCCCGGCAGCGAATTTCCCACTGGCCAGCGCCAGCAACCGCCGAACGGACGTTTCGATGAACAGCAAGCGCTCCTATCTCGATTCCCTAAACGCCGGCAGGCCGCGTAGGTCCTACACCACGCTGGAGGAACTGAACCGCTCGCTCGACGATCTGCAGCAAAGGCTGGCGCGCCCGGCGACGCCGGAGTTGCGCGAGCAGCCCTACCAGACAATCGCCCGCGATCTCGACCGCGTCCGCACCCAGGAAGACGGCGTGGCCGCCTTCGGCAAGATCGCAGCCGAACTGAACGCGCTGCGCGAGGACCTGCGCCAGCAGGTCGCCACCAACATGCGCCGCGAGTTCGAAACCATGCGCCGCGACATCGAGCGCGTCGGCCAGTCCGACGCCACGCGCGACGAGCACGAACTCGCCCTCGAATTCGAGCGTCTGTCGGGCGCCATCCATGCGCTGTCCGAGCGCGCCGACGACAAGAGCCTCAACCTGCTGCGGCTGGAACTGGAGCAGGTCAAAGGCGCACTCGATACGCTCGCCCGCGAGGAGACCGTGCGCTCGATCGACCGGCGCTGGGACGACTTCGACCGCCGCTGGACGGACTTCGAAGGCCGCGTGGCTTCGGCACAGACGCAGGACGACCCGGCCATCTCCGCGCTCACCACGCGGCTCGAGCAGATCAGCAGCGCCGTCGACAACCTGCCGGAATCGCTGTCGCTGCGCTCGCTGGAGGAAAAGGTGCGCATGCTGGCCGGTGCGGTCGACCACTTCGCCCGCCAGAAAGAGGTTGGCGGGACGGAGACCTTCGGCCAGATCGAAGAGCGCCTCGACGAGATTTCACGGGCGATCGTGGCCTCGACGGCCGCCGCCAAGCTGCCCAATTTCGACCCCGAGCCGTTCGAGCGGATCGAGGCCCGGATTTCCTCGCTCGCCCGCCAGATCGAGGACGTGGCGAACGACCAGCCGGGCCGCGAGGTGATCGAGCGGCTGAACCTGCTTTCCCAGCGCGTCGACGAGATCACCACCCAGGTGCACCTGCCGGAAGCCGCTGTCGAACGGCTCGGCCAGCAGATCGCCACCATTGCCGACAAGATCGACCACGCACCGGTCAGCCATGACGCCGACTACATCTTCCAGGGCATCGAACAGCGCTTCGACCTGTTCTCCAGCATGATCGAGCGCCGCCAGGGCGACGTGCTGGAACAGGGCAACATGCTGTTCCGCGACCTGGAGCGCCGCCTCGACGAGGTCGCCGCTCGGCTCGACCAGCGCAGCGTTGCACAGGACTTCAACGGCGCCGGCATCATGGATGCCATCGATGCCCGCTTCTCGGCGCTTGCGGAGCGGTTCGGCGCCGACGAGGACGTGGTTCGCGGCCTTGAGACGCGTCTCGACGACATCTCGCGCCGCCTCGACAGTTCGGCGCAGCAGTTTGCCGGCATCGATCCGGAGCTCATCCGCAATCTGGAGGCGCAGGTCGCCGGACTTTCCGAGCACCTCGCCCGCCCGGCCAGCCCGCTGCCGGAATTCGAGGACATCGCGCCGCGCCTGGACGAAATCGAACGCTCAATCGCCAGCAATCACGAGAGCCTGCTGGAAGCCGCGCGCCAGGCCGCCGAAAGCGCCGTGCACTCGATGACCGGATCGTCCAGCCAGACCGAGGCCGTCGCCGGCCTCGCTGACGATCTCCGGGCGCTGGAGGCGCTGACGCGTCGTTCCGACGAGCGCAACACCAAGACCTTCGAGGCGATCCACGACACGCTGCTCAAGATCGTCGACCGGCTGGGTTCGCTGGAACATGGCGAGCACTTCGACGCACCTGCGGCGGAGCCAGCGCCCGAGGCCGCGCCGCTGCCCAAGATCGCGCTCCAGGACACGCCCTCGCTCGATCTCGACGCCTCCCTGTCACTGATCGACTCGCTCGAGGACGACGCCGGGCCCGCGAAGTCCGAACGCGACGGCGGCGTGCGCACGCCCGCAGAGGCCGCTGCCGCCGCGGCCGTGGCCGCGCTCGGCTCCGACACCATCGCGGAAAGCGAAACCGCCGACGCGCCGCGCTCGATGTTCGGCGGCCTGAGCCGCATGTTCGGCGGTCGCAAGCGCCAGTCCGCGGAGAGCCCGGCAAAGCCGGCCGTCGCCGTTGCCGACGTGGCACCCAGCGTCGACCTCGATGAACCGCTGGATCCGAAGTTCGCCAACCGTCCGCTGGAGCCGGGGTCCGGCGCGCCCGACCTCAACGCGATCATGCGCCGCGTGCGCGACGAGCGCGGCCAGCAGGTCAAGCCGGCCGAGTCCGATGCCGCTAAGGCCGATTTCATCGCGGCCGCCCGCCGCGCCGCACAGGCCGCGGCCGCCGAGGCCGAGGCGCTGAAGCGCAGCACCGACCTCAAGGGCCCGGTGCGGGCGGTGCGCTTCGGCGAACTGCTGAAAGCAAAGCGCAAGCCGGTGCTGATGGCAGCCGCCGCGATCATGACGGCGCTGGCCGGCCTGCATCTCGGCAAGGCGCTGATGGCCGACGCTGCCGTCGTGGCCCAGAGCGCTCCCACCCCTGGCGACGGGCAGCCGGAGCAGGCCGCCGACATGGAAGTCGAGGAGACCGCACCCGCCATGGATAGCGTGGCCGACCTTGCACCGGAGCCCGCGGCCACCGACACCGACGAGGCGCAGGCAGCCAAGCTTGCCACTCGCGCTTCCGCCCCTGCACCGGAGGTCGTAGTTCCAGCCGCTCCCGCAATGACGGCCGAGCCAGCCCCGGCGTCGACGGCCGCAGAACCCCAGGCGGCCGCCCAGCCTGAAACGGACGTGGTGCCCATGGCCTACGCACCGACGACAACATCCGCCGCCGCCGTGGCCGCGCAGGCCGCAGTGTCCGGCATCAGCGTGCCGGTGGAAGCCGGCCCCGTGGCCCTGCGCGAGGCTGCCGAGGCCGGCGACGCCAAGGCGCTGTTCGAGGTCGGCTCGCGCTATGCTGAAGGGCACGGCGTCGTCACCGACATGGCGACAGCGGCGAAATGGTATGAGAAGTCGGCTGAACTCGGCTTTGCCCCCGCACAGTACCGCATCGGCAATATCTACGAGAAGGGCCTCGGCGTCGAACGCGACATTGCCAAGGCCAAGATGTGGTACCAGCTCTCGGCGTCGCAGGGCAACGCCAGCGCCATGCACAATCTGGCCGTTCTGTTCGCCATGGGCGCGGACGGGCAGCCGGACAACGACTCGGCCGTTCGCTGGTTCAGCCAGGCCGCCGAGCTGGGCGTGAAGGACAGCCAGTTCAACCTCGGCATCCTCGCCGCCAAGGGCGTGGGCATGGCCCAGAGCCTGGAGGAATCGTACAAGTGGTTCGCCCTCGTCGCCCAGACCGGCGACAAGGACGCCGCCTCCAAGCGCGACGAAATCGCCAAGGCGCTGCGCCCCGAGCAGCTCGAGCGCGCCCGCGCGGCGGCCGACCTCTGGAAGCCCAAGCCGCTCGACACGGCGGCCAACGCCTTCGAGGCGCCCGAAGCCTGGCAGGTGGACCAGATCCAGACCGCCAACCTGGATATGACGCAGGCGATCCGCAACATCCAGACCATGCTCAACAGGAACGGCTACGATGCCGGCGGCGCGGACGGGATGATGGGTCAGAAGACCAAGAACGCCATCGCCGCCTTCCAGAAGGACAATGGCATGCAGCCGACCGGCCAAGTCGACGAGAAGATGGTGCGGGCGCTGCTGGCGCAGAGATAACGCCTGGCGCATCCGACAGACAAAAGGGTCCCACGGCCGAAAACGGTTGCGGGACCCTTCTGATTTTGGTTCTCCCGCTTTCGCCCCCCGGTCGGCATGAACTTCCATTGGGCTACCGGTGGAAATGACGGCCCGGCGATGCGAGAATGCCATGGGCCAAGGCATGACCGGACAGGCGCGCGATGCAGGGTGGGTTCAAGGTCTTTCGCTGTCACAGCGCCGGCGTGCAGGCCGTGGCGGCTTCCTCGCGGCATGTCTTCCCACGCCATTGGCACGAGCAGTTCGGTGTCGGCGTCATCCGGCGGGGCGCGCAAAGGTCGCTCAGCGGGCGCGGCACGGTGGAGGCCACCGCCGGCGACATCATCACCGTCAACCCCGGAGAAGTGCATGACGGCGCACCGATCGGCGATGCCGGCCGCTCGTGGCACATGCTCTATTTCGATCCCGCGATGGTCCTGGCAGTCGCTGCGGAGATGGACCTGCCAAGGGAAGCAGAGTTCCACCGGCCGGCCATGACGGACCCGATGGCCGCCAGCCTGTTCGATCGGCTCTATCTGGCCATGACCGCCCCACGGCACTGCGAAATGGAGCGGGAGGAAATGCTGCTGGGCCTGATGGCGCGCCTCGTCGGCAAGCGGGCCGATCCATCCCGGGCGTACGTTCCCGCCGCCATTCGCCTCGCGCGCGAGCTGATCGACGATGCGCCGGCCGCGACGCTGACCCTTGCCGATCTCGCCCAAGCGAGCGGGCTGGGGCGCTTCCAGCTTCTGCGCGGCTTCGCGAAGGCCACGGGCTTCACGCCGCACGCCTATATCGTGCAGCGCCGCATCGACCTTGCCCGCTGGCTGATCGCCGGCGGCGCAAGCCTAGCCGATGCAGCCGTGGAAAGCGGCTTTGCCGATCAGGCCCACATGACCCGCACCTTCACCCGCAGATACGGCGTCTCCCCCGGCGCCTATGCGGCCGCAGCGACCTGATCAGGCCTGCTGCAATCGCGTTCAAGACATGCCCATGCTGCCCGGCGTCCAATGCCGGATCGTCAGTTGCCTCCCGGAGGAGAATTCCATGGGCATCGAATTCCTCATCACTTCGCTCATCATCGTCGCGTCGCCAGGCACCGGTGTGCTCTACACCCTGGCGACCGGCCTCTCGCATGGAGGGCGCGCAAGCGTGGCGGCGGCGTTCGGCTGCACAGTCGGCATCGTGCCGCACATGGCAGCCGCCATCTTCGGGTTGGCCGCGCTGCTGCACACGAGCGCGCTCGCCTTCGAAATCTTCAAATATGCCGGCGTGGCCTATCTGCTCTACATGGCCTGGAACGCGCTCCGCGAAAAAGGGGCGTTGCACGTCACCGAAGACGTGCGACCCGGCTCCGCGCTGCGGGTGTCGGTCACCGCCGTGCTCATCAACATCCTGAACCCGAAACTGTCGATCTTCTTCCTGGCCTTCCTGCCACAGTTCATCAGCCTGGACGATCCGCATCCCGTCCGGCGAATGCTCCTGCTCAGCGCCGTCTTTATGGCCATGACCTTCGTCGTGTTCGTCGGCTACGGGCTGTTTGCGGCATCCGTCCGCGACCGGATCGTTTCGCGCCCGCAGGTGATGAACTGGATGCGCCGCAGCTTCGCCGCCGCCTTCGTGCTGTTAGGTGTACGGCTGGCGTTGGCCGATCGCTGAGCGCTTTTTTCGATGAATGCCCTGAAAGCGACCCGGACCGGCGGGCGTTGTTAACCTGTTGACATGCTTTTTATTTTAGACTGGGCAGGAAGTTCGATTTTGCCGCAATGTCGGCACAACAGCATGCAATCACCCAAGGCTTGGGGGCGGTCCTTCGCCGGCGGGCACATAGCGTAGAGTTTGACGGGTGGGAATCTATCTCCCGATCGCGGAATTATCAGCCAACATCCTCGTGCTGCTCGCCATGGGTGCCGCGGTCGGATTCCTTTCGGGCATGTTCGGCGTCGGCGGCGGCTTCCTCATCACGCCCCTCCTGATCTTCTACAACATCCCCCCGGCCATCGCCGTGGCCACCGGCGCCAACCAGGTCATCGCCTCGTCCTTCTCGGGCGCGCTGGCGCATTTCAAGCGCGGCACGCTGGACTTCAAGCTCGGCACCATGCTGCTGATTGGCGGCGTGGTCGGCTCGACGCTCGGCATCTATGTGTTCTCGGTGCTGCGTTCGATCGGCCAGCTCGACCTGTTCATCTCGCTGCTCTACGTGGTGCTGCTCGGCTCGGTCGGCGGCATGATGATGGTCGAAAGCCTGAACGCGCTGCGCCAGTCGAAGGGCGGCGCCGCGCCCGCGCTGAAGAAATCCGGCCAGCACAACTGGATCCATCGCCTGCCGCTGAAGATGCGCTTCCGCGCTTCAAAGCTGTTCGTCAGCATCATCCCGGTGCTGGGGCTGGGCGCCGGCATCGGCTTCCTGTCGTCGATCATGGGCGTGGGCGGCGGCTTCATCATGGTGCCGGCGCTGATCTACCTGCTCAAGGTGCCGACCAACGTCGTCATCGGCACGTCGCTGTTCCAGATCATCTTCGTGTCGGCCTACACGACCATCGTGCACGCCACCACCAACCAGACGGTCGACATCGTGCTGGCCTTCGTGCTGATGGTGGGCGGCGTGGCGGGCGCGCAGTATGGCGCCAAGGCCGGGCAGAGGCTGCGCGGTGAGCAGTTGCGCGCGCTGCTGGCGCTCCTGGTTCTGGCGGTGGCACTCAGGCTTGCCTTCGACCTGTTCGTGCGGCCGGCCAACTTGTTCTCGCTGAGTGGGCTCGACGGAGGCCACCTATGAGGCTGGCGGCGGCGCTGGCCGCCCTCGCCTTTGTCTGGGCGTCGATCACCCCGGCGCTCGCCCAGGAACTGCCGCAGGAAACGATCCAGATCGGCCTGTCGACCGACCGCATCGCCATCACCGCCGACTTCGCCGGCGCCGACCTGACCATTTTCGGGGCAATCGAAAATTCCGACGGGCTGCTCGCCCGCCAGGGTCGCTACGATGTCATCGTGGTGCTGGAAGGCCCGTCGCGCCCGGTGGTGGTGCGGCGCAAGGCCCGCGTGCTCGGCATGTGGATCAACGTCGATTCCGAGACCTTCGACAACGTGCCGTCGTCCTACTCGGTCGCCACCACGCGCCCGTGGCAGGACATGGCCGACCCCGAAAAATACAGGCAGCTCTCGCTCGGCGCCAACAACCTGCATATCGCGCCGGTCGACGCCAAGGGGGCTCCGGCCACGATCGAGGAATTCACCGCCGCGCTGCGCGACCTGAAGACGAAGACCGGCCTCTACAGCGAGCGCATCGGCGGCGTGCAGTTCCTGTCGGCCAACCTGTTTCGCGCCCGGCTGTCGCTGGCGCCCAACGTGCCGGTGGGCACGCACCGGGCGCGTGCCTTCCTGTTCCGCAACGGCGTCTTCATCAAGGAGACCTCGGCGCAGCTGGCGATCTACAAGTCCGGCTTCGAGCAGACCATCTACCGCTTCGCCAGTAACCACAGCCTGTGGTTCGGCATCTTCGCCGTGGTGCTGGCCATGATCACCGGCTGGCTCGGGCGCATCATCTTCAGGAAGGACTGAGGGACCGCGGTACGACTGCCGTCCGCCCGCACTTCGGATCAGCCCGGATGCAGCATCGCGCCGGCAATGGAAAAGATGCGGTGGGAGCCGAGCATATAGGCGCGGAATTTCTCCCAATCGAACAGGCCGTGATAGGCTCGGTCGAGCACGTTGAGCGAGCCGGTATAGGCGCCGAAGGCGGGCATGACGATGCGGCTGCCGTCGCTGGCGAAGCAGCGCCGGCGCACCGAGCGGCCGCGCTGGACGATGCGCGCGCAAGGATGCAGGTGGCCGGCGATCTCGCCCTCGACCAGCGTGGCCGACGGCTCGTGCCGGAAGCTCAGGCCCCCGACATGGATCTCCGCCACCGTGTCACCCGACAGGCCGGCCGGCGCCTGCGGATCGTGGTTGCCGGCAACCCAGAACCAGTCGCGGCCGACCATCAGCGCTTCCAGCGCGTGGCGAAATATCTCGGGCAGCCGCGCAGCACCTTCGCCGTCATGGAAACTGTCGCCGAGACTGATCACGCGCCGGGGCCGGTAGTGTTCGATGACGGCGGCGAGATGCTGGAGCGTTGTGGCCGTGTCGTAGGGCGGCAGCAGCGCGCCGCGCCGAGCATAGGACGAACCCTTTTCCAGATGCAGGTCCGAGACGACAAGCAGTTCGAGCTCGGGTGCGAACAGCACGCCGCGCCGGTCGCAGACCACGCGCTCGCCGGCGATGATGATCGCCTCGTCGCGCGGTTGGCGTGCCCTGTGCGCCAGACTGCTCATTGCGGCCCCATGGCCTCCTCGATGATGCCCTCGGCTTCCAGCAGAAGCGTGTCGTCGGCGTCGCCGCGCACCGATTCCTTGCCGATTTCCAGCATGATCGGCACCGCCAGCGGAGAAATGTACTCCAACGGTTTATGCACGATTCGACCGCGTATGCGCGAGAGCATCTCGCCAAGCCTCCTGACATCCAGCAGCCCCATGGCGGCATCCGCGCGCGTAGCCTGCAGCAAGATGTGGTCGGGCTCGTGGCTGCGAAGCACGTCATAAATGAGGTCGGCCGAGACATTCACTTGCCGGCCGCTCTTTTCCTGGCCGGGATGACGCTTCTCGATCAGCCCCGAAATCAGCGCGCAGTTGCGGAAGGTGCGCTTCAGCATCCAGCTGTCGGCCAGCCAGGCATCGAGATCGTCGCCCAGCATGTCCTCGTCGAACAACTGGCCGAGCGGCAGCTCGCCGTGCCTGAACATGCCGCCCATGTCGCCGAGCGACCAGATCGCCAGCGCGTAGTCGGTGGCGACGAAGCCGAGCGGCCGCGCGCCGGCGCGCTCCAGCCGCCGTGTGAGCAGCATACCGAGCGTCTGGTGCGCGGGGCGGCCCTCGAACGGGTAGGCGACCATGTAATGGCGGCCACCGCGCGGAAAGGTCTCGATCAGCAGGTCGGAGCGTTTGGGGAGGATGGATTTTTCCGATTGCAGCCGCAGCCAGTCGGAGACCTGATCGGGCAACTGCTTCCAGCGATCGGGATCGGCCAGCATGGCGCGCACGACCTCTGCCAGATAGGTGGAAAGCGGGAACTTGCCGCCGCCATAGTACGGCACCTTGGCGTCCTTGCCCGGGGCATTGGAGACGAAGCATTCGTTTTCGCGGATGCCTTCGAAGCGCAGCACCTTGCCGGAAAACAGGAAGGTGTCACCCGGCACCAGCGTTTCCAGAAACGCCTCCTCGATCTTGCCGAGCGCCGGCCCGCCGCGCGCGGCCAAGCCCCTGCCCTCGCGCACATAGCGCACGGTGAGCGCCGGCACCTCGATGATGGTGCCGACATTGAGCCTGTATTGCTGGGCGACGCGCGGATGGCTGATGCGCCAGGCGCCGTCCTTGGTCAGCTTGATGCGGGCATAGCGCTCATAGCTTTTTAGCGCGTAGCCGCCGGTGGCGACGAAATCGACCACCCGGTCGAAGGTGTGTCGATCGAGTGCCGCATAAGGTGCTGCCGTGCGCACCTCCTCGAAAAGATCGTCGGCGCGGAAGGGCGCGCCGCAGGCAACGCCCAGCACATGCTGGCACAGCACGTCGAGCGCGCCTTCGACCAGCGGCGGCGTGTCCTGCGCGCCGAGATAGTTGGCCTCCAGCGCCGCCCGGCATTCCAGCACCTCGAAGCGGTTGGCAGGAATGAGGAGCGCCTGGCTGGGCTCGTCCATGCGGTGGTTGGAGCGGCCGATGCGCTGGGCGAGCCGGCTTGCGCCCTTCGGCGCGCCGACATGGACGACGAGATCGACATCGCCCCAGTCAATGCCGAGATCGAGCGTGGAAGTGGCGACGATGGCGCGCAAGCTGTTGGTCTCCATCGCCTTTTCCACGCGGCGGCGCTGGCTGACATCGAGCGAGCCGTGATGGAGCGCGATCGGCAGCGTGTCCTCGTTGGCGCGCCACAGCTCCTGGAACAGGAATTCAGCCTGACTGCGCGTATTGACGAAAAGCAGCGTGGTCTTGTGGCGCCGGACGGCGTCGTAGATTTCGGGGATGGCGTAGCGCGCCGAATGGCCGGCCCAGGGCACGCGCTCTTCCGAGTCCAGAATGCTGATTTCCGGCTTGGCACCGCCGGAGACTTCGATCAGGTCGGCCATGTCGCCGGGCGGATTTTGCCCGACCAGCCAGCGGCGCAATTCGTCGGGATCCGAGACCGTGGCGGAAAGACCGATCGCCTGAAGATCGGGCACGAAGCGACGCAGCCGCGCCAACCCAAGCGACAGCAGATGGCCGCGCTTGGAGGTGACCAGCGAATGCAGCTCGTCGAGCACGATGTAGCGCAAATCCTCGAAGAAGCGCGGCGCATCCGGCGACGCGATCAGCAGCGCAAGCTGCTCCGGCGTCGTCATCAATATGTCGGGCGGCACCAGCTTCTGGCGCTGGCGCTTATGGGCCGGCGTGTCCCCGGTGCGCGTCTCCAGGGTGATCGGCAGGCCGATCTCGGCCACCGGCATGCCGAGGTTGCGCTGGATGTCGACAGCGAGCGCCTTGAGCGGCGAAATGTAGAGCGTGTGGATGCCGCGCCGCGCCTGGCCGGGGCGGCGCTTCGGCCGGTTGGCCAGATCGACCAGCGTGGGCAGGAAGCCGGCAAGCGTCTTGCCGGCACCCGTCGGCGCGATCAGCAGCACCGACTTTCCAGCTTGCGCTCGAGCCAGCAGATCGAGCTGATGCGCGCGCGGCGACCAGCCGCGGCTCGCGAACCATTTCAGGAACGGTTCGGGCAGGATGGCGGATGGTTCGCTCGGCTCTGGTCGGCTCTGGTCGTTCACGCGTCAGAACTAGCGCGGCGCGAACCGGCCGCCAAGCGATTTCGCGAACAAAACGGGATCATCAGCCGAGACGGACAGACAGATGGCGCGGCATTGGCTAATTCTATTCATGACACACAGCGAGGTTGCCAGTTGAAGACCACCGACGAGATATCTGAACAGGAGCGGATTGCGGCGCTCGAAGCGCGCGTTGCCACATTGGAGAAGCTGGTCGAGGAGCTTCAGCAGACCATCGCGCAGATGCAGGCCGGCACCACGACGAAGCCGGCTGAAAAGCCGTTGCGCTCGCGCGGAATGATGGACCGTCCGCGGACAGGCCGATAAGCGTATCTGGGATAAAACTCAGCGCGCTGAAGGATCGTTGCGCGCGATAACGATCAGGCCTTCGATGGGGAGGCCGCGATCCTGCCTGATCATGTGGGGTTCGAGTGAAAGTAGGGTGAGGGCATTCTTGTTCAGGACGCTACGCACATAGGTTTCGGAGTGTGCGTAGCGCCGCGAGGGCTGGAGGATGAGATCCCCCTTCCCCCGCCAATGTTCCACCGAGAAGGCGAACACCCCTCCTTCCCGCAGCATCGAGCTGCCCGTGGCGATGACTTTTTCAAGCTCGCCGACATACATGAAGACATCCGCCGCGGCGACCAGATCGACCGGCTCGCCCTCATAGGCGAGCGCCTGCAGGTCGGCCTTGACCAGCCTGTCGTAGACGGCCTTGTCGCGGGCGAC
The DNA here is from genome assembly GCF_040045035.1 of Mesorhizobium sp. KR1-2. Classification (NCBI taxonomy): domain Bacteria; kingdom Pseudomonadati; phylum Pseudomonadota; class Alphaproteobacteria; order Hyphomicrobiales; family Phyllobacteriaceae; genus Mesorhizobium; species Mesorhizobium sp. KR1-2. The sequence goes on along the minus strand of NZ_JBDZDS010000001.1, from coordinate 133,216 downwards.
GCGCAGCATGCCGGCGGAGATGTCATAGCCTTCGAGATGGTCGCAGACGGGGCGCAGCCTCTCGCCCATCAGGCCGGTGCCGCAACCGAGATCGACGGCGCCTGCGAAGCGCCCGGGATGCGCGGCGCGCAAAGCCGCGTCGAGCAGGGCCGGCACACTGTAGGCGAGCCGGTTGACGAGCGAGTCGTCGAATTTGGGCGCGTACTGGTCAAACAGCACCTCGACAAAGGCGCTGGACGGCGCGCCGCCCGGGCCTGCCTCGCCGATCAGCTCCAGCTTCAGCCCGGCGCCGAACGGGTCCCGCGGTTCGAGCTCCAGCGCGCGGCGCCAGGCCTTTGCGGCCGCGGCCGTGTCGCCCACGGCCTCATGCATCTCGCCAAGCCGGAACCAGCCCAGCGCCCAATCTGGCGCGAACTCCAGCGCGCCGAGCATCAGCTCGGCGGCGGCGGCGGGCTCGCCCGAACCGAACAGCATTTCTGCGTAGTCGGCGCGGCGATCCGCCAGAATGTCACCTGACGAGGTTTGCAGCGGCTTCAAGCAGCGTAGACCTTTTAAGATGGGGTTCCGGGCGCGGACACGCCCGAAGCGGCGCGCTTATTATCAGGCTTTTCGGAGCCGCACAAATACCTATTTTGAGAGCATGCGCGCCAGTGATCTCCTTTGTTCCCGCCCGGGAGGGCTCTATTGCCCGCCCGGCGATTTCTTCATCGATCCGGTGCGGCCGGTGGCGCGCGCTCTGATCACGCACGGCCACTCCGACCATGCCCGCCCCGGCCATGGCGCGGTGCTGGCGACCAAGGAAACGCTGGACATCATGGAGCTGCGCTGCGGGCCGGGCTTTGCCGGATCGAAGCAGGCGGCAAGGCTGGGCGAGACGATTTCCCTGAACGATGTGAAAGTGACGTTCCAGCCTGCCGGCCATGTGCTGGGCTCGGCCCAGATCTGCGTGGAACATCGCGGCATGCGCATCGTCGCTTCCGGCGACTACAAGCGCCAACCGGACGCGACCTGCGCACCCTTCATTCCGATCCGCTGCGACGTGTTCATCACCGAGGCGACCTTCGGGCTGCCGGTGTTCCGCCACCCGCACGACAGGGACGAGATCGCACGGCTGGTGAAATCGGTCGAGCAGTTTCCCGAGCGCACGCACATGGTCGGCGCCTATGCGCTGGGCAAGGCTCAGCGCGTGATCAAGCTGCTGCGCCAGACCGGCTACGACCGCACCATCTACATTCACGGCGCGCTGGCCAAGCTGTGCGACTACTACGAAAGCCGAGGCGTCGAGCTGGGCGACCTGCAGCCCGCGACGGTCGAAGGCGGCGGCAGGCAAGATTTCGCCGGCGAGATCGTGGTGGGCCCGCCGGCCGCTTTCTCCGACCGCTGGTCACGGCGCTTTCCCGACCCCGTTTCCTGCTTCGCATCCGGCTGGATGCGCATTCGCCAGCGCGCCAAGCAACGCGGCGTGGAGCTGCCGCTGATCATCTCCGACCATTCCGACTGGAACGAGCTGACCGAGACGATCACCGAAACCGGCGCGGGCGAGGTGTGGGTGACGCATGGCCGCGAGGAAGCGCTCGTGCGCTGGTGCGAGCTGGACAATATCGAGGCGAAGCCGCTGCATCTCGTCGGCTACGAGGACGAGGGGGATTGATGCATCGCTTCGCCGAACTGCTCGACCGCCTGGTGCTGACGCCGTCGCGCAACGGCAAGCTCACCCTCCTCACCGAGTATTTCCGCAGCGTCGAAGACCCCGACCGGGGGCTGGCGCTGGCAGCCATCACCGGCGACCTGTCGATCGCGGCGGTGAAGCCGGCCATGCTGCGCGCGCTGGTGACCGAGCGCATGGACCCGGTGCTGTTCGGCTATTCCTACGACTATGTCGGCGACCTTGCCGAGACCGTGTCGCTGGTGTGGCCCGAACCGCCGGGGCACCATGCCGCCAACGCCCGCCCCGCGCTGGCCGACGTGGTGGGCGCGCTGCAGGCCGCGAGCCGCTCCGACGGGCCGCGCGTGCTGGCCCGCCTGCTCGACCGCGCCGACATTTCGGCCCGCTACGCCATCATCAAGCTGGTGACGGGTGGCCTGCGCATCGGCGTTTCGGCGCGGCTGGCCAAGCAGGCGCTGGCCGATCTGGGCCAAGTCGACGTGACCGAGATCGAGGAACTGTGGCACGGGCTGACCCCGCCCTATGCCGAACTGTTCGCCTGGCTTGAGGGCAAGGGCCCGAAGCCGGAGACCGCGGCCAAGGCGTTGTTCCGCCCTGTCATGCTCGCCAATCCGGTCGGCGACGGCGACCTCGAAAGGCTCGATCCAGCCGACTATGCCGCCGAATGGAAATGGGACGGCATCCGCGTGCAGGCGGTTTCGGAAGGCCGTGTGCGCCGGCTCTATTCGCGCACCGGCGACGATATTTCCCCCGCCTTCCCCGATCTCGTCGAAGCGATACGCTTCGAGGGCGTTCTGGACGGCGAGCTCCTGGTGGGGGACCCCCAGCGCGAGACCGGCACCTTCTCCGACCTGCAGCAGCGGCTAAACCGCAAGACCGTGTCGGCAAAAATGCTCGAGCGCTATCCGGTGTTCGTCCGCTGCTACGACCTGTTACAGGAAGGCGCGGAAGACGTGCGCGCCCTGCCCTTCCTGGCGCGGCGAGCGCGGCTGGAAAACTTTGTCCGCCGCCTAGATCCCGCCCGCTTCGACCTCTCGCCGCTGGCACTGTTTTCCGGCTGGGACGCGTTGGAGGAGATGCGCAGCAACCCGCCGCATCCGGTCATCGAGGGCGTGATGCTGAAGCGACGCGACTCCGCCTATCTCGCCGGCCGACCCAAGGGCCCATGGTTCAAGTGGAAGCGCGATCCCTTCACCGTCGATGCTGTGCTGATGTATGCGCAGCGCGGCCACGGCAAGCGCTCGAGCTTCTATTCCGATTACACCTTCGGCGTATGGGCCGGTCCGGAGGGCGCGGAGGAGCTGGTGCCGGTGGGCAAGGCCTATTTCGGCTTCACCGACGAGGAGTTGCGCCAGATCGACAAGTTCGTGCGCGACAACACCATCGAGCGTTTTGGTCCGGTGCGCTCGGTGCGCGCCGACCGCCAGCACGGGCTGGTGCTGGAGGTCGCCTTCGAGGGGCTGAACCGCTCGACGCGGCACAAGTCGGGGGTCGCCATGCGTTTCCCGCGCATCTCGCGCCTGCGCTGGGACAAGCCGGCCGGCGAGGCCGACCGCATCGAGACGCTGCAGGCGCTGCTGGACTGAAGACCGGTTGGCCTCTTTGCGGGTTGACCGCCTACTGCGACACCGAGACCCTGATTTCGTAGACATCCACCGACTTGCCTTCGCCGGCAACGTCGGAATTTATGGCGATGGTGCCGCCCGAGCCGGGGCTGACGGAGCGGAGGTCGAGCTCGAACAGATAGTCGCCGCGATCCTGATTGACCGCATAGCGCTTGCGGCCGCAATCGCCCAGCTCGCCGAAATTGCAATCGACCGACATCTGCGTTGCCTGGCCGTCGGCGGCGCGGGCGATGATGTCGAAGGTGGCCTGCTTGCCGGCAAGTTTTTCCAGCACGCCCTGGCCGACGTCGAACAGGATGGCCGCATCCGTCGCGCCCGAGCGGACGCGCAGGAAATTGCCCGAGCCGTCCTGCATCACCTCGGCGCTGGTGTTGCCCGGCGCCGTCACGCCGGTGGCGTCGGCAGGCGAGAAGACGTCGATCCAGGCGCGGTTGGGATCCGCCTGGCCCGGCTTGACCGGCGCGCCGCTGTTTTCGACCGCCGTGTTGTCGGTCTTGTTCGACTGCAACAGATTGCGCGCGCCTTCGCGCATGGACTTCGAATTGAGGAGGCCCGACTGCATCACCCACCAGCCGCCGGCGGCGACAGCAGCGACCAGCACGATGGTGGTAAGAGTGCTGGCGAGGGGAAAGCCTGAACGCCGAGCGCGGCGCTCCTCGCGCTCGACCGCAGCCGCCGCCTTCCTTGCTGCCTTGCCGGAGGCCGGGCCGTTGCGCCTTTCGCCGGCGATGTCGGGTGCCGCGGATGCTGTGCCGCCATTGCCGGGCCGCACGTCGTCCAGGCTGGGCTCGGCGCGGCCGGCATGTGCCGCAGGCGCAACCGCCGGCACGGCGGGCATGAATTCCGATTCGATCTCGGCGATCTTGGCCTGCAGCGCCTTGCGGCGGTTGATGGCCGCCTCAACCGTCAGGCTCGGGCTGGCCTTCAGCGCGCGATCGAGCGCGGCAAACGCCGACCGATAGACTTTCTCGCGGAAAGCCCGGTCGTCGGCATTTCCTTTTTCGAAGGCGTTACGGATCGCCTTTTCGATTGGGTCCAAACCGGTTTCCCCATTCTGTGTATCATTCTAGAACGATCGTTAGACGCAGCCGGCCTTTCAGGCAACCGCCCGGCTTGGCCAATATGGGCCTCCGGCCGGCCCGAAACAGCGTTATGCGCGGGAAAAATCCGCATATCGATGCGCGCGTGGCCGGCGTGCAGGCGGGGCGGCGAACGCAGGGCAGCACTTGGCCGCGCCTCGCCTACCCACCCTGCCGTCCGCGCTGCCGGCTATCGCAATCACGAATCAGGCGACGTCCAACGACATTAGTGACAGACGCGAAGCCCGCGCGAGAAGCGCATCGCCCTGCCCGAAACGGTTCACCCGGATGCCGCGGCGCCGCCCCGGCATATCTCTGCCCGTTGCGGCCGCCATGGGCATTTTGGGAAAACGAACATTCGCAACGAAGGCCGCTTGAATTTGCCGCGCAATGCAGCTATCACCCGCTCACCGTTTCGCGCCTCGCCGCGAAAAGCCGGTTGCCGCTTTAGCTCAGTTGGTAGAGCACATCATTCGTAATGATGGGGTCGCGTGTTCGAGTCACGCAAGCGGCACCACTTCTCCATTTCCAGCCGTCGCTATCCGTCCATACCAATCGCCGGAATGGCCTGATTTCAAAGGGTTTCTGTTGCTAACGGTGCGCAGCCGTTTGCCGACGTTTCTGTGAAGCCAAGATTTTTCTTGGTATCTTTTTTGGCATCGGCCAACATGCCAGGATCGAGATACCAAGAATGGGCATGGGGATGGCGCTGACTGATACTTTCGTTCGAAATGTAAAGCCGAGCGAAAAGGTCCAAAAGATTAGTGATGGCGGCGGGATGCATCTCCGCGTCGAGCCACGAGGATCGAAGCTGTGGCGGATGCAATACAGCTTCGCTGGAAAGCAAAAAACCCTTGCGCTAGGTGTCTATCCGGCCATCTCCCTTGCCGAAGCCAGGAAGAAGCGTGATCAGGCGAAAGGGCTGCTGGCAGCCGGCCTCGACCCCTCGGCCGAGGCAAAGCTGGAAAAAATCAGACGGGCGGAAGGCGCGGCGAACACATTCGCCGCCATCGCCGACGAACTCATTACCAAGGATGAAAAGGAGGGGCGTGCGGACGCGACCCTCGTTAAGAAGCGCTGGATCGTTGATATGGTGCGCTCCGACATCGGCTCGCGCCCCATCGCACAGATTACGCCAGCGGAAATCCTCCAATGCCTGCGCAAGGTCGAGCGCGCCGGCAATTACGAGACGGCGCGCAGGATGCGCGCCACAATCGGCCAAGTCTTCCGCTATGCCATTGCCACGGCCAGAGCCGAGAGCGATCCCACACTTGCCTTGCGTGGCGCCCTTACGGCACCGACCGTGACGCATAGGGCCGCGATCCTCGATAAGAAAGCGTTCGGCGGGTTGTTGAGGGCGATTTGGACCTACGATGGCCAGCCGGAAACTAAGGCGGCCTTGCAGCTTCTCACCTACCTTTATCCTCGGCCGGGCGAACTGCGCCAGGCAGAATGGAAGGAATTCGACCTTGATGCCGGCACATGGATTATTCCAGCAAGCCGAACAAAGATGCGCCGCGAGCATCGAAAATTCCTCCCGGAGCAGGTCGTCACGATACTCCGCTATCTCCATGGGATGACCGGCGATGGCGCCCTACTCTTTCCATCTGTGCGATCGCGGAAAAAGCCGATCTCCGACAACACCACCAACGCAGCGCTTCGGCGTATGGGCTTCAGGCAGGAAGAGGTGAGCAGCCACGGTTTCCGCGCGTCTGCATCAACGATGCTCAATGAGAGCGGAAAATGGTCGTCGGACGCAATCGAGCGAGAGCTTGCCCACGCCGACCAGAGCGAAGTCCGCCGCGCCTATCATCGCGGCGATCATTGGGATGAGCGAGTTAGGATGCAAAAGTGGTGGGCCGATGCTGTCGATCGGATGCGCAATGAAGGGGTAGGTCATGGCGGCGCTTAAGCACGATATTAATTCGGTATTCATGCCAAGAGCGATGGAGCATCTTGCGCGGCTGAAGCAACCAGGAACTGCAGGCTTTGTGCATTATACTTCTGCCGCGACAATGATCTCTATCTTGCGCGATCGAAAGATATGGATGCGCAATGCACGGTGCATGAACGACGTATCGGAAATGCAGCATGGATGCGACCGACTGATCAATGCATTGGACAGTGACCGCCGGCGCGAGAAGCTGATCGATGCGATGAACCTATGCAGCCCTGGCGCGGCCGAGAAAGCTTTCGCCATTTTCGATCAACACCGTCCAAATATTCTCGACCGGACATTCATAACCTGCTTGTCGGAACACGATCAGCGCGAGGACAAACTTGGTCGGCTGTCAATGTGGCGGGCCTACGGTCGGGACACAGTTGGCGTGGCCCTCGTCATAAATAAGGACGTGCTATTTCTTGAAGGCAACGCTCTCAACGCATTCTCGAGCCCCGTGGCATACCTGACTGACGAAGAGTTGCTTCAGGATATTGATAGGATCATCACGAATGTGGGGGCAAACGAGTATTGGCTGAAAAATGTCGATCCTAGTCAATTACAGCAAGTGTTGTTTGCCACACTGCTATTCGGCGTCACAAGTTTAAAGCACCCCGGATTTTGGGAGGAACGGGAGTGGCGCGTCATCCATTCTCCCGACATTTTCCCATCTTCTGTGTTGAAGCCTGCGATCGAGATCGTCGGCGGCGTCCCGCAGCAAATCTTCAAAATACCGCTGGAGGATTTCGCAGTTCACCGCAATGTCGGCTTCTCGCCAGATAAAATAATTTCCCGCCTTATCATCGGCCCATCGAACTATCCTGGGCAAGTGAAGGAAGCAATGATCGACGCGCTCAGCGCGGCTGGGGTGAGGAATGCAGCCGATCGTGTCGTGATGTCGGATATCCCTCTCCGAATGCACGCCTAATGCGCCGCCTCAAGCGCCATTACAGTAAGGTTCCTGAAGCTATCGAGGGCTTTCGGGCTGCTGGAATAGGTTTTGATCTCGATTGCCTTCAACGCGGCCACGTCGCCGGCCTCGATTAGCTTGACGATCTCAGCCAGCTTGCCTCGGAAACGCCGATGCGTCTCGGCTGAGAAATCGGGCGCAGGCGGCAGTACGCCCATTGCGGCATTCTCGGCGATCTCGGCACGGCGGCTCTTTGGCCGGGCGCGTGCGGGCTTGCTGGCGGGCGCCGTGGGGTCTTGCGGCCCTGGCCCTGCATCAGCGGTCTGTAGCCCGCCTATGGCCCGCTGCATGGCCTTCGGCACCGGGATGGAGTTGCCCTCGGGCGTGATCGCATAGATGAGGCAGTCACGGCCCTTGTTCTCGGCGCGGACTTGCCCAGCGATCACGATGGCCTCGGCCAGCGTCGGCGCCTCCTGCTTGAACACGTCGGCCGGCCCTCGGCGCATGTGCACCACGAAATGCGTCGCCTGGGCGATCGCGTCGAGATCGGCTTGATCTGCGGGATGGATTTTCTTCGCCATGGGACTGTCCTCCGTTGATGGTGGACAGTCCAGTTATCGGGAGCGGCGGAAAGAGCAACTTCTGTCACCCTTCGCTAGTGGCAAAGCCGAAGCGGCATGCCGCCGCGATCAAGCGCCATACCTTGTTGCTATTGATTTGCTGCGGGCGACCCGACCGGCTGCGATGGTGCCACCAGTTGTACGACCGGTGCTGGAGGAGCTACGACCGCTTGTATTCGAGGAAGCACAGTAAGAAATCCACCGGCCACCGCCAAGGCTGTCACGACGCACGCCACGATGAAGCCTTTACTTGGTAGATGATCCACCTTCGTTTCAAGTCTCGCGAGACGATCCCTAACGTCGCGGACATCGGTGCGTAGTTCACCAATGTCACGCTTCAGATACTCGCCGTCACTTTGGATTTTGGCGATTTCGATGTGGAGGATATCGTTTGACCGTTCGCGAGGCGGTGGGCCTGCGCTTGGTTCCGGGGGCGATGATGAGGAACTATGGTCGGGGCGTGAGATCATGTCAGACCAGGGGGTTCACCTTCAGCCATTCCCAAAGATTTTTGTCGTGCCAGCCCCAATAATTGGTGACCGGCATTACCATATATTGTCCATTGGCCCCATCTGGCCCGACTTTTTGCGCGACCTGCTCGGTCGTCAGTCCTTCAACCGCCACAAGAATTTGCCCAGCGGCTACCTCAAACCGGCGTTCAAACGCCGCCTCGACGGCGGGTTTCATTCGATCATTCGCGGGAGGGAACAGAACGGCGTAGACACTCATTGATATTCCTCGCGGCGGCGACGCGCTCCGGAACGGTAACAAAAAATCTTATATATTCGTTGCATGCGGCCCGCTTCGAATTCGATATAGGTGTAGCCACCCCATGGCAACCCGCCACGTCGCACGGTCTGGCCCCTAAGAGATAAGGCCGGCGTGCTGGCCGGCCTCGGTGCTTCGTCCGCCAGTACATGGTCAGCGCGAAGCATATCCAATATGGACGGCCCTGCGATTATTGCAAGGGGGGCTGAAACGGCGAAAAGGCGCGCACCAATGCGCGCCCCTTATTGCTTCTAGCCAGGGCTATCCGCCGGTGATGGCCAGAAGCCTTTCTGCCGCCGCCCGGCGCCGCTCAGCGGCAATCCTGATCGCCTCGTCGGCATGATGCGCAATGTCCTGCAAGCGGAAACCAGCGTGCCGCAGCAGACGGGTGACAGGGTCAACGTCGAGGTCGCATCGGCGGATGACGATGGCGTCTGCCATTCTTTGCTCGATCGGCGCGACGACTTCGACCTTGCCCTTCGGCCGGCCGCGCGGGCGTCCCGTGCCGTTGTGTGATGTCGATCCTGCCGGTCGGCCGCGCGGCGCCTTGGTGGTGGTGTCACGCTGCATCGCGAAGGTCCTTTGCAGCAATGACGGCGGCATCAGCCAGGCGTTCGATCGACGGCTCGCCGAAATTCGCGGCCTTAAGGGCAGCGCGGACGCCGGCTGGATCGGCGTCATCGGCTCCCCGCTTACGCAGTTCATCCGCCATCTGCTTTGTCAGAATATCGTCCAGCCACTCCATCCCTGACATGCGCCGAGCCGGCTCAGCGGCAGGGGTTGATTTCGTGGAGACGGCTACGGCCGCCGCAATGCAAGGGAGTAGTTTGAGGGTCAAACGGCGCGTGATATGGATGGCGTCAGCCATTCCGGATCTCCTGAGGATCGGGTTTCGGTTAGGGTCGATGGCGAAGTTGCAGCTTTCCATCGGCCCGAATTTCATATATAGGTAATTCAAATTTTCGTCAATTACCTATATGCGAAATTGTTCATGGCCAAAGCCGGACGCCCTACTGAGTTCCCGATCAAAAAGCTCGTTGCGCTCAACGAGAAAATTCTAGACGGCGTTGAAGCATACCGTCGAGATCAGAGCCCATCACCCAATCAATCAGAGGCAATTCGAGCGATCTTGACTGCTTGGCTTGTCAGTGCGGGCTACCTCAAGGGCTCGGAATGACCATGCTGCCGTCTCGTGCACGCATGAACTCCGTTCCCCATTCCCGTAAACAATGGCGCGCCATGATCTGCGCTGACGCGCGGATACATGCCAACGCCGCGAGAATTGCGGCCGTAATTTCGAACGAGGCAACACCGGCGGGGCGGTGGTGCGGGACAGCGGCAGCTCTGGCGAAGGCGTCTGCTTGCTCGCCTGCCGTGGTCGCCATGGCATTAGACCGCCTGGCCGCTCATGAATACCTAAGGTGGGTTCAGCGTAAGCCCGCAACACCGCTCATTTTGGAAATGGTGCCACCAGCAAAACAATCTTGAGAGGTGAGATCTGCTCACTTCCTCAGGAGCTCGGGCGAGCCATCGCCAAGCCATTGCTTGCCGTCCTTCTCGCCCGCCCACGGATTGCCGAATTCCTTGGGCGCCGGCGGTTCCTCACCCGCCTTGATAACCGCCTTCACGGCTCGGCGCTCGCGCCGATGCTCGGCCTGCTTGAAGGGCTTGTCGCTCTCTGCCGTAGTCATGCCGACGATTGGGGTCTTGCGGCGCGATCGAGCCATTGGTCACCTACCCATCTTCCTTAGGCCTATTCTGTCGGCCGAATTGGGCCGCCGCCATTTGCTTTCGAAGTGCCATGAACTCCTTGACGGTCGTGGGGGCTGACGGCAGTTCGGTGAACGCGATATCTAGCTCGACACGATCCCAAATGGTGCGGTTGTTGACGCGCTTGGGCTTCGGCATCCGGCCATCCTCAACCATCTCGTCGAAGAGGGTGGTGCCAACGCCGACATACAGCGCGGCGAGCGACCGAGAAAGGCCGCGCGGGATGAATGGAAGCGGCCCTCCGGTCTCGTCTTTCAATCTCCCCATGATGCGTCCTTTCACAGGCATGATCTCAGTGAAGGTATCGATGACATTTCGCCGACGCAACCTGACGAATGTCCGCCTCATGTCCGCGTTCCGGCATCCCGGCTGACTTCCGGATGCCAGCCATATGGGTCCCTTTCCGGGAGGCGCGGCCTGGGCGGGTCCGCGCGACCGCCGGGTTTGCACGTTTTTGGTTTTCCGATTTTCCCGGTTTGGTTGGGTAATTCGTCGGCAAAAATCCCGGAAAAGCGCGGCTTTTGCGGCGATTTCGCGGCTCCAGAACACCAACTCCAACTGCAAAATTGAAAATCGGAAAAATGCGCAAATCCGGCGGTCGCGCGGACCCGCCCAGGGCGCGCTCCCCCCGAAAGGGACCCGCGATGGGGGGGCTGGGGGCCGCACGTGGCGGCCCTGCCCCGTTGGCCATGGCGGCAGGAAGAGGCTGGCGCCGACACGCATGCAACATGGCAGGGGCGACCCGGCTTGTCAGTTTGCCCCATCCGAAAAAGTTGCGTTCGACAACGCACGAAGCTTTGCTGAAATTGCCGACACCGTCGCATCCGCGATCGATTGCGGATCGTTCGACGTAGCATGGACGGTCACCTGAATAACGGGGGCCGGCGACGGGTTGGTGACCTCGACCTTCTGCACACCGGAAGGCTGCGTTGTCACCGGCGCCGCGACGGTGACTTCGGCAGGGGCGACAGGTGGGCTGCGCAGGAACTCGTCCATCGAGATTTCGCGCTCGATCTCGCCACGATCGCGGCGGCCGCGTCGCAGCGGGCCGCCACGCGACGGCCTATAGTTTAGCCTGTCGAGGCGTTCCTCGCGCGTTTCTGTCGGGTCGAACCCCATCCACCAAGCCGGTTCGCCCTTCTGCGTTTGACGACCGCGCCGGGCGACATCCGGGCCATATTTGGCGATAGCCGCTGCTAAGCCGGCAACCCCAACGGCGCCCAGTATGGCGGTGGTGCCAAGCCCCAGCCCACCTCGGGCTGCAGCCCGTGCGCCGCCGGCAGCTTCGCCAGCCGAGCCGCCACCACCGCCGAAGAACGCGCGGAATGACTTCCATGTCAGCCAGGCGCCGGCGCCGAACAGCGCCGCTGGAGCGGCGTTTGCGGCAGTCTTCGCCATATCCGGGTGATCCTTCTGCCACTGCTCCAGAGAACCGGACAGGTCAGAAATTCCACTCGCCACGCTGTGCAATATTCCACCCGCATCCTTCATTGCCGGGGTAGTCAAAACGGATCCGAAATTCGCGACCGAGTTCATGAACTCCTGCATGGCAGAGACAGGGTTCTGACCGATGGTGTTGGCAGCATCGAGGCCCATCGTGTTCTTCATCATCTCGACGTTCTTGTCGGTGATGATCTGGTTGGCGATCGCGTGCGCGAGGTTGTCGATTACGGTCTGACGGAAACCGGATTTCTGGAGGGCATCGGAGATGAGGCCGTGCATGGCCTTTTCTTCGAGAACCGCGTCGCTCGCTTCGGGGTCGGTCTGGCGCAGGAGCTCCATGCGCTTCTTTACTTTTTTCTCGTTGAGCGCGCCCGTCTTTTCGATGGCGGGGAATAGAACCTGTTGCGCCCACTTGGTTTGATCCGTCGAGAGAAGGTCCTTATCCTTCACGCCGCCGGCGATGAAGAACTTGCCGCCGCCGCCCTTCCTGATCTGGTCGGGGCGGATGATGCCATTTTTGGCGAGCCACTGCGCGCCTTGTTTCGTCATCTTGCCGCCGAGCAGCGTGCTCATGGTCTGCGCGAATTCGTTGCCGAGGCGCGAGGCGTTGCCTTGGAACATGCGAGCCATGTTGGTGAGCAGCGTATCGCCGCCGGCCATTGAGAAGTTGGTCGCTTTCGCATTTGCCACGAAATCGCGAACCTTCGACGGGTCGATGGCCGTGCCGCCGACCTGCTTCGCCCGGACGTAGGCATCGAGCAAGTTCTCGACGGCCCTCGGATCATTGGCCTGGCCGCTGCCCTCCAATGCGAGCATGAGGCTGCGCACATCTTCGGCGCCGAACTCCTGACCGGACGACGCAAGGGCTGCGCGCGCCTTGGCGACGGCCATGCTGTTCCGCCGCATCTTCTCGTAATCGATCGGTTCGCCGGGATGTTCGGATGCGGCAAGCGAGCGCTGTTCGGCATAATCGTCCAGGGACTGCGCCTGCGTGGTGTAAGGGTAAGCGCGCGACACTTCGGAGGCGATCTCCTCCGCCTTGGCGACCTCTTCCTCACTGTTAGAGACGTTGCGAATTTTGTTCACCGCCTCCGCACGATGCGCGCTCTCGGTAACGAGATTGCGCGCACCACGCGTCATCTCAACACCAACGACAGCACCTGCCACCTCCAGACCAATTTGCCGGCCGTTCCTCGGCTCGCCAGTCCTTCTGCGAAGCGGGACGATGCCACTGCCAGTCCTGCGCGCCTCGCGATCCATCGTGCGCATCTGCCTGATTGTCTGCGCGATCTGGCTGCGAATTTCCTGCTGGCTGCGGGTGATGTCGGCGCGGCTGCTGATGCCGTAAGCACGCAATGCCTGCTCGGCAGCGCGGATAGCCGTGCGCTGACCTGTGAAAGCCTTCTCGCTCTGGCGCAAAACGGTGGTGGCCGCCTTGAGTTCGGCCTCCATCTTCTTCGTTGGCGCGGCGGCTTTCGTTATCGCCTCTTGAAGCCTTTGCACATTGGTGCGGGTAGTGCGGAGCTTGAGGCCTGCATCGACCAGACCACGCCGAAGCCCGCGAAACTCGCCGAGTGCCTCAGCCTTGCCGCGCAAATGATCAAGCTGCCCGGCAAGGTTCTTCGCCCCAGCGACGCCGTTCTTGCCGAGCCCGGCGATCGAACCTTCAAGGTTCTTCAACGCGCGGCCAGCGGCCTTTGATGGCCCGCTGACCGCGTCGAGCAATTGCAGGCGAAGGGTTGATGTCAATGACGACACAGGCCGTCTCCTTGCGGCACACGGTTCCGTTGCTGCTCATCGGCAGCGCGGCTGACCTGGCTGGTCAAAGGCCGCGAACTGGTCATTTTTCCGCAAAGGCCTTGCGCGCCAATTCGGTCAGGCGGCCGCCGCCGCTGCCGACCTTTTCTGTTTCAGTGGAGGTCTTCGCATCAGCGGCGCCGTTCAGCTTTTTCGCCATCGCAGTGAGGCGTCCAGATTTGCTTTCGGTGGTTTGGGTATCGTTGTTCGTCATGGCGGGCATCCTGTCGTTGGAGGGTGACGTCAATTTTGGGTCGAAGGCAGCAAATACCTCACGAACGATGTCGTCGGCGGATTTGGCCAAAGGCTCGCGCTCAGCGCGAGCTAGCGCGAAGTCGCGAAGGCCGCGAAGGCCGGCAAGACGTGGATGGTCAGAAACTGCACGAAGCCGGTCGCCGTGCGCTTGCGCAGACGAAACCTCTCTACGCGGACGACTGATCGGCCCTGGCAGGCCGCGGCCGAGATCGGCCAGAACATCTTCGAAGCTGCCGAGACGATCAGCAAGACCAGCTTTCACGGCATCCTCGCCGATACGGATGCCAGCTTGCAGATCGCGAATTGCCTTGGCGGAGAGCTTCGGCCGATGATTGGACACCAGACGGACGAAGCCGTCCATGACGCGATCCACTTCCGCCTGAAGAACCGAACGATCCTCATTCGACAGTGCTTGGTAGGGATTTCCGATCGCTTTCTCGTCGCCGGCCTTAATCACTGTCGTCGTGATCCCGGCGCGTTCCAGCGCAACGGATTTATCGGCGTGCACAAGCAAAACGCCTATCGAGCCGGCAACGCCGCTTTCCGTGATGACAATCTCGCTCGCACCGCTGGAAAGGCCATAGGCCGCGCTGGCCGCCATGGCGTTGACAACAGCAACTACCTTCTTGTCGGCATTTACCTGCCGGATCAGCCGCGCGGTTTCGTTCATCCCGAGCGCCTGACCGCCAGGCGACTGGATGTCGAGAATGATTGAACGCACATCGGGATCAGCAGCCGCATTGCGCATTTGCTGGGCGATGCCCTCATAACTCGTCAGCCCAGACGAGGCACCAAGCCAGGCGCCCCTATTCACAAGCTCGCCGAGGATCGAGACGACACCGACGTTGCCCTCCTTGCGGTAACCTTTCCAGCGACGGGTCGATGGGTCTCCCTGTTCCTGCCCCTGGAAGCGGTTCGCGTCGGGTCCGGCACCGAGCATCCGAGACCGGATGTAGGCGCCGATGACGTCGGCTTCCGGCTGACGAAGAAGGAGCGGCGCCCCAAAAAACTGGGCGGCGACACGAGCGAAAAGCAAATCGTCCGTCATGGCGGATCAGGCCATTTCGAGGATCGGGCCGCCATCAAAATCGGTGGCCTCGTGGCTTCCGCCACCCGCAATGCGACGTACGCGCTCCTCAGCCCTTTCGAGCTCGGCGCGATCTACCTCGGACAGTACTGTGTCATCGTCTTCCGAGAGGAGTGCTTCCGGCGAAGCATCCGCTCGACGCGGCGCTACCAGCCCGGCCGCTTCGGCCGCCCTGATGAGGCGCTCTTCTGCGCGTTCTAGATCGGAAATCTCTGCATCGATCTCCGCCAGGCGCTTGGTGCGAACATCTTCGGTGATGCACTCCGTGCCGCGCAATGCGTCCGCACAGTCGCACTTGACCTGTTCGGCAACCGTTTTCGCCAGATAGTAGCGAACCTTGTCCTCAAAATTCCCAATGAGATCAGGCTTGCGCCTTTCAAACCTATCATCCGGGAAAAGAAAATACTCCGATATGCTTCCACGACGATTTGAGAAGGCAAGCTCTCCTGCCAACCAATCAGCAATTCGATTTTCGGCCGTTTCTAGATCAACCGGGAGGTGAGCAATACGGCTGCGTTCCTTTTTCGCGGCGTAAATCTTCTCGCGGATAGCTGCGAGGCCCTGCCTGAATTCTGCCGTCGCCTTGGCGGCGGCGGCAGCGAGGTTGGCGAAATTATCGTTCTTCGTCTTGCCCATAGTGGTGGTTACCTTCCGGAAATGGTGATTTTCGCCCCGTCGCTTGTGGCCTGTAGAAATCGGCGCACATTGGCGAGGTTTGCGGCTGCGACCGCATGAAGTTCCTTCGCTTGCTCCAGTTCGGCGCGTGCCTTTGCGAAGGCGCGCTCGGCGGTGTCCATGCGCGCCTTGGCGACGGCTGCGTTGCGTTCGATGCGAAGGATTTGGGTCGGGTCGATCTTCATGTCGATGACGATCGACCCGGCATCTGGAAGTTCAAAGGGTCCTATTGAACTTCCATGCCAAGTATTTGAATGAGCTGCTTTACTCCGGGCACCCGCGCCCCTGATTGCAAGATCTGCCAGAACGTGGCGGCGGGTTCATATTGCGGCGGACCGGCCCATAGGCGCTCGCGGGGCCACCGACCCGCCTCATAGCGGCGTGCTCCCGTGTCTATCTCCCGGGCCACCTGCAGCAATGGGAGATCGCGCCAGTCACGGATGCTCCGATGCAGATCACGCAGCCTGGCATTGCGACCCGCAAGCAACTCTCGCTGTCGTTCAGAGATGCCACCCCGACGGATGGGCTTCGGCGGCTCCGCAGCGCTGGCAGGCCCGCCTAGAAGCGCCAAGGCAGCATTCCAAGCCTCATCACCAGCCAGTTCCTTCACAGGACCGATGATGGCAACAACATCGTAGGCGGACAGCGACATGATCAAGCGGCCTTGCTGCTCCGCGACAAAACCCTGATCGCCGCGTCATACAGAAGCGCCTTCCTGCTGACGGACGCGGCGGCGGCCCTTGAGGCCGCCTGCCGCCTGTCTGCCTCAGCCTCATCAAGTAGGCGTTCGAACTGCGTGTCGGTGATATTGAAGTCTATAACCAGACCGGACGGTGCCGGCTGGCTGGCCTTACGGCCGCCGCCGTCCTTGTCCGCAAAACTTGCCGCACCCTGGCGCTTCATAAGAGGATATACCTCATCTATTGACGCGCCATCCTGCGGCAACTTTTCAGCGATCCCCTTCTTCGCCAGGAATTTTGCCAACGCTTCCGGTCCCTTCGATTTGTGATAACGAAGCGTGCGATCGGAGATGCGGTGCCGGCGGCAGAATTCTTTTTCGCTGTTGTCCACAATCGCCGCGAGCGGTTGGCAGCCCTCGTCCCGACGCTTTCGAGCCTTTGCCTCCCTATCGCGGTCGGCCTTCTCTCGCTTCCTCCGGCTCTCGAAAGTCTCATCGTCGGCCGGATAAATCGCCTCAATTTTGAGAACTGAGTGTTCGGCTGATGACAGGCCGAGCAGCTTGCCGAGTGTTGACGCCTTGATGCGACGCGGCCGCGCGATAACGCGCTCCGCGAGGTTCATCACCTCATCTGGATCGGCGGAAGGGCACCACTTCTTCGCCCATTTCGTAAAGTGGCCGGGCGTGGCTTTCCGCCGCTTGAGTTGCAATCCGAGCGCGATCGCATTGAACGCCGCCGAGAGATATAGATGAACATCGCCATCGCAATCACAAGGGCCACCGTATCGGTGACGAATAAGGCGCTGGATGCCAGCAAGCCGGACGCCGTTCACATCGAACGGGGCATGCGGATCGTAGCGATCGGCTTTATTCGTCGTCCAATAAATGACGCCATGCTGGTCCATCATGACCAGATGCCCATCGACGACATCAACGCGGCCGCCAGGCATTAACCTCGTATGCTGCATGGTGCTCCTCCACTCAAAGGAGGCGGTGCCGAGCGCATAGCTTCTATTTGTGCGAGACGGCCCTCAAGCCAACCGATGACGCGCGTCACGTCGAGCTGCGCGGCTTCTTCCGAGGCGCCTGCATTTCGGTGCATCCGATAGACTGCCCATGCGAGGTTCTGCGCGGTGGCACCCTTGGTTCCCGCAGCGATCCGCAGGCATTCACGATCAAGCCACGCTCGGCGGATGTGGATCATCGACATCACTGAGACGTTGGTCATGGCAGCGCCCCGGCGACGAGGGCGACGATCGCGGCCGGGATGGCGACCTGCGCGATCATGCGGCGTCATCCGTCAAACACGCGGCAAACCGCCGGACCTCGCTGGCATGGATTACCGTCCGCGTCAGGATTTTGGATCGACGGACTTCCCCTGACTTGAGCAGGTCGAAGACTGCCGACCGGCTGATGCCAAACATGCGAGCAAACTCGTCAATCGAATAGGCGAGCCGAGGAAGGTCAGCGACCTCGGTAGTCGTTTCAGTGTTAAGAATAGGATCGCGCACGGCGACACCTCCGCGAAATGATTGCGTGAAGGGGTGCTTCGATGAAGACCAGGTCAAATGATTAGGCGACATCAAGTCGCCACAGCAATCTATGCGCTCCCTAAGATTTGTTCAAGTACTTGAAATCAAAAAGAAAAGTAGCCTGCTTTTGCTTGAATGAGGGAATAAAACCAGAAAATTAGGCAGAAGTTTGCGATGCTTTTGTTCAGATCGCCATCAAATCTATCCTTGGCAGATTTCTTGGTATATCCTGCCGTGGTATTTGTTAAATCTTATTAATATCAATTGGTTAGATGTCTAATTAAATGCCCGCAAGCGGCACCAGTTCCAACACCTTGATTTCATTGTTGAAATTGACGCTTCTCCGAGACCTTTAGAAATCTATGTCTCCCGATTGATGAAGCCAACTTCATCTAAGTTCAAATCACTGGAATCAATCTCTGGCTATATCCGCACCTAGCCGGAGATGGGCGGTTGCAACACCGGAAAGCGGAAATCAGCTCGGCCGAATACTGCTTGCGGGTCGCGCGAGGCACGCCGCGTGACCTGTTGGGCAGAAGCGGCGAGATGATCGACCAAGTCGGTGAGTTTGTAGCGGCGGCGCATCATTCAAGGCCCCTCATTCCGAAGCCTTGAATCACCAACCACATCAAACACCAAGCGCCTGATGAGTTTACGGTCCAGGATGGGATGAAGGAGACCGTGTCCCGCCGGCTGCTTTCACGGTCTGTCCTGCCGACGATTACTCGAACAGGTCCTCCGGCCGGACCTCGTCGAGGACGTCGGGGCTGTCGTTCTTCGAGTTCCCGACTTTCCGGTCGACCCTCCACATCTTCATGAGATGCGCAGGATACGGTTTCAGCAGATCGGCGGGATCGGCCTCGTCTCCAAGCCAGCGCACATAATCCTCGCGCCGGAGGATGACAGGCATGCGGTTGTGAATCCTGGCCATCATCTCGTTCGGCTCGCAGGTGAGGATGCAGAAGCTCGTCACCTCCTCCCCCGTCGCCGGATCGCGCCAGTCCTGCCTGATTGCGGCGAGACAGAACGGAGAGTCGTCGGCCATTGCGATCGCATATGGCTGCTTGTTCTTTCCAGTGCCGAAGATGTCCTGCCATTCGAAATAGCCGGTGATCGGCATCAGGGCGCGACGAGAACGATAGGCATGCTTGAAGATGCCGTTGCTCGCCACCGTCTCGCCCCTGGCGTTGATATGCCTGAAGCCCTCATTGCGCGCCTTGGCGAAGTGAGGAATGAAGCCCCATCTCGCCATCTTGAAGGCCGGGCCGAAGACAGGCTCTGCCGCGTCGCGCACGACATCCCGGATGATGATCGGATAGTCCAGCCCGGGCGCGCCGTTGTAGCGCGGAAACTGGTTGGCGGCCCGATCGACCTCCGCATTGTGCTGCGCGAAGGCGAAGGCACTCAGCATCTGGTCCAGGTTGGTCTTGATGTTCACGCGGCCGCACATGGGCTTGCTCCCGGCTGTTGCCTTTGCCCCAGCATACGCAGTCCTGACCATCTGGGGAGCCCGGGCGCACCAAAATCCCCCGGCCCTCTACGCTCGCGGCAGCCAGGGTGTTCCGTCGTAGGCACGGGCGGGATCGTGGTCAAAAACGCTCCGCACTGAATGGCGCGAGGTCGACGGCCGGGGTTTCTCCGGTCATCTGCTCCGCCAGCAGACGGCCGCTCACCGGGCCGAGCGTGAAGCCGTGATGCGCGTGGCCGAAATTGAACCAGAGGCCCGGGCGCTTTTCGGCGCGCCCGATCACCGGCTTCATGTCCGGCAGGCATGGCCGTGCGCCCATCCAGGCCTCCGGCTCGACGCGGCTGCCGAGCGAAACCAGCGTCCGGGCGATCGCCTCCGCCTTGTCCAGTTGAAGAGGCGTCGGCGCGGCATCGCGCGGCGCCAGTTCGACGCCGGTCGTCAGGCGAATGCCGTCGAGCATAGGAGACAGGACAAAACCTTCGTCGCTGACGAGCGGCCGACTTAACGAAACCCCGCCGGCCGGGGAAAAGTGCATATGGTAGCCGCGCTTGACCGCAAGCGGAATGCGATAGCCGAGCGGCCCGGCCACGTCCGTCGACCAGGCCCCGAGCGCGACGACCATGTCCCTTGCCCGCAGTTCGCCTGCCTCCGACGGGAGGCTCCAGTGGCCGTTACCCTGGCTTAGCTGCCGCGCATCCGCGCGGACGAACTTTCCGCCGCGCCGCAGGAACAGTTCGGCATAGGCCTTGGTCACCGCACCCGGGCTGGAGACCGTGACAGGATCGCGCCAGTGGATCGCACCGGCGATGGACGGGCTTACCGCCGGCTCCATCTCGCGAAGCTGCCATCCGTCCAGCACGTCGTAGCTTAGACCGTATTCCCGCAGATGTTCGGCCGCCTTTCTCGAAGAAGCCAGATCGCTCGGAGTGCGGCATATATCGAGCCAGCCCGTTCCACGGGCAAGATGAGTGGCGCCCGCTTCCTGCAAAAGGGGCCGATGTTCGCTGACGCAGCGCTCGATCAGCGGCAGCATGGCCCGCGCAGCTTCGGCCAGGCGCCGGGGCGAGGAATGACGCCAATACTGGAACAGCCATGGAGCGATGCCGGGCAGATGCTTCCAATCATAGCGGACGTCCGAAGACCGGTTCAGGGCAAAGCGCAGGAGGGTTCTGATATTGCGCGGAAACGCATAGGGCACCACGCTGGAGCGCTCGATAAGTCCTGCATTGCCATAGCTCGTTTCCTCGCCGGGCCCGCGGCGGTCGACAAGTACCACGGAGCGCCCACGGGCCTGCAGATGAAGGGCGGTGGACACGCCGACGATACCCGCGCCGAGAACGGCGACGTCGTTGTTGATGGTCAAAATCGTTTCCTATGATCGGCAGAACGCAATCCGCCGAATGTGGCAAGAGACGGAGTTTCTGTCGATACGGCTCTTTGGCTCGATGTGGAAGGCTTGTTTTCCCTGCGGGCAAGCGCGGCCTCGACCAGCCGCTTCGGTATCGGCTTTCTGCTAGCGACAAGACCGCGAAAGCTATAACAACATCGACGTGAGACGATCGGCTGCAACGGCAGAGACGATCCGCACGGCGGCCCGAGCTATCGTCTCCGCGAGTTGGTCCACGACATGGGCCTGATCTGTCAGTTTTTGAGAATGCCCGTGGAAAAACAGCTTTTGCGCGAGACGGTCGACCTTTCCGGCTACCCTGATCTCGTGGTCCTCTATCTCGGCATGCGCGTGAACGTTTTCCAGGGCCTCGCGACCCTGCTCGGCTTCGGCACGAAAATCTCGGAGGCGGTAAAGGGCGCGCCGGACGGGCTGCTGGCGCACGAGCCAATCGTCTATTCCCTGTTTCCGCCGCATGTCGGCATGCGCCAGTATTGGCGGGACTTCGAGAGCCTCGAGCGCTGGTCGCGCAGCGAACCCCACCGGCTCTGGTGGCAGAGTTTCCTGCGCGATCCGAAGGGCACCGGCTTCTGGCACGAGGCCTATTTCCGCCGCGGCGGCATGGAGGCAGTCTACGTGAACATGCCCGACCAGTCGGGTTTCCGCTCCTTTGCGCCGGTATGCGTAGCCAAGGGGCCGATGTTCTCGTCGCGCAAGCGCGCAGGGCTGGGGGGCGACGCGCCGCCCGCGCCGGTCCAGGAGCAGGAAATCTACAAGTGACAGCCTCCCAGGCAGACCAGAGAAGGAGCAGAGCAGTGTTTGGCAAGAAAGGCGCATGGTTGGCGCTCATGGCGGGCGGGCTTGTTCTTGTTCCCGTCGGTGCGCAGGCGGAATCGCTCAACGTGACGGTGACGCGCGTGCGCAGCAGCGAGGGCGTCGTGCGCTGCGGACTGTTCGCTTCTGCGGACGGATTCCGCACGCCCGGGCGCGAGGCGCACGCTGCGGACGCTGCGATCAAGGACGGTCAAGCGGTGTGCCGCTTCACCAATGTTGCGCCGGGCGCGTATGCCCTTGCGGTCTTCCATGCAGAGAAGAACGAGGCGGCGATCCAGTACGGCGTCTTCGGCAAGCCCAAGCAGGGGGTCGGCTTTTCGAACAACCCGTCGATCACATTCGGAGCGCCAAGCTTCGACAAGGCGCGGTTTGCTGTGAACAAGCCGCGCGTCGACCTGAGCATCGCCCTGCAATACTGAGGATGCCGCAGGCGCATCCGCCTGCCTCCAAGGCAAGAAAGCCGATCTCTAGCTTTCGCGGTCCTCGCGCAAACGTGCCGGGGTCGTGCCCGTTTCCCGCGCAAAGGCGCGGGTGAGGCCGGACAAGCTCTCGTAGCCGCACAGCATGGCAATGCGCGCGAGCGGAATGGGCGGGGTTGCTTTCAGCAGCGAGGAAGCGCGAGCAACGCGAACGGTCCGGATGACATCGCCGACGCTCTGTCCCCGCTGGGCGAACAAGCGGTAGAGATGCGCCCGCGAGCATCCAAGGCTGTAGGCGATGGTAGCCGCGACGAGTGAGGGGTCAGCGTAGTGTAGGTGTATGAACTGCAGCGCGCGGGCATGGAATTCTTCGGCATGGTCCCGGTGCTTCGGTGCAATCCTCGTCGCCTGCTCCGAGGCAAGAATGCCGAGAGCGAGATCGACCGCAATCTGCATGGCAACCTTCGTGGCGGCCTGGTCGAGATGCGCTGCATCGCGCGCCATCATGCGCAGATGGTCATTGAGGGAGCGGGAGAGGCCGACCTGCGGCAGGCAAAACGCGCCTTCCTGCAGGAACTCGACGTCTCCTTCGAGATCTTCGATCACGGTGGCACGCGGCAAGGAGATATAGATGTGGGCGTGGTCGCGCGCATGCGTGCGCAGCGGCTGGCTTGCGTCGTAGATCCCGATCCCGCTTTGCGCCGTCAGTTCCACCGCAGCGCCGTGCCCGCGGCGCACGCGCGTTTCGCCTGCCACGGTGGCGCCGATCATGATGAAGTCGCTGTCCCCACGGGTCTGGCCGACGACCGTGCCGGCGTTGGCGCTGTATCCGAAGATGGCGCCCTGGGCATCTGCACAAAGCAGCGCCTGCCCTGAAAAACCGTCCGCTCCGGGGGTTCCTGTGAGATCGAGGTCGATCCGCGGAAAGAGGCTGCGCCAGTAGTCGAAGCGGTCGCTCTGCTGCAGGTCGTCGGTCGAGATGCGGCGGAAGCCGCTCCCGGATTGTCGATCGCGTCGATCGGACATGCCGCGCTTGCTCCTCACTTTCGAGAAATGTCCGAGCAGAAAGCCCGGCCGATCATACGCAACTTCGGCCGCCGCGCCACGCCGAAATACCTCACTTGCTCAGCTTGTCACCGACAAAGGCTCCTGCGCGGACGCCCCACCTGGCGATTCGCATTCCACGACGACCGGGAGCCAGTCGTGGCTCTACTTCGGCTGGCCGGTCTTGGGGTCGATCTTGATTTCCACCTTGGCCTTGTCGTTCGTGCGGTAGGTGATGTCGTAGTAACCGTCCTCGTTCCAGTCGATCTCGCTGACATACTGGAACTGGTCCCGCTTCTCGATCTTGGCGATGATCTCGGAAAGCTTGAGCGACCCCTGCGGCGGGACGGGCTGGGCCTGGTTCTGGGCGTGGGCATGTCCGCACGCCAGCATCGCCACCACGATCGAACCGAGAATTTGACGGCGGGCCATGGCTTTCCTCTCCTCAAAGCGCAATGGACAAGAACGGAGGATGCCCGGTTTTGGTTCCAGTAGGTGAACGCCGAGCCGCCTTGATTTGGGCCAGCGAATATGATGGACCTGCCCGCCATGAGAAAGCTCTGTCTCACCGCGTCGGCACTCCTCGTGCTCGCCTCGCCGGCCATGGCGCTCGACCCGCGGCTCAAGGCCGGCCTCCTGAAACTCGACCCCGACACGCGGCTTGAACAGCGCTGCGACGCCGAGGCGCTGGAGCGCATCGGGCGCGATCCCAACCCCTACAAGCCGGACCGTGTCGTCGCCTATGCGATCAGGACGCCGAAGCTGCAGGGAACCACCATCGAGAGCCTCGGCGCCGCATTCCGCGCCAAGGGTCAGTGGTATCGCCTCTCCTATACCTGCCGCACCGCAAACGACCGCATGAAGGTGCTGTCGTTCAGCTACACGATCGGCGACAGGATTTCCGAGAACGACTGGCCGAAATACAATCTCTGGCGCTGAGGGCGGCGCATACCCCGGGGGCGGCCAGACTAGCCGCGCCGCTTGGAGTATTCGCCCCGACCTGGCTTCGACCTACGCGCCCATGCCGCTGCGCGGCAGCAGGATGTTTTCGAAGCGCGCGCGCAGCTTGTCGTCGATGGCGCGCGACACATGGCGCGGGAAGCGCTCGGCCAGGATCTTCTTCTTTTCCGCGATGGCCCGCTGCAGGATGTCGGGCTTGCCCTTTTCGTTCCATTCCTTGGGGCTGAAACGGTCGCCGATGGCCGGATAGAAATATTCGGTCTGCATCAGCTTCAGCGTCTGGTCGTTGCCGAGATAATGGCCCGGCCCGTTGAGGCAGACCTCGCTGATGGTGTCGATGGACAGCGCCTCGTCGGTGACCTCGATGCCGCGCACGCAGCGCTGGCAGTGGCCGAGCATGTCGTTGTCGATGATCAGGCTTTCCAGGCAGAAGCCCAGCAGCGAGGCATGCATGCCGGCCGATTCATAGACGAGGTTGAGGCCCGACAGGCCGGCCATGACATTGGTGATGCCCTTTTCGTAGCCGGACTGGATGTCAGGCAGCTTGGAATCCGCCATGCCGGCGGCCGAACCGCCGGGCAGATCGTAGAACTGGGCCATCTGCGCGCAGGCCGCCGTCAGCAGCGCCTGCTCGGCCGAGCCCCCCGACATGGCGCCGGTGCGCAGGTCGGAGACGAAGGGCCACGTGCCGAAGATCGCCGGATGCCCGGGCTTCAGCGCGTTGACATAGACGAGGCCGGCGAGCACCTCGGCCACCGCCTGCACAACCGCGCCGGCAATAGCGGCGGGTGCGGTCGCACCAGCCTGGCCGGCCGAAAGCAGCAGGATCGGGATGCCGCCTTCCACGCAGGCCTCCAGCACACCGCAGGCGTCCTCGGCGAATTTCATCGGCGGCACGACGAAGCAGTTGGAATTGGAGACGAACGGCCGAGCCCGGAATTTCTCCTCGCCGCCGGCGATCGCATAGAGCATCTCCAGCGCGGGTGCCACGTTCTCGCGCACGGTGAACGACGTGCCGACATGCTTCGACGTGCCCATGATACAGGCGTAGAGCGTGTTGAAGTCCATATCGAGCGGGTCGGGAATGTCGCGCGGGACCATCGGCCGCTGGAAGAAGTGGATGTTGTCGAGCCCGTCGACGATGCGGGCGGCATCATAGATGTCCTGCAGCAGCGACTCGCGGTACTCGCGCTTCTCGACGTCGACCAGGTGCACAGCAGCGCCCGCCGTGCCGTAGTGCACACGCGTGCCCTGGATCACCATATCGTGCTTGGGATCCTGGCCATAAAGCGTGAAGTTGCGCGCGGCGTTCTTGATCGTCGACAAGACAAGCTCGCGCGGGAAGCGGATGCGCCCGTCCTCGCCATAGGTGGCCCCGACCCGCGTCAGCGCCTCGATGCAGCTGGGGATGGCATTGGCGAAGCCGACGGTTTCGAGCAGCGTCAGCACCGCCTCGTGGATGCGCTCGAGCTCGTTCTGGCCCAACGGCTTATACCTGCCGCCCTCCAATCCGGCACGGATCGGCCGCACATCCTCGGCCAGTGGCGCGGCGCGAAGCGCACGGCGGGCCTCGCGGCCGCCGGACCTGCGAGACCTCTGGTCTGCTGCCGCTGCGTCATGTTCTTGAAGGGCGGTCGACATACGAATCCTCCACCATAGTCGTTAGCCTTGTCGCGCCGAATGTGCCTCCGGTCGCGCGGCGTTGTTCCCCAATGGGCACGACTATGCAGCGGCGAGTGGACCACGCGTATGGGCCACGCTTTTCCGCCAGATGTGCCAGAGTTTTCGCAAGGAAGACGGCCGAGCAAGCCCGGCCGCATGCGGTGCTTCAGGCGGCCGCTGGGCGGCGGCCGGCGGCAGTCGCCAGTTCGCGAATGCCGGGCTCGATATGCTGGAGCGAGATCGAAGAAAAGCCGAGCCGCATGAAGCGCGACGGTTTGTCGGTATGATCGAAGAAGCGGTCGCCTGGCTCGATGATGACGCTGCGCGAGGCGGCTGCCTCGGCCAGGCTGCGGGCATCCGTGCCACGCGGCCCCTCCAGCCAGAGCGAGGTACCGCCGGAGGTTTCCGTCGGCCGCCAGTCGGGCAGGAAAGCGTCGATCGCCTGGACCAGGCGCTTGCGGCGCTCGTCGAAGGCGGACGACAGGCGGCGCACCAGCGCCTCGTGGTGACCGAGCGACAGGAACAGCGCCACCGCGCGCTGGTTGTTGGCGGGCGGGTGGCGCAGCATGAAGCGGCGAAGCGCCCTGAGCTCGGCGATCAGATCGGCGGAGGCGACTATGTAGCCGAGCCGCAGCCCCGGCGCGAGCGTCTTGGACATGGAACCGACATAGATGACGCGGCCGGAGCGGTCGATGCTCTTCAGCGCCTGCTGCGGTGCCTCGTCGAGAAGCTGGCTGTCATAGCCGTCCTCGATGATGATCTGGTTGTTGCGGCTGGCGCGCGCCAGCAGGTCCTGGCGCCGCTCGGCGCTCATCGACACCATGGTCGGGCAATGGTGGCTGGGCGTGACGAAGACGAAGCCCGCGTCGGAGGGAACTGCCGAGGTGACGATGCCTTCCTCGTCGACCGGCGTCGGATACACATCGGCGCCGGCCAGCCGGAAGATGCTGCGCGCATCGGGATAGCCCGGATCTTCCATCGCCACCTTGGTGCCCTTGGTCATCAGCAGCGAGGCCAGCATGTAGAGCGCGTTCTGCGCGCCGAGCGTGACGATGATCTCGTCGGGATTAGCGAAGATGCCGCGCCGCGGCAGAAGCCGGGCCTGGATCTGCTCGATCAGCAGCGGGTCGTCGCGGTCGACCATGTCGGCCGCCCAGTTGCGGATCTCGAGCACCGCCAGCGCCATGCGGTTGCACTCGCGCCATTCCGCCGTGGGGAACAGCGCCGGGTCGAACTGTCCGTAGACAAAGGGGTAGGAAGACTTGATCCAGTTGTCGGCCTTAGCCGCGCGCGGCATGTCGCTGGCCGCGATCTGGCGCCGTGCCTTCCAGTCGATCTCGCTGGCCTGATCGGCCGACTTCTGCTGCGGCTTGGCGGGCGTGGCCAGCACTTCCGGGTTGACGAAGTGGCCGCGCCGCTCGCGCGCCACCAGAAAGCCCTGGTCGACGAGCTGCTGGAAGGCCAGCACCACGGTGCCGCGCGCCACGCCGAGCTTCTCTGCGAGGATGCGGCAGGACGGCAGCGGCATGGAAGCGGCGATCTGGCGGTCGAGAATGGCCGCGACGATGGCCTGCCGGATCTGTGCCTGAAGCGTCTGTCCGGATTCCGCGGATATCCGGAACAGTCCCGACCATATGGCCGAATCGTTTCTCTGTGGCATCAGTAATTCCCCGGCTCAGGCGCTATGCATTGTCTTCTGTGGACCAGTGGACCGTATCCGTGGTCCAACCAGTTGCGCCAATGAATTTTTCTAATCGCTATGATTTATGCCAGTGATCTATGCTCACGCGGCACGTGGCGGCGAAAGACAAATTCCATTCAAATCGATTGAAATTTTTCACCGCAAAACCGCGCCCCTCCCTCCGCATTGCCGGCACGGTCTGGTAAGGTCCTGCGACACAGGCCCGACTATTGGAGAATGGCAGTGACAGACGCTTCCTTTCATGACGCGTTGACAGCGCTTCGCGAGGACCGGGACGAGACCCCGATGAACATGCGCGAGGCGTTCAAGTCCGACCCGCAGCGTTTCACCCGGTTTTCGCTGACGGATGGGGACCTGCTGTTCGACTGGTCGAAATGCGCGGTCACGCCCACGACTATGGCGCAGCTGGAAAGGCTGGCGCTGGCAGCAAAGCTGCCGGAGCGCCGCGAGGCGATGTTCTCGGGCCAGAAGATCAACTTCACCGAAGGCCGCGCCGTGCTGCACACCGCGCTACGTGCCGGGCCGGACGCCAAGGTGATGGTCGACGGCAAGGACGTGATGCCGGACGTGCGCGCAGTGCTGGCTGCCATGGGCGATTTCGCCCACGCGGTGCGCTCGGGAACCGCCACCGGCGCGACCGGCAAGCGCATCACCGACATCGTCAACATCGGCATCGGCGGCTCCGACCTCGGGCCGGTCATGGCGACGCTGGCGCTCGCCCCCTACCATGACGGGCCGCGCGCGCATTTCGTGTCCAACATCGACGGCGCGCACATGCACGACACGCTGAAGGTCCTCGACCCGCAAACGACGCTGTTCATCGTCGCGTCGAAGACCTTCACAACGGTCGAGACCATGACCAATGCCGAGACCGCCCGCAAATGGGTGGAGCAAGCGCTGGGCAAGGAGGCGGTGGGCAAGCATTTCGCCGCCGTCTCAACCGCGCTCGACAAGGTCGCTGCCTTCGGCATTGCGTCCGACCGCGTCTTCGGCTTCTGGGACTGGGTGGGCGGCCGCTATTCGCTGTGGTCGGCGATCGGCCTCCCGATCATGATTGCCATCGGGCCGGAGCGGTTTGGAGAGTTCCTCGCCGGCGCGCATGAGATGGACCGCCATTTCGAAACGGCGCCGCTTCTGAAGAACATTCCTGTGGTGATGGGGCTGATCGGCTATTTCCACCGCGTGGTCTGCGGCTATCCGGCGCGCGCCGTCATCCCCTACGACCAGCGGCTGGCGCGCCTGCCCGCCTATCTGCAGCAGCTCGACATGGAATCCAACGGCAAGCATGTGCTGCTCGGCGGCCAGAAGGCGGTGACGCCGACCGGCCCGCTGGTGTGGGGCGAGCCCGGCACCAACGGCCAGCATGCCTTCTTCCAGCTTCTGCACCAGGGCACCGACATCATCCCGGTCGAATTCCTGGCGGCGGCGGAAGGCCACGAGCCGGAACTGCGCCACCATCACGACCTCTTGCTCGCCAACTGCCTGGCGCAATCGGAAGCACTGATGAAGGGCCGCACTCTGGAGGAGGCACGTCGGCAGATGCTGACGCGCGGCATGCCGCTGGAGGAGGTCGACCGCATCGCGCCGCACCGCGTGTTCTCGGGCAACCGGCCGTCGGTCACCCTGCTCTACCGCAAGCTCGACCCGCGCACGCTGGGGCGGCTGATTGCGCTTTACGAGCACCGGGTCCTCGTGGAAGGAACGCTCTTCGACATCAACTCATTCGACCAATGGGGCGTGGAGCTGGGCAAGGAACTGGCAACGGGGCTGCTGCCTGTCGTGGAGGGAACGGAAGATGCCGCGCAAAGCGACGCTTCCACCGCCGGTTTGGTGCGCCATATCCATCGTCTCAGGGCAACGGAGTAGACGGATTTGCAAGGCATAAAGGGCATCCTGTTCGACAAGGACGGGACACTGGTCGATTTCCAGAAGACATGGTTCGCCATCGGCGACCTGATGGCACTTAAGGCGGCGGACGGCGACCGCGAAAGGGCGAACGCGCTGCTCGAATTAGCCGGCTATGATTTCGCCAACCACCGCTTCAAGGCCGATTCCGTCTTCGCCGCCGGCACCAATGCCGAGATCGTGGCGCTGTGGTATCCCGACGCCAGCGAGGAGGAGCGCCAGGCGATCACCGCCGGCTTCAACACCATGACTGCACAAGCCGGCGCGGCGGCCTCGGTGCCGCTGCCGGGCAGCAAGGACGCGATTGCCGCGCTGCACGGCTCGGGCTTCCGGCTCGGCGTGGCGACCAACGATTCCACCAGCGGGGCGGAGCAGACGCTGCTGGCGCTCGGCATCGCGCAGATGTTCGACGCGGCCTACGGCTACGACGCGGTGGCCAATCCCAAGCCGGCGCCGGATGCGATCCACGCCTTTGCCGACCTCACCGGCCTGAAGCCCTCGGAGATCGCCATGGTCGGCGACAACCGCCATGACCTGGAAATGGCGCGGGCCGGCGGCGCCGGGCTGGTGGTGGCCGTGCTGAGCGGCACCGGAACCCGCGAGACGCTGGCACCCATGGCCGACGTGATCCTCAACTCGGTCGCGGATTTGCCGGGCTTTTTGGGAACGGCCTGATCAGCCATGCCGCATGACCTCTCGATCCGGACTGCAACGCGAGACGATCTTCCCGCGTTGCTCGAGCTCTACCGGCATCTTGTTCCGGACGAATACGACCTCGACATCGAGCAGGCTGCGGACATCTGGGAACGCTTTTCGCGCTATGACGGCAGCGCGATCCATGTCGGCGTACTGGACGGCGTGCCGGTTTCCACCTGCACGCTGATCGTGGTGCCGAACCTGACCAGGGGCGGCGTGCCCTATGCCTTGGTAGAAAATGTGACGACGCATGCTGAGCATCGCGGACGCGGACATGGAAAGGCAGTGATCGAGGCCGCAGTCGCCAAGGCATGGGACCACGGTTGCTACAAGGTGATGCTGCTCACCGGATCGAAGAACCCGGCCACGCTCGGCTTTTATGAGCGTGCCGGTTTCCAGCGCACCAAGACCGGTTTTGAGATGCGGCGACTGCCCCCGCGAGAGATTTAACCCGCCGGCCTATAGTCTTATGCAAAAGGCTCTGCGCGATGCGCAGAGCCTGCCATGCACGACCTCTCAGCCCCGCAGCTCGCGCCTGAGAATCTTGCCCACATTGGTCTTGGGCAGTTCGGTGCGGAACTCGATGTGGCGCGGGCGCTTGTAGCCGGTCAGGTTCTCGCGGCAGAAGGTCATCAGTTCCTCCGCCGTCAGGTTCGGGTCTTTCCTGACCACGAACAGTTTGGGCACCTCGCCCGAATGCTCGTCAGGCACGCCCACGGCCGCAACCTCCAGCACGCCCGGGTGCTGCGCCACGACATCCTCGAGCTCGTTGGGATAGACGTTGAAACCGGAGACCAGGATCATGTCCTTCTTGCGGTCGACGATCTTGGTGTAGCCGTCCGCATTCATGAAGCCCATGTCGCCGGTCTTGAAGTAGCCGTCCGGCGTCATCACCTTGGCGGTCTCCTCGGGCCGGTTCCAGTAGCCGGCCATGACCTGCGGGCCACGGATGCAGATCTCGCCGACTTCACCCAGCGGCAGTTCCCTGCCCTCCTCGTCGCGGATCGCGACCTCGGTGGAGGGGATGGGCAGGCCGATGGTGCCGGAAAACTCCTCGGCGTCGAAGCGGTTGGCGGTCGCCACCGGCGAGGTCTCCGACAGGCCATAGCCTTCCGAGATGTTGATGCCGGTGAGCTTCTTCCAGCGCTCGGCCACCGCCCGCTGCACGGCCATGCCGCCGCCGAAGGTCAGCAGCAGCGGCTTGAAGTCGAGCTTGCGGAACTCCTCATTGTTGAGCAGCGCGTTGAACAGCGTGTTGAGGCCGGGGAAGACGTTGACCGGGTATTTCTGCAGCTCCTTGACGAAGCCGGGAATGTCGCGCGGGTTGGTGATGAGGATGTTGTGCGCGCCCTGCTGCATGCCCATCAGCGCGTTCACCGTCAGCGCATAGATATGATAGAGCGGCAGCGCGCAGACGAAGGTGAGCGTTGCCGGCCGCGGCTTCTTCACGAAGGCGGTTTCCATCCACAGCATGTTCTGCGCCACATTGGCCAGCACGTTGCGGTGAAGCAGGATCGCGCCCTTGGAAACGCCGGTGGTGCCGCCCGTATATTGCAGGAAGGCGATGTCGTCGGCATCGACGCGCGCCGGCTTGAAGATGCGCGCGGCACCTTCCCTGAGCGCGTCGGGGAACTTGACGTGGCCCGGCAGCGACCAGGCTGGCACCATCTTCTTGATGCGCCTCACCACCAGATTGACGATAAGGCCCTTGAGGCCGAGCATGTCGCCCAGGCTCGCAACGATCACATGCTTGACCGGCGTCCTTGCGATCACCGCTTCCAGGCTGACGGCGAAATTCTCAAGGATGACAATCGCATCGGCACCGGAATCCTTCAGCTGGTGCTCAAGCTCTCGCGGCGTGTAGAGCGGGTTGACGTTGACAACCGTGTAGCCCGCGCGCAGCACGCCCAGCAGCGCCACCGGATATTGCAGCACGTTGGGCATCATCAGCGCCACGCGCGCCCCCTGCGGCAGGCCCTTCGATTGGAGATAGGCGCCGAACGCAGCCGACGCTCGCTCGAGCTCGGCGAAGGTCATGGTCTTGCCCATGCAGGTGAAAGCCGGCCGACTTGCATATTTCTTGGCGGCATCTACCACCAGATCGCCGATGGAGGCGAACTCCAGCGGCTGGATTTCGGCCGGCACGTTGCTGGGGTAGTGCTTCAGCCAGGGCTTGGCGACACTGGGTGCGATCGGCCCGTTGGGCTTGGCTGCGGGGGCGGCATCTGCCGTCTCGACTGTCTTCACTGCCTTCTCCACGACTGCCGCATCATTCCTCGTGACCGCCTTGCTGTTGCCCGCGACCTTCTTCGCTGCCGGCTTGACGGCCTTCCCTGTGACCGGCTTGGCAGCGGATTTTGTCGCGGCCGGGGCAGCCTTAGGCTTTGCGGAGGCCTTCGCCGTCTTCCCGGCGACGGGTGCGGCGGACTTCCCTGCGGGCTTAGGCTTGTCCATGCTCATGGGTTTAGATCCGGCGGACTTGGCGGCTGTCTTTGCGGGAGTAGCCTTCGCCGGCTTGGTTGCCGGGGCCTTGCTCTTCGCCCCCGGCTCGGACTGTTCGGTCGCGCTGGTCGCTCTGCTGGTCGTTCTGGCCACTCGTTCCTCCCTTCGCTCGCCCTTATTGTCGCAATCCTGTCGGCAGCCTCATTCTATGGTCTCGGCCCACCCCGGAGTCCGGCCGCGTTTTCCACGCGGTAATTCGAGTAAAAAAACCGCCTTAACTTCAATGTATTGTGACAAGCGCGGGGCACGCAAGCCTTACCCCTGCGTCACATGGGTCGCGAAGCCCGCAAGGGATGGCGCAGAACGACGCCCGGAACCCAGGTTTACGCTGCGTCAGCACAATCATAAAGGCGCCGGCAAAGCTCGTGCCAGAAGTGGGATCGGCGCATTTCAACGAGATGTATTTCGTATAGAGCCCTCGAATCGAAACAATATGGCGCGCGCACGCCAAAATGTTGAAACTTTGTTCTGCTGGCCCAATGATGTGCAAACAGGAGTTCCAATGGCCCAAAAACGATGCTTATATGCGGCCTTCAAAGCCTGGTAGAGGGGCTTGGATCACGACAGGGAGTGTTCAATGATAAAGAAGCTGACTTTTGCAGCTGCTCTTGCGGCTGCAACCGTCTTGGGCGGCGCAGCGAATGCCAAAACTCTGGTGTACTGCTCGGAAGCGTCGCCGGCAGGCTTTGACCCGTCGCCGTGGAGCGGCGGCAACGATTTCGACGCGTCCTCGCGCACCATTTATTCGCGCCTGGTCGAGTTCGAGCACGGCAAGACCAGCATCATGCCCGGTCTGGCCGAGAGCTGGACGGTCTCGGACGATGGCCTCGAATACACCTTCAAGCTTCGTCCGGGCGTTAAGTTCCAGACGACCGACTATTTCACGCCGAGCCGCGACCTCAACGCCGACGACGTGATCTTCTCCTTCGAGCGCCAGTGGAAGAAGGACAGCCCCTGGTTCGACTACCTGCCGGGCACCGGTTGGGAATACTTCACCGGCATGGGCTTCCCGGATCTGCTCAAGGAAATCGTCAAGGTCGACGACCTGACCGTCAAGTTCGTGCTCAAAACGCCGGAAGTCGCCTTCCTGCCCGACCTCGGCATGGACTTCGCTTCGATCGTGTCGAAGGAATATGCCGATCAGCTGGAAAAGGCCGGCAACCTGCAGCAGTTCACGCAGAAGCCGGTTGGCACGGGTCCCTTCCAGTTCGTCGACTACCAGGTTGATGCCGTCATCCGCTACGCCGCGTGGGATGGCTACTTCGGCGGCCGCCAGAAGATCGACGACCTGATCTTCGCCATCACTCCCGACCCGGCAGTGCGCGCGCAGAAGCTGAAGGCCGGCGAGTGCAACATCATGTCCTACCCGGCCCCGGCCGACATCGCTGGCCTGCAGGCTGACGAGAACCTGAAGGTCGACGAGCAGGAAGGCCTGAACATCGGCTACATGGCCTACAACACCACGCAGCCGCCGTTCGACAAGGCCGAGGTCCGCAAGGCCCTCAACATGGCCGTCAACAAGCAGGCCATCATCGACGCGGTCTATCAGGGCGCCGGCCAGGCGGCCGTCAACCCGATCCCGCCGACGATGTGGGGCTACAACACCGAGATCAAGGACGATCCGTACGATCCGGATGCGGCCAAGAAGATGCTCGATGAAGCCGGCGTCAAGGATCTCTCGATGAAGATCTGGGCCATGCCGGTCAGCCGTCCGTACAACCCGAACGCCCAGCGCGTCGCCGAGATGATCCAGGCCGACTACGCCAAGGTCGGCGTGAAGGCCGAGATCGTCAGCTACGAGTGGACCGAATACCGCACCCGCGGCAAGGCCAACGACCGCGACGGCGCGTTCCAGCTCGGCTGGACCGGCGACAACGGCGACCCGGACAACTTCCTGTTCCTGCTCGGCTGCGAAGCCATCGGCCAGTCCAACTACGCCATCTGGTGCAACAAGGACTTCGAAGACCTTCTCCAGAAGGGCAAGAAGACGACCGACCAGGCCGAACGCACCAAGATCTATGAGGAAGCTCAGGTCATCTTCAAGCGCGAAGCGCCGTGGCTGACCATCGCCCACTCCAAGGTCTTCATGCCCATGACCAAGAACGTCTCGGGCTTCGAGATGGATCCGCTCGGCATCCACCGCTTCGACGGCGTCGACATCGCCGAATAAGAAAAGCGAATGGGGACTGCGCCCTCCGGGGCGCAGTCTTGCCATCGCCACAACCATGTTCCGCTATATCCTCCACAAACTCGCCTTGATCGTTCCGACGATCTTCGGCATCTCACTGGCTGCATTCGCCTTCGTGCGTCTGCTCCCCGGTGATCCGATCCTGGCCATGGCCGGGGAACGCGGCGTCAGCCCCGAACGCTATGCCGAGCTGCTTGAACGCTTCGGCTACAACCGCCCGATCTGGGTCCAGTATTTCGACTACATCAGCAACGTCCTGCACGGCGATTTCGGCATCTCGCTTGCCACGAAGCGGCCGGTGCTCGGCGAATTCCTGGCGCTGTTTCCGGCCACGCTGGAACTGGCGACGGTCGCCATGCTGCTGGCGATCCTGATCGGCATTCCCGCCGGCATCTTCGCAGCCGTCAAGCGCGGCTCCTGGTTCGACCAGCTCACCATGGGCGCTGCCCTGACCGGCTATTCCATGCCGATCTTCTGGTGGGGCCTGCTGCTCATCATCTTCTTCTCGGGCACGCTGGGCTGGACGCCGGTTTCCGGCCGCATCGGCCTGCAATACTTCTTCCCGTCTCATACCGGCTTCATGCTGATCGACAGCCTGTTGTCGGGCAAGAAGGGCGCCTTCTCGTCTGCCGTCAGCCACCTGATCCTGCCGTCGATCGTGCTGGCCACGATTCCTCTCGCCGTCATTGCGCGCCAGACGCGCTCGGCCATGCTGGAGGTGCTGGGAGAAGACTATGTGCGCACCGCGCGCGCCAAGGGTCTGGCGCCGCGCCGGGTCATCGGCATGCATGCGTTCCGCAATGCGCTGATCCCGGTCGTGACCACGATCGGCCTTCAGGTCGGCACGCTGATGGCGGGCGCGATCCTCACCGAAACCATCTTCTCCTGGCCGGGCATCGGCAAGTGGATGATCGATTCCATCGGCAAGCGCGACTACGTCGTCGTGCAGAGCGGCCTGCTCATGATCGCCCTGATCGTCATGGCCGTGAACCTTGTCGTCGATCTCCTCTACGCCGTCATCAACCCGCGCATCCGCGTGCAGTGAGGCAAGGATGAGCAACGAAGCTACTGCTATGCCGGCCAAGGCAGCCGCCGCCCGTCCGGGCGCGCTTGCCGAGTTCTGGCACTACTACTCCATGAACCGCGGGGCCGTCCTCGGCCTCATCGTCTTCGCACTGCTGGTGCTGGTTGCGGTCTTCGCCCCGCTGATCGCACCGCACGCGCCCAACGAACAGTATCGCGATGCGCTGCTGACTCCGCCGATGTGGTGGGCGAACGGCACGTCGAACTTCATACTCGGCACCGATGCCGTCGGCCGCGACATCCTTTCGCGACTGATCTTCGGCGCGCGCTACTCGCTGTTCATCGGTGTCGTCGTCGTCACCTTCGCACTGACCAGCGGCATCATCCTCGGCCTTCTCGCCGGCTATTTCCGCGGCTGGGTCGACACGGTGATCATGCGCGTGATGGACATCATCCTCGCCTTCCCGTCGTTGCTTCTGGCGCTGGTGCTGGTGGCGATCCTCGGGCCTGGCCTGTTCAACGCCATGCTCGCCATCGCAGTCGTTCTGCAGCCGCACTTCGCGCGCCTGACGCGTGCTGCGGTGATGGCCGAGAAGAACCGCGAATATGTCGTCTCGGCCAGGGTAGCCGGCGCAGGCAATAGTCGCCTGATGCTGGTGACCATCCTGCCGAACTGCCTTGCACCGTTGATCGTGCAGGCGACGATGTCCTTCTCCAACGCCATTCTCGAGGCTGCGGCGCTGGGCTTCCTGGGCATGGGCGCGCAGCCGCCGACGCCGGAGTGGGGCACGATGCTGGCCGCGGCACGCGAGTTCATCCTGCGCGCGCCCTGGGTGGTGACCTTCCCGGGTCTGGCCATCCTGATCACCGTGCTTGCAATCAACCTGATCGGCGACGGCCTGCGCGACGCCTTCGACCCCAAGCTGAAGAGATCGTAAGATGCCGCTTCTTGAAATCAGGAACCTTTGCGTTTCCTTCGACACCAGCGCCGGCGAGTTCATGGCCGTGAAGGGCATCGATCTGTCGATCGAGCCGCGCGAGGTGCTGGCGATCGTGGGCGAATCCGGCTCGGGCAAGTCCGTCTCGATGCTGGCGGTGATGGGCCTTCTGCCCAAGACCGCCACGGTGAAGGCCGACAGCATGACCTTCAACGGCAAGGACCTGCTCGCCATGACGCCCGAGCAGCGCCGCAAGATCATCGGCCGAGACATCGCCATGATCTTCCAGGAGCCGATCGCGAGCCTCAACCCGTGCTTCACCGTCGGCTTCCAGATCGAGGAAGTGCTGCGCGTGCACATGGGCATGGACCGCACCCAGCGCCGCGCCCGCGCCATCGAGCTGTTCCAGCAAGTGGGCATTCCCGATCCGGCGGAACGGCTGAACTCCTACCCGCACCAAATGTCGGGCGGGCAGTGCCAGCGCGTGATGATCGCCATTGCCATTGCCTGCAATCCCAAGCTTCTGATCGCCGACGAGCCGACCACCGCGCTCGACGTGACGATCCAGAAGCAGATCCTCGACCTTCTGATGGGGCTGCAGGCCGAGCACGGCATGGGGCTGATCATGATCACCCACAATATGGGCGTGGTCGCCGAGACGGCCGACCGCGTCGTCGTGCAGTACAAGGGACGCAAGATGGAAGAAGCCGACGTGCTCTCCCTGTTTGAATCGCCCAAGAGCAACTACACCAAGGCGCTGCTGTCGGCCCTGCCCGACAACGCCACCGGCGACCGTCTGCCCACCGTCTCCGACTTTGTGCTCGATGCGCCGGAAGGAGCGGTGGCATGACCAACACGGTTCTCGAAGCAAAGCATATCAAGCGCGACTACCA
Source organism: Mesorhizobium sp. KR1-2 (assembly GCF_040045035.1). Classification (NCBI taxonomy): domain Bacteria; kingdom Pseudomonadati; phylum Pseudomonadota; class Alphaproteobacteria; order Hyphomicrobiales; family Phyllobacteriaceae; genus Mesorhizobium; species Mesorhizobium sp. KR1-2. The sequence goes on along the minus strand of NZ_JBDZDS010000001.1, from coordinate 95,750 downwards.
TGTCGCGGGCGGGCTCTTTTCCAAGGCGCGCACCGTGCATGCCCTGAAGGGCGTCAGCTTCTCCGTCGAGAAGGGCAAGACGTTGGCAATCGTCGGCGAGAGCGGCTGCGGCAAGTCCACGCTCGCACGCATCATCACTCTGATCGATGCGCCGACCTCGGGCGAGTTGTTCATCGACGACAAGAAGGTGGACATCGCCCGTGAGGGCCTGACGCCCGAGATGCGCCGCAAGGTGCAGATCGTGTTCCAGAACCCCTACGGTTCGCTCAACCCGCGCCAGAAGATCGGCGACGTGCTTGGCGAGCCGCTGAAGATCAACACCGACATGCCGGCCTCCGAGCGGCGCGACCGCGCCATGGCGATGCTGAAGAAGGTCGGGTTGGGCGAGGAACACTTCAACCGCTATCCGCACATGTTCTCCGGCGGCCAGCGCCAGCGTATCGCCATTGCGCGCGCGCTGATGCTGAACCCGAGCCTGCTGGTGCTGGACGAGCCGGTTTCGGCGCTGGATCTTTCGGTGCAGGCGCAGGTGCTGAACCTGCTCGCCGACCTGCAGGACGAACTCAAGCTCACCTACGTTTTCATCAGCCACGACCTTTCGGTGGTGCGCTACATCGCCGACGAGGTGATGGTGATGTATTTCGGCGAGGCGGTGGAATACGGCACCCGCGACGAGGTGTTTTCGGACCCGCAGCACAGCTACACCAAGACGCTGTTTGCAGCCACGCCCCGCGCCGACGTGGAAAGCATCAGGGCCCGGCTGGCGCGCAAGCAGGCGGCCTGAGAGCCAACGTCCCCCTCCCCTTCAGGGGAGGGGCGATCCGCGCAGCGGATCGGGGAGGGATCATAGCGTGCGCCGGCCCCCACCTCCCCTTCCAAAACACAACGCAAGATGCCCGTAGGGCCATTGCGGCCGCGCTTGGCATGAGCCGAGCCCTCCCGGCCCTTCGGGCCACCCTCCCCTCAAGGGGGAGGGAAGGCCGCGCATTCGCTCAATGATTGTCCCGCGGAATGCCCTTGGTCTGCGCGACGCGCTGGTATTTTGTCGCCGGCTTCAGCACCATGCCTTCCGACAGCTGGTCGACCATGCCGCGCTGGATTTCCTGCCACGGCGTCTGGTGGTCCGGGTAATGATAGCCGCCATTGCCCTGTAGTGCGGCGCGGCGGCTCTGCAGCTCCTCGTCGCCGATCAGGATATCGGCGGTCCCCTTGCGCAAATCGATGCGCACGCGGTCGCCCGATTTCAGCAGCGCCAGCCCGCCGCCGACCGCCGCTTCCGGCGAGGCGTTGAGGATGGAGGGCGAACCCGAAGTGCCTGACTGGCGGCCGTCGCCGATGCAAGGCAGCGAGTGCACGCCTTTTTTGATGAGGTAAGCCGGCGGCTGCATGTTCACCACCTCGGCAGCGCCGGGATAGCCGACAGGCCCTGCCCCGCGCATGAACAGGATGGTGTGCTCGTCGATGCCGACAGCGGGATCATCGATGCGGGCGTGGTAATCCTCCGGCCCGTCGAACACCATCGCCTTGCCCTCGAAGGCATCGGGGTCGGAAGGGTTCGACAGATAGCGCTCGCGGAATTCTTTCGAGATCACGCTGGTCTTCATGATCGCGCTGTCGAACAGATTGCCTTTGAGATTGATGAAGCCGGCATCCTTCTTCAACGGATCGGAGACCGGCCGGATGACCTCGGGATTGAGGTTTTCGACCGCGCCGCAATTCTCGCCGATGGGGCTGCCGTTGGCGGTCACCGCGCCGGGATGCGGCAGAAGGCGTGCCTTCATCAGTTCCATCACCACCGCCGGCACACCGCCGGCATGACAGAAATCCTCGCCCAAATATTCGCCGGCCGGCTGCAGGTTCACCAGCAGCGGGATCTTGTGGCCGATGGCCTGCCAGTCGTCATTGTCGAGTTTTATGCCGAGATGGCGCGCGATTGCGTTCAGGTGGATCGGCGCGTTGGTGGAACCGCCGATGGCCGAATTGACGACGATGGCGTTCTCGAAGGCTTCGCGCGTCATGATGTCGGAAGGCTTCAGATCTTCATACACCATGCCTACGATGCGCTTGCCCGTTTCGTAGGCGATCTGGCCGCGCTCCCGGTAGGGCGCGGGAATGGCAGCCGAGCCCGGCAGCTGCATGCCCAGCGCCTCGGCCAGGCTGTTCATGGTGGTGGCGGTGCCCATGGTGTTGCAATAGCCGACCGAGGGGGCGGACGATGCGACGATCTCCATGAACTCGTTATAGTCGATCTCGCCGGCCGAAAGGCGCTGGCGCGATTCCCACACGATGGTGCCCGAGCCGGTGCGCTTGCCCTTGTGCCAGCCATTGAGCATGGGGCCGACCGACAGCGCGATGGCCGGAATGTTGACCGTGGCCGCCGCCATCAGCAGCGCCGGCGTGGTCTTGTCGCAGCCGATTGTCAGCACCACGCCGTCGAGCGGATAGCCGTAGAGCACCTCGACGAGCGAGAGATAGGCAAGGTTGCGGTCGAGCGCGGCGGTGGGGCGCTTGCCCGTTTCCTGGATGGGATGGCAGGGGAACTCGAAGGGAATGCCGCCGGCGGCCACGATGCCTTCGCGCACGCGCTTGGCAAGCTCGAGGTGGTGGCGGTTGCAGGGCGACAGGTCCGAGCCGGTTTGGGCAATGCCAATGAGCGGCTTGCCCGACTGCAGCTCTTCGCGTGTGAGGCCATAGTTCAGGTAGCGCTCGAGATAGAGCGCGGTCATGCCGGGGTTGTCGGGATTGTCGAACCATTCCTGCGAACGGAATTTCTTGGGCGTCTTGGTATCGGCCATCGGCTTCTCCCGGAATGCGGCTGTAGAATCGTTATGACAAGGTTTTGGGGGCCGCAAGAGCCACGGCGCGGAGAGCGCGCGGGGAAGACGAAAGCCGCCCAAGATGCTATCAGCGCGTGCAATAAGGAGGAGTTCCCGCATGAGCCTGATCGACGACCGCCTTTATATCGACCCCGAACTGGTGCAGTTCTACGACCTCGAAAACGACGGCGGCGCCGATCTCGACTATTGCATCGCCTTTGCCGAAGGCGCGCGCAGCGTGCTCGACCTCGGCTGCGGCACAGGCCAGGTGGCGGTGACCCTCGCGACCGGCCGAGACGTTACCGGCGTCGATCCGGCTGGCGCCATGCTGGACGTGGCGCGCAGCCGGCCGGGCGGCCAAAGCGTGGAGTGGGTGGAGGCCGACGCGCGCAACGTGCGGCTGGGCAAGAAATTCGACCTGGTGCTGCTGACCGGCCACGCCTTCCAGGTGTTTTTGACCGCGGAGGACCAGCGGGCGGTCCTGGCCACCATCGCTGCCCACCTCGCTCCGGAAGGTCGCTTCATCTTCGACAGCCGCAATCCGGCAGCGCGGGAGTGGTTGGAATGGGTGCCGGAGCAGTCGCAGCGGTCGGTCGAGCACCCGCGCCTCGGCACGGTGAAAGGCTGGAACGACGCGGCGTGGGACGAAGCGGCCGGGGTCGTGACCTACGAGACTCATTACGAGGCAGCTGACGGCCGCCGTTTCCATGCCGAGTCAAAAATCGCCTTTCCGGACAAGGACGCGCTGACCGGCATGCTGGAGGAAGCCGGGCTTGCCGCCGATCGCTGGCTGGGCGACTGGTACGGAGCGCCGTGGACGCCGACCTCACGCGAAATCATCCCGATCGGGCGGCTGCGCTAGCCGGGAAGGCCCGGTTTCTTAGCCGCATTTGTGCGACGCCAAGCGATTCCGCTTGGCTGCAAAATGCTCTAAGCACTTTGGTGTGATAGACAAGAAACGCCGTGTCCAGTACCCCTCTCGGAGCAATCCACTCGGGAGGAAGTCATGGCTCTGGTCATCGCAGGTGAAGAACACATCGCCGCGCCCGTGCAGAAGGTGTGGGAGGCGCTGAACGACCCGGAAGTGCTGAAGGAATGCATCCCCGGCTGCCAGAGCCTGGAGATGAAATCGCCCACTGACATGGCGGCCACCGTGGTGCTGAAGATCGGGCCGATCAAGGCAACTTTCGCCGGCGAGGTGACGCTGACGAACCTGAAGCCGCCGCACTCCTACACCATCACCGGCGAGGGCAAGGGCGGCATCGCCGGCTTCGCCAAGGGCGGCGCCGACGTGACGCTGACCGAGGACGGCCCCGACACCACCATTCTCAAATATGAGGCCAAGGCCGATGTGGGCGGCAAGATCGCCCAGCTCGGCAGCCGGCTGATCACTTCAACATCGAAGAAGCTCGCCGGGCAGTTCTTTTCGAGTTTTGGGGAAAAAGTGAGCGCGGGGTAGCGCTCACTCAAACACAATGTTCGGCACAGCCGCCTCGGCTGCGCCGCGCTCTTCCTGAACCCGCGTCCAGACCTTCGAGGCAATGTCGCGATAGGTTTGCGCCTCCAGCCCGTCGGGCTTGGAGACCACCACCGGCGCGCCGGCGTCGGAGCTTTCGCGGATGCCCATTTCCAGCGGCACTTCGCCAAGGAACGTGACGCCGAGCCGCTCGGCTTCCCTCTTGGCGCCGCCATGGCCAAAAATGTCGTAGCGCTTGCCGGTATCGGGGGCCACGAAGTAGCTCATGTTCTCGACGATGCCGAGCAGGGGCACGTCGACCTTCTTGAACATGTTGAGGCCCTTGCGTGCGTCGATCAGCGCAAGGTCCTGCGGCGTCGAGACGATGACCGCGCCGGCCAGCGGCACCTGCTGGGCCATGGTGAGCTGGGCGTCGCCCGTGCCGGGCGGCATATCGACCACCAGCACGTCGAGCGGACCCCAATCGACCTCGCGCAGCATCTGGGTGAGCGCCGACATGACCATCGGCCCGCGCCAGATCATCGGCGTTTCCTCGTCGACGAGGAAGCCCATGGACATGACCTTGAGCCCGTATTTCTCCATCGGCTTCAGTACCTTGCCGTCCACCGTCTGCGGCCGGCCGTGGAGGTTGAGGAGCTTCGGCATGGAAGGGCCGTAGATGTCGGCGTCGAGCACGCCGACCTTCAGGCCGTTGGCGGCAAGGCCGAGCGCGACATTGATCGCGGTCGTCGACTTGCCGACGCCACCCTTGCCGGAAGCCACTGCGATAATCGCCTCGATGCCAGGCACGCCGCGCTTGCCCGGCTGGTGGCCGGCGGGCGCGTGGGGTGCAGGACGCGGCGGCGTGGCCGGCGCTGCCGGGCGGGGCGGAACGGGGCGCGGCGGGGCGCTTTCCATCCCGCCGCCCTTCTTCTCGGCGGTCAGCGCCACCATCGCGCTGGCGACGCCCGGAATGGATTTCACCGCGCGCTCGGCAGCCGCGCGCAGCGGCTCCAGTTCCTTGGCCCGGGCGGCCGGAACGGTGATCGAGAAGAAGACCTTGCTGTCGGCGATGAAGATTTCGGAGACCAGGCCGAGGCTGACGATGTCGCCTTCCAGATCGGGGCCCTTGATCGTGCTGAGCTTTTCGAGAACGACTTCTCTGGTGACTGACATGATGCTTCTTCTGTTTCAGGCCGCAGTGTTTGGCTTGAGATAATGCATATTGCCGCCAGAACCAAGCGCCGGTCCCGCGCGGTCGGCGCGACATCCAGACGAAAAGCTTCCGCCGGGTGCGCAAAAGGCAAGCCGGGTGATGCAGGCGATGATGCAGATGAGCAAGATCGACACCGCCGAACTGGAGCGGGCGGCGGCTTGATTGCCGAGACGAGCGGCCGGTCGACTACGATCAAGTCACTGCTGGCGCTCAAAGAATCAAAGCGCTAGTTTCGCCGCATGATCGACAAGCTCGAATTCTTTCTGGCGCTCGCCAAGGAGCAGCATTTCGGCCGCGCAGCCGAGGAATGCGGCGTGACGCAGCCCACCCTTTCTGCCGGCATCAAGCAGTTGGAGGACCAGTTGGGCGTGATGCTGGTGCAGCGCGGCTCGCGCTTCCAGGGGCTGACGCCGGAAGGCAGCCGCGTGCTGGAATGGGCACGCCGCATCGTCGGCGACACCCGCACCATGCGCGAGGAGATGCGCGCGGCGCGCCACGGCCTCTCCGGCCATGTGCGCATCGCCGCAATCCCCACCGCGCTCGCCATGACGCCGCGCCTGACCACGCCGTTCCACGAAAAGCACCCCGCGGTAACGTTCTCGATCATCTCGCGCACCTCGATCGAGGTGCTGACGCTTCTGGAAAACCTCGAGATCGACATCGGCATCACCTATCTCGACAACGAGCCGCTCGGCCGCGTCGCTTCGGTGCCGCTCTATTCGGAGCGCTACCAGCTCATCACCGCGGCAGGCACACCCTACTCTGACCGCAAGACGGTGACCTGGGCCGAGGTGAGCACGCTGCCGCTGTGCCTGCTGACGCCGGACATGCAGAACCGCCGCATCATCAACCGGCATCTGGAAGAAGCCGGAGTGAAGGCGCAGACCACGCTCGAATCGAACTCGATGATCGTTCTGTTCTCGCATATCCGCACCGGCAAATGGGCCTCGATCATGCCGCTGAATCTCGCCGAGACCTTCGGCTTCGCCGAACCCATCCGCGCCATCCCCATCGTCGAGCCGGATGCCAGCCATCTCGTGGGGCTGGTGGCCGCGCACCGCGAGCCGCACACGCCGATCGTTTCGGCATTGATGCACGAGGCGCGTCTGCTTGCGGCACGCCTCGTCGCCCTTCAATAGAAAATTTCTATCGTCCAACGAAACTGCTATATTGATTGCGCTTTCCCGTTCTGACTAGCTTTGCTTGATTACAGAAAGGGAGGGCGCTGCATGGCCATGCAGTCGGCAGGTACCGACGTCGCCGCCAAGGCAAGATCGGTCATCGACGAATTCAAGGATCTGGAAGGCCCTCTGCTTCCGATTCTCCACGGCATCCAGGAAGAATTCGGCCACGTGCCGTCCGAGACCGTGCCGGTCATCGCCGAGGCGCTGAACCTGTCGCGGGCGGAAGTGCACGGCGTCGTCACCTTCTATCACGACTATCGCAACCACCCCGCCGGCCGGCATGTGCTGAAGCTCTGCCGCGCCGAGGCCTGCCAGTCCATGGGCGCCGACGCCATCGCGGCCCAGATCAGCCAGGCGCTGGGCATCGGCTTCCATGAGACGGCCAAGGACGATTCGGTGACGCTGGAGCCGGTGTTCTGCCTCGGCCTTTGCGCCTGCGCGCCGGCCGCCATGCTGGACGGCGAAGTGATCGGCAGGCTCGACGCCGACAAGATCGAGGAAATCGTCGCGGAGGTGCGCTCGTGACCGTTACCATCTACGTTCCCGGCGATTCCGGCGCACTGGCGCTTGGCGCCGACAAGGTGGCCAAGGCAATCGAAGCGCAAATTCTTGCGCACGGCATCGATGCGCGGATTGTGCGCAACGGCTCGCGCGGCCTCTACTGGCTGGAGCCGATGGTGGAAGTCGCCACCGATGCCGGCCGCGTCGCCTATGGCCCGGTTTCGGCCAAGGACGTGCCGTCGCTGTTCGAGGCCGGCTTCGTTTCCGGCGGCCAGCACAAGCTTTCGCTCGGCGATCCTGAAAAAATCCCGTTCCTCGCCAAGCAGACCCGCCTCACCTTCGCCCGTTGCGGCATCACCGACCCGGTGTCGCTGGAGGACTATGAGGCGCATGGCGGCCTCACCGGCCTGAAGAACGCGGTGAAGATGGTGCCGGCCGACATCGTCAAGCAGGTGACCGATTCGGGCCTGCGCGGACGCGGCGGCGCGGGCTTCCCCACCGGCATCAAGTGGAAGACCGTTCACGACACGGCGGCCGAGCAGAAATACATCGTCTGCAACGCCGACGAAGGCGACTCGGCCACCTTCGCCGACCGCATGATCATGGAAGGCGACCCCTTCGTGCTCATCGAGGGCATGACGATCGCCGGCCTCGCCACCGGCGCGACCAAGGGTTTTGTCTATATCCGCTCCGAATATCCGCACGCGATCGCGGTGATGAACAAGGCCGTGCAAGTGGCACGGCGCGCCGGCATTCTCGGCAAGAGCGTCCTAGGGTCCTCCCAAGCCTTTGACCTCGAGATCCGCTCCGGCGCAGGCGCCTATGTGTGCGGCGAGGAGACCTCGCTGCTCAACAGCCTGGAAGGCAAGCGTGGCGTGGTGCGCGCCAAGCCGCCGCTGCCGGCGATCCAGGGCCTGTTCGGCAAGCCCACCGTCATCAACAACGTGATCTCGCTGGCCTCGGTGCCGATCATCATGGACAAGGGCGCGGAATATTACCGCGACTTCGGCATGGGCCGCTCGCGCGGCACCATCCCGATCCAGATCGCCGGCAATGCAAAGCATGGCGGCCTGTTCGAAGTGGCCTTCGGCCTGACGCTGGGCGAGATCGTCGACGAGATCGGCGGCGGCACCGCCACCGGCCGGCCGGTGAAGGCGGTGCAGGTTGGCGGCCCGCTGGGCGCCTATTTCCCGCGCGCGCTGTTCGACACGCCCTTCGACTACGAGGAATTCGCCAAGCGCGACGGCCTGATCGGCCACGCCGGCATCACCGTGTTCGACGACAGCGCCGACATGCTGAAGATGGCCCGCTTCGCCATGGAGTTCTGCGCCATCGAAAGCTGCGGCAAGTGCACGCCCTGCCGCATCGGCTCGACGCGCGGCGTCGAAACGCTGGACAAGGTCGCGGGCGGCATCGAGCCCGAGAAGAACCTCGCGCTGGTCACTGATCTCTGCAACACGATGAAGTTCGGCTCGCTCTGCGCGCTGGGCGGCTTCACGCCCTACCCGGTCATGAGCGCGCTTACCCATTTCCCCGAAGATTTCCGGCCGGTCGCGGTCGCCCAGGCAGCGGAATAGGAGTCAGAACCATGGGTCTCGTCCACGAAATCGACTATGGCACCCCTGCCTCGAAGGCCGAAAAGCAGGTCACGCTGACCGTCGACGGCTTTTCGGTGACCGTGCCTGAGGGCACCTCGATCATGCGCGCCTCGATGGAGGCCGGCATCCAGGTGCCGAAGCTGTGCGCCACCGACATGGTCGATGCCTTCGGCTCCTGCCGCCTCTGCCTGGTCGAGATCGAGGGTCGCGCCGGCACGCCCGCCTCCTGCACCACTCCAGTGGCGCCGGGCATGGTGGTTCACACCCAGACGAGCCGGCTCAAGGACATCCGCAAGGGCGTGATGGAGCTCTACATCTCCGATCATCCGCTGGACTGCCTGACCTGCGCGGCCAACGGTGACTGCGAGCTGCAGGACATGGCCGGTGCTGTCGGCCTGCGCGACGTGCGCTACGGCTACGAGGGCGAAAACCACGTCCGCGCCAAGAACGACGGCGTCCAGAACTTCAACTGGATGCCGAAGGACGAATCCAACCCCTATTTCACCTATGATCCTTCCAAGTGCATCGTCTGCTCGCGCTGCGTGCGCGCTTGCGAGGAGGTGCAGGGCACGTTCGCGCTGACCATCGAAGGCCGCGGCTTCGACAGCCGCGTTTCGCCGGGCGCGCACGAACTCTTCCTCGACAGCGAATGCGTGTCCTGCGGCGCCTGCGTGCAGGCCTGCCCGACCGCCACGCTGACGGAAAAGTCGGTGATCCAGATCGGCCAGCCGGAGCACTCGGTGGTCACCACCTGCGCCTATTGCGGCGTCGGCTGCTCGTTCAAGGCCGAGATGCGCGGCGAGGAGCTGGTGCGCATGGTGCCGTGGAAGGACGGCAAGGCCAACCGCGGCCACTCCTGCGTCAAGGGCCGCTTCGCCTATGGCTATGCCACGCACAAGGAGCGCATCCTCAACCCGATGATCCGCGAGAAGATCACCGATCCGTGGCGCGAAGTGTCGTGGGAAGAGGCGCTGACCCATACCGCCAACGAGTTCCGCCGCATCCAGTACCAGTACGGCCGCGCGGCCATCGGCGGCATCACCTCCTCGCGCTGCACGAATGAAGAAACCTTCCTCGTGCAGAAGCTGATCCGCCAGGGCTTTGGCAACAACAACGTCGACACCTGCGCCCGCGTCTGCCACTCGCCGACCGGCTACGGCCTCGGCCAGACCTATGGCACCTCGGCCGGCACGCAGGACTTCGACTCGGTCGAGCATACCGATGTCGCGCTGATCATCGGCGCCAACCCGGCGTCGGCGCATCCCGTGTTCGCATCGCGCCTCAAGAAGCGGCTGCGCGCCGGCGCCAAGCTGATCGTCATCGATCCGCGCCGCACCGAGATGGTCAAGTCGGCCCATATCGAGGCGGCACATCACCTGGCGCTGAAGCCGGGCACCAACGTCGCCGTCGTCACCTCGCTTGCGCATGTCATCGTCACCGAGGGCCTGTTCAACGAAGCCTTCATCCGCGAGCGCTGCGACTGGGCGGAATTCCAGGACTATGCGGAGTTCGTGTCGGACCCGCGCCACAGCCCCGAAGAGGTTGAAAAGCTGTCGGGCGTGCCGGCGGAGACGATCCGGGGTGCTGCCCGCCTTTACGCCACCGGCGGCAATGGCGCGATCTATTACGGCCTCGGCGTGACCGAGCACAGCCAGGGCTCGACGACCGTTATCGCGATCGCCAACCTCGCCATGCTGACCGGCAATATCGGCCGCAGGGGCGTGGGCGTAAACCCGCTGCGCGGCCAGAACAACGTGCAGGGCGCCTGCGACATGGGCTCGTTCCCGCACGAACTGCCGGGCTACCGCCACATTTCGGGCGACGCCGTGCGCGACATCTATGACAGCCTGTGGGGCGTGAAGCTCGACAACGAGCCGGGCCTGCGCATCCCCAACATGCTCGACGCCGCCGTAGAAGGCACGTTCAAGGGCATCTACATCCAGGGCGAAGACATCTTGCAGTCGGACCCCGACACCAAGCATGTCTCGGCCGGCCTCGCCGCCATGGAATGCGTGGTCGTGCAGGACCTGTTCCTCAACGAGACGGCGAACTACGCGCATGTCTTCCTGCCGGGTTCGACCTTCCTCGAGAAGGATGGCACCTTCACCAATGCCGAGCGCCGCATCAACCGCGTGCGCAAGGTGATGACCCCGAAGAACGGCTATGCCGACTGGGAAGTGACGCAGAAGCTTGCCCAGGCCATGGGCCTGAACTGGAACTACCAGCACCCGTCCGAGATCATGGACGAAGTTGCCAAGACGACGCCGAGCTTCGCCAACGTCTCCTATGAGTTCCTCGAAAAGATGGGCTCGGTGCAGTGGCCGTGCAACGAGAAGGCGCCGGAAGGCACACCAATCATGCATATCGACGGCTTCGTGCGCGGCAAGGGCAAGTTCATCCGCACCGAATATGTGGCGACCGACGAAAAGACCGGTCCGCGCTTCCCGCTGCTGCTCACCACAGGCCGCATTCTCAGCCAGTACAATGTCGGCGCGCAGACCCGCCGCACCGACAATGTGATGTGGCACGACGAGGACCGGCTGGAAATCCACTCGCACGACGCCGAAAATCGCGGCATCCGCGACGGCGACTGGGTGCGGCTGGCCAGCCGTGCCGGCGAGACGACCCTGCGCGCGCTCGTCACCGACAAGGTGTCGCCGGGCGTGGTCTACACGACCTTCCACCACCCCGACACGCAGGCCAACGTCATCACCACCGACTTCTCCGACTGGGCAACCAATTGTCCGGAATACAAGGTGACGGCGGTGCAGGTGGCGCCTTCCAACGGCCCATCGGAATGGCAGAAGGAATACAACGAGCAGGCACGCCAGAGCCGCCGCATCGCAGGCCGGCTGGAAGCAGCGGAGTGATGGTGGCGCTGCGCCGATACCCTCTCCCTTGTGGGGTGGGTCGGACCGCAGGTCCGGGGTGGGGGTTGACACGCGCCCGTCCTGCCCGACAGATTACCCTGAACCTGATCCACTTCGTGGATCGCCCCTCCGCACAAGGGGAAGGGTGAGGCGCACAATGACAAACCGCCCCGCCACCACGCAGATCACCCGTATTGCGCGCCGCGCAAGCGGGACGACTGCGGCGCAGCGCATGGTGCCGGAGGAAACGCCGATCGCGCTTTCCTATGCCGGCACGACGCATGCGGTGATGATGGCGAGCCCCGCCGATTTCGAGGATTTTGCGCTGGGCTTTTCGCTCACCGAGGGCATCGTGGGGTCTGCCGAAGAGATCGAGGCAATCGAGATCGAGGATCTCGGCGCCGGCATCGACATCCAGATCCGCCTGAAGGACAAGGCCAACACGCGCTTCCAGGCGCGGCGGCGTAGGCTCGCCGGCCCGGTCGGCTGCGGGCTGTGCGGCATCGAATCCATCGATGAAGCCATGCGTTCCGTCTGCCAGGTGGGCGCGGCCGCACTGACGCTTTCCGAGGACGACATCGTCCAGTCGGTAAAGCTGCTTTCGAAGGTCCAGCCCATGCATGCCGAGACCGGCGCGGTGCACGCCGCCGGCTTCTACGTGCCCGGCCAGGGCGTAGTGCTGGCGCGCGAGGATGTCGGCCGCCACAATGCGCTCGACAAGCTTGCCGGCGCGCTGGCTCGCGCCGGCATCGCAGGCGCCAGCGGCGCGGTCGTCGTCACCTCCCGCGTTTCGGTCGAGATGGTGCAGAAGGCCGCGGCCATCGGTTCGCGCTTCATCATTGCCGTTTCGGCGCCGACCGCGCTCGCCATCCGCACCGCAGACGCAGCCGGCATGACGCTGGTGGCGCTGGTGCGCGGCGACGATTTCGACATTTTCACCAATCCAGACCGCGTAATTTCCGGAGCCGAACGTCATGTCGCTTGATGAACACAGGGCCAGCACGCGCGACAAGATCATCCGCATGGCCAACCAGATCGCCACCTTCTTTCATTCCAAGCCGCGCGAGGAAGGCATCGCCGGCACGGCCGAGCACATCAACAAGTTCTGGGAGCCGCGCATGCGCCGGCACCTGTTCGAGATCATCGATGCCGGCGGCGACGGGCTGGACGAGCTGGTGCTCGCAGCGTCTGCGACCATCAGGCGGCCGGCTGAAGCGGCGGCGTAAGGCGCCCCACCTTCCTGGGTCGGTTCGGTCCAATTCTGCATCGGCTTTGGCGGCACAACCGTCGGGGCCTGGATCCCCGCAACCATTCGGCCTTCGCCATTCGCTTCGCTCATGGCGAAAGCCGAATGGCAGGAGGATGACGGGTGGCAGATGCCTTCGCGAACTCGTCAACGTCCGAAGGTTGCGCGGAGAGACCTATATCGCTCACTTCATGGCGCCCCTCCACTCCGTCGTCCTCTGGCCGGAGCACGAGCGCAGCGAAGTGCGGAGGTTCCGGGGACCCATGCCTCTACGTGAGAGCCCCCACATCGTCGAAGCATGACACGCGCGCAGACGCTTGCCCGCCCGGGATCATACCCGGACGAGCAAGCTGTCTCCGCCCCCCACGGCTTGCCGCCGCTACATCAACCCGAGTTGCTTGTAGACCCCCAGCGCGTCGTAATAATCGGCCTGATGGGTGATCTTGCCGCCGCCGATCTCGAATATCGACGCACCGTCGAACTTGAAGCTCTTGCCGGTGGCCTTGGTGCCGTCAGCCCAGTCGCCGGTGTTGGTGCCGGAGAACTGCCATTCGAAGGACACGCGTCCCTCCTGCACGATGGGCGAGCCCTTCATCTTCCACGCCGCATCCGGCACGGCGTTGAGGAAATTGTCGATGACGTCGGTCTTGGCCGCCTCGCGACCTTCGACCGGCGTGCCGACCGAGGCATCGTAATAGCTGACATTGTCGGCGAAATGGCTCGCCGCCTTGGCGGAATCGTGGGCATTCCACGCCGCCAGATAAGATTCCACGACCGCCTGCGGGCTGTCGTCGGCCATGGCCGGCGGCACAACCATCATGCCGGCCAGAGCAAGGGCACCGGTGACTGCGAGAAACTGACGCCTGCGCATGCTATTCCTCCCTTTTCTTCGTTGAGTATTCCGCCCGCCCGTCCGGAGCGCCGCTGCCTGCGGCGTTCCGGAAATTTTTGGGCCCGATCTTCAGACCCCCGGCCGGGTCCCCGCTGCCTCCGGCAGCGTCCCGGCGTTCGCTGGCCTGCCATGATGCCACTGGCATCATGGCTTTCGCGCTCCGCGCGAAACCGGCCGCTCACCCATGCGCGACCATGACGTGGCGGACCACCGTGTAGTCCTCCAGCGCATAGAGCGACATGTCCTTGCCGTAGCCCGACTGCTTGATGCCGCCATGCGGCATCTCGTTGGTGAGCATGAAGTGGGTGTTGATCCAGGTGCAGCCATATTGCAGCCGCGCGGCGGTGGCCATGGCGCGAGAAATGTCCTTGGTCCACACCGACGAGGCAAGGCCGTAGTCGGACGCGTTGGCCCAATTCACAGCCTCGTCAACGTCGGAGAAGCGGGTGACCGAGACCACCGGGCCAAACACCTCGCGTTGCACGATCTCGTCTTCCTGCAGCGCGCCGGCCACCACCGTTGGCTGGTAGAAGAAGCCGCCGCCCTCGCCCGGCCGGCCGCCGGTGGTGATCTCGATATGCTTTTGCTCGGTGGCGCGCTCCACGAAGCTTGCCACGCGGTCGCGCTGGCGGCTGGAGATGAGCGGCCCGATCTCGTTTTCAGTGTCGTCGGCAAGGTTGTACCTGATCGACGAGACGGCCGAGGTCAGGTCGGCGACCAGCTTGTCGTAGATCTTCTTGCCGGCATAGATGCGGCAGGCGGCGGTGCAGTCCTGGCCGGCATTGTAGTAGCCGAAGGCGCGCACGCCGTTGACCACTGCTTCCACGTCGGCGTCATCGAAGACGATGACCGGCGCCTTGCCGCCGAGCTCCAGATGCGTGCGCTTGACCGAGCGGGCGGCCGCCTGCAGCACCTTCTTGCCGGTGGCGATGTCGCCTGTGATCGAGACCATGTTGATCTTGGGATGGTTGATCAGCGCGTTGCCGACGGTCTCGCCGCGGCCGAGCACGATGTTGACAACGCCCTCGGGCAGCACTTCGGAAAGGATGCGGCCGAGCTTCAGCGCCGTCAGCGGCGTCTGCTCGGAAGGCTTGAAGACCACAGTGTTGCCGCCGGCAATCGCCGGCGCCAACTTCCAGGCCATCATCATCAGCGGATAGTTCCACGGCGCGATGGAAGCGACGATGCCGACCGGGTCGCGGCGGATCATCGAGGTATGGCCGGGGATATATTCGCCCGCAACGACGCCCGGCATGGTCCGCACCGCGCCGGCAAAGAAGCGATAGCAATCCACCAGCGCCGGGATCTCGTCATTGAGCACGGCGTTGATGGGCTTGCCGCAGTTCAGCGCCTCGAGCTTGGCGAAGCTCTCGGCCTCCGCCTCGATGCGCTCGGCGATCTTCAGCAGATAGCCGGAGCGCTCGGCCGGCGTGGTGCGCGACCAGGCGGCAAAGGCCTTTTCGGCCGAGGCGACCGCCGCGTCGATCTGCGCCTGGTTTGCCTCGGGCAGGCGGAGGATGGTTTCGCCCGTCTTCGGGTTGAGGATGGGCTCCTCGGTTTCCGTGCCGCTCTCAAAGCGCGAACCGATCAGCATCTCGGTGTACATGATGTCTCTCTCCCTTTGAATTCTATTTGCCGCTGCCGGCGACCTGGTCGCCTTCGCGGGTCAGGTAATAGGCGGCGAGGATGGGCAGGAAGGTCAACAGCACCACCACCATGGCCACCACATTGGTGACCGGGCGCTGGCGCGGCCGCACCAGTTCCTCCAGCATCCAGATCGGCAGCGTCTGCTGCTGGCCGGCGGTGAAGGTGGTGACGATGACCTCGTCGAAGGACAGCGCAAAGGCCAGCATGCCGCCGGCAAGCAGTGCCGTGCCGATATTGGGCAGCACCACGTGCCGGAAGGTCTGAAAACCGTCGGCGCCCAGGTCCATCGAGGCCTCGATCATCGAACCGGAGGTGCGGCGGAAGCGCGCCACGGCGTTGTTGTAGACCACCACCACGCAGAAGGTGGCGTGGCCGAGGATGATCGTCCAGAACGAGAACGGGATGTCGGCGAGGCTGAAGGCCGAACGCAGCGCGATACCGGTGATGATGCCGGGCAGCGCAATCGGCAGGATGACCAGCAGCGACACTACCTCGCGGCCGAAGAATTTTGTTTGGCTCACAGCAGCCGCACAGAGCGTGCCCAGCACCAGCGCGATCGTCGTGGCGATCGACGCCACCTTGACCGACAGGCCAAGTGCGGCCCACACGTCTGGCCGGTTCCAAGCGACAGACAGCCAGTTCAGCGTGAGGCCCGGCGGCGGCCACTGGTAGGTCTTTTCTTCCGTCGTGAAGGCGTAGACGAAGATCAGCAAGATCGGCAGGTGCAGGAACAGGAGCCCCGCTGCTGCTGCAAGCTTGACGCCCAAAGGCGCGGACTGGTTGCGATCAGAGCGCATCGAAAGCTCCCATGCGCTTGGCGCCCCACAGGTAGAAACCCATGATGACGACCGGGACGACGGTGAAGGCGGCAGCCAGCGGAATGTTGCCCGCGGTGCCCTGCTGGGCGTAGACGGCCTGGCCGATGAACAGCCGCGAGGTGCCGATGATCTGCGGGATGATGTAATCACCCAGCGTCAGCGAGAAGGTGAAGATGGAACCGGCAACGATGCCCGGCAGCGCCAGCGGAAACAGCACGTTGCGGAAGGTCTGCCCCGGCGAGGCGCCGAGATCGGACGAGGCTTCCACCAGATTGCCCGGCACGCGCTCGAGCGCGGCCTGGATCGGCAGGATCATGTAGGGGAGCCACACATAGACGAAGACGATGAAGGTGCCGGTGAAGGACACCGACAGCGAGTTGCCGCCGACATAGGGCAGCGACAGCCAGGCATCGAGCAGCCACGATAGGTGCAGCTTGTCGAACAGCCAGGTCAGGATGCCTTCCTTGGCGAGGATGAGCTTCCAGGCATAGACCTTGACCAGATAGCTCGACCACAGCGGCAGCATGATGCCGAGATAGAACAGCGCCTTCCATTTGCCGCGCGCATAGCGGGCCGCGTAGTAGGCGATGGGGAAGGCGACGACCGCCGAGGCGAGCGTCACGCAGGCCGCCATGGTGACGGTGCGCAGGATGATGTCGAGATTGGCGGCCTGGAACAGGTCGCCGTAGGTCTTGAGCGTGAACTCGCGGTTGATGAGGCCGGAAAACTCGTCGATCGAGAAGAAGCTCTGCAAGAGCAGCGCAAACAGCGACCCGAGATATACGATGCCGAGCCAAAGAAGCGGCGGCAGCAGCATCAGGAACAGCAGCAGCTTCGGCTGGCGCCAGAAGGTGTCGGACAGGGCGCCTGCGATGCCGCCGCGACTTGGCAGGATGGCGGGCGCGGCACGCGCGGACATGACGGCTGACGCGCTCATGACGCTTCTTCCATCAGGTGCAGGTCGGAGGGCGACCACGACAGGCGGATGTCAGCGCCGTCGTCCGGCAGCGACAGGCCGGCCGGCACCACCACGTGCAGGCGCACGCTCTCGGCCTCGACGGTGACGCGGTTGGTGGCGCCGAGGAAGCTGCGCGACTTGACCGCGCCGGACACGCCCGCGTTGCCCTCGCCGAGGCGGATCTTTTCGGGTCTGAGGCTCGCCCAGCGACGCGCGCCGCCATGGCGTGCCACGAAATCGGGCGGCAGCACGTTGGAGGAGCCGACGAAATCGGCGACGAAGCGCGACTGCGGCCGCTCATAGATGTCCTGCGGGGCACCGATCTGCATGATGCGCCCGTCGTTGAACACGGCCACGCGGTCGGCCATGGACAGCGCCTCGCCCTGATCGTGGGTGACGAAGACGAAGGTGATGCCGAGCGCGCGCTGCAGGAGCTTCAGCTCTTCCTGCATGTTCTCGCGCAGCTTCAGGTCGAGCGCACCGAGCGGCTCGTCGAGCAGAAGCACGCGGGGCTTGTTGACCAGCGCGCGGGCAAGCGCGACGCGCTGGCGCTGGCCGCCGGAAAGCTGGCCGGGCTTGCGCGCGCCATAGCCGGGAAGCTGCACCAGCTTCAGCGCTTCTTCCGCCTGCCTGCCGCGCTCGGCACGGGAAACGCCCTTCACCATCAGCCCGTAGGCGACGTTGTCGAGTACGTTGAGATGCGGAAACAGCGCGTAGTCCTGGAACACGGTGTTGACGTTGCGGCGATAGGGCGGGACGCCCTCGGCGCGCTCGCCGAAGATCTTGATGCTGCCGCCGGTCGGCTGCTCGAAGCCGGCTATGAGGCGCAGGCACGTGGTCTTGCCCGAGCCCGACGGGCCGAGCATGGCGAAGAACTCGCCCGGCCTGATGTCGAGATCGACCGCATCGACCGCGCGCACGGCGCCGAAGTGGCGGGAGACATTTTCGAAGGAAACGGCTGAGGTCATGTGATTATCAATCGCTGCTTTGAAGCATGATGCTGCCCCCTGTCCGCATCGCTGACGCTCGGCATCTCTTCCCCACTCCGTGGGGCGAGGAACGAGGAAGGGCGCTTTTCCTCTCCCCCCTGCGGGGGAGAGGTGTCGAGGCGAAGCCGAGACGGAGAGGGGGCGGAAACCGAACGATCAGGTTACCCCTCCCCGGACCTGCGGTCCCATCACGGGACGGGCAAAAGGCCTTAGCGCCCGCCGATCACGGCGATGTAGTCGGAGACCCAGCGGTAGTAGGGCACGCACTCGCCCTGGCTTGCGCACTTGGCCACCGGGGTCCGCCAGAACCTGACCTTCTCGAAGTCCTCGAAGCCGTTGGTCTTGCAGCCCTCTTCGCCCAGCAGCTCGTTGCCCTTACAGGCGGCCGGCACGGCCGGGTTCGAGCCGAACCAGGCGGCGAGATCGCCCTGCACCTTGGGCGACAGCGAATGCTCCAGCCACATATAGGCGCAGTTCGGATGGGCGGCCTCGGCATGCATCATGGTGGTGTCGGCCCAGCCGGTGGCGCCCTCTTCCGGAATGGTCGAGGCGACGGGCTGGTCTTCCGACTTCAGCAGGTTGACCTGGAACGGCCACGAGCCGGAGGCGACCACGCCCTCGTTCTTGAAGTCGTCGACCTGGATCATGGCGTCGTGCCAGTAGCGGCCGGCGAGCGTGCGCTGCACCCGCAGCAGGTCAAGCGCTGCCTTGTACTGGTCTTCGTTCAGCTCGTAGGGGTCCTTGATGCCGAGCTCGGGCTTGTGCGCCATGAGGTAGTTGGAGGCGTCGGCGATGTGGATCGGGCCGTCATAGGCCTGGATGCGGCCCTTGTTGGGCTTGCCGTCCGGGAAATCCATCGGCTCGAACACGACGTTCCAGCTCTTGGGAGCTTCCTTGAAGACGTGGGTGTTGTACATCAGCACGTTCGGGCCCCACTGGTAGGGCACGCCGTAATGGACGTTGTCGACCGTGAACCAGGGCGCGTTCTGCAGGCGCTCGTCCACCGTCTTCCAGCTCGGGATGAGATCGACATTGACCGGCTGCACGCGCTTGCCGGCCACGAGACGCAGCGAGGCGTCGCCCGAGGCGGTGACCAGGTCGAAGCCGCCCTCGTTCATCAGCGCGACCATTTCGTCGGAGGTCGCGGCGGTCTTCACATTGACCTTGCAGCCCGTCTGCTTCTCGAAATCCGTGACCCAGTCATAGTCCTTGTCGGTTTCGCCGCGCTCGATATAGCCCGGCCAGGCGACGATATTGACCTCGCCCTCGCCCTTGCCCAGTTCCTTCAGCATCTCCTGCGCCATGACCTGGCTGGAAAAGCTCAGCGCCAGAGTCATGGCAGTGCACGTCTTCAGAAAAGATTTCATGACTTCTCTCTCCCATTGTGAGGGGCCGCTCTGAATGGCGACACTGATCCCTGCGAGAGAAGTTGATCCGAAAGCGGAGCATTCGCAAACGGATTTATCAGAAAGACGATATCGGTTTTTCCGATAGGTCTCGGCGGTGCTGATCTTGGACTTTCATGAAGTGAGCAAGCAGCCCTTCCCGGGAACAGGCCTACGGTCTCTGCCGCGTTTGCCGCTGAAGCTGCGCCACGCCGATGAAATCGCGCGCCGCTTGCGGCAGGCTGGAGCCGCGCCGCCAGACCATGCCGACCTGCACCGCCGGCAGCGAGCCGGAAACGTCGCGCGACTCGATGCGGTCGCCTTCCAGCGACCATGGCCGGTAGACCAGATCGGGCAGCAGCGTGACCCCTGCCCCGGTGGCGACCAGGCTGCGCACTGCTTCCACCGACCTCGTGCGGAAAGCCACATGCGGGCGCGCGCCGAAGGCGGAAAGCAGCTTGCCGGTGTTCTCCTCGATTTCGTCCACCGTCAGCATGATCAGCGGCTCGGCGGCGATGTCGTTGATGCCGATGATGTCGGCGTCGACCAGCGCATGGCCGAGCGGCAGCCACAGCCGATAGGGCGAGACCTCGAGAATTTCGGCCTGCAGCGCCATGCGGTCGCGCAGGTTGGAGATGATCATGACGGCGACGTCGAGCTCGCCGCCGATGAGCAGGTGCTCGAGATAGTCGCCATTGTCCTCGATGGCCGAAACCTCGATCGAGGGAAAGGCGCGGCGGTAGCGCGCGAGCAGGTCGGACAGCACATAGCCGGCCACCAGCGAGGTGACGCCGAGCTGGAGGCGGCCGCCGACCCGCTCCGGCGTTTCTGTAAATGTGCGCCGGGCATCCGAGACATTCGCGAGGATCTTTGTCGCGTGGCGCAGGAACTGGTGGCCCTTGTGTGTGATGGTGAGCCCGCGCGGATGACGCTCGAAAAGCTCGACGCCGAGGTCGCGTTCCAGGTCCTTGATCGCCTCGGTGACCGCCGACTGCGAGATGGACAGGTTCTGCGCAGCGCCCGAGACCGTGCCCTGCTCGGCCACCGCGACGAAAAACTGCAACTGCCTGATCGTGAATGCCATGGCGCGACTAAACACGGGCGCGCCTCACTTGGGAAGAGGCTGCCCGTCCGCCTAAGCCTCAGGCGCCGGCCACGGTCAGACGCGTGCCGGCGGCGGCGAGTGCGGCGGCAATGTCGGGCGGCGGGGCGCGGTCGGTGACCAGTTCGCCGAAACCGTCGAAGCCGCACACCTGCACCAGCCCCTGCCGGCCGAACTTGGTGTGGTCGGTGACCACCAGCGAGCGCGTGCCGCGCGACAGCACCATGCGCGCGAATTCCGCCTCTTCAAGATCATAGTCCATGACGCCCGCAACGGCATCGAGCGCGCCGATGGAGATGATGGCATGGTTGACGCTGAAGCGGCTGACGAACTCGATGGCCGAAATGCCGAAGGCCGCACCTGAATCGCTGCGCAGCTCGCCGCCGGCCATGTAGACGCGGTTGCCGTTGACCGTCGCCAGCGTGCGCGCGATGTCGGACGAATTGGTCACCACCGTCAGCCGGCGATGGCCCAGCAGCTCGCGCGCAAGGTAGCTGGTGGTCGTGCCGGTGTCGAGCATGACCGACTCGCCGTCGAGGATAGTGGTGGCAACCAGGCGGGCGATCGCGCGCTTGGCTTCGCTGTTTTCGCGCATGCGCCGCTCGAAGGGGGCCTCGCCCACGATCGCCGGCAAGCCGATGGCGCCATGCATCTTCATGACCGTGCCGTCGCTGGTCAGCGGCTTCACGTCACGGCGCACCGTTTCCAGCGACACGCCCAGTCGGTCGGCCAGGTCGGCAATGCTGATCGTGCCTTCGTCCTGCACGATGCGCAGGATTTCCGCGTGCCGTTTGGAGTGGTTCATGATGGGCGCTGCTGCTTTGCCGAAAACCGATCCTTTATGACCGCTTCTTAGGCAATTGTGACAATGATCGCAACGAATACGGGCGCCATTCGGTCACAAAATCACAAAATGCCACAAATCGGCGTTGACAACCCGCTTTCCCCTGCGTGAGATTGCCAGCGGGAACAGCACCGGGCCGATTGGCGTCACAAGACGCGCCAGCGCAGCTCCGGGGCACACAAAGACAAGAAGAACGACGACAACGAGGAGGTTTCGACATGCATTCGCGCAGTCGTTTCAACAGCCGCATGGCCATGTCCGCGCTCGGCGCGCTGGCCCTGTCGGCAGCCATGTTTCTGTCCTCCGGGCCGCAGGCGCGCGCCGAGGATTCCACCGACCCGATCAAGCTGACTTTGCATGACTGGACCGGCCAGCTCATCACCACGCACATCATGGGCGAGGTGCTGAAGAAGGCCGGCTACAGCGTCGACTATGTGCAGGCCGACTATCTGGCGCAGTTCGCCGGGCTGGAGACGGGCGATCTCGACGTCGCCATGGAGATGTGGGAGACGACCGGGCGCGACGCCATGGACGCCGCCGTCGCCACCGGCAAGGTCGAGAACCTCGGCGAGAACGGCATGCAGGCCATCGAGGAGTGGTGGTATCCCGACTACATGGTGGAAAGGTGCCCCGGCCTGCCAAACTGGGAAGCGCTGAAGGACGAGAAATGCGCCGAGGCCTTCGCCACCGCCGAGACCTATCCCAAGGGCCGCTATCTCGGCGGACCGGTGACCTGGGGCGGCTTCGACGACGAGCGCGTCGAGGCGCTTGGGCTGCCCTTCGAGGTGGTGCATGCCGGCACCGATGCCGCGCTCTTTGCCGAACTCGAATCCGCCTACCAACGCAAGGCGCCGATCCTGCTGTGGATCTATGCCCCGCACTGGGCGCCTGTGAAGTTCAAGGGCAACTGGATCGAGTTCCCGAAATACGAGAAGGCCTGTTACACCGACCCTTCCTGGGGCATAAATCCGGACGCGCTCTATGACTGTGCCAAGCCGCGCGGGCCGATCTGGAAGGTCGCCTGGTCCGGCGTGAAGGACAAGTGGCCGGGCGCCTACAAGGCGATCAAGGCATTCAAGCTCGACAACGACGAAATGGGTCAGATGATCGTCAAGGTCGACCTCGAAGGCCAGAAGGTGGACGACGTGGTGGCCGAATGGATCGGCGCCAACGAAGCCCGCTGGTCCGAGTGGATCAAGAAATAGCCGCTGATCGGCTTTCGCCCGCCGCGCGTTGCGGCGGGCCTCCTCCCCCCAGTGCCTGAAACGACTTTGCGACCGGACGGACCATGCCTTCACCGGAACCGAAACTCATTTGCCGCAACGTATCGAAGATATTCGGCGGCGGCGCCCGGGAATTCATGGCCGCGGCTAGGGCCGACATCTCGGCCGAAACGCTTGCGCGAGCCGGACTGGTCGGCGCGGTGCGCAACGTGGACCTCGAAGTCCGTGCCGGCGAGATCTTCGTCATCATGGGCCTGTCCGGTTCAGGCAAGTCGACGCTGGTGCGCTGCCTGTCGCGGCTGATCGAGCCGACCGCCGGCGAGATCCTGTTCAACGGCGAGAACCTGTTGGCGGCGAGCGACGCCCGCATGATCGAGATCCGCCGCCACCAGATGGGCATGGTGTTCCAGAATTTCGCGCTTCTGCCGCATCTCACCGTGCTGGCCAATGTCGCCTTCCCGCTGGAGGTGCAGGGCATCGACAAATCGACACGCGAGGCGCGTGCGCGAAAAATGATCGAACTGGTCGGCCTGTCGGGCAAGGAGAACGCCTTCCCGCGCGAACTTTCCGGCGGCCAGCAGCAGCGCGTGGGCATCGCCCGCTCGCTGGCGGTGGAGCCGGAACTCTGGTTCCTCGACGAGCCCTTCTCAGCGCTCGACCCGCTGATCCGCCGCGAGATGCAGGACGAGTTCATGCGCCTGCAGTCGGTGCTGAAGAAGACGATCGTCTTCATCACCCATGATTTCGACGAGGCGATAAGGCTCGCCGACCGCATCGCCATCATGAAGGACGGTGCGGTGGTGCAGGCCGGCACGCCGGAAGACATCGTGCTCAACCCGGCCACGGCCTATGTCGCCGAATTCACCCGCAATGTGCCCAAGGCCAAGGTGGTGCGGGTCGCCTCGATCATGCGCCGGGCCAATGGCAGCATGCCGAACGGGGTCGCAACCGTGCAGGCACGCGCGACCGTCTCCGAGGCTGCGCCCGTCTTCGGCGAAAACAGCGAACATCTTGGCGTGGTCGACGGCGACAGCCGGCCGGTCGGCGTGCTGCATCGCGCCGACGTCGTTGACCTGATGATGCGGGGGTGAGCGAAGTGAGCGCGCCGGCCCGCCCCATCGAAGCATCCGTGCAAGCCCCAGCCACGGCGAGGGCCGCGGGCAAGGCATCGCTCGTCGCCTGGGGTGTGGCTATAGCCGCGTTCCTCCTTCTGTGGCGGTTCGGCGCCGAGGCGCTCAAATGGACCTTCGATTATCCCAAGAGCTGGCAGATCCCGCTCGCGCGCTGGATCGGCGATGCCATGAAATGGCTGGTGAACCAGGCGAGCTTCGGCCTCTTCACCTTCACCGACCTCACGCGCTTCATCGCCAGCATCATCGACCTGCCCTACAGACTGGCGCTCAGCCTGCTTTCCACCGGCTTCCTGTCGGGCCAGGGCTCGAGCGCGGTGCAGATCCTGCCGCCGCTCTCCTGGATCGCCGTGATCGCCATTGTCACCATGATGGGTTTTCATGCCGGCGGCCGACGACTGGCGCTGATAGTCGGGCTCTGCTTCGGCTTCCTGGCGGTGTTCGGCCAGTGGCAGAGCGCGATGGTGACGCTGGCCTCGATCCTGGTGGCGGTGCCGCTCGGCGTGGTCGCGGGGCTCTTGCTCGGCATCGCCGCCTATCGCTGGCCGCGCTTCGAAAAGGCGCTGACGCCGGTGCTCGACCTGATGCAGACCATTCCGGTCTTCGCCTATCTGGTCCCGATCCTGTTCCTGTTCGGCTTCGGGCCGACGGCCGCGGTGGTGGCGACGCTGATCTACGCCATGCCGCCGATGACGCGCATCACCGCGCTTTCGCTGCGCTCGGTGCCGTCCGAGATCCACGACCTCGGCAAGATGATCGGCTGCACGCGCCGGCAGATGACCTGGCGGGTGCTGGTGCCGTCGGCCAAGGACAGCCTGATGGTGGGCGTCAACCAGGTGATCATGCTGTCGCTCAACATGGTCATCATAGCCTCCATGATCGGCGCCGGCGGGCTCGGCTTCGACGTGCTGGCAGCGCTTCGCAGGCTCGACATCGGTGCGGGGCTGGAATCGGGCCTTGCCATCGTCGCGCTGGCGGTGGCGCTGGACCGGCTGAGCCAGGCCTATGCCGAGCGCGCCGGAATGCCCGGCACGACGGGTGTCGCAGGCGGCAGCTTCGTGGCGCGAAATCCCTATACGCTGGCCGCGCTGGCAATCGTGCTTCTCACGGGCCTCGCCGGCCTCGCTTTGCCCTTCGTGCAGACCTATCCCGAAAGCCTGCGGCTCTCGACCGGGTCGTTCTGGTCGAATGTCGTGGCCTGGATCAACGTCAATTTCTTCGACACCTTCGAAGCGATCAAGAACGGGGTGCTGCTCAACGTGCTGGTGCCGTTCAAGCGCTTCCTGGGCGGCCTGCCTTGGCTGGGCGTGACCGGTCTCCTGGCCTTTGCCGGCTACCGGCTGGGCGGCGCCCGGCTTGCGCTTGTGGTCGGTATCCTCGCCTTCCTCATCGCCGCCACCGGCCAGTGGGAAAAGGCGACCATCACCGTCTATCTCTGCGGCATCTCGGTGATGCTCGCCATGCTGATCGGCATTCCCATCGGCATCCTGGCGGCGGAGCGGGAGCGCCTGTGGAGCTGGGTGCGCGTGATCATCGACACGCTGCAGACGCTGCCCTCCTTCGTCTATCTGATGCCGGCCGTGATGCTGTTCCGTGTCGGCGACTTCACCGCCATGATCGCCGTCGTCGCCTATTCGATCGTCCCGGCGATCCGCTACACGGTGCACGGCCTGACCCGCGTCGACCCGCGGCTGATCGAGGCTGGCCGCGCCATGGGCTGCACGCCCTGGCAGATCCTGACCAAGATCAAGCTCAAGCTGGCGCTGCCCGAGATCATGCTGGGGCTGAACCAGACCATCATGTTCGCGCTGTCGATGCTGGTCATCACCGCACTCGTAGGCACCCGCGATCTCGGACAGGAGGTCTACATCGCGCTGACCAAGGCCGACACCGGGCGCGGGCTGGTGGCGGGGCTGGCGGTCGCCTTCATCGCCATCATCGCCGACCGGCTGATCTCGGCGGGTGCTGCGCGCACCAAGGCTAGGCTGGGGCTCGCATGAGGGGGAAACCGTGAGGACCAACGATCTTCGCATCCGCACCCTGCCGATCTGGAGCGGTGGCGTCAGCATCGAGCCGCTGCGCGGCGGCATCAGCAACGAGAGCTATCTCGTCACCGACGCCAAGGGCCGGCACGTGGTGCGCTTCGGCAAGGACTATCCGTTCCATCATGTCTATCGCGAGCGCGAGATCATGACCGCGCGCGCCGCCCACGCCGCCGGATTTGCGCCTGCGCTCGAATATGCCGAGCCGGGGCTGATGGTCTCGGCCTTCATCGACGCCCGGACCTATGGCCCCGAGGATGTTCGGAAAAACCGCAACCGGCTGGCCCAGCTGATGCGCCGCTTCCACGAGGAAATGCCGCGTCATGTTTCGGGCGCCGGCTTCATGTTCTGGGTGTTCCACGTCATCCGCGACTATGCCCGGACGCTGGATGCGGGCAGCAGCCGCATGGCGGCCGAGCTGCCCGGCTATATCGCGCTGGCCGACGAGTTGGAGCGCGCGCAGGTGGCGTTGCCGGTGGTGTTCGGCCACAACGACCTCTTGCCGGCAAATTTCCTCGACGACGGCGAAAAACTCTGGCTCATCGATTTCGAATATGCCGGTTTTTCCACCGCGATGTTCGACCTGGCAGGCGTCGCCTCCAATGCCGGCATGACCCAGGAGGAAGCCGAGGAGCTGCTGGCGACCTATCTCGGCCGCGAGCCGGACCTTGCCACTAGGCGCGCGCATTCGGCCATGCAATGCGCCTCGCTGCTGCGCGAGGCGATGTGGAGCATGGTCTCCGAACTCCACCTCTCTGCCCCCGGCGTCGACTACGTCGCCTACACCGCTGACAACTTGGCCCGGCTCGACGCCGCGCTCGACCATTACCGCACGACCTATGGAAAGACCGCATCATGACCTTGCCATCCCACGCTGAGATCGTCGTCATCGGCGGCGGCATCATCGGCTGCTCGACCGCCTATCACCTGGCGCGCGACCACAAGGCCGACGTGGTGCTGCTGGAACAGGGCCGGCTCACCTCCGGCTCGACCTGGCACGCGGCGGGCCTCGTCGGGCAGCTGCGCTCCTCGGCCTCGATCACGAGGGTGCTGAAATATTCGGTCGACCTCTACAAGCGGCTCGACGCCGAGACCGGCCTTGCCACCGGCTGGAAGATGACCGGTTGCCTGAGGCTCGCCACCAACCAGGATCGCTGGACCGAATACCGCCGGCTCGCCACCACCGCCAAGAGCTTCGGCATGGAGATGCACCTGATCTCGCCGGAAGAGGTCAAGCGTATGTGGCCGCTGATGGAGGTGGACGACCTTGTCGGCGCAAGCTGGCTGCCCACCGACGGCCAGGCCAGCCCCTCCGACATCACCCAGTCGCTCGCCAAGGGTGCGCGCATGCATGGCGCAAAGCTCTTCGAGGAGGTCCGCGTCACCGGCTTCGAGATGAAGGACGGCCGCATCACGGCGGTGAAGACCAACAAGGGCGACATCGCCTGCGAGAAGGTAGTGAACTGCGCCGGCCAATGGGCGCGCCAGGTGGGCGCCATGGCCGGCATCAACGTGCCGCTGCAGCCGGTAAAACACCAGTACATCATTACCGAGAAGATCACGGGGCTGGCCACCGACGCGCCGACCATCCGCGACCCCGACCGCCGCACCTATTTCAAGGAGGAAGTGGGAGGGCTAGTCATGGGCGGCTATGAGCCGAACCCGATCGCCTGGACCACTGGCGACGTGCCGAACGACTGGGAATTCCGCCTGTTCGACGACGATTTCGACCATTTCGAGCAGCACATGGTGCAGGCCATCGAGCGCATCCCCGCGCTGGGGCAGGTTGGCGTCAAGCAGATGATCAACGGCCCCGAGAGCTTTACGCCCGACGGCAATTTCATCCTCGGCCTCGCGCCGGAATGCCACAACATGTTCGTGGGCGCCGGCTTCAACGCCTTCGGCATCGCTTCGGGCGGCGGCGCGGGCTGGGTGCTGGCGCAGTGGGTGGTTGACGGCGAGGCGCCGCTGGACCTCTGGGTGGTCGATATCCGCCGCTTCTCCGACCTGCACCGCGACCGGCAATGGGTGTGCGACCGTACGCTAGAGGCCTATGGCAAGCACTACACGATCGGCTTCCCGCATGAGGAACATGAGAGCGGCCGACCGCGCATCGTCTCGCCGCTGTACGAGCGGCTGAAGGCCCATCGCGCCGTGTTCGGCTCCAAGCTCGGCTGGGAGCGACCGAACTGGTTCGCGCCCGAGGGCATGGAGGCGAAGGACGTCTATTCGATGGGGAGGCAAAACTGGTTCGGCCCGGTGGGCGACGAGCACGCCCACGTCCGCGAGGCGGTCGGCATTTTCGACCAATCGTCCTTCGCCAAATATGAGATGACCGGACCCGACGCGCTGAAGGCGCTGGACTGGATCTGCGCCAACGACGTCAACAAGCCGGTGGGGCGGCTGACCTATACCCAGCTTCTCAACACCCGCGGCGGCATCGAGGCCGACCTGACCGTGGCGCGGCTGGCCGACGAGAAATTCTACATCGTCACCGGCACCGGCTTCCGCACGCATGACCTGGCCTGGATACGCGACCACATCGGGGCGGACCTCGACGCGACGCTGACCGACGTGACCGAGGATTTCGGTACGCTGTCGCTGATGGGACCGCACGCGAGAAACGTGCTTTCGGCGGTGACGGATGTAGATGTTTCAAACGCCGCCTTCCCCTTCGGCCATGTGCGCGAGATTTCGATTGCCGGGCATAAGGTTCGGGCGCTGCGCGTGACCTATGTCGGCGAGCTTGGCTGGGAGCTGCATGTGCCGATCGAGGCCACCGGCGAGATTTTCGACGCGCTGATGGCGGCGGGCGACCCCTGGGGCATCCGCCCCGTAGGCTACCGCGCGCTGGAATCGCTACGGCTCGAAAAGGGCTATCGCGCCTGGGGCTCGGACATCACGCCCAACGATACGCCGCAGGAGGCGGGCCTGGGCTGGGCGGTGAAGCTGAAGAAGAACACCGACTTCCTCGGCCGCCGCGCGCTGGAGGAGCTGAACGGCGCCACGCCGAAGAAGCGCTTTGCCGGCTTCACGGTGAACGATCCGGACATCGTTCTGGTCGGACGAGAAACCATCCTGCGCGACGGCGAGCCGGTCGGCTACCTCACCAGCGGCGGCTATGGCTACACGGTCGGCAGGCCGGTGGGCTACGGCTATGTCCGCAATGCCGACGGCGTCAGCGACGACTTTTTGGCCTCGGGCGAATACGAGCTGGTGGTGGCGATGGAGCGGACCAAGGCAAAAATCCACCTCGAGCCGCTCTACGATCCCGCCAATGCGAAGGTGAAGGGCTGAGCCTTCACCTTGCCGACAGGGGCCTGGGCAGCTGCCGCAACGTGTGCGGCGGCAGCGAGGCCAGCGTGCGCACGATCATGGTGGCGGCGAACAGGCCCGACACGAAGGCGCCACCGAGGGTGAAGGCTGTGTTGGTGGATAGCTCCGGGTGCAGGGCCAGCGCCGCGCCCTGCGCATAGCGGGTGACGAAGATGCCCAGGATCAGTCCGAAGGGCAGCCAGTCGCCCTTCTGGCGGATCATGCCGTTGGCGAGCACCTCTGCGGGACGGCGGCGAGCGACGGCCTGCCCGGCAAAGGCACCGAGGCCGGCCCCGACCATATAGGCGGCGAGCGAGACGAGCGTCAGCCCGTTTGCGGCAAGCCCGTAGATCGACAGACCGAACATCAGCGCCGGCATCACGGCCATGCGCCACAGCGCGGTGTCGCGGTCGCGGCTCATGCTCCATCCGGCCCACAGCACGTAAGCAAGCAGCGGCCAGACCCAAAGCGGCGTGCCGGAGATAATCTGGATCAAGCCGGGGCCGCCGGCGGAGGGAGCGGCAGTGGCTGCCGGATGGATGGCCGCTTCCGGAGCGCCGAACAGCACCGCATGCATCACCCGGCCGGGCATGAAGGTGAAGAAACCGGCAATCACCAGGCCGCCAGAATAGACCATCTTCATGATGCGTGCATGCTGCACGACCTTGCGGCTCCGGATCATCATGATCGCCTTGACCAGCCCGAAAAGCGTGACGATCGCGAGAAGGTGGACCGGGCTCCATGGCCCCCACATCCGGATGATGTGGATGAAGAAGGAGGAGATCGCCACCGTCGCCATCAGGACGACCCAGATGCGGCCGCCGAGCTTGTGCAACCGATCCCCCTTGCGGCGGAACAGCACCACCGCGCCAAGCAGCAGCGCGGCGATCGCCGAGACGGCATGTATCTGGATAACGGGCGAGGCCTCGAGCAGCGGTTGAAGGGTCATGTCGTCTCTGCCAGTGTTGGAATTTGACCGTGGGCGGGCTATCACGGCCTGCCGTTGCCCCCGGACAATGGCGAGCGTTCGGTAAGGCTTCAAACGCACTTTCGCGAAAGGACGATCGAATTCGTGGACGAAGGGCCGCTGCATTTCACGCTTCGCAGATTGCAGGCGATGGCGTTTTCGCCGCGCTTCTGGGCCACCATCCTCGTCGTGGCGGCGATGCTGGGCGTGGTCGGGCCGTTCGGCACTTTTTCGCAAATGCCCTTCCTGCCGCGCCTCGGCTACTGGCTCGCGGTCGCGTTGATGACCTACGCCATCGGCTACGTCGTCACCTGTCTGGTGCTCGGTTACTACCTGCCCGGCCCGGCGCATCGCGGCGCCAAGATCCTGCTCGCTGGCTTCGTGGCGGCCGTGCCGATCACGGCTTCGGTGGCCCTTCTCAACGCCGCGCTGTTTGCCGACCCGCAATGGGTCAATGGCGATCTCGTCGCGCTGTACTTCAATGTCGCGCTGATCGCCTCCGGCATCTCGTTTCTCTATGATCTGATCGACGGGCGCGAAAGCGCGGGAACCGTCGCGACGGTGCAACCCGAGACGCCCGAAGCGCCAACCTTATCGGCCGTGTTTCCCACCGACACCGCCCCGCCTGCGACGCGGCCGGCGTTGGTCGACCGGCTGCCGTCTGCCGCGCGCGGCAAGCTCACCTACATGTCGATGCAGGACCACTATGTGGACGTGCACACCGACCGCGGCTCGGCGCTGGTGCTGCTGCGGTTCGCGGATGCCCTGCGCGAAACCGGTCCGATCGCCGGGCTGCAGATCCACCGCTCCCACTGGGTGGCGCTGGACGCCGTGGAGGACACGCTTCGCAAGGACGACAAGCTTTATGTGAAGATGCAGGACGGGACGCTTTTGCCGGTAAGCCGCAGCTTTCAGGCAGCGGCGCGAGAGGCCGGCATCGGCTGAAGATCGAAGCCGGCCGGCTCAGGCCTCCAGCGCGGCAGCTTCCTCGGATGCATTGGTTTCCGAAGCGGGCGGCGGTGCGGCGGACAACTTGCCGGCATCTCCCCATCTCAGCTTCTTGTAGTCGAAGCCGTGTTCCAGCGTCGGCTTCACGACCTGGAAATAGGGCGAGAGATCGAAGTCGCGCGGCGTGTAGAGCGAGTGGTGGCGAATGTGCAGGATCTCCTGCCGCATGTAGCGCGACTGCACCGAGGCGCGGCCGGCCGCCCGGGTAACGCCCGGCAGGATCGGATAGCGGATGCGCCCGAACGCCTCCGCGATCAGCGACGAGCAGATCGCCCGCGTGGGGTCGCCCGAGCCGAAGGCGATCATGCGGCGACGCCAGCGCACCGGCACCGGCGGCGTCGGCAGGAAATAGCGCAGCATGTCAAAAATGTTCTTCAGGTCGTATTTCAGCCCCAGCCGCGAGATCATGAACTCGACCACCTCGCTCCGGTCTTCCGAAGTAAGGCCACGCGCCCGGCAGATGCGGGTGTTGTAGGTGCGGTATTTCGACAAGGGCACAGCCACGCAGCCCTCGCCGAGATTGACCTCGATGAGCTGTGGCCGCTCCGAGCCGTCTTCCGGCATCGGCAGGGCGTTGCCGACATAGAGGCAGGAATGCGACCAGGTGGACTGGGTCAGATATTTGATCGCCGCCGAGACCTTCTGGTTGCCCTCGACCAGCAGAATGTCGCCCGGCTGCAGGACGCGGTGCAGGGTTTCGGGATCGGACGGCGTATAGGGTTCGTAGCCGGACGATTTCTGCTGCAGCCGCGCCGCCAGCCAGAGCCCGACGCGGTCGAGCAAGGTGTCGGCCGCAGTCATCCGCGGGCACCGTAAGCAGCGGCTTCACTGAGAAAGGAATGCGGATCGGCGCGATGGTTCATGGCAGCTCCACGGGCCGGCCGACAAGCGCCAGCGATGCGTTGTAATAGGCGGGCTGGCCGGTGACCTCGCGCCCAAGCCAGGACGGAAGCGCGGTATCAGGCACTTCGTCCGGGGTCTCCAGTTCAGCAAGCACCAGCCCGTCCAGCCCTCCGGCAAAGACATCGACCTCGTAGAGATAACCGTCATGGCGAACGTGGTGGCGCGTCTTCTCGATGACATTGCCGAGGACAAAAGCCTGCATCTCCTCGGCTTCGGCGATGGGAATGGGATATTCGAACTCGTCGCGCACCCTGGCATTCTTCCCGAACTTCAGGGTCAGCACCGCCTTCCCGTCGTGGATGCGCACGCGCACGGTGCGGTCGGCGGCGGCGACAAGGTAGAACTGACGGATCGGCAGCACGGCCGTGACGTGGCCACGCCATTCGTCATTCGCCACCAGGAATTTGCGTTCGATCTCCTTCGCCATGGCGCGAGTATAAAGCCTACCGGAGCGGCGGCGGCAAGATACGGCTTGATTTTAATCAATCGATTGATTAAAATTTGCACATGAGCCAGCAGCCAAAGACCAGGCGCACACGCAACGCGCCCTCCCCCGCCAGCGACCAGACCCGCGCCGCACTGGTGCATGCGGCGCTGCAGCTGTTCGGCGCCAAGGGATTCGACGGCGCATCCACGCGCGAGATCGCCGCGCTGGCCGAGGCCAATATCGGCTCCATCGCCTACCATTTCGGCGGCAAGGAAGGCCTGCGGCTGGGGGCTGCCGACTACATCGTGGAGACGATCCAGCGCGTCGCCACCCAGGCGCTGGATGGTGTAGCCCCCATCAACGAGGTGCAAGGCTCGGCGGAAGCCGCACACCAGCAATTGCGCGGAGCGATCGAACGCATGGTGCAGTTCGTCGTCGCACGTCCGGAAGCCGGTGAGATCGTGCAGTTCCTGTTGCGCGAACTGTCGCACCCCACCGCCGCGCTGGACCGCATCTATGCCGGCGTGTTCGAGCCGCTGCACCGGCGGCTCTGCGCCATATGGGCGGCGGCCACCGGCGAAGCGGCCGAGAGCGACAGGACAAAGCTTACCGTCTTCACCCTCATCGGCCAGGTCATCTATTTCCGCATCGGCCAGGAGGCGGTGAAGCGCCGCATGGGCTGGGCCGCGATCGGCAACGAAGAGGCCGCCGCAGTTGCTGCCATAGCCAAGGACA
The DNA here is from genome assembly GCF_040045035.1 of Mesorhizobium sp. KR1-2. Classification (NCBI taxonomy): domain Bacteria; kingdom Pseudomonadati; phylum Pseudomonadota; class Alphaproteobacteria; order Hyphomicrobiales; family Phyllobacteriaceae; genus Mesorhizobium; species Mesorhizobium sp. KR1-2. Next base: position 62,478 of record NZ_JBDZDS010000001.1, on the reverse strand, counting down.
ATCTTGCCGCGATGCTGGCCTTCCACCAGGCGGCAAGGCCCCAGGATGAAGGAGCATGAGCCTGCTTTGCGCCATTCCCCTCGTCGCTTCGCTGCTGTCGGCCTGCGGCACCGCGCCGCTCGCCGTCGGCTATGTCGAAGGCGACTTCGTGCTGCTGGCGCCGCTCGACGTGGCGCAGGTGCGCTCGCTTGCGGTCGCGCGCGGTGATCGCGTGGAGAAAGACCAGACGATCGCGTTGACCGAGGACACCGATGCCAAGATTGCGGTGGCGCAGGCGGAAGGCGCGCTGGCCCAGGCGCAGGCCCAGCTGGCCGACCTGCTGGTCGGCCGCCGGCCGGAGGAGATCGAGGTGCTGGAGGCGGCCATCACTACGGCCAAGGCGCAATCGGACGCGGCAAAGCGCACACTGACGCGCACTCAGGACCTGAACAAGCACGGCTTCGCCACCCAGGCCCAGCTTGATGACGCCACGACCCAGGTCGAAGTTACCGATGCGGCCATCGGCCAGAGCGAGGCCAATCTGGCGGTCGGCCGCCTGCCGGCGCGTCCCGAGGCGATCAAGGCCGCCCAGAACGCCGTGAAGGTTGCCCAGTCGGAGCTCGATCAGGCCCGCTGGCGCCTTTCCAAGCGCACCATCGAAGCTCCGGCGCCGGGCCGCGTCACCGACGTCATCCGCTATCCTGGCGATCTTGCCGGCCCTTCCGCGCCGGTGATCTCGATGCTGCCGGACGACGCCGTCAAGCTGAAGGTCTATGTGCCGCAGGAAAAGTTCTCCGCCGTCACGATCGGCGCCGTCTTGTCGGTCCATTGCGACGGGTGCCCTTCCGGGCTGCAGGCGCGTGTGAGCTACGTCTCGCCGGACCCGGAGTTCACCCCGCCGGTCATCTATTCGCTGGAGACGCGGCAGAAGCTCGTCTACCTCATCGAGGCGCGGCCGATCGGCACCCACACGCCGCTGCAGCCGGGCCAGATCGTCGACGTGGATCTGGCGAGCTAGCGCAAGCGACAGGCGCGCGAAATGTCAAAGCCGATTTCTTCCGTTTTCAAGACGCCGCATCCCTTTGCGGCCATCGCCGGAGGCCTGCCATGAACGCGATCGAAGTCAGCGGATTGGTCAAGCGCTTCGGCGACCACACCGTCGTCGACCATGTGTCGATGAGCGTGGCCGAGGGCGAGATCGTCGGCTTCCTCGGGCCCAACGGCTCGGGCAAGACCACGACCATCCGCATGATGTGCGGGCTGTTGACGCCGGACGAAGGCGGCGGCCAGGTGCTGGGCTACGACCTGCGCACGGAGGCGCTGAAGATCAAGCGCGAGGTCGGCTACATGACCCAGCGCTTCTCGTTCTACGAGGACCTGACGATCGCCGAGAACCTCGAATTCGTCGCGCGGCTCTACCAGCTGAAGCCTGTGAAAGACTATGTCGGCCGCACGCTGGAGGAGCTGGGCCTGGCCTCGCGCAGCAAGCAGCTGGCGGGCACGCTGTCGGGCGGCTGGAAGCAGCGGCTGGCGCTCGCCGCCTGCATCATGCACAGGCCCAAGCTGCTCCTGCTCGACGAGCCCACTGCGGGCGTCGATCCCAAGGCGCGGCGCGAGTTCTGGGACGAGATCCACCGCCTGGCCAATGAGGGGCTGACGGTGCTGGTCTCGACCCACTATATGGACGAGGCGGAGCGCTGCCACCGCATCAGCTACATCTCCTACGGCAAGATGCTGGCCACCGGCACGGTCGACGAGGTGATTGCTGCCGCCGGGCTGACGACCTTCGTGGTCACCGGGCCTCGGCTGGGCAAGGTGGCGCGGGAGCTGGAGGGCAAGCCTGGCGTCGACCAGGTGGCGCCCTTCGGCTCGACCCTGCACGTGGTCGGCTCGGACCGGGCCAGGCTGGAAGCCGCGCTGGACGACGTCAAGCGCCGCGACGGCATCACGGTGGAGGCCGGCCAGACCAGCCTGGAAGACGTGTTCATCCAGTTCATGGGCAAGGCGAAGGGCAACGGGCGATGAACACCGTGCTTTCCTTCGCCCGCCTCGGCGCCATGCTGATGAAGGAATTCATCCAGATGCGGCGCGACCGGCTGACTTTCGCCATGATGCTCGGGGTGCCGCTGATGCAGCTTCTGCTGTTCGGCTATGCCATCAACAACGACCCCAAGAGCCTGCCGACGGCGCTGGTGGCGACCAGCAACGACCACTACACGCGCGCCATAGTCTCGGCGCTCGAGACGACCGGCTACTACCGCTTCACCCATGTCGCGCGCAGCGAGGCCGAGGCCGAGGCGTTGATCGCCAACGGCGCGGTTTCCTTCGTCGTCACCATCCCTTCGGACCTCGCCCGGCGCATGGACAGGGGCGACAACCCGCAGATCCTGATCGAGGCCGACGCCACCGATCCCGCGGCGTCCAGCGGCGCAATATCGACGCTCAGCACCGTGACCGCCCAGGCGCTGCTGCGTGAGCAGGGCATGCAGGCAGCGGCCGACGAGACGGCCAAGAGCCAGCTGCAGGTGATCGTGCACCGGCGCTACAATCCCGAAATCATCTCCCAGTACAACATCGTGCCCGGCCTGCTCGGCGTCATCCTGCAGATGACCATGGTGATGATGACGGCCATGGCGCTGACGCGCGAGACCGAGCGCGGCACCATGGAAAACCTGCTGGCGATGCCGGCAAGCCCGGCCGAGATCATGCTCGGCAAGGTTTTACCCTATCTGGTGGTCGGGGCGGTGCAGGTCGTGGTGGTGCTGGTGGCGGCAAAGCTCCTGTTCGGCGTGCCCTTCGTGGGCTCGCTCGGACTGCTGCTGTCGTCCGTGCTGATCTTCGTGCTGGCGCTGGTGCTGCTCGGCTATACGATCTCGACGGTGTCGCGCACGCAGATGCAAGCCATGCAGCTGACCTTCTTCTTCTTCCTGCCGTCGATCCTGCTGTCGGGCTTCATGTTCCCCTATCGCGGCATGCCCGACTGGGCGCAGGTGTTCGGCGAGATTTTTCCGCTCACGCATTTCCTGCGCATCATCCGCGGCGTGATGCTGAAAGGCGCCGACTTCCAGGCGATCGCCAGCGAGGTGGGGGCGCTGCTGGTCTTCGTGGTCCTGTTCGCGACGATGGCGCTGCTGCGCTTCCGCCGCACGCTGGATTGAGGCAAACTCCCGCGCGCCGGAACAAACCTCCAGGCAACGCCCGGCAGGAGAACCGCAATGCTTCGCAGTTCAGGACTTGCCTGCCTTGTGGCTCTGCTGGCGCCTGCCGCGACCGGTTGCGGTGCGGCGGCCGACGAACTCTATCAAGCGAAAGCTGTCGTCAGCGGACAGGGAGAGGAACGCCGGGCGCTCGGATTTGCCCTGTGCCTGAAGGACGTGGTGGCCAAGGTGTCGGGCGACGCTCGGCTGACGGACGATCCGAGGATGGCCGAGCCGGCGAGCAAGGCAGCCTCGTTCGTGACCGGCTTCAGCTATCGGGACCGCCTCAGCGGCAAGCCGCTTCACGACGAGCAGGGAAGCTATGACAGGCCGCATGATCTGACCTGCGATTTCGACCGCCACAGGATCGACGCCCTTCTGGAAACGCTCGGCCACCGGCCATGGCCCGAGCCGCGCCCGCGCATCCTGCTTCTGGTCGACATCAAGGACAGGCAGGGAAAGGCCTTCATGCTTGCCAATGACAGCGCCGACGCCCGCGACCAGGACATGAGCGGCGCGCTGGCGGCGGCCTCGGAGCGCTTCGCCCTGCTCTTCCGGCTCCCGGCGCAAGCCCTTCTTGCGAAGGCCGTGGTGGATGAGATGGTGCAGGGCAAAGCCGACCCCGCCGACCTCGAGCGGGTGGCCAATGCCGCCGGCGCCGAGAAGGTGGTGGCCGGCACCCTGCTGTGGAGCGACCAGGCGCTGGGCTGGGTCTCTGAGTGGCGGCTTTCAGTGCAGGGAAAGAGCTATCGCTGGCAGGCGCGCGGCGTCGGCTTCGACGACGCCTTTCGCAATGTCGTCAGCGGCGCGGCCCAGATCCTGTCCGGAAACGGTCAGCCGGCCGACATCGTGAAGTGACTGACTGGCCTGTGCATGAGGCACAGCGCTTAGCCAAGCCGCACGCGCGGACGCTTTTCGCCGCCGACCCTGCGCCATGAATTGAAGCGATGGGTGGCGGCGGCGAAGGAGATCTTCATAGCCCGCGCGACCGAGTAACGGGTCTTGCCTTCGTCGAACAGGCGGTAGCAGCATTCAACGCCTTCGGCTGTGAGCTTTCCGTCGTAGGTCTTGTTGCGCGGGTCAGCCGGGTCGAATTCCTTCGCTGGCGGCTGGAGCATGCCCTTCAGCCGGTCCAGATCGGCCTGGATGCTGGTGATGAGTTCGAGAATCAGCGTGGCGTCGAGAGCTGTCTGCTTGGCGGGCATCGTACAACCATCCTTATCCATGGATGCAACCCTGCGCATATAGGCAAAGATATAGCTATAAAAAGACCCATCCCAATTTCTTGATCCAGCCCCCTATCGGCCGTTGACCCGCTCATGGTCCTCCCCTAGTTTAGAACCATTCTAAACTTTTGGATTCTACTCATGCTTTCCCGCGTCCTCGGCATCGGCCGCCGTCCTTTCGATTCCCTGACGGAACAAGAAATCCTGGCGCTGGCGATCTCCTCCGAAGAGGACGACGCTCGCATCTACCGCGCCTATGCCGACGGGCTTGCCGCCCAATATCCGGACTCGGCCAAGGTGTTCGAGGAGATGGCCGAGGAGGAAGACGGCCATCGCGCGGCGCTGATCGAGATGCACCGCAAGCGCTTCGGCGACCGCATTCCGCTCATCCGGCGCGAGCATGTGCGCGGCTATTACGACCGCAAGCCGGACTGGCTGGTGCGGCCGCTGGGGCTCGACAAGGTGCGCGCCATGGCCGAGCAGATGGAGGAGCAGGCCTACCGTTTCTACACGGAGGCCATCAATCGCACGACCGACGCCTCCACCCGCAAGCTGCTGGGCGACCTTGCGGCGGCGGAGAAGACGCATGAATCGCTTGCGACGCGGCTAGGACAAAAACATCTCACCGACGATGTGCGCGCCGAGGAAGCCGCCACAGAGCGGCGGCAGTTCATCCTGACCTACATCCAGCCGGGCCTGGCCGGGCTGATGGACGGTTCAGTCTCCACCCTGGCGCCGATCTTCGCCGCCGCCTTCGCCACGCAGGATACCTGGCAGACTTTCCTGGTCGGCCTGTCGGCCTCGGTGGGCGCGGGCATATCCATGGGCTTCACCGAAGCCGCCCATGACGACGGCAAGATTTCCGGGCGCGGCTCGCCGCTGATCCGGGGCCTTTCCTGCGGCATCATGACGGCGATTGGCGGACTGGGCCATACCCTGCCCTACCTGATCCGCGATTTCTGGACCGCGACCACCGTCGCCGCGATCATCGTGTTCTTCGAATTGTGGGCGATCGTGTTCATCCAGAACCGCTTCATGGAAACGCCCTGGCTACGGGCGACTTTCCAGATCGTGCTGGGCGGCGCGCTGGTGCTGGCCGCCGGCGTGCTGATCGGAAGCTCCTAAGATCGCGGAGGCGGTTCAGCCGTGCACGGCACGGCTGTCCGCCGGCGCCGCCGCCCGGTCGTGCATGCCATAGTCGCGCAGGACAAGGGCAACGCGCAGTCTGTAGGCGGCCAGCACGCCGCCGCGCCCTGCCCTTTGTGCCTGCCGATGCTCTTCGGCATTCCGCCATGCTTCGACCGCCTCCTCGTCGCGCCAGAAGGAGAGCGACAGGAGCCGCGCGGGATCGGAGAGGCTCTGGAAGCGCTCTATCGACAGGAAGCCGTCGACGCCGTCGAGCAGCGGACGCAGGTCCGCCGCGAGGCCGAGATACGCATCCCTACGGCCATCTGCCGGCGATACCTCGAAGATCACGGCGATCATGGCCGCACCAGCGGCGCATGCGGCAGCGAAACGCAATTCAGGAAAATGCGGTCCTCGCGGCGAATGAACTTTTTCTCCTGCGCGAATAGATAGTTCTCACGGCCGAGCGAATCGGCCGTCAGCCTCGCCCGATAGGCCTCGTAGGCGGCGAGGCTATCGATGTTGTAGGCGGCGTAGGCCGTCGTGGCCGAGCCCTCATGCGGAGCGAAATAGCCAATCAACTCGGCGCCGCAACGCGGGATCGCCTGCCCCCAGTTGCGCGCATAATGCTCGAAATCCGCCTTGCCTGTCGGCTCGATCTCGTAACGGATGAAGCAGGTGATGGTCATGTTGTCTCCTTGTTTCCAATGCCGGCGATGCTTCGATACGGATCGAAACAACGGCTGCGGGTTTCGTGTCACGCTGGCTCAGCGCCGCCAGAACGGCTTGGCGCATTCGCGCTCGACCGCGCCGGGAGGAATGCCGATGTCGCGCAATATGTGGTCGTCCAGATCGGCGAGGTGCTGGCGCTGCTGCCAACGGTCGTACCAATTGCCGACCCCGATCAGGACCGACCGCGCCATGCGTGAGATTGCGCGCGGGCCCTCCCCAGCGATGGCCGTTCGGGTCGTTTCAGCGATGTCTTTCTCGTTCGTCATGCAGGCGAGAGTAGCCCTTGCTGGACAACAATGCTTCGACTAGCATCGAACCATGCGAAACGGCCCAGACATAGCGCGCATCGCCAGCCTCGTGGGAGACCCCGCCCGCGCCAACATGCTGACGGCGCTGATGGGCGGCGGCGCGCTCACCGCAAGCGAACTGGCGCTGGAAGCGGGCGTGACCGTGCAGACGGCAAGCTCGCACCTGTCCAAGCTGATGGAAGGCGGATTGCTGTCGCTCGCCGCCCAGGGTCGCCACCGCTATTACGGCCTCGCCAATGCGCAGGTGGCGGCGATGCTGGAATCGATCATGGGCGTTGCCGCCTCTACCGGGCCGCAGCGCGTGCGCCCCGGCCCGCGCGATGCGACGATGCGCGAGGCACGCATCTGCTACGACCATCTGGCCGGCGACCACGCGGTGGCGATGCTCGACGGTTTCCTGGCGCGCGAAATCATCACCCGCGACGGCGAAAAACTCGTCATTGGGCCCGCCGGCCCTTCCTTTTTCCGCGCCGTCGGCATCGAGCCGGATGCACTGAAGAAATCGCGCCGGCCGATCTGTCGCGCCTGCCTCGACTGGAGCGTGCGGCGCTCGCATCTGGCCGGCTCGCTGGGCGCGGCGATCTTCAACAGAATCGTCTCCGAGAAATGGGCACGCCTCGAAGCTGGCAGCCGTGCCGTGATCTTTTCGCCTCCCGGCAAGCGTGCTTTCGAGAAGACCTTTCTGCCCTGAATTTTTTCCCGCGGCCTTGCCGGTCGAGGTAGTCGTGACGCGGGACGATCAGCCCCGCTTTCCGTTGCGTAAAAGGCACAGTTGGCCGCCACGCGCCAACTGCCGGCGAAAGACCCCGAAACCTCCACTTTTCGGCCATGTTTGGAGGCTTTTTCGGAGCAGATATTAACAACGCGTTCACGGACTATTCACGACCGTACGCTATCATTGGTCCGCATTCGGAAGGGGCTTCCGACGGACTGGGACTTGAAGACCATGGCTCTCTGGAATCGCATAACCAGCTACGCAACCGCGCTGCGCGAATTCATCGCTCCGACCTACCGTCCGGAACGCCATTATATGCGCGGCCCTGGCCCGGCTTGCGAGCGTCGCCGCAACACCACGCTCAACGTCCAGCCTTCCTTTCAGTGAGCGGCTTCACCGCCGCAAACCGTGATCGCTGCGGGCGGATCTTCGCCCGCGCTGGCGCGTTGCCAGCCGTCTCCTCGCGCGCCTAGGCCTCTGGCCGCGCGCGGCAGCCGTTTGGCTGCGCCAGCAAAAAAGATCCCCTTCGCCTGTTGACCGAAGCTTGCCTCCGAGCCGAGGCGCCGGCTCGAAACCGGCCCTTGCCGGTTCCCCGCGATGGGTGGAAGATTTCTCTCCGACGATTGTCGAAATCGAAGTGCGTCGCACGACATAGGTTCGGCACGCGACGATGCGGCCGATGATATCCAGGAGAGACCCATGCGCTACATGCTGCTGATCTATGCGAACGAAGCCGCCATCCAGGCAGACCCCAAAAAGGTGAAAACCGTCAGCCCCGCCTATGTCGCCTACACCAATGCCATAAGGGAAGCCGGCATTCTGCTTGGTGGCGAGCCCCTTCAGCCGACCGCCAATGCCACCACGGTGCGCACCAGGGCGGGCAAGACGGAGGTGCTGGGAGGCCCCTATGCCGAAACCCGCGAGCAGCTCGCTGGCTACTACATGATCGAGGCGGCCGACCTTGACGCCGCGATCAGCTGGGCGGCACGCTGCCCCGGCGCCGAAAACGGCACGATCGAGGTGCGGCCGCTGTGGGAGATGCAGGCAAGCTGATGGCCGACACACTGGCCATTGCGCGGGCGGCGGCCGAAACAGCCGCCCGCCAGAGCTACGGCAAGCTGGTCGCCTATCTCGCCGCCCGCACGCGCGACGTGGCGGGGGCGGAAGACGCGCTTGCCGACGCCTTTGCCGCCGCGCTGGAGCGCTGGCCGGCCGAAGGCGTGCCCGCAAGGCCCGAAGCCTGGCTGCTGACGGTGGCGCGCAGGCGCAGCGTCGACCAGCTGCGCCGGCGCCAGACCGGCATTGCGGCCGAGGACCATCTGCGCCTGATGGCCGAGGAGGTCGAGGCGCGGGAGACGGCCGGCGACCTGCCGGACGAACGGCTGGGGCTGATGTTCGCCTGCGCCCATCCCGCGATCGAGCCCGGCATGCGCGCGCCGCTGGTCTTGCAGACCATTCTCGGCCTCGATGCGGCAATCATCGCCGCTGCGTTCCTGGTGCCGCCGGCCACGATGGGCCAGAGGCTCGTCCGCGCAAAGAGCCGCATCCGGCAGACCGGAATTCCCTTCCGCATTCCGGAGCGCGCCGAGCTCGACGAGCGGCTGGATGCCGTTCTGGAAGCGATCTACGCCGCCTATGCCGAGGGCTGGAGTGATCCGACCGCAACAGAGAGCCGTCGCCGAGGCCTCGCCGACGAGGGCATCTGGCTTGGCCGGCTGGTGGCATCGCTTATGCCGCAAGAGCCGGAAGCGCTGGGCCTGCTGGCGCTGATGCTGTTTGCGGAATCGCGCCGCCACGCCCGCCGCAGCGCGAGCGGCGATTTCGTGCCGCTCGCCGAACAGAACACCGCCCTCTGGGATGCTGGCATGATCGCCGAGGGCGAAGCCCTGCTGCATTCCGCCGCGCGCATGGGCAAGGTTGGCCGCTACCAGCTGGAAGCGGCAATACAATCGGCGCATGCGGCGCGTCTCGATCTCGGCGCAACCGACTGGACCGCGATTGCCGGTCTCTATGCGGCGCTTGCCACCCTCACCCGCTCCCCCGTGGTGGCGGTCAACCACGCCGTTGCGGTGGCGCTGGCCGGGCGAGCCGACGAGGCGATGCGCATGCTGGACCACGTCGGCGACGACCCGCGCCTTGCCGAATACCAACCCTATTGGGCGGCGCGCGCCGACGTGCTGGAGCGGCTTGGCAATCGGCCCGCGGCCGACGCCGCATATGAGCGCGCCATCGGCCTCGAACCCGACCCGGCGGTCAGGCGGTTCCTGCAGGCGAAGCGGGCAGCCTTGGCGACCGCCGCCAGCCGCTAGCGGCGGCCTTGCAGCCACCTCTTGGCTGAAGCCTCACCACATCTCGTGGGCGGCGTTCAGTTCTTCGATCACCGGATGCTTCCGCAACCCGGCGCAAACCCTCTCCACATTCGGCAACGCCGCGCGCGCCTTTTCGGGCTGCGGGTGCCAGGAATAGAGCATCAGCAGATAGACATCCGCCAGCGAGAGGCTGTCGCCCACCAGCCAGTCGCGCCCCTCGAGCGCGCCGTCGACGATGCCGAGACCGCGGTCGATCTCGGCCACGGCTGCGTCCTCGACAGCAACCTTACCCTCGGGATCGGCCGTGTAGCGCGGCGCATAGTAGCGGCGCAGCACGGCCGGATAGAGCGTGGAGGACATGAATGCCATCCAGCGCAGGAAGTCGCCGCGCGCTTCCTCGCCCAGGCCAGGCGCAAGCCCCGCTTCCGGATGACGCTCGCCCAGCAGGATGCAGATGGCCGCGGATTCGGTCATCGTGCCGCCTTCGGGCAGCGCAAGCGCCGGCACCTGGCCCAGCGGGCTGACTTTCAGGAATTGCGGATCGGCCGCCTCCGATTTGGCGACGTTGATCCGTTCGTAGGGCACATTGGCCAGCGCGAACGCAGCTTCCGCGACGAAACCGCCGCTGCCGGGACGCGTATAGAGCTTGTACATGAAATCCTCCGCCGCCGGCTTATGCCGGCTGGCGGAGTCTTGACCGCAAATGCTGCGCCGCTCAACCGGGCGGTCGCTTCACCACACCGGTTTTTTCGACGGTCCAGCCGCTTCGGTTCAGCCGCCCAGCCCCTCGAACAGCGCCGTCGACAGATAGCGCTCGGCAAAGTCGGGAATGACCACGACAAGGTTCTTGCCCGCGTTTTCAGGACGCGCGCCGATGATGCTCGCCGCATGCAGGGCCGCACCCGAAGAGATACCGACCGGCACGCCTTCGAGCTTGGCCAGTAGCCGCGAGGCGGCAAAGGCATCCTCGTTGGTGACGCGCACGATCTCGTCGTAGATCGAGGTGTCGAGGACCTTCGGCGCAAAGCCGGCGCCGATGCCCTGGATCTTGTGCGGGCCCGGCTGGCCGCCGGACAAAACCGGCGAGGCGTCCGGCTCCACCGCCACGACCTTCACCTCGGGCTTGCGCTGCTTCAGCACCTGGCCAACGCCGGTGATGGTGCCGCCGGTGCCGATGCCGGAAACCAGGATATCCACCTCGCCATGGGTGTCGTTCCAGATCTCCTCAGCCGTCGTCTGGCGATGAATTTCCGGATTGGCCGGGTTCTCGAACTGCTGCGGGATGACCGCGTCGGGGATGGTGGCGGCCAGCTCGTCGGCCTTGGCGATCGCGCCCTTCATGCCCTTGGCGCCCTCGGTCAGCACCAGCTCGGCGCCGAGCAGCGCCAGCATCTTGCGGCGCTCGATCGACATCGTCTCTGGCATGGTGAGGATCAGGCGATAGCCCTTGGCGGCGGCCGTGAAGGCCAGCGCAATGCCGGTGTTGCCCGAGGTCGGCTCGATCAGCGTGGTCTTGCCGGGGGTGATCTTGCCCGCCGCCTCCAGCGCCTCGATCATGGCCACGCCGATGCGGTCCTTGACGCTGGCGATGGGGTTGAAGAACTCGAGCTTGGCGATGAGATTAGCAACGATGCCCCTCTCCTTCGCGAACTTGTCGAGCCGCACCAGGGGCGTGTCGCCGACCGTCTCTGTGATCGAGCCGTAGACGCGGCCGCGCCCGGGCGCGCGCGTATTGATGGCGGGCTTGTTCATGAGGACTGCTCCACTGTCGATTGCTTGAAAAGACTTCTCCAACCAAGAATAGGGCGGAGCCTGGAAAAAACCGAGTGGCGGGCATGCCGAAAAGCCGCACCCAAGAGAATGAAATTCTCTCAGGAGCGGCATCTATAAAATCCTATTGCGGATTGTAAGACTTCAGCGGGCCGCGATGGCTGCCGCCGCGCCGGCCATGAAGGCTGCGGCGGTGCGATTCAGCGCCTTGAGCGCGCGCGGCGTCCGGAGCAGCCAGCGCGCCTTGGCCGCCAGCGCCAGATAGGGCACCAGCACCACGAGCAGCACCAGCACGGTCAGAACGGCCAGCACGCCGTAATCGGCAAGCGTGATGGTGCGCAGGTCCACCAGCGTCGGCGTCAGCGCCAGATAGAAGATCATCGTCTTGGGGTTGCCCAGCGTGACGGTCAGCCCCGAGAAGTAGGCGGCGAACATGCCGCCCTTGCCTTTGCGCGCCTCGATGTTCTCCGGCGTGATGCCGCTCCTCCAGAAGGTCCAGGCGAGATAGGCAAGATAGGCGACGCCCAACCACTTGATGACCAGGAACACGGTGCCGAAGGTCTGTGCCACCAGCGCCAGGCCAAGCACCACGGCCGTGAGATAGGTGAGGTCGCCGCAGATCAGTCCGACCGACATGGCCAGCGACGAACGGAAGCCGGAGCCAAGCGCACGCGCCACGAGCGCGGTGACGCCGGGTCCGGGAATGGCGGCTGCAACGGCGAGTGCGCCGCTGTAGGCAAGAAATCCGGCAAGGGTCATGGGATCATGGGGTCTCGAACAGATCAGGGGGCGGACAATCGCACGCCGCCGCGCCTTTTGGAATGGGCCAACACCGCTTCTCCTGCTGGCGGCCAGAAGGCGCCTGCGCCGATCAAATAATCCGGAGCAAGGATGATATGCCGGCTCCTTGCGCTATCCTCCCGGTCGAAAACGCCGGCGATAAGGACGATGCTGCGCAATCGGGACGATTCCTACGGATCGATCGCGATCCTGTTCCACTGGACGATCGCGGCGCTTTTCGTCGGGCAGATGCTGCTGGGGCTGGTGCCGCGCTGGATCGAAAGCATGGCGCTGCAGTTCACGCTGATCCAGTGGCACAAGTCCTTCGGCTTCCTCATCCTGGCGCTGGCGGCGCTGCGCTTGCTGTGGGCCGGCGCAAACAGGTGGCCGCAGCGCCCGCCCTCGCTTGGGCAGGGCGAATGGCTGGCCGCCAAGAGCGTGCAGGCTTCGCTCTATCTGCTTATGCTGGTGGTGCCGCTGACCGGCTGGGCGCTGGTTTCGACCTCCACGCTCCGTATCCCGAGCTTCGCCTTCGACCTGGCGGTGGTGCCCGACCTGCCGATGCTCAGGTCCGAAGCGGCGGAGGATTTTTGGCGGGTGACGCACCAGTGGCTTGCCTATGCCACGGCGGCGATCGCCACCGGCCACATGATGGCGGCGCTGCACCATCATTTCTGGCTGCGCGACGGCGTCCTGAGGCGCATGCTCAACATGAGGGGAAACGAGCCAAGCGGGGAAGAAGAGACCAGACGGCGGGAAACCGCCAGGAGGTAGAGAATGCCCAACCACTCCATGATTTCAACCGGCGGCGGACTGGCGCTGGCCCTCGTCGGGCTGGCCAGCCCGGCGCATGCCGACGCACTGTCGGAGGCCGCCGGGCAATACCGCATAGAGCCGTCCTCGCATATCGGCTTCCATATCGGCGAAGTCGGCGGAAATGGAGGCATCACGGGCGACTTCGGCAAGTTCCACGGGACGTTCCGCATCGACGCGCACGACTTCGAGCGCTCAAGCGTGCAGTTCGAGCTGATGCCGGCCAGCGTCAGTACGGGCGAGGCCAGGATCGACAAGTTCCTGCGCTCGGATGCCGTGTTCAATGCGGATGCCTATCCGGAGATCCGGTTCCGCTCTACCAAGGTGACGCGAACCGGCGACGACACCGCACGCATCGAAGGCCAGCTTACCGCGCGGGGCAAGACCCACCCGGCGGAGTTCACCGCCACCGTCGGCGAGCGCACCGGGCGCAGCATAACCTTCCACGTACAAGGCAGCGTCCAGCGCTCCGCCTATGGCATGGATGCTGGCACGCCGCTCTATTTCGACATGGTCGACTTCGACATTCAGCTCAACGGCTCGCGGAACTGAACCGCCCCTGTCCGCTCAGCCTTCGGCCGTATCGAACCCGGCGTCGAGCTGTTTTTCGAGCTTCACGAGATCGGCCGGCAACGGCATGCCCATTGCGCGCAGCTCGTTGAGCGTTTCGCGAATGCGCTCCTGGATCTCATGGGCGTCTTCGGGCTGGTCGACCATCTGCGCCATGAGCAGGCTGATCTGTGCCTTAAGTTCCTCCAGTGCCATAGTTCCTCCTGAGGGCCGCGCCGGCAGCTTGTGCCGGTCGGCCCGTTTGCATAACCATCGCCGCCGTCAGGCTGCGCGCCGCCGCCGTTCGGCCGTCGCCTTTGCGTTCGTCTTCGCCGGCTCGATCACCTTGCGGTAGAGATGCCAGGTTGCGTGCCCCAGGATCGGCAGGACGACCACCAGTCCCGCAAAGATGGGTATCGAGCCGATCACCAGCAGGACCGCCACGATCAGGCCCCAGAACAGCATCTGCAGCGGGTTGACCAGCACGGTGCGCACCGAGGTCTCGATCGCCGCCACGACGCCGACGTCGCGGTCGAGCAATAGCGGAAAGGCGACCACGGTGGTGGCGAGCGCCACGATGGCGAAGCCGAGCCCCATCAGGTTGCCCCACAGCATCAGCTCGTGCCCGCTCCGCGTGCTGAACACGTCATGTATGAAGCCGCCTATCGAGGCCGGCACTTCAGGCCCAAAGAGGGAGACGTAGAGCGTCTTGGCGCTAAGCAGCCAGGTGACGAACAGGATGAAAAGCCAGATGCCGACAGCCGCGATCGAAGGTAGCGCTGGCGAGCGGCGGACGTCGAACGCATGGCGCCAAGATGAATCAATGCCAAGTTCACGCCTGCGGCTGATCTCGTAGAGACCCAATGCTGTCAGCGGCCCGAGCAGGGCAAAACCCGAAGCCAGCGGAAACAGCAGTGGCAGCGCATTGTTGCCCGAAGTCCACGTCATCAGGAACACGCCGATGATGGGATAGAACACGCACATGAACACATAATGCGACGGCTTCTCCCAAAAGTCCTCGGCACCCTGCCGCAGCGAAACGAGGACGTCGGAAAAGCTGATCTTGCGCACCGCCACGCGGTTGTAGCTCTGAGAAGCACCTGCCATCACGTGGAAACTTGCCATTACCGTTCCTCCGCTGTTGGACACGGCCATCGGAATACGTCCCGGCGCGAGCATGACGCCACGACGATCCGTGACCCGCACAGCAGCGATCATATCGCGCCGCGCGTTTCTTGTCGCCTCACGAACGGTTCAAGGGGTGCCGGGGTTCCCCGGTATCAGCGGAGCATGCGGGAGATGAGCTGCGCCGTATAATCGACCATCGGCACGATGCGGGCATAGTTCAGCCGGGTCGGGCCGATGACGCCGAGCGCGCCGATGACCCGGGCATCCTTGTCGCGATAGGGCGCGACGACCAGCGAGGAGCCGGAGAGCGAAAACAGCTTGTTTTCCGAGCCGATGAAGATGCGCACGCCCGAGCCCGCCTCGGCGAGGTCGAGAAGCTGGACCATGCCCTCCTGCGTCTCGAGGTCCTCGAACAGATGCTTGAGCAGCTCGATGTCGGCTTGCGCGGTGAGGTTTTCCAGAAGATTGGCGCGGCCGCGCACGATAAGGCGCGCCGGCAGCCCGCTGTCGGCGCCCGCCCACACGGCCAGGCCCCGCTGCACCAATTCCTGCGACAGCGTGTCGAGGGCGGCCTTGGTCTCGTCCTTCAGCCGGGCGATCTCGTCCCTGGCCTCTGCCAACGTGCGTCCCCGGACATGGGCGTTGAGATAGTTGGAAGCCTCGATAAGCTGAGAGGCGGTGACGCCCGCGGGCAACTCCACGACGCGGTTCTCCACGTCGCCATTCTGCGACACCATGATGGTCAGAGCCCGGCGCGGGTCGAGCTGGATGAACTCGATGTGCTTCAGCGGCACCTCGTTCTTGCTCGCCAGCACCAGGCCCGCACCACGCGACAGGCCCGACAGCATCTGGCTGGCGTCGATCAGCATCTGCTCCAGCGTGGCGCCGCTGCTGGCGGCCTTGAGCTGCGTCTCGATGGAACGCCGCTCCTCCTCCGACAGGTCGCCAAGCTCCATGAAGGCGTCGACGAAGAAGCGCAGTCCCTGCTGCGTGGGCAGGCGGCCGGCCGAAATGTGCGGCGCATAGATGAGGCCGAGCTGCTCCAGGTCGCTCATGACGTTGCGCACGGTGGCAGGCGAGAGCGTGGCCGGCAGCATGCGCGCCAGGTTGCGCGAGCCGACCGGCTCACCGTCGTGCAGGTAGGACTCGACGATGCGGCGGAATATGTCGCGCGAGCGCATATCGAGAGTCTGCAATATCGGATCCTGCACCGGCTTCGTCATGGTTTCACCAAACCTCTGGAATCAAGATATAGATTCCCTTCGCTGGAACACAACCATGCGGCGGCCGCCGTGTTTTCCTTTGCGCCGAAACCCGCATGACGCTACAAGCCGCCGGATTATCGCTCTTTACGAAGAAAGAACCGTATGCGCCCCTCCAAACGCCAGTTCGACGAAATGCGCCCCATCTCCTTCGAGCGTAACGTCTCCAAGCACGCGGAGGGCTCCTGCCTCGTCAAATTCGGCGACACGCACGTGCTGTGCACGGCAAGCCTCGAGGAAAAGGTTCCCGGCTGGATGCGCAACACCGGCAAGGGCTGGGTAACGGCCGAATACGGCATGCTGCCGCGCGCCACGGGCGAGCGCATGCGCCGCGAGGCCGCCACCGGCAAGCAGGGCGGCCGCACGCTGGAGATCCAGCGGCTGATCGGCCGTTCCTTGCGCGCGGTCGTGGACCTGCAGGCGCTGGGCGAGATGCAGATCACCGTCGACTGCGACGTCATCCAGGCCGATGGCGGAACGCGCACCGCCGCAATCACGGGCGGCTGGGTGGCGCTGCATGACTGCCTGCGCTGGATGGAAGCGCGCCAGATGGTTTCGGTCTCCAAGGTGCTGAAGGACCATGTCGCGGCGATCTCCTGCGGCATCTATGAGGGCCAGCCGGTGATCGACCTCGACTATCCGGAAGACTCCGCGGCCGGCACCGACGCCAATTTCGTAATGACCGGCAAGGGCGGCATCGTCGAGATCCAGGGCACGGCCGAGGGCGCGCCCTTCACCGAAGAAGAATTCGCCAATCTGATGGCGCTGGCCAAGAAGGGTATTTCGCGGCTGGTCGACCTTCAGCAGATGGCGGTGGCCTGAGCCAGCGATGCACCTCTCCGGCATCCTCGAAAGCGCCCTCTACGTCGCCGATCTCGATGCGGCGGAGGCGTTTTACGGCGAGGTGATGGGGCTGGAGCGCATTGCCAAGGTGCCGGGCCGGCACGTCTTCTTCCGCTGCGGGCAAGGCGTGCTCCTGCTGTTCAACGCGGACGCCACCCGTCATCCGCCGGCGCCGGACGCAAAACTTCCGGTGCCGCCGCATGGCACGGTGGGCCAGGGGCACCTCTGCTTTTCGGGCACTGCCGATGAAATCGAGCGATGGAAGGCCCATCTGGAGGCCAGCAACATCGCTATCGAGGCCGATTTCGAGTGGCCGAATGGCGGCCGATCCATCTATTTCCGCGATCCGTCCGGCAATTCGCTGGAGATCGCCGAACCACGTATCTGGGGTATTTGAATGCGCATTCTGACCGAACGGGAAATCGTCGTCGCCAGCCACAATGACGGCAAGCTGCGCGAATTCGCCGACCTGATGGCGCCGTTCGGCTTCAAGGCAAAGTCGGCCAGGGAGTTCGGCCTGCCCGAGCCCGACGAGACCGGCACCACGTTCGAGGAAAACGCCGCCATCAAGGCACTGGCCGCCGCGACCGCCACCGGCATGCCGGCGCTGTCGGACGATTCCGGCCTGTGCGTCGATGCGCTCGACGGCCAGCCCGGCGTCTACACCGCCAACTGGGCCGAGAAGCCCGACGGCGGCCGCGACTTCGGCATGGCCATGCAGCGCACGGAAGATGCGATGAACGAGGCAGGCGCCGTCTCGCCCGACAAGCGCAGCGGCCGCTTCGTGGCTGTCATCTGCGTGGCCTGGCCGGACGGTCACACCGAATATTTCCGCGGGGAGGCTGAGGGCCAGTTGGTTTGGCCGCCGCGCGGCGAGAAGGGTTTCGGCTACGACCCGGTCTTCCTGCCGGAAGGCTATGACAAGACCTTCGGCGAGATGACCGCCGAGGAAAAACACGGCTGGAAGCCGGGGCAGGACAAGGCACTGTCGCACCGCGCCCGCGCCTTCCAGAAATTTGCCCGCGCCATGCTCGGCTCGGCGTGAAGGACGCGATATTGACCAACAGGGAACCGGGCTTCGGCGTCTACATCCATTGGCCCTTCTGCGCGGCCAAATGCCCGTATTGCGACTTCAACAGCCATGTCCGCCACCAGCCGGTGGACCAGGAGCGTTTTGTCCGCGCCTTCGAAGCCGAGTTGGCGACGATGCGCCAGCGCACCGGGCCGCGCGAGGTGACCAGTATCTTCCTCGGCGGCGGCACGCCCTCGCTGATGAAGCCGCAGACGGTGGCCGCCGTGCTCGACGCGGTCGCCGCCAACTGGACCGTGCGGCAGGGCGTGGAGATCACGCTGGAGGCCAACCCCTCCTCCGTCGAGGCCGAGCGCTTCCGCGGCTACCGCACCGCAGGCGTCAACCGCGTCTCGCTCGGCGTGCAGTCGCTGAACGACGCCGATCTGCGTTTTTTGGGCCGGCTGCACAATGTCGAGGAAGCGCTCCACGCCATCGAACTGGCGCGCGAAATCTTCCCGCGCATGTCTTTCGACCTGATCTATGCCCGGCCCGGCCAGACGCCCGAGGCCTGGGCGGCGGAGCTCAAGCAGGCGATTGACCACGCCGCCGACCATCTGTCGCTCTACCAGCTCACCATCGAGGAAGGCACGCGCTTCCACGCGCTCTATGCCGCGCACAAATTCGAGCTGCCGGACGCGGAAGCGTCGGCCGAACTCTACGCGGTGACGCAGAAAGTGACGGCAGCGCACGGCCTGCCGGCCTACGAGATCTCCAACCATGCCAGGCCCGGCGCGGAAAGCCGGCACAACCTGACCTACTGGCGCTACGGCGAATATGTCGGCGTCGGCCCCGGCGCGCATGGCCGTTTCGTCGAGGACGGACAGCGCGTGGTGACGATTGCCGAGAAGATGCCGGAAACCTGGCTCGATCTGGTCGAGACAAAGGGCCACGGCATCACCGGCGGCGAGATATTGACCCGCTCTGAGGAGGCCGACGAATTCCTGCTGATGGGGCTGCGGCTTGTCGAAGGCATCGACCTCGTCCGCTACGAGGCGCTGTCGGGCCGGGAGTTGTCTCCGGCGCGCATGTCGATCCTGCAGGGCGAAGGGCTGATCGCGCCCGTGGGCAATTCGCGCCTGCGCGCCACGCCATCCGGCATGATCGTGCTCGATGCCGTGGTGGCCGATCTGGCGCGGTGAGAGGCGGCTGCGCCAATTTTCCAGGCGCGAAAAATCTTCTGATCCGTAGCGGCGGCGGGTATGTCGAGGCATGGATTCCCGGCACTCTCCGCTCGTTTCACTCGCTCACGAGGTCGGGAATGACGGCTGGAATGCTGTGCGACCTCTCGACCACATTAATGCGGAGGCTTCTCAACGCCGTCATTCCCGACCTCGTGAGCGAACGGAGTGAGCGGAGAGTGTCGGGAATCCATGCCTCTCCCGTGACAACGAGCCAGCGGTGCAAACGATGTACGGCCATGACCACAACGGGCTGAGTGCCGCGGCGATCACGAAGACGCATCCCCAATTCCCGCCCAAAATGCTACAGCCTTTGCACCAACGTCCCGGCGGAGAAATGAGGCCATGACCATCTACTCATCCTGGCAGTTCTGGGCGGTGCTGTCGGCCGCCTTCGCGGCTCTCACCGCCATCTTCGCCAAGG
Source organism: Mesorhizobium sp. KR1-2 (assembly GCF_040045035.1). Classification (NCBI taxonomy): domain Bacteria; kingdom Pseudomonadati; phylum Pseudomonadota; class Alphaproteobacteria; order Hyphomicrobiales; family Phyllobacteriaceae; genus Mesorhizobium; species Mesorhizobium sp. KR1-2. The sequence continues at coordinate 43,068 of NZ_JBDZDS010000001.1, read as the reverse complement.
TCGGCGTGGAAAACATCAATTCGGACTTCGCCACGCTGATCCGCACCATCGTCATCCTGCTGGTGACCGCCGGCATCGTCGTCGCGACGGGCCAAGCGCAGGCGCTCGGCTCGATCTCCACGAAGACCTATGCCTTCCTGATCCTGTCCGGGTGCGCCACAGGCGCATCGTGGCTCTGCTATTTCCGCGCGCTGAAGCTTGGCCAGGCCGCGCAGGTGGCGCCGATCGACAAGCTAAGCGTGGTTCTTGTCGCGGTGTTCGGCGTTGTTTTTCTTGGCGAGCGGCTGACCGGCGCGAACTGGCTTGGCATCGCGCTGATTGCCGCCGGTGCGGTGCTGGTCGCCTACCGCGTTTGACGAGCGCTCGGACGAGCGGCCCCTTTCCAGACGCGACAGGAATACATCGAAGCGATTGGGCATTGTGCTTCCAGCCTTTTGACCGTGGCGTCGGAAGGCTGCGCCGCAGCGAAACGCTTCCGACTCGGTCCACAGGTTTCGACCCGATTGCGGCAAAATTCGCGCCGTGGCGCGAAAGGCTTTTTGCAACGCACCGCTACCCATGCGAAAGAGAACCAGCAGGAGATAAGCAGGCGTGACGACGGACAGCGGCAGGAAAAGCTACATGATCGGGCAGACGGAGGTCGTGGCCCGGCCGCTGGAGGTGGCGCTCTATCTCGTCGCCACGCCTATCGGCAATCTCGGCGACATCACGCTGCGCGCGCTGGAAACGCTGGCCGGCGCGGATGTGCTTGCCTGCGAGGACACGCGCGTCACCCGAGTGCTGCTCGACCGCTACGGTATCCGCCAGCGCCCCACCCCCTATCACGAGCACAATGCGGCCGAGGCCGGCCCGCGCTTGATCGAGACTCTGGAGGCGGGCAGAAGCGTGGCGCTGGTGTCGGATGCCGGCACGCCGCTGGTCTCCGACCCCGGCTATCGGCTGGTGGAGCAGGCGCAGGAGCATGGCATTCGCGTGGTGCCGATCCCCGGGCCGTCCGCCGTTCTCGCCGCGCTGACCGCCTCCGGCCTGCCTTCGGATGCCTTCATGTTCGCCGGCTTCCTGCCGGTGAAGGACGGCCAGCGCCGCACCCGGCTTTCCGAGCTTACCGCCGTTCCCGCCACGCTGATCTTCTTCGAATCGCCGCGCCGTCTGGCCGACACGCTCGTCGCCATGGCCGATGTCTATGGCGACCGGCCGGCCGCCATCGGCCGCGAACTCACCAAGACCTTCGAGGAGATGCGCACCGGTACACTGGCCGCCCTTGCGGCCCACTATGCAGAGACGCCAACGCCCAAGGGCGAGATCGTCATCTGCGTCGGGCCGCCGATGGCACAGGCCGTGGCCGAACCGGCCGATGTCGACCGCCTGCTGCTTTCGCTCGCGGCCGAGATGCCGGCTTCCAAAGCGGCGGCCGAGGCCGCGCGCATGACCGGCGGCCAGAAGCCCGCGCTCTATCGCCGACTGCTCGAACTCAAGGAAGGCGGCGGTGGCTGATACGCTGGCGCGACGCAAGGCCTACAGGCGCGGACATCGCGGCGAATGGCTTGCGGCACTCGCGCTGATGCTGAAAGGCTACCGCGTCGTCGCCCGGCGCTATCGAACAAGACTTGGCGAGATCGACCTCATCGCCCGGCGCGGCAATCTCGTGCTGATCGTCGAGGTCAAGGCGCGACCGACCCTTGCGGAGGCCATGGATGCGGTGGCCTATGGCTCGGAACGCCGCATCGAGGGCGCGGCCGATCTGTGGCTGTCGCGTCAGCCGGACTACGGCCGGCTTTCCGTGCGCTTCGACCTGGTGGCGGTGCTGCCGCGCCGCTGGCCGGTGCATGTGGAGAATGTGTTTTACGGGCGGAACTGAGCATAGGTCTTTACCCTGACTGCCGATGCCCTTAACAGGCCTCGCAAAGCCTGCGGCGCGGGCAATCGCGTCCGCATGGACGCCAAGAATTAATGGAGAAAGCAATGACCCTTCCCGACCGGCTGAGCATCGACCCGCGCAGCCCCTTCTTCGACGGCGAAGTGCTGGAACGCGGCGTCGGCATCCTGTTCAACGGACGCGAGCGCGAGGATGTCAGCGAATATTGCGTCAGCGAGGGCTGGATCCGCGTGCCGGCCGGCAAGTCCAAGGACCGTTTCGGCCAGCCAATCACCATCAAGCTCAAGGGCACGGTCGAGCCTTTTCCGAGGGCCTGAGCGCCCGAGAACGCTTTCGGGCGCCGGGACCGAGCGGCTTTCAGCCGGTAATGGAAGGCGTCGGCGGCGACCTCACCGTCGCGTCACCCGCATCGGCAGGCCGCCCTGCGGCTGGGTGGTCAGCTTCTGCACCGGCCAAGGTTTTGTCTCCGGCACCGTGTCGAAGCGGAAGCGGGAGAGCAGGATGGCGAGCGCGATGATCGCCTCCTGCATGGCAAAGCTGGCGCCGATGCAGACGCGCGGGCCGGCGCCGAAAGGCAGGTACTGGTAGCGGTCGATCTTCTCGCGGTTGCCGGGGTGGAAGCGCGCCGGGATGAAGGCCTCGGGCTGGTCCCACAGCTTGCGGTGGCGATGCACCGTCCAGGGCATGACCAGCACCTGCGAGCCCTTGCGGATCTCCAGATCCTTGTAGCGGTCGGTCTCGATGGGCTCGCGGTTGATCGAAGGCGCTGGCGGATAAAGCCGCAGCGCCTCCTCGAAGGCAGCACGAGTCAGCGGCATGGCATCCAGCCACCTGGTCGGATCGGGCTCGCGCGCCAGCACCGCGTCGATCTCGGCCTCGATTGGCGCGCGCTCCCACGGCGCCTCGGCCAGGCAATAGAGCGTCCAGCCCAGCGCGCGGGCGGTGGTTTCGTGGCCGGCACCGATGAAGGTGATGATGTTGTCCTCGATCTCGCCGCGCGTCAGCCCGTCCGGCCCTTCGGCGCGTAGCAGCAAGGTCAAGAAATCCTGCGGCACTGCATCGGGCTCGCGCGCCAGCCGGTCCTTGCGCATGGCCATGGTGTCGGACACGATCTTGCGAAAATAGGCCATGGTCTTGCGGCCGCGGATGCGCGTGATGCGCGGCAGCCAGTCGGGCGCGCGCAAGAGGTCGAGCGGATCGACCCGGCCCATGGTTTCGAACAGATGGTCGATCTGGCGCGCGAAGCTGCCCGGCTCGCCGGCAATCTCGCCGGAAAACAGCGTCTCGGCGAGGATTTCATAGGTCAGCATGGTCATGTCGTGGGCGATGTCGACCGTGCCGGTCTCGCCCTCGTAGCGCTCGACGAAGTCCAGCGTGCGCTTCAGCATCGGCTGCGCGAAGCCGAAGATGTGGCGCGGCGTGAACACCGGCGCCATGGCCTTGCGCGAGCGCTTCCACACCTCGCCCTCTGCGGTCAGAAGCCCGTCGCGCAGGATCGGCCGCAGGATCTTCTGGCGCACCGTGGCCATCTTGTAGTTCTTGGCATTGTCCACCAGCACATGGCGGATCAGGCCGGGATCGTTGACGATCACCAGCGGCCCGCCGACGCCGGCCACCGAAATCCACGGCTCGTTGTAGGAAGGCTCGCCCCACAATTCGAGCGGGTTGCGATAGACGATGCGGATCATCTGCAGCGTCGAGGGTGGCGTGCTGCGAGGCTTTGGCGCGGGCGGAATGAAGGGAGCGGGCGCGGTATCCATCGTGTCCTCCGTCCCGGTGTATGTAGGCTTTGAAAGAAGCCCCGTCCACATAAACGAGGATCGTCGCGCAAAGGGTGAACGCTGCGTCACCTGCAAATTCGGCCGATTACCACAAGGTGCTCGCTTGCCTTCCGGGTGAGAAAGGCCCACTTCCTCCCTAAGTCACCTTTGGTGACTAGATTGCACAGGGAATACGACATTGACGCACAAGCTCCACATCATCATCGGCAGCACCCGGCCGGGCCGCGTCGGCCCCGTCTTCGCCAAGTGGTTCGCCGATTTCGCCCGCGAGCACGGCAAGTTCGAACCGGTGTTGGTGGACATCGCCGACTTCGACCTGCCGCTGTTCGACGAGCCGAAGCATCCGCGCCTCGGCCAGTATGAGAACGAGCACACCAAGCGCTGGTCGCAGACCATTGCCGAGGGCGACGCCTTCGTGTTCGTGACGCCGGAATACAACTACTTCATCCCGGCGCCGCTGGTGAATGCCATCACCTATCTGTCAGCCGAGTGGCGCTACAAGCCGGCCGGCTTCCTGAGCTATGGCGGCGTTTCGGGCGGCCTGCGCGCCGTCGAATCGGCCAAGCCGCTGCTGATGGTGCAGAAGGTGGTGCCGATTCCCGAAGGCGTGCCGGTGCCGAATTATCCGCAGTTCCTGGTGGACGGCGAGTTCAAGCCGAACGACCTCATCATCGCCAGCGCCAAGACCATGCTGGACGAGCTCGACCGCTGGGCCGGCGCTCTCGAGACGCTGCGCCCCGCCAAGCAGGCGGCGGCCGCAGCCTGACCTGCAGGCGTGGCCAGATAGAGCCAGTCCGGAAACTCGCCGCCCGGTCGATGATCGGCCGGGCGCGCGGCCAGGTAAGCTCTCATGCCTGCCAGCCGATCTGGCGGGCTTGTGCTGCGCTGTCGCGCACGCCCCAGCGGTCGGTGATGAGGCCGTCGCGGATAGTGAACCACTCGATGGCAATGATCTCATAGGTCTTGCCGGTAGCGCGCAACCCGCGGAACTCGCCCACCGAGCGGCCGGTCTCGCGGAAGCGGGCGACCACGGTGTCGCCGTCTGCCGCCAGTTCCTCGATTTCCAGATGCATGTCGAGTGCGCCGTGCAGCTCGCGCCAGATCGGCATGGCGATGTCGAGCGAGCCGCGGCCGAGCACGCCGTGGATATTGGTGTCCTTGGTGAAAAGGCGTTCCAGCCTGTCGAAATCGCCGGTGTTCATCGCCTCGACATAGGCGCGCACCACATCCTTGTTCTGCTGTTCGTGAAGCATGACTGTCTCCTGCTGCCGCGCGAAGGCGGCGGTGTTGGAATGGAAAAGTCAGGGCCGGCCGGTCGATGACGATCTGCCGTATAGCCGCTCTCCCCCACAATCGGCAGTTGCTCCACTTGCCTAACGGTTCTGCATTTGTGCAGAATGGGCGATGTTCGACTGGAACGACCTCCGTTATTTCCTCGCGACCGCGCGGCACGAGTCGACGCTGAAGGCTTCGGCTGCGCTGGGCGTGAACCAGACTACGGTGGCGCGGCGAATCAAGGCGCTGGAGACGGCGCTGGGGGTTGCGCTGTTCCATCGCCAGCAATCCGGCTATCGCATCACCGAAGAAGGCCGCGCGGTGCTCGACCTGGCCACAGCGGCCGAAAAGGCGGCGGACGCGCTAGAGCAGAAGATCCGCTCGCGCCAGCGCAATGTGTCAGGCACGGTGCGCATCACCGGCACCGAATACATGGCCCGCGCGCTGCTGGCGCCGGCGGCGTCCCTGCTCAGGACCCGGCACCCCGGCATCAATGCCGAGATCATCGTCTCCGATCGCCGCCTCGACCTCGCGGCCGGCGAGGCCGACATCGCGCTGCGCGCCGGCGGCACCAACGAGCAGCCCGACATCGTGCGCCGGCGCATGCCCGACACGCTATGGGCGATCTATGCCAGCCGCACCTTCCTGCACGATTTCGGCATGCCCGAAAGCGAGGCCGACATCGCCCGCTATCCGGTGATCCTCGGCGAAGGCATCGTGTCCGCTGCACCTCCGCTGGCCTATCTGGGAGGCAAGGCGGGCGCAGGGCGTATTGCTTTCCGCTCCAATTCACTGCCCGGCCTGCTGGCCGCCGCCGAATCCGGCCTCGGGCTGGCGGCGTTGCCTGCGGTAGCGGCCGCGACGGCGCCCGACCTGGTGCGTTGCGGGGCGTTGCCGGCCTTCCCGGCCCAGCTCTGGATCTGCTGGCACGAGAGCCGCCGCAACGATCCGCTCATCCGGCTCGCCAGCGACGTGTTGGCCGAAGTGATCGCGACAAAGGTCGATCTGCTGCGTGGTGAGCAGTTGGCTTCGCCCGTGTCCTGAGGGCAGGCAAATCGCCCCTGAAATCGCCCGATTTCCCCCGCAAAATCCTTGTAAAACTTGGAAAAAAGCCTCGAAACCCCTATATCTTGAGGATGAATGGGTGCGCGATTCGGGGAGACTTCGCGCGCGCCCGTCCCGCGACAGAGAGACGAAAGTATTTCATGAGCGATACGACCGAGACCCAGGCCGGTGCGCCGGCCGAATACGGCGCCGAATCCATCAAGGTCCTCAAGGGCCTGGACGCGGTGCGCAAGCGGCCCGGCATGTATATTGGCGACACCGACGACGGCTCGGGCCTGCACCACATGGTCTACGAGGTGGTGGACAACGCCATCGACGAGGCGCTGGCCGGCCACGCCACGCTGGTCACCGTCACGCTCAATCCCGACGGCTCCTGTACGGTGACCGACAACGGCCGCGGCATCCCTACTGATCTGCACCCCTCCGAGGGCGTCTCGGCGGCGGAAGTCATCATGACCCAGCTGCATGCCGGCGGTAAGTTCGACCAGAACTCCTACAAGGTTTCCGGCGGTCTGCACGGCGTCGGCGTCTCGGTCGTCAACGCGCTGTCGCTCTGGCTGAAGCTGAAGATCCGCCGCAAGGGCCAGGTCCACGAGATGTCCTTCACCCACGGCGTGCCCGACAGCCCGCTGGCGGCAACTGGCGATGCCGGCGAGCTGACCGGCACGGAAGTGTCCTTCCTGCCCTCGCCCGACACCTTCACGATGGTCGAGTTCGACTACAACACGCTGGAGCATCGGCTGCGCGAGCTCGCCTTCCTGAATTCCGGCGTGCGCATCGTGCTGACCGACAAGCGCCATGCCGACGTGAAGAGCCAGGAGCTGCTCTACCAGGGCGGTCTGGAAGCCTTCGTGAAGTATCTCGACCGCGCCAAGAAGCCGCTGATCCCTTCGCCCATCGCCATCCGCGCCGAGCGCGACGGCATCACGGTAGAAGTGGCGATGTGGTGGAACGACAGCTATCACGAGAACGTGCTGTGCTTCACCAACAACATTCCGCAGCGCGACGGCGGCACGCATCTGGCCGGCTTCCGCGGCGCGCTCACGCGCCAGGTGACCGGCTATGCCGAGACCTCGGGCCTGACCAAGAAGGAAAAGGTCTCGATCACGGGCGATGACAGCCGAGAAGGCCTGACGGCGGTGCTTTCGGTCAAGGTGCCGGACCCGAAATTCTCCTCGCAGACCAAGGACAAGCTGGTTTCCTCCGAAGTGCGGCCGGTGGTCGAAAGCCTGGTCAACGAGGCGCTCGGCACCTGGTTCGAGGAACATCCGACCGAAGCCAAGATCCTGATCGCCAAGGTGGTTGAAGCCGCTGCCGCGCGCGAGGCCGCCCGCAAGGCCCGCGAGCTTACGCGGCGCAAGGGCGTGCTCGACATCACTTCGCTCCCCGGCAAGCTCGCCGACTGCCAGGAGCGCGATCCAGCCAAGTCCGAACTCTTCATCGTCGAGGGTGACTCCGCAGGCGGCTCGGCCAAGGGCGGCCGCTCGCGCCAGAACCAGGCGATCCTGCCGCTGCGCGGCAAGATCCTCAACGTGGAGCGCGCCCGCTTCGACCGCATGCTGTCGTCCGACATGATCGGCACGCTGATCACGGCGCTCGGCACGTCCATCGGCAAGGACGAGTTCAACGCCGACAAGCTGCGCTACCACAAGATCATCATCATGACCGACGCCGACGTCGACGGCGCCCACATCCGCACGCTGCTGCTCACCTTCTTCTTCCGGCAGATGCCGGAACTGATCGAGCGCGGCCACCTCTATATCGCGCAGCCGCCGCTCTATAAGGTCTCGCGCGGCAAGAGCTCGCAATATCTCAAGAACGAGGCCGCCTTCGAGGAATTCCTCATCGGCACCGGGCTCGAGGAAGCCTCGCTGACGCTCGGCTCCGGCGAGGTGCGCACCGGCCATGACCTGCGCACGGTCGTGGACGACGCAATGGCCGTGCGCGGGTTGCTCAACGGCCTGCACACGCGCTATTCGCGCAGCATCGTGGAACAGGCGGCGATCGCAGGCGCGCTCAACCCGGCGACCCTCGACGATCTCGCCCGCGCGAACGAGATGGCCGAGACCATCGCCAGACGCCTGGACGCGATCGCGGAAGACACCGAGCGCGGCTGGCATGGCCGCACCGCGACCTCCAACGAAGGCCCCGGCGGCTACATTCTGGAGCGCACCGTGCGCGGCGTGAAGGAAGCCGCCTTCCTCGACATGGGGCTGTTGCATTCGGCCGACGCACGCGCGCTCGACCGCTATTCGGCTCGCCTCGGCGAGATCTATGGCAGTTCGCCGGTTCTGCGCCGCAAGGAGACTTCCGAGACGATCTCCGGGCCTATGGCGCTGCTCGACACCATCTTCGCCACCGGCCGCAAGGGCCTGACCATGCAGCGCTACAAGGGCCTTGGCGAAATGAACGCCGAGCAGCTGTGGGAAACCACGCTGGACCCGAATGTGCGCTCGCTGCTGCAGGTCAAGGTCTCGGACGCCACCGACGCCGACAGCCTGTTCTCGCGCCTGATGGGCGACGAAGTGGAGCCGCGCCGCGAGTTCATCCAGGACAACGCATTGTCGGTGGCAAACCTGGACGTGTGACGACCAGCATTATTATTTGGTCGGCATCACAAATAGTGAGAAGCTATTTGTGCCTAATGAGAAATCGCCTCGAACTCGTATTCTGGGCGCTTCTCCTGCCCCAAATTTGCGGCATTCGGTAAAAAAGTGCGTTTTCTACCTAACGCCGCAAATCTGAATATGTTTAGAAGCTCGGCATAGCTGACGGCCGTCCAAACGCGCTCTGATCCCCCTTGGTCGTGCCTCGACCCTGCCGTTTAGCCGCGGAAGGCGCAGCCTGGCGTCTATTTTCTGGAATCGGTTCGCCTGCCAGGCTCATGCCGGCGCACTGACGGTGGCTCCAGCGTGTTCTCGGGAATCCGCATCCCCGGCCCGTGGCCTCCCTCTGGAGCCAGGAACTTCACGCCCCACGCTTCGAGTGCGGCCCGGACCCGCTCGAGGGAGTCGGCGGAAACACTCTGGGGCGTTTCAAAGCGCACCAAGGTGCGCTCGCTGACGCCGGCCTCCTTGGCGAGATCGTCATGTCTCTTGTCGAGCGCCACGCGTGCCGCCCACAGTAGCTGGTAGGGGACCTTCATGTCTCCTTCTAGCCAGCCACCTCCGCCCGTTCCAGGCCCGCAATATAGGAAAATGGCCGCAAGGATCCCGCAGAAAAATTGCCGTGGACGCCTAGGCGCCCACGCGCTCGGCGCCGTATGCCTGCGGCTGTGTCCATGGGGAATCAAGGATTCGCGGCCCATGGCTGGTCTGGTGCGCGGCTGAAGGCATACAGATGGCGACGCTGGACATACGCAAGCAGCAACAAGACGAGCTCTTCGAGTTCGAACTCGGTCGGCTGTCGAGAGATTCTGCCGAATAAGCAGGTGGAGGTGAAGCAACAGCGGGCATTGAAAAGGTACTAAGCCACAGTATCAAAGAATAGATCCGCACCATTCTTCGCGCCTTGCACCAATGCAATTTTGGTTCGATTGCGGCCAGCAAGTTTGGCGTTGTAAAGCAGCCTGTCGGCTTGTTCGTAGAGCTCTGCGAACTCCGCGTCAGCATTTGGCGACGCATCCGTCATGCCCATGCTGGCAGTTACGGGTCGCCCAAGGCCTGGAACTGCATTGGCGACGACGGAGGGGATCGCCTGGCGCCGACGCTCTGCACGGGCCTGAGCATCTTCGCCGCGCACAAGCAGCACGAATTCCTCTCCGCCGAGGCGGAACGCATGAACCTGCGGGTCCGCCTGGAGCGCTTCGGCCACGGCTTTCAGCACGGCGTCGCCGACCACGTGGCCGTGAGCATCATTGGTTGCCTTGAAGTGATCCAGGTCGAGCAGGGCAAGTGTGCGGTAGCCCTCGGCGCGGAACTTCTCGAAATTCCGCTCGATTGCCCGCCGGTTGAGCAATCCCGTCAGTGCGTCGCGTTCAGACAGACGCTCAAGCATGTCAACTTCGAAGCGCGCGTGGTCTCGCTGGCGCTTGATCGTCATGAAGCGGTCTGCGACGCCGAGTGTGGTGAGCAAGACTTCGCATGCGCAACCCAAATAGAACAGGAGCATGGCATCATTGCTCTGCAACCAGGGAACCACGCCCGTGACCAGGCGCACCAATCCGGCCAAAATCATAGGCGTGTAACCGATCGCCTGGAACTTGGCGGCCCGACTTCCGCGCCGTAGTGCATCGGCAACTGACAGTACGAAAATGACGACCACCGGAGCAAAAGCCGCCGTGTACACTGTCGACTGAATCGAGCGCCCCACGAAGGGAAATGCCGCGTGAGCCGTGCTAAGAAACATCGCCCATGCGGCGCAATAGACCAGCGCCCGCCGCAGGCGCGGATGCATGCGGCCGGGTTCGATGAAGCTGTGGGTAAACATGGCCCCGGAAGCGACCGTAAGGCCGAAGATCACCGTCGTCATCCAGCTCAACGTCATTGCTGGCGGATCGAAGAGAATGACTGCAAGACCCGACGAGACCAGGATAGTCAGCAGCAAAGAGACCGTGAGCATGGAATGCCAAAGCACGAATGGCTCGCGCAGGATCCGGTAGAAGGCCGCGTTGAAAATGAGCGGCATGGAAAGCATTCCGGCAAGGATAGCCAAGAGAAGCAGGGACCGCAGAAGGTCCGGGCCCAGAGCGATGTCAGACGGTGACAGATAGGCTCTCTCCAGCGTCATCTGGTGGCTCGGCAAATCGAACGCGACAACGACCTGCAGCGTGTCGCGGGTTATGCCCGGCAGAGAGGCCTTGAAATACCCGCCATGCAGAGCGCTACGTAGTTCCCCCGCCGACAAGGAGGTCTGGCGCATTGCGCCGTCTCGGTCGATTGCCAGCAGATGCACGGCCGCGAGCGCACTTCGCCTTGAAAAGAGATATTGGGGAAGGACATCGTGTGGACCGATTTCAAAACGCAGCAGCGTCCGCTCGCCTTCGAGCGAATAGATCCGATTTCCACAGGTCCAGCGCCTGGGCGAGCGGACAACAGTGACCAAGTCGTCCGACAAACTGCTGGACATCCAGCAGGAGCTGCGAATGCCCATAGATTCAGCCGCGCCAAGGGGTGCAGCGCCCAGAGATGCAAGCATTACGAAGCTCAGAACCGCCGTCACCAGCGCTTTTCGGAGGTCATTCCAGAACATTGATTGAGGTTACACGCCCAACATTGAGATGCGATTACACGACCTCCAAATCGGTCGGCACCCCATGAATCAGACAAAGCTCAAGTCAGGAATCCCAAACGCAATACATGCGGCAATCCGTCCACACTGCCGACAAAGTGCTGACGCCTGACCGCGCGACAGTTTCCGGCGGAAGACGACACCGCCATCCGCGCCGGCTCCATGGACTTGAAAGACCCGCTTTGCAAGGTCGAGGCCGACAATGCCAACTTCCTTCATGGATGCTCTCCTCCTCGAGGTGACGTTCTCGCGAACATCACCTGGGCACATCACGATGCCGTCGGGAGGGGGCATCCACTCCATCAGTTCTCAGTGAAAATCAACGTTCGACCGAACGAGTCGAGAAGAGCAGAAAAAACTCCGTTTACACGAACAGCATGATCACGACATAGCCCACCACGACTAGAACTAGGCCGCTGACCAGCATGGGGAGAAGGGTGCTTCCGTCGCTTTTTTCACTCATGACCATTCCTCTCACTCTTGACCATGAGTATGGTCGCTTAATTGTGGTATTTGCAATACGACAATTAAACGAGGGAAATTTCTCAGTGTCGCGGATTCTCGTATTGTCAGAACAAGGTCCTCCGGATGGACCGAGGCGCGCGCTCGCCGCAGACGATGGTCGCGTCGATCTAGCTGCACCACTCCGGCAGCCAGTTCTGCACTTCATACAAATTGACTAGTTCATGTACCCGGAAAGTAGAGTTGGCTGCAGAGATACTGCCACTGTCAGCCGCATACTTTGCGCATTAAATAAATCGGTAGGCGAGTGTTGTCTGACCATGGTCGACGGAGCGGGGGCACCCAATGTTCGGCATTTCGAAATCCAAAGCACCGACACACCAAGCAAATCACGAAATGACGGAAATGGATATTCCAGGCTTCGAAGAAGAGCTGGGAGAAGCGCTCGCTTTGGCCGCAGCCGAGACACCGCCCGGGCCATTGGACCCCAGCCAGGACATAGGAACCGGCGACGAAAGCTCGAAGCCTACGAACAAGCAATCTTCAGGCACCCAGGCCAGCTTGGCAGCCTTGGTCGCCTTCGAAAATGAAATGCGCGATGCCGCGGCAGGGCTTGAAGTCCTAGAATCGACCATGGCCGCCATCGGCGCCGCTCACGAAACGGCAAACCGCCTCCTGGGCAACCTACGCACAGCCGTCCTAAGGGCGAATGGCATCGAAGACGCGAACATGGCGCTTTCAGCCGAAAAGCGCCACCTGTCAGAACAGCTGGAGCAGGCGAAGCACTTGCAACGCCAGCAGGAAAGTGCCTCCGAAGCCGACAAGCGCCGGATCGAACTCCTGATCAAGGACTTCGACGAGGTGAAAATCGCGCTTGGACGGACCCAGGTCGAAACGATCGATTTGCGCGCCGCGCTGGCGGACGCGGAGGCCGAAAAATCGTCGCTCATCTACGAACTGGCAACCAAGGCGTCCACAGCCGACCGCCTCATGCGCGAAACCGAACTGCTACGGCAAAAATGCGTAAACCACCAGATTAGCCATGCGGGACTGGAACAGCGCAGTTCCGAACTCGCACTGAAGCTCGACGAGCTTTCCTCAATTCGCAAGGCGGAAACAGTCGAAATGGAAGACCTGCGCGTGCGCTACGAGCATGCCGAAAAGGAAAGCAGGCGCTTGCAAAAGCAGTCCGAACTCTCGCAAGTGAGGCAGGCAGAAACCCAAGAACGCATCATGACCCTGGAAGCCGATCTCGAGGAGATGATGGATCGTTGCGGTGCTATGAGCGAGCGCTTCAGGGCAGAGAGTGAAGTCATGCGGGCCAAACTCGACACCGCGGTCAGAAAGAACGTAGCCGACGCGGACGAAATAGCGGCGCTGAAGCAGCGGCTTGGGGAGGCACTGGCAACGGCGAGCGTGGCGGAGGCACAGCGGGCCGGCAGCGGCGCACGGACTGATGTCCAGACTTCAAAACCACAGACTCCGAGCACCCCCCCGGAGTTCGGAGGTTCGTCCTACAGCCGCGTGCGGTCGATCAAAAATGGGAAGATTTTGGCGACTGGAAGCCACGTGAATGGGGGCGGAGAAAAGCTCATCAGGCCACCCCAACAACACGGCTGAGGAATTGGCGTGCCGCTTTCGACAGACTTGAGGGCGGTGTGCCCTTTCAACTCAGCCCATTGAGCGCGCGGGATAATTAAGAATCCCTTTGTGAGGGCTGCCTTGATTGCGGTGCCCACGTTCCATGACACATGTGACCGGTTAGGGTTCGGACTCATAACCAGAAGGCGACGGCCGCGGCGATGTGAACGGCGGCGAGGAAGTTGGTGGCGTTTCGGTCGTAGCGAATTGCGATGCGCTTGAAGTCCTTGGTGCGGCAGAACATGCGCTCTATGGCGTTGCGGCCGCGGTAGAGGAAAGGCGAGAAGCAATTCTTGCAGATGCGGTTGGCCATTGACGGATGTTCGCGAAGGCTCCCCGCTCCCCGACCTGACGACGTATGGCATTGGTGTCATAGCCCTTCTCGGCATGAACGCGCCCGGTGTCGGGCAACTGGCCGAGTAGAATCTCGCCTGCCTTGCAGTCGGCGACGTTGGCGACGGGCCGCCCCAAGCCGTCGGTCAGGGTGTGGATCTTGGCGTTGCGGCCGCCGCGCGAGCTGATTGTGCTCCCCCGCTTTATGGATGGCCCGCCCCTCCCGCCGACGTCTGTGTAGGATGTCGGTGTTCTCAGCAAAGGAAGGAGCGGACCATGAGCATAGTGATCCTCGGCATCGATCCTCGGCATCGACCTGGGCAAGAACAGTTGTAGTGTCGTCGCTTTCGACGCGGATGGGTCGGTGGTCGTGCGACAAGGGATGCGCCGAGATGGCGTGATTGCGTTTGCCGCAAAGCTACCGCTCTGCACCATGGTGATGGAAGCCTGCTGCGGCGCCCATCACATGGGGCCGTCGCTAGCGGCGCTGGGACATGAGGTTCGGCTGAAGTCTCCGGAGTAAGTGCGACCTTACGTCAAGGCGCAGAAGAATGATGATCGCGATGCCAGAGCTATGGCCCGGACCGACGACCGGGCCCGGCGGCTGACAGCCATCCCCGGCATCGGAGCGCTGAACGCCACCGCACTGGTGGCAGCAGTCAGAGACCGAACTCAAGCGTCGATTGTCTGATGGCCGCGTAGCGCGCATCGACGCACGCGAACAGAGTCGCCGCACCAATGCTGTAGATGATGGCAAGAACCAGAAGTCCGGCATGCTGCCGGTCGATACAACCGCAGTTCCTCCAGAAAAGCTTGCTGAAGCCATGCATCAATGGCGGACCGGCCGCCATTGATGCCCAACTGGATAAGTTGCCGGAATAATTCGGCGCGACTTACCTGGCTCCGGCCAGCACGCTGACATTCCCGCCATGATGAACTCGAGCGGCGTGGGAGGGCTTGTTGCCCGTGCGGAACTGGGCAAGAAGGTCGTTCAGAGCAACCACTTCGTTTGCCAGCGCATGGCTGGCGGCAGTCTGCTCCTCCACCATTGCGGCATTGCGCTGCGTTCCCTGGTCGATGGAATTGATTGCCGAGCTGATCTCGTTCAGCGAGGTCGCCTGCTCACGGGCGGCAATGATGATGGCCGCCACGTTCTGGTCGATCTGGCTCACCCGGCTGGCGATCTCATCCAGAGCTGCGCCGGTCTCGCTGACCAGTTCGACGCCCGTGTTGACCTGCTCGCCGGATTTGTTGATCAGCATTTTTATTTCCCGCGCGGCCGTCGCCGAATGCTGCGCGAGCTGCCGGACCTCCTGAGCGACCACGGCAAACCCCCTGCCCGCATCACCAGCCCGCGCCGCTTCCACGCCGGCGTTCAGCGCGAGCAGGTTGGTCTGAAATGCGATCTCGTCGATCACACCGATGATGTTCGAGATTTCCTTCGACGAACTCTCGATGCCGCTCATGGCGACCACGGCGCGCTTCACAACCTCGCCTGACTTCTCGGCACTCACCCGTGTGCCTTCAACGAGACCGCCGACTTCTTCCGCACGCTTCGAGGTGTCTTTGAGCGAGGAGCTGATTTCCTCGACCGCCGCGGCAGTCTGCTCCACCGCTGCCACTTGTTGCTCGGTGCGTGTCGCTAGATCGTCAGAGGCTGCCCGGATTTCACCGGATCCGGCTTGAATGGCCTGCGCGTTCTCACCGACGGAAAGCAAGGTCATCTGCAGCTTCTCGGCCGAAGAGTTGAAGTCCAACCGGACCTGGTCGAGCGAGCCTGCGAAGTGGTCTTCGATCCGATGGGTCGTATCGCCGTCGGCAAGCTTCTGCAGGGCTTCAGCCAAAGAGTCGACTGCAAACCGCGTCTGACGCTCCCGTTCGGCGGCTTCCGCCGCACGGCGCTGCTCCTCCTTTGCATCGCGCTCCCGCGCTTCTGCCGCTTCCATTTCCAACCGGCTCTTGGCGAGCGTTGCATCGCGGAGGACCCCCAGCGAGCGCGCCATCTCGCCGATCTCGTCCTTCTTCACTGATTCCGAAAGATCGACATCGGTCTTGCCGGAGGCTATTCCGACGGTGGCGGTAATGACCTTGTCGAGGCGCTTGCGGAAGCGCGCGGCAAGCAGCAAGCCAACGGCGGTCATCAAGCCTGCCGCAAGTGCGATGATGGCGATCGACGTGATGACGAGCGACGACAGGCTCGCAAACAAGACAGATTGCGGTACCGAGACCACGGTGTACCACGTGGTATCTGGCAGCAAACGGACCGGAACCGCGACGGCAATGCTAGCCTCGCCCGAGGTTTCGACGATACTTGCCGGCTTGTCCGGATTTGCAATCAGGCTTTTCCAAGCGGCGGAGTCGAGGCCGGAATCGTTGAGGTCCTTTCCGCGAACAGACGCTTCGGGGTAGCTGACGATGCCGCCGTTGCCGGTGACGAGCGCCACATAGCCTTGCCCCAGCGGCTTGATCTTGGACAGGTCGTCGCCAAGGCTGTCGAGCGAGATGTCCACACCCACCGTCCCCCGGAATGTACCGTTGAAAAGCAACGGCACCATGTAGGAGGTCATCATGACATCCTTGCCAGCAATGTTGTAGCTGAAGGGTTCCATCAGCACTTCCTTGCCCGTCTTCTTGGGGACGAGGTACCAATCGCCATCACCTGGCTTCTCGTAGTCGACCAAGGCCTCCAATTCGACCTTGCCATTGTTCCGCACGAAATAGGGAACGTAACGGCCGCTATCGTCATGCCCGGGCGCATTGCGATACTCCGCATCCTTTCCGTCGAAAGCGTTGGGCTCCCAACAAGTGCTGAGGCCAAGAGCGAAGGTATTGTCTTGCATCCAACGCTCGAACAAGCGGTTCGTGGCGTCCCGATCCGGAATCGTACCATCTTTGGCCGCATAAAGGCTCGACCTGGCGTTGTGCGTTAATTGTTCCACGCGGCTGAAGTAGGTCTCGACTCGCCTTGCGCTTTCCTCGGCAATATTCGTCATTTCGGACAAGGAACGCTCTTCCAGCGCTCCATGCGCGAGCCAAACCAGGACCCCCGCTGTGGCGACCGTGGTTAGGACACCGGTCGCCACGATGGCAAACATGTTGCGGCCGGTTGCTGTCTTTGGAAACATCGAATTCCTCCCTGTAACCCGGCGGAAGGTCCACCGGGATATCTTCCCAAGAACGAAACTTGCCCGGAAGGGGGCTTAGGGCGGATTCATTCGTAAGGGATCGATAGCGCGTCGGTTGTTTCCAAAAAGCTAACGCCGATTGTGAATCTCAAGCAGAAAACCCAAGTTTTCGGCGCGATCGTTCAAGCACTTGTTCGATCAATGCTTGCCGCAGGTCTTCAGCTTGCAGCAGCTGCATCACAGGAACGAAAGTCTTCGGAGACGAACTGTTTCGGGACGCGTTCGAGCTTCTTCGTCGAGTCGCCATCGCGAGGCCACGGCCTCGCGATGGCGCGCCTTGCCTCAAGCCAGGCCTTCCTCGCGCAGGGACTGCTGCACCGCCGGGCGGGCGGCGACAGTGCCAAGGAAACGCTGGATGTTGGCGAAGGACGACAAGTCGAAGCCGATATACTTGGCCCAGCCGAGCACGGTCCACAGATAGGCATCAGCGGCACTGAAGGCCTCGCCCATCAGGTAGGGCCGGCCCTCGAGCTTCTGGTCGACATAGGCCAGGCGCTTCGCCAGATGCGCGCGGTTCGACTCTTTGGTCGCCTCGGGCGTGTCGGGCCGGAAGAAGGGGCCGAAGGCCTTGTGCAGCTCGGTCGAAATGAAGGCCAGCCACTGCTGGACGCGGTAACGCGCCATCTCGCCGGCCTTGGGCATCAGCCCGCTTTCGGGCTTCTGGTCGGCGAGGTACTGCACCAGCACGGATGCCTCGGTCATCAGCTCGCCATCGGCCAGCACCAGCGCCGGCACATAGCCGTTCGGGTTGGTGGCGAGAAAATCCTGGTCGGCCTCGGTCTTCTTGCTCTTGCCGTCGACCTTGATGAGTTCGAAGTCCAGACCGGCTTCGTTGGCAACGATGTGCGGAGCCAGCGAGCAGGCGCCGGGCATGTAGAAAAGCTTCATTTCAAGAATGTCTCCAAATGGATTGGCGCGCCCGTCTCGCACGCGCGCGCCAGGCCGCCAAGTCCGCGTGCGATAAACACTGCGTGTTCAGGCGAAAGACAGCGGTGGTTCGGAGACTGCGGGACGCCGGCTAAACCGTGGTGGTCTTCAGGCGTTCGGCGATAACCTCGGCCAGCCGTTCGGCGACCTCGGCCTTGCTCATGTCGGGCCATTCCTCGATGCCGGCCTTGGAGATGATCTTCACCCGGTTGCGGTCGCCGCCCATGGCGCCGCCCGCGTCCGAAACATCGTTGGCGACGATGAAATCGGCGCCCTTCTTCTTGAGCTTCGCCTCGGCATTGGCGACGATGTTCTGGGTCTCGGCCGCAAAGCCGACCACGAGATAGGGCCGGTTCCTGTGGTGGCCGATGGTGGCGAGGATGTCCGGGTTCTCCACCATCTGCAGTGCTGGCGGGCCCTCGCCCGGAACCTTCTTGATTTTTTCATCCGCCGAATTGGCGGTACGCCAGTCGGCAACGGCCGCCACGAACACGGCGGCGTCCGCCGGCAGCAGGCCCTCCACGGCGTCGCGCATTTCGCGCGCGGTCTCGACATGCGTGGTCTGCACGCCGGCCGGGTCGGGAATGATGACCGGGCCGGACACCAGCCGCACATCGGCGCCGAGCTTGGCGAGCGCCGCCGCGATCGCGTGGCCCTGCTTGCCCGACGAGCGGTTGGCGATGTAGCGCACCGGGTCGATCGGCTCATGCGTGGGGCCGGAAGTGACGATTATCCTGCGGCCCGTGAGCGGCTTCGGACGCGTGTCGAACTGCGCCTCGATGGCCGCCACGATCTCCAGCGGCTCGGCCATGCGCCCCTCGCCGGCCTCTCCGCTCTCGGCCATCTCGCCCTTGTTGGGGCCGACGAAGGCGACGCCGTCCATCTTGAGCGTCGCATGGTTGCGCCGCGTCGCCGGATGCGCCCACATTTTCGGGTTCATCGCCGGTGCCATAAGCACCGGCTTGTCGGTGGCGAGCAACACGGCGGAGGCAAGATCGTTGGCGAGCCCGTTGGCGAGCTTGGCCATCAGATCGGCCGTTGCTGGCGCCACCACGATCAGGTCGGCCTCGCGCGACAGGCGGATGTGGCCGACGTCCTGCTCGTCCTGACGGTCGAAGAGATCGGTGAAGACATGGTCGGCGCTGAGCGCGCCCACTGCAAGCGGCGTGACGAACTGCTGCGCGGCACCGGTCATGACGCAGCGCACCGACGCGCCCCGCTCGCGCAGGCGGCGGATGAGGTCGAGCGACTTGTAGGCCGCTATGCCGCCGCCGATGATGAGCAGAATGCGCTTGCCCGAAAGTGTCATGCCTTGCCCGCCCTCACGCCGGCCTCAGGGCCGGTTCGATATCCGTATGGATGAAATCGTCGCCTTTGAAAAGCAGAGGCAGGTTGCGGGTCTTGGCAAGCGCATAGGAAAAGCAGTCGCCGAAATTCAGATTGGCGGCATGACCGCTGCCTCGGCCAAATTGCTGGTATGCGCGCAATCCTTCCTTCGCCTCGGCCTCCGTCACCGCTGCGACTTCGATCTCCACGCGCTTAATGAATTCATCGAGAACGTCCTGACGACCGTCCCGCCGCGCCATCACAACGCCCGCCTCGAGATAGCTGCCCGCGCTCATCATGCGCTGGGTAGCGGTTCCCAGCGTTTCGACCAGCAACCGCGCATCGTCCTCAGCCCGAAGAATCGCAATCACGACCGAGGTGTCGACGATGAGCCTCATTGCGTATCGAGGTAATCATAGAGGGCATCAGACTCGGCCTTGTGATCGATCGGCCGTTCCGGTTTGCGGCCGAGCGCCAGGATGTCGTCGACCGTCGCCTTCAGCCGCCATCCGCGTTCACCGTCGGAAGCGGCGGCCTGGTCCGAGCGAAGCGACTGGCGGAGTCGGTCCCGCGCTTCCTGCTCCATGGAAACGCCGCGCTCAGCAGCGCGCTTGCGCAGTTCCATCTTCACCGCGTCATCGAGATTGCGGATCGTCAAAGTGCCCATGGCCTTGCTCCTATCCATGAAAGATAGCGCGCCTTGCCCATGCCTTCAATGACAGCACTGCTAGCAATGCTGTCACCTAGGCCCCTACACCAGCCTCCAGCCGATCCAGATCAGCGCCAGCGCGATCACCCACAGCGCCGCGCGGCCCCAGCGGGTGTGGCGCGCCTCGGCCTTGCCGATGGCTTGGGCGGTGGCTTCGTCAAAGCGCAGGCCGTGCTCGGCCATGGCGTCGATCTCGCGCGATAGGCGCTCGGTGCGGGCGGCGAAATCCGGCGCCTGGCGGGCGAGCGAAAGCAGCGCGTTCACGCCGTCGCGTGCGTCGCTCAGCATGCCGCGCGGCCCCAGATTGTCGGCGATCCAGCTGCCCACCACCGGCTCGGACGTCTTCCACATGTTGAAATGCGGATCGAGCGTGCGGGCCACGCCTTCCACGACCACCATGGTCTTCTGCAGCAGGATCAGTTCGGGCCGCGTCTGCATGTCGAACAGTTCGGTGACTTCGAACAACAGGGTCAGCAGCTTGGCCATGGAGATGGTCTCGGCCGGCTGGCCATGGATCGGCTCGCCGATGGCACGGATGGCCTGGGCGAAGGCTGCCACATTGTGCTTGCGCGGCACATAGCCCGCCTCGAAATGCACCTCGGCCACGCGCACATAATTGCGGGTGATGAAGCCGTAGAGGATTTCCGCCAGGAAGTGCCGCTCCTTCTTGCCGAGCCGCCCGGAGATACCGAGATCGACAGCAACGATGGTTCCATCGGCCTCCACGAACAGGTTGCCCGGATGCATGTCGGCATGGAAGAAGCCGTCGCGCAACGTGTGGCGCAGGAAGGACTGGACCAGGTTTGAGGCGATCAGCGGCAGGTCGTAACCGGCGGCGCGCAAGCCTTCGACATCGCTCATCTTGATGCCGTCAACCCACTCCATCGTCAGCACGTCGCGGCCGGTGCGTTCCCAGTCGACCTCGGGCACGCGAAAGCCGGGGTCCTCGCGCGTATTTTCCCGGATTTCCGACAGCGCCGCCGCCTCCAGGCGCAGATCCATCTCGATGCGGGTGGTCTGCGCCAGCGTCTCGGTCACCTCGACAGGCT
Source organism: Mesorhizobium sp. KR1-2 (assembly GCF_040045035.1). Lineage (NCBI taxonomy): Bacteria > Pseudomonadati > Pseudomonadota > Alphaproteobacteria > Hyphomicrobiales > Phyllobacteriaceae > Mesorhizobium > Mesorhizobium sp. KR1-2. Next base: position 22,210 of record NZ_JBDZDS010000001.1, on the reverse strand, counting down.
TCAGCCGGCGGCTGGAGGGGATGTATCGCTCCTGCAGGCGCGCTGCGAGGAAGAAGCTTTCAAGGTCGTGCTGGAAGGCTTTGCGCACGCCCGGCCGGATGACCTTGACGGCCACCTTCGCTTCCCCACCACCATTGCGCACCTCGGCGGTGTGCACCTGGGCGATTGACGCTGCCGCCACCGGCGCGCCCAACTCGACGAACAGGTCGTCGATCGGCCGCCCCAGCGAGCCTTCGATGGCATGCACCGCCTGCTGCCTTGGGAAGGTTTCCATGCGGTCCTGCAGCAGGGCGAGGTCGAGCGCGATGTCGTTGCCGACTACGTCGGGCCGGGTCGCCAGGAACTGGCCGAGCTTGACATACGATGGCCCCAGCCGCGCCACCGCGCCGGCCAGCCGCTCGGAGCGCTGGCGGCGGCGGGCGCCGCCGCGCGTCAAAAGCTTCGCCACGCGCCAGCCGAATTTCGGCAGGCCCGTCATGTCCTCGCCGGGCAATGCCGCGACGACGCCCTCACGCGTGAGAATCCATCCCGCCCTGACCAGCCGGAAAGCGGCCCCTATCGAAGTCATGCGCAGGCTTCCGTCAAAGCTTCCAGCCGGAATGCAGCGCGGCAATGCCGCCCGAATAGTTCCGATATGTCACACGGTCGAAGCCGGCGCGCGAGATCATCGCGGCGAAGTTGGGCTGGTTGGGGAACTTGCGGATCGATTCGACCAGATAGCTGTAGGGCTCGCCGTCGCCGGTCACCATCTGTCCGATGCGCGGAATGGCGTTGAACGACCACTGCTCGTAGATCTTGTCGAGCACCGGCATGTCCACCTCCGAAAACTCCAGGCACAGGAAGCGGCCGCCAGGCTTCAGCACGCGATAGGCCTCCGAAAGCGCCACGTCTATGCGCGGCACGTTGCGGATGCCGAAGGCGATCGTGAAGGCGTCGAAGGTCTCGTCGTCGAAGGGCAGTTCCTCGGCATTCGCCTCGACGAAATCGGTATTGGCGGCAAGCCCGCGCTTTTCGGCGCGCTCCTTGCCGACCGCCAGCATGGAGCCGTTGATGTCGAGCACGGTGGCATGCGCCTGGCGATGCGAAGCTTCGATGATGCGGAAAGAGATGTCTCCGGTGCCGCCGGCCACGTCCAGCACCTTCCAGCCCGCGCGCTTGGGCGGGTTGAGCCAGGCCACCATGGCATCCTTCCACAGCCGGTGCAGGCCGCCCGACATCAGGTCGTTCATCAGGTCGTAGCGGCCGGCGACGCGGTGGAAAACTTCGTTGACCAATCCCTGCTTCTCGGCCTGGTCTACGCTCTTGAAACCATAGGAGGTTTCCATGCCCCCGGCCGCCGTGGTCCGTTGCTCTGACATTTTTTCCGATCCGCCTTAAATCCGGCGGGACCATAGCCGATCACGGTGGGCAACGCTATTGTTTAAGGCGCGGTGAAGAGCCGCGCTTTTCGGAATGCGGGTTGCGAGAGGGAGACAAAATGCCTTTGAAAGCGGAATTGCACTGCCACATCGAGGGTGCGGCAGCGCCCGAGCTAGTGCTGAAACAGGCCGCGAAATATGGCAAGGACGTCTCCCACGTCATTCGCGACGGCTCTTTCGTCTGGCATGATTTCACCAGCTTTCTCGCGGCCTACGACGTCGCCTCCGACCTCTTCCGAACCGAGGAGGACTATGCGCGGCTGGCCGACCACTACCTGACCAGCCTGGCGCGCGACGGCGCGATCTATTCTGAGGTCTTCACCTCTCCCGACCATGCCATCAAGGCCGGGCTGTCGCCAAAGGCCTACACCGACGCGCTGGGTGAAGGCATTACGCGCGCCCGCGACAAGACCGGCATCGAGGGCCGCATGATCGTGACCGGCGTGCGCCATGTCGGCGTCGAATCGATCGAGGCGGCGGCGCGCTTCGCAGCCAAGTGCGACCACCCGCTCGTGACCGGCTTCGGCGTTGCCGGCGACGAGCGCCACGGCGACATGGAAGACTATGTGCGCGCTTTCGAGATCGCGCGCGAGGCGGGGCTGGGCATTACCGTGCATGCCGGCGAGTTCGGCGGCTGGGAGAGCGTGAAGGCCGCGCTCGATCATATCCGCCCCTCGCGCATCGGCCATGGCGTGCGCGCCATCGAGAACCCGGACCTCGTCAAGCGCATCGCCGACGAGGGCGTGGTACTGGAATGCTGCCCCGGATCGAACATCGCGCTCAAGGTGTTCGAGGATTTCGCCAGCCACCCCTTCCTGAAGCTGCAGGAGGCCGGTTGCAAGGTGACGCTCAACTCCGACGACCCGCCCTATTTCTGGACCACGCTGAAGCGCGAGTACGAGATCGCCGCCACCCATTTCGGCATGAACGACAAGGCGCTCGCCGCCGTGACCCGCACGGCGATCGAGGCCGCTTTCGTCGACCGCAAGACCAAGGCCACCCTTCTGGCCAAGCTCGACGGTCGCCAGCGTTAGAGCGGTTCAGGGCAAGAAGGCGCGACAAATCTGTGGCTGGCGCGTGCTAGGCGGTTTCGCCGACCCGCGGCAGCCGATAATATTGCCCGGCAGCAGAACCTTCAGGAGCGAATTTCAATGGGCGTCATTGTCGTCGACCACCCGCTTGTCCAGCACAAGCTCACCATCATGCGCGACAAGGAAACGTCGACCGCCAGCTTCCGGCGGCTGCTCCGCGAGATCTCGCTGCTGCTCGGCTATGAGGTGACGCGCGACCTGGAGCTCACCACCAAGAGCATCGAGACGCCCATCGAGACGATGGAAGCGCCGATCCTGGAAGGCAAGAAGCTGGTCTTCGCCTCGGTCCTGCGCGCCGGCAACGGGCTTTTGGAAGGTCTGCTCGACCTGGTGCCGGCCGCGCGCGTCGCTCATATCGGTCTCTATCGCGACCACGACACGCTCGAGGCGGTGGAGTATTTCTTCAAGGCGCCGAGCGACCTCGCCAACCGCCTGATCATCGTCGTCGACCCGATGCTGGCGACCGCCAATTCCGCGATCGCGGCCATCGACAAGCTGAAGGAGCGCGGCGCCACCAACATGCGCTATCTGTGCCTGCTGGCCGCGCCCGAAGGCATCGAACGCTTCACCAAGGCCCACCCGGACGTGCCGGTCTACACCGCCGCGATCGACCGCCAGCTCAACGAGAAGGGTTACATACTTCCCGGCCTGGGCGACGCCGGCGACCGCCTCTACGGCACCAAGTAGCCTTTCGCGCCGTTTTACCGGCGGTTAAGGACACCCGCCGAATTCCCTGCGGATTGCGGCCGAACATCGCCGGCGTTAAAGCCGCCGACACCATGCGCACGTAGGGTCACCCAAAAAAGAACAGGGTGGCTCATGTTCCGCAAGTTGATCATCTTTTCCGTTTGCGCGGGAACCTCGGCGTCGTTCCCGACGCTCTACGAATCGAACCAGGAGACGGTCAGTCGCCTGCTGCGCCCCTATTTGGGCGCCGCATACACGGAACCGGCGACGCCACAGCCGGTGTCGTTGCGGCCGGGCGAGACCAGCGGACGCAAGGTGCGGCTGGCCGCAGACTATCGCGGCCATTTCACCGCCGACTTCAAGATGAACGGCCGCTCCGTGGAAGCCATGATCGACACCGGCGCCACTCTGGTGGCGATCAACCGCTCCACCGCGCGGCGCATCGGCATTTCGCCAGCACAGCTGGAGTACAATCAGGAAGTCGACACCGCCAACGGCGTCGCGCGCGCCGCATTCGTCACCATCGACCGGCTGCAGGTCGGGCAAATCTCGCTCGACAAGGTGCAGGCCGTGGTGATGGACGACCGGGCTCTTTCCAGCACGCTGATCGGCATGAATTTTCTGAATCGCCTCGGCAAGTATCAGGTCGAGAACCGCACGCTGCTGATGGTGCAATAGGCGCCGGCGCTTTTCGCGTCCAATTGCAATGACGGCGCCGTTCCTCCTAAACTTTCCGACCGCGTGACTTTAGAGGAGACGCAGCATGGACCGATTCACGGGCGGTTGCCTGTGCGGCAACGTCCGAATTGTCGCGTCGGGGGCCCCAATCCGGGTCGGGCTTTGTCACTGTCTCGACTGCCGCAAGCATCACGGTGCCCTTTTCCACGCTTCCGCGATATTCCCTCAGGATGCGGTGGCGATCGATGGCGAAACACGCGACTACGCCGGGCGGTTTTTCTGTCCCCGTTGCGGCTCGTCCGTTTTTTCACGCAGCGCGGACGAAATCGAAGTGAACCTCGGATCGCTGGATGCCCCCGACCAACTGAAGCCGACCTACGAACTCTGGACCGTCCGTCGCGAGTCCTGGTTGCCGCCGTTTCCGCTCACGAGACGATACGACCGCGATCGCGACGCCACGAGTCGCTCGGAGGAGTAGGTCGCACGAATGGCGCGAAGGGGCACTCCCGGAAGGAACTCAAACGCAGTTAAAGCGGCCTATCCCGTCCCGCAAAGGTGAGCGACGCCGCTCACCTCGGCGCGATGCGTCTCACCACGGCCTTGCGCGGAGCCGGCCTCGCATCCCCCAGCGTGTAGGCGGCCAGCACCGAAGCCGCCGCGCGCTCGGCATCCGCCTCGTTGCGCGCATGCACCAGCGCCAGCGCCTCGCCGGCCCGCACCTCCGCGCCCACCGGCAGCAGCCGGGTGATGCCCACGGTGTGGTCGACGCTGTCTTCCGGCTTGGTACGGCCGCCGCCGAGCGCCACGACGGCCATGCCGACGTCGCGCGTCTCGATGTTGGTCACGAAGCCGCCGCGCGGCGCTTTCACCGTGAATTCCGTCTTGGCCCTGGGCAGATAGGAAGCGCAGTTCTCGACAAAGTCCGACGGCCCGCCAAGCGCCGCCACCATGCGCGAAAACACTTCAGCCGCCGAACCGCTGTCCAGCGCCTGCCGCGCGCGCCGTTCGCCTTCCTGGATGGACGCAGCGATACCTGCCTGCTGCAGCATCTCGGCGGCCAGCGCCAGAGTGACCTCTTCCAGCCGACGGTCGCGATGCCGGCCGGTGAGGAAATCGACCGCGTTCTGCACCTCAACCGCATTGCCGGCGGCCGAGGCCAGCGGCTCGCTCATGTCGGTGATCAGCGCCGAGGTGGGCAAGCCGGCGCCATTCGCCACCTCGACCAGGCTGGTCGCAAGTGCTGTGGCATCGCGGCTCTTGGCCATGAAGGCGCCGTTGCCGACCTTGACGTCGAGCACCAGCGACTGCAGACCCGCTGCCAATTTCTTGGACAGGATCGAGGCGGTGATGAGCGGAATGGATTCGACGGTCGCCGTCACGTCGCGGATCGAATAGACCCGCTTGTCGGCCGGCGCGAGGTTGGCCGTCTGGCCGATGATGGCGCAACCAGTCTTCAGCACCGCGTCGCGAAACAGCTTGTTGTCGGGCTGGCTGACATAGCCGGGGATGGAATCCATCTTGTCGAGCGTGCCGCCGGTGTGGCCGAGGCCGCGGCCGGAGATCATCGGCACATAGGCGCCGCAGGCCGCCACGATGGGCGCCAGCATCAGCGAGACATTGTCTCCGACGCCGCCGGTGGAATGCTTGTCGGTGACCGGGCCGGGCAGATCCGACCAGTCGAGTACGTCGCCGGAATCGCGCATGGCGAGCGTCAGCGGCACCGCCTCGTCGCGGCTCATGCCGTTGAAGAAGACGGCCATGGCAAGCGCAGCCACCTGCCCCTCCGACACCGTGCCCGAGGTCAGCCCGTGGACGAAGCCGGCGATCTCCTCGGCGGAGAGCGGCTTGCCGTCGCGCTTGCGGCGGATGATTTCCTGCGGAAGCAGGTTGCTCCCCCTCGCGGCACCGCTACTCATCCAGAAACCCCTCGCGGAACATGGTCTTCAGCACCGTCGCCAGCCGGGCGCCGCCGATGGGCGCCATGTCCTTGGTCTCCTCGTGCGACAGCTCGGCCCCGGTCATACCGGCGGCCAGGTTGGTGACGACCGAGCAGGCCGCCACCTTGAGCCCGAAGAAGCGCGCCAAGATGACTTCCGGCACGGTCGACATGCCTACCGCGTTGGCGCCCAGCACGCGCGCCATGCGGATTTCGGCCGGCGTTTCGAAGCTCGGACCCGAGAACCACATGTAGACGCCCCGGTGCAGCTTGATTTCATCCGTCTCCGCCGCCCGCGCGATCGCCGCGCGCAAGCCCGCATCATAGGCTTCCGTCATGCCGACGAAGCGGCGGTCGCTCGGCTCGCCGAACAGCGGGTTGGTGCCCGAGAAATTGATATGGTCGTCGATCAGCATCACCGAGCCCGGCAGCATGTCGGGGTCCACCGAGCCGGCGGCATTGGTAAGCAGCAGGTGCGTGATGCCGACCCCGGCCAGCACCTCGATGACCGGCCGCATCGCGGCGGCGTTGCCATGCTCATAGTAGTGCGCGCGGCCGGCCAGCATCAGCACCGGAACGCCGGCGAACTGCCCGGCCACGACCTCGCCGGCATGGCCGGTTACGCCGCTGACCGGGAAGCCCGGCAGGTCAGCATAGGAGATGCGGACCGGCTTTTCGACCTCGTTGACGAGGCCGCCCAGGCCGGAGCCGAGCACGAGCGCCACGCGCGGCGCGAGCCCGCCCAGCCGTTCGACGAGATGATCGATGGCTTCCTTCATTTGAGCGTGCTGCCTTCGAAACCGTAGGGGAGCATCTGCCCCATCGTCACGGTCTCGACCACGCCCGCATCGTCGCAGAGGTAGAGCTTGGTGTCGGCGTCGGCGAACTCCGCCAGCCGCTGGCGGCAGCCACCGCAGGGTGTGATGCGGTGCATGCGCTCGGCGACCACGGCAATCTCCGTAATCTTGCCGCCGCCGCCCATGATGTAATGGCCGAGCGCGGTGGTCTCGGCGCACCAGCCCTCGGGATAGGACGCCACCTCGATGTTGCAGCCGGAAAAGACGCGGCCGTCTTCCGTGCGCAGGGCCGCCCCCACCGGGAACTTCGAATAGGGCGCGTGGGCGTTCTTCATGGCCTGCCTTGCGGCAAGAACTAGATCATGAGGCTTAAGTGCGGCCTGAAAGGCGGTACGAAATGAGTCATTGGACATGGTTTTTCCTCTCCGTCTCGGCTACGCCTCGACACCTCTTCCCTCTTGGCGAGGGGAGAGAGTGTCCTTTCGAAAGCCTCTATCACCGTTCCTTCACGTAGGGCACGCCGCCGGCACGCGGCGGGATGGCCTTGCCGATGAAGCCGGCGAGAAGGATGACGGTGAGGATGTAAGGCAGCGCCTGCATGAGCTGCACCGGCACCTTGCCGATGAACGGCCAAGGCATGCCCTGGAAGCGGATGGAAGCGGCTTCCAGGAAACCGAAAAGCAGGCAGGCGAACATGGCCGGCACCGGCTTCCACTTGGCGAAGATGAGTGCAGCGAGCGCGATAAAGCCCTTGCCGGCGGTCATGTCCTTCACGAAGCCTGCGTTCTGGGCCACCGAGAGATAGGCGCCGGCAATGCCGGTCAGCACGCCGGTGCACAGCACCGCGCGATAGCGCAGCCAGGTGACCGAGATGCCTGCCGTATCCACCGCCGCCGGGTTTTCGCCAACGGCGCGCAGGCGCAGGCCGAAGCGCGTGCGAAACAGCACCCACCAGGTGAACGGCACCATCAGGAAGGCGACATAGACCAGCAGCGAATGGCCGGAGATGACTTCCGCATAGATCGGGCCGATCACCGGCACGTCATGAACCGCATCCGCACCCGGCAGCGTGATGGCCTGGAAGCGGGCATCACCGCTCAGCGAGGGCGTGCGGCCGCCCTGCTGGAACCAGGCCTGGCCGAGGATGATGGTGGAGCCAGCCGCGATGAAGTTGATCGCCACGCCCGAGACGATCTGGTTGCCGCGGTGGGTGATCGAGGCAAAGCCGTGCACCAGCCCGAAGCAGACCGCCGTCAGTATCGCGGCGGCCAGCCCGATCCATGCCGAGCCGGTGACGGCCGCGGCCGAAGCGCCGGCGAAGGCGCCGGCCAGCATCTTGCCTTCGAGGCCGATGTCGAAAATGCCCGCGCGCTCCGAATAGAGGCCGGCGAGGCAGGCGAGCAGCAGCGGCACCGAGACGCGGATCGTCGCGCCGACGAGCTGAACGAGAACGTCGATGAGCTCCATCAGGCGCCCTCCCCCTTGACCACGGTGACGCCGACCGAACCTGGGCTCACACTGGCGAACAGCGTCTGGATCGCCGGGCGGAACATATGCTCCAGCGCGCCGGCAAACAGGATGACCAGGCCCTGGATGATGACGATCATGTCGCGCGAGATGGCGGGCATGTCGAAGGCGAGTTCGGCGCCGCCCTGGTAGAGCACGCCGAACAGGATGGCTGCCGGCACGATGCCAGCCGGATGCGAGCGGCCCATCAGCGCCACCGCGATGCCGACGAAGCCGGCGCCGGTGACGAAATCTAGCTGCACGCGGTGCTGGTCGCCCATGATCGGGTTAAGCGCCATCATGCCGGCCAGCGCGCCAGAAATCATCATGGTGATGATGATGATGCGCGCTTCGGAAATGCCGGCATAGCGCGCCGCCTTCGGGCTGAAGCCATAGGTGCGCATTTCATAGCCGAGCTTGGTGCGCCAGATCAGCACCCAGACCAGGAAGGCCATGACCAGCGCCAGCAGGAACGAGATGTTCAGCGGCGCCGAGCGCACGGTCATGCCGAACATTTCGAGCAGCCAGCCGAGCTTGGGCAGTTGAGCGCCGGGCAGGAAGTCGCGCGTCTGCGGCGCCATCGAGCCTGCGGGCTTGAGCACGTCGACCAGCAGGTAGACCATCGCGCTGGCGGCGATGAAGTTGAACATGATGGTGGTGATGACGATGTGCGAGCCACGCTTGGCCAGGAGATAGGCAGGGATCAGCGCCCACAGTGCGCCCACCGCCGCCGAGGCGAGGATCGCCAGCGGGAAGGTCCCCCACCAGGGCAGGACGCCGTCGAGGCCAAGGCAGACCAGCGCGACGCCGAGACCGGCGATATAGGCCTGGCCCTCGCCGCCGATGTTGAACAGGCCGCAATGGAAGGCCACCGCGACCGCGAGACCGGTGAAGATGAAGTTGGTGGCGTAGAACAGCGTGTAGGCGATGTTCTGGCCGTTGCCGAAGGCGCCCTTCACCAGGATTCCCGCGGCCTGCAGCGGGTTTTCGCCCACCAGCATGACGACGAAGCCGGCCACCATGAAGGCCACGGCCAGATTGATGATCGGGATCAGACCGTAGTCCGCCCAGCCGGGCAGTTTTGCGTAGGGCGTGCTCACTCTGCGGCCTCCTTGCCTTCGACGCCGGCCATAAGCAGGCCCAGTTCGCCTTCGCCCGCGTCGGGACCACGCTCGCCGACGACGCGGCCGGCAAACATCACCAGGATGCGGTCGGACAGCGAGCGGATCTCGTCGAGCTCGACCGAGATCAGCAGCACTGCCTTGCCCTGGTCGCGCATGGCGATGAGGCGCTTGTGGATGAATTCGATGGCGCCGACGTCGACGCCGCGCGTCGGCTGGCCGACGATCAGGACGCCCGGGTCCTGCTCGATCTCGCGCGCCAGCACGATCTTCTGCTGGTTGCCGCCGGAGAAGTTCGCGGTCTTCAGCCGGCAGTCGCCCGGCCGGATGTCGTATTTCTCGATCTTCTCCCGGGCATCGTTGCGGATCGCGTCGATGTTCAGGAACGGGCCGTTCAGATATTTCGGCTGGTCGTGATAGCCGAGAATGGAGTTCTCGTTCTCCTCGAAGGCCAGCACGAGGCCGACATGGTGGCGGTCCTCCGGCACGTGGGCCAGGCCACGGTCGCGCAATTCGCCGGGGTCGGCGATGCCGGTGACATCGATGGGCTTGCCGTCGAGCATCACCGTGCCCGAAACGGCGCGGCGTGTGCCAGCGATCGCCTCGATCAGCTCCGACTGGCCGTTGCCGGCAACGCCGGCGATGCCGACGATCTCGCCGGCGCCCACGTCGAAGGAGACGTTGTCGACCATGGTGATGCCGCGCGAGTCCTTCACCGTCAGGTTCTTCACCGACAGCTTCACGGCGCCAGGCTTGGCCTCGCCCTTTTCGACGCGCAGCAGGACGCGGCGGCCCACCATCAGCTCGGCCAGCTCCTCGACCGTGGTCTCGGCCGTCTTGCGGGTGGCGACCATCGTGCCCTGGCGCATGACCGAGACGGTGTCGGTGATGGCCATGATCTCGCGCAGCTTGTGCGTGATGAGCACCACCGTCTTGCCCTGCTGCTTGAGCTGCTCGAGGATGCGAAACAGGTGATCGGCCTCGGCCGGCGTCAGCACGCCGGTCGGCTCGTCGAGGATCAGGATTTCGGCGCCGCGATAGAGCGCCTTGAGGATTTCGACGCGCTGCTGCAGGCCCACCGGCAGCTCCTCGATCACCGCATCGGGATCGACCTCCAGCCCGTATTCGCGCTCCAGCCGGCGAAGCTCCGCGCGCGCCTTGGAAATGGAATTGTTGAGCAGGGCCTCGCCCTCGGCCCCGAGGATGATGTTTTCGAGCACCGAGAAGTTTTCCACCAGCATGAAGTGCTGGTGCACCATGCCGATGCCCGCCGCGATCGCATCATTGGAGGAACGGATGGCGGTCGGCTTGCCGTCGACGCGGATCTCGCCGCTGTCGGCCTGGTAGAAACCGTACAGGATCGACATCAGCGTCGACTTGCCGGCTCCGTTTTCGCCGATGATGCCGTGGATTGTGCCGGGAGCGATTTCAAGATTGATATCGCGGTTGGCGCGAACGGCACCAAAACTCTTGTTGATGCCGATCAGCTCGATTGCAGCTTCCGCCATGCGACGGTCTACCCCTGTTTTATTTTTATCGTTTGGTCAAAAACTAGCATGCCGCATTTTCCCTGCCAACTGGCCGGGAGACCTGGATTTCACTCTCGACAAATCGCCTGCCGATTGTCAATTTCCAAGGCGGTGCCGGGCGCGATATCGACAGATTGTCGAGAATTTGTGGCAGAATGCCCGCATCGGTTCTTACTTCTGCAACAAGGATACCGACATGACCGCCACCGACGACCGGCTGACGACGCTCGAGATACGAGCGGCCGAGCAGGAGAAGACCATCGAGGAACTGTCCAGCCAGATCGCCGAACAATGGCAAGTGATCGACCGGCTTCAGCGCAAGTTGGATATGCTGACGGAGCGCTTCCTGACCCTCGAAGAGCAGACCGCCCCCGGCCACGAGGCGACGAAGCCACCCCATTGGTGACTTCGCCCTCCGGCGACTTCATTCGGCCGCGCTCCGACCGGCCGGCGCAGGCTGTACTCCCAGCGCCGAGGCGCGCGCCAGCGGCAGCAGGCAAAGCCCGCCGATTGCGGCAGTCAGCGCCAGGAAGACGCCGAACCCAGCCCAACCATGGGTCTCGATGACATAGCCTGCCAGCGGCGGTCCGATGACGGTGCCGATGCCGCCCGCCTGGCAGACGAGGCCGATGGCGATCGACGCGGATTTTCCCTGCGGCACGATCGCCGGAATGCTGGCAAACAGCGCCGAGGCGACGATGCCGCCGGCAATGGCGATGACCACCGCCGCCGTCGTCGCCAACGCGGACGCGGAGCCGCCGAAGGTCGGCACTGCCGCCACCAGACTGGCCGCGAAACCCACGCCCGCCAGCATCAGCACGAAGCGGCCGTCGCGGCCCTTCACCAGAGCACCGGTCAGCACGTTGCCGATCGGCACGATCAGCGCGATCAGGCCGGCCGAAAGCGCGATATTCGCTTCCGGAAGCCCGACGAATGCCGGCATGAAGGCAAAGAAGCTGACCGAGAGCACGACGTAGAAGCCGAAGGACAGCGCCACCAACGCGACCGGAAAGGTGAGCTGCCCGGCCAGGCCGCCGGTCAGCGGCGGCGCCTTCTGAGCCTCTCCCCCGGCATCAGCGTCGCCGATGGCGGCAAGCAGCATGGCGCCCAGCAGTGCAAAGAGCGCAAAGGCCAGAACGGCCGCCAGCAGGAAGAATTTCGGCTCGGCCGCCGGCAGCATGCCGCGCGCCAGAAAGTCCGCCACCGCGAAGCCGACGGGGACAAAACCGCCCCAGATCGCCAGCGCCGGCGCCCGCCAGGCAGGCGGCGCGATGGTATTGAGCAGCGCCGGGATGACGATCACCAGCACCAGATAGCCGATGCCTTCGACCAGGCGCGCAGCGAGGATGGCCGCCGGGTCGCTGAGGAAGGCGAGCGCCAGGCCGCCAACCGTCATCACCACGGCCGAGGCGACGAAGGAGCGGCGCATTCCGGCGCGCTCGATGGCCCAGCCGGTCGGCAGCGCCACCAGCGCCACGAAGATGCTGATCATCGAGGTCAGCCAGCCGATCAGCACCAGCGAGAAGCCGGCTTCGCTTCTGTACCATTCGACCAGCGGCGCAATCTTGCCGAGCTGGGTGCCGGCGAACACGCCGGCCAGCAGCAGCGCGGCGATGGCGGCGAGGCGTGTCTTGCTGTCGTTCATCGGTGTCCTCCCCACGCCGCAGCGGCTCGAAATCGGATTGAGGCGTCCTCGCGCCAGGGCGGGCGCGGCGCCTGAAAAGGGTCAAAGAAAAACCGCCGGCTTGCGCCGGCGGTTCATGTTCATGTCCCTAAAGATCAATAGGGGCAGGCGTTGTCCGACATGTAGTCGTGGACTTCGATCTTGCCCGAGGCGATGTCGGCCTTGGCCTGTTCCACCGCCGCCTTCATCTCGTCGGTCACCAGGTCCTTGTTGTTCTCGTCCATGGCGTAGTCGACGCCGCCTTCCTTCAGGCCTAGATCGTTGAAGCCCGGCGTGAACTTGTCGTTCTTGGTGTCCATGAAGGCGTTGTAGACGGCCACGTCGACGCGCTTGAGCATCGACGTCAGCACCTTGCCCGGCTGCAGCCCGTTCTGGTTGGAATCGACGCCAATGCCGAGCTTGCCCGCATCTGCGGCCGCCTGGAGAACGCCCACGCCGGTGCCGCCGGCAGCATGGTAGACCACGTCGGCGCCCTGCGAGATCTGCGACTTGGCGATTTCGCCGCCCTTCGTCGGGTCGTTCCAGGCCGCCGGGGTGTCGCCGGTCATGTTGTAGAACACCTCGGTCGCGCCGGCAGCCTTGGCGCCGCCGACATAGCCGCAGCCGAACTTGCGGATCAGCGGGATGTCCATGCCGCCGATGAAGCCGACCTTCTTGGTCTTGGAGGCCATGGCCGCCAGCATGCCGACGATGTAGGAGCCTTCATTGTCCTTGAAGATGACGGAGCGGACATTGGGCTTGTCGACCACCATGTCGATGATGGCGAACTTGGTGTCCGGGAACTCCGGCGCAACCTTCTCGAGCGTAGCGGCCCAGGAGAAGCCGGCCATCACGATCGGGTTGTTGCCGCCCTCGGCGAACTTGCGCAGCGCCTGCTCGCGCTGGGCGTCGTTCTGGATTTCGAAGTCGCGGTAGGCGATGCCGGTTTCTTCCTTGAACTTCTCGGCGCCATGGAAGGCAGCCTCGTTGAAGGATTTGTCGAACTTGCCGCCGAGATCGTAGATGATCGCCGGCTTGACGTCCTCGGCGAAAGCCGGGAAGGCCAGTGCGGTTGCGGCCAGAAGGCCAAGAACGATACGCTTCATGTGATCCACACCCTGTTTTGCGTTGGTGCGCCGCGTACGTTCCTCGCCCTGCGGGCGCTCCACGGCGCTTCGCAGGAGGTGCCCCTCCCACATGCGCGCCACTCTTGCACGGCAAAAAATAAAATTCACGCGGAATCTTGAACGGCCGGAATGCCGTTGCGGCAACGGAAGCCGCCACGGCATTCGCTCATCGCCCTGCCCGCGGAGCGTAGGAAATGGAATCTTGTCCCCCTCCCCCGCCGGCGCCTGCGCAATCAGGCGCCGGTCGAAACTCTCTGCGGGATCGGGCAGGCAACGCCCGTGCCCTGCAGCCCGCAATAGCCGTTCGGGTTCTTGGCCAGATACTGCTGGTGGTCTTCCTCGGCAAAGTAGAATTCGGGCGCTGGCTTGATCTCGGTTGTGATCTTGTCGCGGCCTGCCCCGCGCAGCGACGCCTCATAGGCATCGCGCGAGGCAATGGCCTCCTGGTACTGCTCATCACCAAAAGTGTAGATCGCCGAGCGATAGGTGGTGCCGACGTCGTTGCCCTGGCGCATGCCCTGGGTGGGATCGTGGCTTTCCCAGAACGTCTTCAGCAGATCGGCATAGGAAACCACCTTGGGGTCGAACACCACCAGCACCACCTCGGCATGGCCGGTGAGCCCGGTGCAGGTCTCCTGATAGGTCGGGTTGGGCGTGACGCCGCCGGCATAGCCCACCGCGGTCACCCACACACCGTCCATCTGCCAGAACAGGCGTTCCGCCCCCCAGAAGCAGCCCATGCCGAACATCGCCTTCTCAAGCCCCTCCGGATAGGGCCCTTTCAGCGGGTGCTTGGAGACGAAATGCTTCGCCGCGGTGGGGATCGGCCGGTCGCGGCCGGGCAAGGCCTCCTCCGGCTTCGGCAGCTTGAGTTTCTTGTTCAGCATGTCGCTCAGGAAAAACATGGCATTGTCCCTTTCTCGGGATTTTTGGGCCCCAGACCGTCAGCTTCCCACCCGGCCTCAGGGCTCGACCGCAAAGTCCCGCCCGCGCCGCCGCGGCTTGTGGCCTATCGCGTAGAGCAGGAAGGCGAGCACGCCGAACACGGCGAAGCCGGGCAGGTTCAGGACGGTGACCGCGACCGGGTCCCAGGCCAGCGGGTTGATCTTCGTCTGCATGAAGTGCTGGAAGCTCTCCAGCGTGTGGGGCGACACCGCGCCCCAGCTCGCGCGCAGCGGCGTGAGCACCAGATGCGAGGCAGCAACGGTGCGCGTCGCATCCAGCACCGCCATGATGACGGCGACGGCCAGCGAGATCGTTGCGGCAAGCCTGAACAGGAAGCGCAAGGTCAAGTCCTCTGGGCTGCGTTTCGTCAAGAGAGATATGGTGCGTTGCAGTGCTTCGCAATCGTCCTATATCAAATTCGTCTGATCCACGCTGGCCGCCGAGGCTGGGCACAATTTTTTGCGCCAACCAAAAAACAGTGATCCGGCAGGCTTGGCATTCGCCGCAGGATCGACTAGATGAGCCCGGCGCATGCGTCGTTCGACGATGCCTGCGCCCGCGGAGAGGTGGCCGAGTGGTTTAAGGCGCACGCCTGGAAAGTGTGTATACGGGGAACCGTATCGGGGGTTCGAATCCCCCTCTCTCCGCCAGAAACACAAGCTACCGACTTGTTTTTCCTTCATTTTTTGACTTTTCCGTCCAGCTTTCCCCACAACCTTCCCCACAAGGCCTTTGTGATGCAATTGGTTTGAGAGCCGCCAGATTACTGGCAGCCCTCCGGCAGGTTATCGAGCCATTCCTTAGCATCTTCGGCCCGGACAAGGGTCCTACGGCCGGCTTTTCGTACCTTCAATAGCCCGGCCTTTGTCTGCTCGTAGAAATGGGTCCGGCTCACGCCGAACGCCTGGCAGAACTCATTCACCGTGTATGCGTGCTTTTCGGACGCATCATTCACAGCACTGCCCTCCATCCAAAGCCGAGCCAGACGCCGGCAATACCGACGCCTAGGATCGAAGTGAGAATGACGAGCTCGACGGGTCGAAGCTGCTTCAGCATGCGGCGCCTCCAGCGAACAAATGCGGATGCCGCGACTTGGCCACTGCGACCAGCCGGGCGAACTCGTCTTCGCCAAGTTCAAGACGGACGGTGTCGAGGATGACCCGCTGTTTGTCGTCCTGCTGTTTGACGTCCGGCTTGTGCCGGGCGGGGCGTAGCGTTGCCGCGTGATTCTTGATCGCCGACCGGACGCGCTTCTTCCAGCGAATGGCGCTTTGTGCTCTGGTGCGCCATCCTGGCCCACGGCGGGCCGGGTCAGTCTCGGACTCGGCTATCTGAGCAATGATGCTCTCAATTTCCATTTCGAGTTTGAGGACTTCCGCGTCGCATTCCTCGCGGGTTCTCAGATCGCGGACGCACATGTCGCCCTCGACGATAAGGTCGAGCGGGTCGGTGGGGATGACACTGATCACGACACGCCTCCCTTGTCTATCAGCGTGCCCATGGCGTCGCGGAGTCGGTTGGTGGTGCCGTTCAGCGCCTCGCGAACCGTAATGACGTAGTCATCCGCCATGTCGGTCGAGTTGCCCAGGGCCAGCCAGATCGTCACGAGCTCGTCAATGACTTGGTCGATCTGGTCAATGGCGTCGATCTTCTTTGCCGGAGCGGCGATCATTGCGACACCTCCTTGCTGGCAAGGCCTTCATGACTGACCAACGCATCGTGCATCACGTCGATCAGATCGCGAGCGAGACGCATGCCGGCGCCGATAGCGTCGGCAAGATCTGTTGGCGGTTCGCCGTTCTGGATGGACCAAGCCGCCGCCTCGCATAGTCGCGTGATGGCCGATGCTTCATAGGCGCAGCTGATAATCTCGTCGGAGGACATATCGCGTTGGGGAACGAAACGGCTCATCGGTTCGCCTCCTGTACCGCCGGCCTGACGTATTCGAGATCCTTCAGGGCCTGTTCGAGGACCCCGGCGAGGCTGTCGAGGTCGTCGCCGGCAACTTCGCCACCGAACATGGCACACATGACGGTGCGAATTTTGTCGATGCCGCGGTCGAAGAGGTCTTCGGCGCCGATTGTCTGGGCAGGGATGGTGACCTTCATCATCATGACCGCACCTCCCCCAGCGACGCCACGCTCTTGGTAAGCTCCTCCATGGCGTAGGCAGGATCGGTCAGCCCATCGACCATGCGGTTCGCCAGGAAGAAGAATTTCTGCGCCGCGTCGTTCGGTGCCTTTACTGGTCGACCACTGGCCTCATTGTCGATGGCTTCCAGAAGACCAGCGACCGAATTGCGGAGCTTCTCCAGCATCTCCCCTGCTGGAGAAAAGACGTTGCCATCCGATACGAACCTTGGCTGGCAAATTAGCGCGGTGAATACCTCGAATATCGTTTTGAGGGCATCATGCAGGTCAAAAAGGCCTTCCATGTTCAGCTTAGAGGGATCGAAGATCGGTCCGGCTTCCGGCGCACCTTGAACGAAGGCAATCCCCTCCTCGCGGATGCTGTCTACCCATTCGTCGCGAACAGAGATGGTCAGGTTGTCGCTCGCCGCAAGTATCTTCGCGACCCAGTCGAGGGGGCATGTCGAGTCCTGCCCAAGAAACCTGTCGGCGTCGGCGTCGAGCTCGTCGCACAGGGCTGCGATTTCGTCGCTGGTGAAGCCGCCCTTACTGGCGTGGCGGTTCTTCACCTCCCATTCGCGAAAAAGCGACTGGATCGGTGTGGTTGCGGGCATAGCTTCGGCGTGCGCCCGCGTGGCGTCGTTCGTATGCATGGTGGGAAATCTCCCGAAAATGGATTGTGGAAGCGCGGCCCAGGAGCCGCTTCAGGTTCGACTAGGCGACTTCCCCGTCTGCGGCAGGAATGTCTAGCGCGTATGCCTCCCGCCACACATCGGCATGGTAGGCTTTCACCGTGCCGTAGTTGGCATCGAAAACGTCGATGGAGGCGATGCCCATTTCGGTCGACGTACTTTTGAGCAAGCGCCAAGAAAACTGTTGTCCGTGGTAGAGCATCTCCATACGCTTGACGGTCGCGTATTGGCGAGAGCGGTCGAGTTCGATCTGCAACCGGCCGGCCTTTTTGACCGCCTGGCTCGCGGTATTCATAGCCGTCGCCTCGCGGCGCGATCCGATTTCGGCTTTCGTTTGTTCGGCAAGCCGTCTTGCTTCGACCTGATCAGCCCATGCGCGAGCGGCAGCTACGGGATCGGAGAAGTTGGGTATCGCCAAAGAGCTTCCCGCAACAATCCCTTCTAATTCGCGCAGGCGAATAAGCACCTTGCGGCGCAGTGGTGCGCTGTAGCCAAGAAGCAGTGTTTCCGTCAGTTCTCGGTCAAGCCGGAACTCGGTTTGCCCCCGGTTCATGCTGTCGAAATAGATATGAGCAAACTTGCTCACATCTTCCTGAAGCTCGGAAAGCATGCGCTCGATATCCCTTTTGACATCGGGATGCCGCTTGCCGGTCAGCCCCGCAATCTCGCGGCTGGACATTGTGATCGGGGTATTCACCGTTTGTGCCGGTGGAATTTGCACCGAAGTGGTGCTATGTACGCTCTGCATCAGCTTTCTCCAGATTGCTGCTGTTTTCCGGCTTCGACGGGGTTAGGTCGCCAAACTCAGACCCCGTCGTCGCCATTCCCTCTTGTACCTCAGTCGCGTCGGAAACGGATTCCACTATCCTGCGAACTTGGGACATTTTCTCCATCCGATCACGAATGCACCGGACGATTTCGCTGTTCTGCGAGCTGCCGTTTCTGGCCGCCTGCGCTTCGATGAAGGCCTTCGCATCATCCGGAAGGCGTAAGGAAGTTGTGCACGTGCTCATTCGCTACCTCTTTTTAACTATGTTGACACCGTTTTAGTGTCACACCAAAATAGTGTCAAGACACTGACACCAGAATAGTGCTATGGTGTTGTGGATAGTAGGAGCCCGCAATGGCAGAAGACCGTCTCGACGACGAAGTCAGGATCACGTTACGGCTGCCAGCCAGACTGCGTGACGCCTTGATCAAAAGCGCAAACGAAAGTTCTCGCTCAATGAACGGGGAGATTGTGAACCGCCTAGACGAGAGCCTGGGCATTGAACGTGCTGAGGCGAGCTTCCATCGCCGCCAGCAAGAGACTGAAAGGAAAATGCTGTACGTCGTTCTAGATGCTGACGGCCATCCGGTATCTTGGCAGAGCGTCATGGGCAATTTAGCGAGGATCGCGGAAAATTCGCAGGGTGAAGTTCGCGCAATCGACGCCGTCGTCATCTCTCCGACTGACGAGATCAAGCCATGGGCTCGCGAATATGACCTGGTCGAAGACGCCCCAAATTTCCGACAGACCGCCAAAAGTGAAGGTGGGAGCGCCATCGTCGATCGACCCGAGTTCCCTCGGCGACAGAGGCCGATCCGATAGCGGCCTGTTCTTGCAGCTCTCTGGGGTATTGCCGATGCAGCATCGCGCCTCTGCAAAACGGGGCCAAGGTGTTTCGCCTCGGCTATTTTCAGCATGTGCGGTTGTCGGCTTGAGGCGTGATCCACATCGGCTCCATCGATTTAATGAAGCCAGCCTAGTGGGCTATTGCCCTCACTGTCAATGGGCTATTGCCCCCATCCACATCAGCGTGGCCTAATCCAGTCGATAGGAGCAGCCCACTCTACGACTACGTCTTCGATGTCAGCAGCGTTGGTGCTCGTCAAAGTCCAGACGTCTTGCGCCGCACCTCGCCGGATGGTTTTCACCAAAATCCGCCCGTCTGCGAGTTGCACCACGCAGCGACGGTTGATCATTTCGTGCGGCGGCAGATGCCGCGAGTAGTAGAGCAGCCACCCGTCCTCGAAGGCCGGCAGCATCGAGTCGCCTTTAATCCTTACGGCAACCGTGCTCTCTGAGGCTTCTGGAGGGGCTTCAGCCATCTCCCCGCCGCCATCATCTATTGGATAAACCGCCTGCCCGGCGCCGACGTAACCCATCAAAGGCACAAACCTTTGCGCATCTGGCTGCTCTCCGAGCAGATCAGCAACGGTTGTGTCCAGGACCTTCGCGATCTTGGCGAACTTGTCGATACTCGGCACGCGGCTGCGCTCCAGCATGTCGCGAACGAAGGTGTTACCAAGCCCAGCCGCCATAGATAGCGTCCGCATGGACAGCCCCTTGGCCTCCATTCGCGCGCGCAGCCGTTTTCCCCAATCTGTTTCCATGCCGAGGGTTATAGCCCACTTTGTACTTGACTGTCACGGGGGAAATAGCCCACATAGTTATCGGATCGTTTTTGAGGTGGCGGACTATGACCACGACGGAGCTTCTCGCTCGAATTGAAAAGTTCAAAGCCGTGACCGGAATGTCGGACACGGCGATAGGGCTCAACTGCCTGAAGGATGGCAAGTTCGTTGCCGAGCTTCGTGCTGGGCGGCGGTGTTGGCCGGAAACAACGGAACGCGTCCTTGCTTACATCGGTAGACATGACCTCCCTCCCCCACATCCGCACCACTGACGGAACAGTCCTGGTTCGCGATCCGCAAACCGGTCGCGTCGTGTCGGGCCGTTCGCTCGACGATGCGGTCACCCGTCTCTCGCGCGTGCACCCCGCCCATACGCATGAGCATGCGCACGTGCACGAGGAAAAGCCATCATGAGCAACATCGACGATCAGATGAACGCCGAGCAGGAGCGCGCATTCCTGGCATGGCGCGAACTCCGCAACAAGGCCTGGGAAACCGGCGACAAGGCCGATGCCCACGCAGCAGGCAAGGCGTTCGCGACGTTCTCCTACCTGTACACCGCAAACACCTATCGGCCATCGTCGAAGACTGGAAGGCATGGCCTGTGATCCCCAGTCAACCGGTCCCCGATACCGCCTTTGTCCAGGAGATCGAGCAGGACGTGCTTGGCACTCTCCTGTTCGGCGGCGACTTCCGAAAGGTGATGTCCTTCCTCCGGGAAGAACATTTCGTTGCCGATGTTCACCGCATCCTTTTTCGTGCCATCCATGCCGCGCATGAGCAATACGGCACGACAACCATGGCTGTGGTCAGCAGGCTCATGCCCGCCGAGACCGCCATGCTGTTCAACGAGAAGGCAGGGCAACCGCCGATGGCTTATATGGCCTCGCTCGCCTCTGCCGTGTTCACCGGCCCCGCTGGCCTTGAGCGCGGGGGCAAAGCGGTTATTGCGCAGTGGGCGCGCCTGAAGGCGGCGGAAGTCGGCACTAAGCTGCATGAGGCCGCGACCGACGCGACATCGGACCCGAAAGCGCTTATCCAGGGGATCGCGTCCGACCTCGACGACATATCCGCAGAACTTCGTGCCGGACCACGCAGGAAGACACTCCACACCCTTGATACCGCTACTTCGGAAGCCGTCGAGGACGTCCGGGCAGCAATGGCACGCGGCAACGGCCTTACCGGGTCCACATGGGGGCTGACGGATATCAACGCCGCTACAGGCGGCATTCATCCGGGCGAAATGGTGATTGTTGGGGCCAGGCCTTCCATGGGGAAGACCGCATTTGCCTTGTCGGTAGCCCTTCGCACTGCCGGATCGGGTGTCGGGGTCGGGTTTCTGTCGCTCGAAATGGGCGCCAAGAAGCTTGCGGTGCGCCGGTTGACCGACGTTGCATTCGATTGGGGCGTCAAGGTGCCTTACACCAACCTCGTCAAGGGCACTGTGACGGAGGAGGAGCTATCTGCCATCCTCCAGGCAAACCAAGACGCGGACGGCCTGCCGCTCTGGATCGAGGAACAGTCTGGACTCACCCTCAGCGATATCAGGGTCAGGGTCGAGCGTATGGCGGAACAGGCCGCCGCCAGGAAGATCGCGTTCGGTGTCCTGATTGTCGACTATCTCCAATTGGTGAGGGCGTCCGGACGATATGCCGGCAACCGCGTCAACGAGATCAGCGAAATCTCGTGGGGGCTGCGCGAGCTCGGCCGCGAGTACGGCTTTGGCGTTATTGCCCTGTCTCAGCTCTCGCGGCAGGTCGAGACACGCGACGACAAGCGCCCGCAGCTTTCAGACCTCCGCGATTCCGGCTCGATCGAGCAGGACGCCGATATGGTCGCGTTCCTGTTCCGTGAAGCCTACTACCTCGAAAAGGCCAAGGGCAAAGACCCCGACAAGGAAGCCGACCGCGTCGGCCGTCTGATCGAGGTTCAAAACGAGCTCGAATTCATCATTTCGAAGCAGCGCAACGGCCCGACGAAGACGGTCAAGCTCTTCGTCGACATCGCATGCTCGGCCGTCAGAAACGCGGCGAGGTTCTGATGAGCATTCAAGCTGTCGCATGGGCACTGGAGCAGACGATACCGGATCAGGGCGCAAAGCTTGTCCTGATCTCGCTGGCGAACGCCTATAATTCCAAATCCGGTCGCTGCTTCCCGTCGATCGAGCAGATCATGGTCGAGGCATCCTGTTCTCGCGCAACGGTCAAACGCAAGCTCTCGTGGCTGGCCGAAAATGGATGGATCGAGTCTCAGAACACGTTCGATAGGACCGGCCGCCAGCTATCGAACAGCTACACGATTCACTTTCATGCCGGGCACGAAGGAGGGGTTCAAATTGAACCGGACGGGGGGCTCAATTTGAACCACCGGGTGTTGATTTCCGCCAGGAACTGACCCGGGATTTCCGCCGAGAATTGACCCGCCTTTCAGGTATGTTTCGGTTCGGTGGTGGTGGTCAAGGTCCTGCTTTTCTCCTTCGTGGTTTTGGTCTCAT